>CAYQKY010000047.1:0-37673 GCA_964418125.1 uncultured Phaeodactylibacter sp.
TCCGCGCGCCGCTGTGATAAGTTTGGGGGAATTCGCGGGGAGAGGAACTGGCTGAGCAGATAACCATGAGCGGCATGGAACTGCACGCCGGTGAAGCCGCCCTCCTTGCACAGCTCGGCAGTCCGCACGAACCGCCGGATCACGTCCTCGATCTCCGCCTCCGTCATGGCCCGCGGTTTGGCGAACAGGCCCATCTTTTTCAGCTTCACCGCCGAAGGCGCCAGGGGCCTCAGGGTGACGAGGATGGAACACTGCCGCCCCGGGTGGCTGATCTGCGCCCAAAGGTGCTGCCCTTTCTTTTTGCCGGCCGAAGTCCACTCCCGAAGGGCGGACAGTGCGCTCTCATCCTCCACCGCGACATTGCCCGCCGATTCGAGGTAGCGCTTGTCGACCATTATATTGCCAGTCAGCAGCAGGCCGGGGCCTTGGCCGGCCCAGCTCTGGTAGAGGCGGCGGTGCAGTTCGTTGGGCAAATAATCCGCCCGGCTGAGGCGCTCGGTAAGGGCCGATTTGGCCAGGCGGTTGGGCAGGGTGGCGCCGCAGGGGAGAGCGAGAGGGATGTTGAGCATTTTCAATTGCTTATTACGTAGGATTGCACAATATAACAAATAGTGTTACTTTCAATTCATATAATTCCAATTGCCCTCGTTCCATGAAAAAAGACAAAACGAAACTCCGCAGCGAAGAATGGTTTGGCCGGGATGACAAGATGGGCTTCGTGCACCGCAGCTGGCTGCGCAACCAGGGGCACCCGGACCACATGTTCCGGGGGCGGCCCGTCATCGGCATCTGCAATACCTGGTCGGACCTCACCCCCTGCAACGCTCACCTCCGCGATTTTGCCGAGATCGTCAAACGCGGCGTCTACGAGGCCGGCGGCTTCCCCCTGGAATTCCCGGTCATGTCCCTCGGCGAGACCATCATGAAGCCCACCACCATGCTGTTCCGCAACCTCGTCAGCATGGATGCGGAGGAAAGCATCCGGGCCAACCCCCTCGACGGCATCGTCCTGCTTACCGGATGTGACAAGACAACCCCCTCCACCCTGATGGGCGCCTGCAGCGTAAACCTTCCCACCATCATCGTGCCGGGCGGCCCCATGCTCAACGGCAAATGGAGGGGGCGGGACGTAGGCTCCGGCACGCTCGTCTGGCAGCTCGCCGACGCGATGAAGGAGGGCGCCGTCACCCGGGAGGAACTGCTGGAGGCAGAGTCGTGCATGAGCCGCAGCGCCGGCCACTGCATGACCATGGGCACGGCCTCTTCCATGGCGAGTACGGTGGAGGCCCTGGGGCTCACCCTCCCGGGCGCATCCGCCATTCCGGCGGTGGACGCCCGCAAAAAGGCGATGGCCCACCTGGCCGGCAACCGGATCGTGGAAATGGTGAAGGAAGATCTGACGCTATCGAAGATCCTCACCCGAAATGCGTTCGAGAACGCCATCATGGTGAATTCGGCCATCGGCGGCTCGACCAACGTCATGATCCACCTCACGGCCATTGCCGGCAGAATAGGGGTAGAACTCGACATCGGTGATTTCGGCCGGATCGGCAGCCACATGCCCCTCCTGGCCAACCTCCAGCCCGCCGGCCAGTACCTGATGGAGGATTTCTACTACGCCGGCGGCCTGCCGGTAGTCATCAACGAACTGAAAGGCCATATCCATAACGACGCCATAACCGTCAATGGAAAAACCATTGGAGAAAACTGTAAGGGCGCCCCCTGCTACAACCGGGACGTCATCCGGCCGATCGACAGCCCCCTGAAAGAAGAGGCCGGCATCGTCGTCCTCAAAGGCAACCTCTGCGAGAACGGAGCGGTGATCAAACCCTCGGCAACAGACGGCAAACTGCTGCAGCATACCGGGCGGGCGGTGGTATTCGAATCGATAGAAGACTATCACGAGCGGATCGACAGCCCCGGCCTGGATATTGACGAAACTTGCGTCATGGTTCTGAAGGGCGTCGGGCCCGTCGGGTACCCGGGTATGCCGGAAGTCGGCAATATGGGCCTGCCGGAAAAGCTCATCAGAAAAGGCGTAAAAGACATGGTGCGCATCTCGGACGGCAGGATGAGCGGAACGGCCTATGGCACCGTTGTGCTCCACGTTTCACCCGAATCCGCTGTCGGAGGCGCCCTGGCCCTGGTGCAGGACGGCGACCGGATCGAGCTGGATGTAAAGAACAAAAAACTTACCCTCCACGTCCCGGCGGAAGAGCTGGCCGAGCGGAGAAAGCGGTGGAGCCCGCCCCCACCCGCCGCCACCCGCGGCTACGTCCACCTCTACATCAACCACGTCGAACAGGCCGACCGGGGGTGCGACCTGGGGTTTCTGAAAGGAGGCTCCGGGCAGGAGGTGTCGCGGGAGCCGCATTGAGGGGGTGTGGCTGGATTGTTGGCCCGTCTCTGCGAGCCGGGTAAAATTGTTGAAGGGCAGAGCGCAATCTCCGCTCAGCCATCAAACAATTTAACCATCCAAAAATACCCGGGAAAAGAGCTCCTGAAATATCGCTTACGAAACCGAATAAGCTATACCCCAATCATCCAGGCACTTAACCAATTGAGCCATGTTCACGATCCTCCTCATCCTGCTCAGCATCGTTTTCATCATCCTGGCCACCGCCCGGTTGAAGCTCCACCCGTTTCTTGCCCTGCTGGCGGCCTCCTTTCTGTTCGGCCTGTTTTCGGGCATGCCCCTGGAGGGGATCATTCAAACGATAAACGAAGGGTTCGGCGGAACGATCGGCAGCATCGGGATCATCATCATCGCCGGGATCATCATCGGCGCCTTTCTCGAAAAGTCCGGCGGGGCGTATGCCCTGGCCAAGGCCATGCTGGCGCTGATCGGCCCGCGGCGGGTGCATTCCGCCATGGCGCTCATCGGCTATATCGTATCCATTCCTGTATTTGCCGACAGCGGGTTCATCATCCTTTCTCCGCTGAACAAAGCGCTGGCCAAAAAGGCCGGCCTGTCGCTGGCCGGCACCGCCATTGCCCTTTCCCTGGGGCTGATCGCCACCCATACGATGGTGCCCCCTACTCCGGGGCCGATCGCCGCCGCCGGCATCGTCGGGGCCAACCTGGGAACGGTGATCCTGCTTGGCATTATCACCAGCTTCTCTGCCCTGCTGGCCAGCATTTTCTTTGCGAAAAAGATGGGCGCCCGCATCTACATCGACCCGGCCCCGGAAATGGACGAGGCCGCGATAGAGCAGAAGATCGCCGCCGCCCCTTCCCCCCTGAAATCTTTTCTGCCCATTGCCGTTCCGATCCTGCTGATCGTCCTGCGGTCTATTGCCGAATATCCCACCGAGCCCTTTGGAACCGGAAGCTTAAAAACGTTCATTAGCTTTATCGGCAACCCGGTGGCGGCCCTTTTCGCGGGCATGTTCATCGCCTTTTCCCTGCCCAAACGGCTGGACAGGGCCATGCTGAGCACCACCGGCTGGGTGGGCGAAGCCCTGCAGAGCGCCGCCATCATCATCCTGGTCACCGGGGCGGGCGGCGCCTTTGGCAAGGTGTTGCAAAGCTCGGATATCGGTTCGATCATCGAGAGCGCCGGCATAGGGCCGGGCATGGGCATCTGGCTGCCGTTCCTGGTGGCGGCGGCCCTCAAATCGGCACAGGGGTCTTCTACCGTGGCCATCATTACCACGGCATCCATCGTAGCCCCTCTGCTGCCGGCCATGGGCCTGGACACGGATACCTCCAAAGCGCTGGCCGTCGTCGCCATCGGCGCCGGGTCGGCCGTGGTATCTCACGCCAACGACAGCTTTTTCTGGGTCGTCACCCAGCTGAGCAATATGAATGTTAACCAGGGATACCGGCTGCAAAGCGTGGGCACCGCCGTGCTGGGGTTTACAGCTATGATATTCTTGTTTCTGCTGAGTTTGTTTATCTAGAAATATTATGAAGCTCTACAACACAACAAAAGGCATCATCATCGAAAAAGACAACGCCTTTTTCCGGGCCGAAGCGGACTGGGACACCTTCATCAACAACGACAGTATCCACCGCGACACCTTAGCCCTGCTTGCCGGCCTCGAGCCGGATGCCGGCCTGCAAAAATGGATGGAAAAGGAACTGCAGCCCCCGATCGGAAAACAGGAAATATGGGCTGCCGGCGTGACCTACTTCCGCAGCCGGGAAGCCCGCATGGAAGAATCCAAAGAGGCCGGAGGCGGCGATTTTTACGACCGCGTCTACCATGCGGCCCGGCCGGAGCTTTTCTTCAAAAGCCCGGCTTACCGGACCGTCGGCCACGGGCAGAAGGTGAGGATACGCGGGGATTCCGGATGGAACGTCCCCGAACCGGAGCTGACGCTGGTGATCACTTCCGGCGGCAAGATAATCGGCTACACCATCGGCAACGATATGAGCTCGAGAGACATCGAAGGAGAAAACCCCTTATACCTTCCCCAGGCCAAGAGCTATGACGGCGCCGCCGCCATCGGCCCCTGCATTTACCTAACGGACGCCCCCCTGCCACCGGAAACCGCCATACGGCTGGAGATTACCAGAAACGGCGCCCTCGTTTTTGGAGGGGAAACCGATATCGGCCAGATAAAGCGTAAATTCACCGAACTGGTGGAATACCTGTACCGGGAAACCACATTTCCATACGGGTGCCTCCTGATGACCGGCACGGGCATCGTACCGCCCGATTCCTTTACGCTGGATCACGGCGACGAGATCAGGATCAGCATCAGCCGGATCGGCACGCTGGTCAATATTGTAGAATGAAAAATGAAAAGATATGAAACTGGCCGGACTGAATTTAATTGGAAACACAACTTCCGGAAAAGGAACGGTTACTTTTAAGGCCGTCAATCCCTTCACAACCAAAGAACTGCCTACCACCTTCCGGGAAGCCACCGAAGAGGAAGTGGCACTGGCCGTGGAACAGGCCGAATCGGCATTTTTGCCCTACCGGTCAAAACCAGCCGAAGAACGGGCGCAGTTCCTGGAAGCCATAGCGGATGAGATCCTGGCGCTGGGCGATGAACTGATCGAACGGTGCATGCAGGAAACCGCCCTGCCCCGGGCCCGCCTTACCGGAGAAAGAGGGCGCACCATGAACCAGCTCCGCCTGTTCGCCGAAGTAGTGCGGGAAGGCTGGTGGGCGGATGTCCGCATCGATACGGCCCAACCCGACAGGGAACCGGTTCCCAAACCCGACATCCGCCAGATGCACCTTCCGTTGGGGCCTGTCGGCATCTTCGGGGCAAGCAATTTCCCGTTGGCCTTTTCGGTAGCCGGAGGGGATACGGCCTCGGCTCTGGCGGCCGGCTGCCCGGTGGTGGTAAAGGGCCACCCGCTGCACCCGGGCACCTCAGAACTGGTGGGCCGGGCCATCCTGGCCGCCGCCCAAAAAACCGGCATGCCGGATGGCGTATTTTCACTGGTGCAGGGCGCCTCCAACGAGGTGGGGATGGCGCTCGTCCGGCATCCCGGCATCAACGCTATTGGATTTACCGGTTCTTTCCGGGGCGGGAAGGCGATTTTCGACGCGGCCAACCGGCGGCCGGCGCCCATTCCGGTATTTGCTGAGATGGGCAGCTCCAATCCCGTCTTTATCTTACCGGGCGCCCTGAAGGAAAGAAAGGAAAAGATCGCCCAGGGCCTTGCCGGCTCCCTTACCCTGGGCGTGGGCCAGTTTTGTACCAACCCGGGGCTGGTGGTCACAAGTGGCAGGGAAGAAACCCAGGACTTTCTGCAAATACTGGGCGAACAGATAAGCCCCATTGCGCCCGGCGCCATGCTCGCCGCCGGCATCCGGAATAATTACCTGTCCGGGGTCGAACGGCTGAGCCGGTTTCAGGGCGTAGGCCTCGTCGCTTCCGGTAACAAACCGGAAGGAGAAAACAGCGTGCCCGCCATGGTCTTCTCTACCGGCGCCCGCACTTTTCTGGGAGACAAGACCCTCGCGGAAGAAGTGTTCGGCCCTTCTACCCTGAACGTATCGGCCGAAAGCAAAGATGAGCTGGTCAAAGTTGCCGAGGCGCTGGAGGGCCATCTCACCGCCACGATCCACGGAACCGAAGAGGAACTTCAGGAATACGCCGGCCTGGTGAGGGTGCTGGAAAGAAAAGTCGGCCGCATCATTTTCAACGGCTTCCCTACCGGGGTAGAGGTCTGCCACGCTATGATGCACGGCGGCCCCTTTCCGGCAACCACAGCGCCCCATACTACCTCGGTGGGAACGGCGGCCATCCGACGCTTCGCCCGGCCGGTATGCTACCAGGATTTTCCGCAGGCCGCTCTGCCGCTCCCCCTTAGAGATGATAACCCGCTGAAAATATGGCGGCTGATCGATGGGGAATGGACGAAAGCGCCGTTGTAAATGCCAAAGAGTTGTATTATTATTCTTAAATTGGAAAGTATGCCGCTATTGGCATGGCCTCAACCTGCATCTCCGATATGGCTATTGAAAAAAACACATACATTGCTCGTTATCCCTTCCTCTCGCTGCTTGCCACTACTTTCTTCACCCTGTTTCTCCTGGCTATTTCCGGCCCTGCCCGGGCGCAGTCCCTGGGGCCGCTCGGCGACCTCCACCTCGCCCGCGAGGGCGGCCTTGCCCACTACTCCAGTTACGACCGTACGGGCGGCAATAATGACCGCCGCCCCATCGCCCCGGGGGAAACGCTCGTGCTCGCCGATCATGAAGGAGCGGGGGTGGTGCGCCGGTGGTGGATTACTATCGCCCCGCGCGGAGAGGCCGAGATCCTGCGCCACCTCATCGTTCGCTGTTACTGGGACGGGGAGGAAGAACCGTCGGTAGAAGTGCCGGTGGGCGACTTTTTCGGGATGGGCTTCGGCGAATGGAAAGACTACATCTCCCTGCCGCTCAATATGACGAGCGGCGGCTACAACGCCTACTGGCCCATGCCCTTCCGGCGCAACGCCCGCATCACGGCCGAAAATACCGGCAGCATACCGATAGAGAGCTTTTACTACAACATCGACATCCGCACCTACGATCAGTTGCCCGAAGAGTCCCTTTATTTCCACGCACAGTACCGGCAGGAGCGGACCCGCGCCGGCGAGCCCGTAACCATCCTGGAAACAACGGGCCGCGGCCACTATGTGGGCACCCTCCTATCTATGCAGCCGGAGCGCGGCAGGAGCTACTCCTACCTGGAGGGCGACGAGCAGATCTTCGTCGATGGAGAGGAAACACCCGGCATCATCGGCACCGGAACGGAAGACTACTTCTCCTCGGGCTGGTATTACATTACCGGAGAGTACAGCGCCCCCTACCACGGCGTGACCATCAAGGACGACGAGCGCGGGCGCATCAACACCTACCGCTGGCATATCGAAGACCCCATACCCTTCCGGGAAAGCTTCCGCTTTCAGATCGAGCACGGCGGCACGAACGATACCCCGGGGGTGGAATACTCCTCCGTTGCCTTCTGGTACCAGACGCACCCCCATGCGGCTTTCCCGCCCCTGCCGGAGCAGCTGATGCCCTTCTCCGCCATCACCGCCCCTTCCATCGAGGCGGAAGCCCTCCTGGAGCAGGCCGCCGCCACCAAAGGCAGCCTGCGCGAACAGCAGATGGGAACTTTCAAAGGGGAATGGAGCGGCGGCGCCCAGTTGTGGTGGGTGGAAGCCGAACCCGGCGCCCGCCTGAGTATCCCCCTGGAAGCGCCGGAAGCCGGAACGTATGAACTCATCGGATTCTTCACCCGGGCGCAGGACTACGGCATCATCCGCCTGCTCCTCAACGGCCGGCCGGTAGGCGACCTGATGGACGGCTTCAGCCCGAAGGTGGAACCCTCCGGCCCCATTTCCTTCGGCCGGGTGGAGCTGAAGAAGGGCATTAATGAATTGGAGATCGAACTGCTGGGCAAGGATGCCCGCTCGGCGGGGTACTCCAATGGTTACCTGGTAGGGATCGATGGGTTCCTCCTCGTGCCGCGATCATCCTGATCGCCGGGTAAGGAAAGGTAAAATGTGCGGAAGAAGCCGGCAGACGATAAAACGCCAGATGGGATTGGGGCGCCGAAGACGATAAACCCGTGTCCACTCAAGTTGACTGGTGGAGCGTCTCCGGCCCCAAATACACTGACGCATAGCTGGCCAGCGTATTTGGTGATCCGGGTTCGCGTATTCAGGGTAGCTATGCAAAACGTTACAATCAGGAAATTTGAACAAACTCTAAACAGGGCGCAGTTGTAATTTGTCCCCCTTTGCCAAATAGGCCTTGCCAAGCCTGCTCACCAGGGCAGCTCTCTCATGCCTGTCCCCCTTGAGGGGGATTTAGGGGGTGATGGTGGGCCGCAGATAGGAGCAAATCACCCCCCTTTTCCCCCCTCAAGGGGGGCGCCTTACGCATAGAGCCTGGCATATCCCCTTTGATTCAGTAAGTTTATTCATCCGAGTACCGGGGACAAATCGCAACTGCGCCCCTCTAAACAACTATTCTGAAAATGGCCTATTCCAAAATCCCTTCTGTATTCATTTTCCTTCTCTCCCTGGCCTTCAGTACTTCCAGGGCCGCCGCTCAGGATGCCGCTCCGCCCCCCAACCTCGTCATCATCTTCGCCGATGACCTCGGCTATGGCGATCTCGCCTGCTACGGCCACCCCACCATCCGCACGCCCAACCTGGACCGGATGGCCGAAGAGGGCATGCGCTTCACGCAGTTCTACGCGGCGGCCTCGGTCTGCACGCCCAGCCGGGCGGGCCTGCTTACCGGCCGCTACCCGGTGCGCACCGGTATGGTGCAGGGGATGATCCCCGGGCGGGTGCTCTTTCCGAACTCCAAAACCGGCCTGGCGCAGGAAGAAGTGACGATCGCCGAAGTGCTGAAGCAGCGCGACTACGCCACCATGGCCGTCGGCAAATGGCACCTGGGGCACCTGCCCGCCTTCCTGCCCACTTCTCAGGGCTTCGACGGCTACTTCGGCATCCCCTATTCCAACGATATGGACTATGTGGCGCCGAGGGACGGAAAGCCGGGATACTGGAACGTCCCCCTGATGCGGGACACCACGATCGCCGAGCGCCCCGCCGAGCAGACGACACTTACCAGGCGCTATACTGAAGAAGCCATCCGCTTTATCCGTGAGCATGCGGAACAGCCCTTCTTTCTCTACCTCGCCCATACTATGCCCCACATCCCGCTTTTCGCCTCTCCGGAATTTACCGGCGCCAGCGCGCGTGGGCTGTATGGCGATGTGGTGGAAGAGATCGACTGGAGCGTAGGAGAAATACTGAAAACCCTGCAGGAAAAAGGGCTGGAAGAGCGCACCCTCGTCGTCTTCACCAGCGACAACGGCCCCTGGCTGGTGCAGAAAGCTAATGGCGGTTCGGCAGGCCTGCTGCGCGAAGGCAAGGGCACCACCTGGGAAGGCGGCATGCGCGAACCCATGATCGCCTGGTGGCCGGGAACCATACCCGCCGGCAGAACGTCTGACGAACTGGCCGCCACCATGGACCTGCTTCCCACCGCCGCCGCTCTGGCCGGCGCTGCCCTCCCGGGCCGCCCGCTCGACGGATATGACCTGCTTCCCCTGCTGCGGGGCGAAGCCGCCTCTCCCCGAAAATTCTTCGCCTATTACCGCGGCGACCAGCTTTTTGCCGCCCGGTACGGGCACTGGAAAGCCCATTTCATCACCCAAACCGCTTATCCGGACGGGCCGCCGGAATACCCCAACCCTCCCCTCCTCTACCATCTGGAACAGGATCCGAGTGAAAAGTACGACGTATCTGCTCAGCACCCGGAGGTGCTCGAAGAGATAGAGGCGCTGGTGCGGGAGCACTATGCGCGCGTCGGGCGCACCCGCCTGCCGGCAGTGGAAGCAGAAGATCTGCTGGAGCAGGCCCGGGTTACCGGCGGCGCCCTTCGGGTGCAGGATATGTCGCCCTTCGGCGGGAACTGGGGCAACGACGCCCAGCTGTGGTGGGTGGAAGCCCGCCCCGGCGACCGCCTGTCCCTTCCCCTGGAAGCGCCCGAGGCCGGCGCCTATGAGCTCACCGGTTTCTTTACGCGGGCGAGAGACTACGGCATCGTCCGCCTCTACGTCAACGGCCGGCCAGTGGGAGAGCTGATGGATGGCTTCAACGAAGGCGTGGAACCCACCGGGCCGCTGTCCTTCGGCCGGGTGGAACTACATAAGGGAACGAATGAACTGGAAATCGAACTGGTGGGCAAGGATGTGCGCGCAGGAGGATACTCCGATGGGTACCTCGTAGGGATCGATGGCATTCAGCTCGTGTCGCGATGATCCTGACGCCGCCCGTACGAGCTACAGCGGCCTGAGATCGCCAACAGGGATGAGCTATCCTCCCCCCGCCTTCTCCCGTGCCTTTTCCGCCCGTTTCTCCGCCTTCCGGGCCTTCTCTTCCGCCTTCAGGGCGTCCTTTTCCGCTTTGATGGCCTCGGCGCGGGCGCGGGCGGCTTCTTCGCGGGCCTCGGCGGCCTTGCGTTCCTTCTTGTAGGCGCGCACGTCCGTTTTGGCTTCCTTATGGCGGGCCTTGACAGCGTCCATCTCCTGATCGCTTTCGGTGGGTTCTTTCTTTTGGAAGATGGAGAATAAGCCTTCTTTTTCCTCCGGTTCGGCCTTTGGGTTTTCTTTGTCCTTATCGCGTTTGAAAATGCCCTGCGCCTGGATGGGAGTGGATAGGCCGAACAGGAACACAAAACTCAACCCGAACATCAACTGCAGTTGCCACTTCATATTGCCTTTCTTTTAATTTGGTAAACACCCCTTCAACGAATACCCAGGCGTTTTTCTTTCAATCGCTCGCACTTTTTTCACACTGGCAAGATGTAAAAACGGAACGCGGATGACGCAAACCGGAAGGATCTGCACGGATCGGCGACTGCTGCCGGCCGATCCGCGAAAATCCGCCCAATCCGCGTCATCCGCGTTCCATTTTCAATCACAGGATGGCTGCTCTTTCACGACGCCATCATTCCATCTTCACCACCCGCTGCTGGCCTATTTCCCCGCTGCGGAAGCGGAGGCGGACGAGGTAGACGCCCGAGCCTATGCCGCTTACATCAACGGGAACGGGAAGCCCCTGGAAGGACTCCTGCCGCTGCATCACCGTACGGCCGTCAGCACTGATCAGTTCCAGCGCGGCGTCGCCCTGCAGGTTGGAGGTCACGTACACCGTACTGGAGGCCGGCACGGGATAGGTGTAAACCATGGCCCGCTGCTGGGCCGCGTTCATCACCAAAACCTGTACGACGTTACTGAAGACCGGGAGGCCGTCGAGGCCTACGGCCAGCACGTCGTACTCCAGCGTTCCGACGGTGGCGTTCAGGTCCGTGAAGCTGTACTGCTGCTGGCCGGGCATTGCCGGCAGGACGGCCACGGTAAGGGGCGACCCTCCTCCGGCGGGCCATTTGCGCAATACGAAGTGGCTGTACCGTACGGGGTCGTCATTGAGCATCCAGCCCAGCAACACTTCCCCGTTGACGCCGGCGCTTCCTGCAAGCACCACCCGCGGGTCGGGGCTTACCATGCTGTCGCAAAGGCCGGGTGTCCAGAGGGTGACTCCGGCATTGCTGGCAAAACAGGAGTTGCTGTACGTCCTGTCGTCACACCCGCAGACCGGATCCCAGATTAACGGACAGGGATCCTGGCTCACCAGGTTCGGGTCCGGGCAGCGGAAAGGCGGCAGTTCAGCGCAGGGTGGAATATAAATACAATGGGTGGCGTAGCAGCACACAATATCGATCGAATCGGCGATGACCTGCCGGAGCACGATGTCAAAGCATAGGGTCGTATCGGACCCCACGCTGCCGTCGATGACGATCGAGGCCGGCACCGAAGTCCCCCCCGGCGGGAAGGCCGGTACAGTGGGGATGCTGATCACATCCGGAGTAATATTGGTGCTATTGGAAGGTATTTCGACAATACCGATGGTGTTCACCGCAAAGGGCGAGTAGTTCACCACCTGGAAAGTGTAGACATACTCTTCGGTAACTCCAGTTGGGGTATCCGTTGTCCGGCAGCTCAGGGTGTCGTTCACCACATTCAAACAATCCGGGCAGAAGACGGCCACCGTATCGCTGCAGGCCACCATGCCGTCGGCATCCAGCCAGTTGATCTCAACGTATACCGAGTCGGTGGTGGTCGTGCCCTCTATGCAGAAGTCGAAGAGGTTGTAGCCGACCCCGTTGGGCGTGATGCCGCTGCTGTGCGTCCAGAGCAGGCTTTGGGTATTGGCCGGCAATGGCAAGGGCGGGGCGACGCTCCACCCATCGATCTGCGCCGGGAGGGCATCGACCCCGGTAAAGTAGACGCCCGCATTCAGGATGTTGGCCTCAATAGCCTGGAAAAGGGCCGGGTCGTAGGTAAAGGTATCGGTCACGAACAGCTCGAAACAACATTCGCCTACCTGGCCGTCCGCCAGGGGCTTCACCGAAGCGTCCAAGAACTTACAGGGGTCGCAGGGCGGGAAGGCGATGCATGTGTCGATCTCGGCGCAACACAATCGCTCTTCGATCCCGTCGTGGGCCGAGAGGATGAAACAGAGGCTGTCGCCGAACAAGTCTTCCGAAGTGACGAGCGTCCACATCAGGGTGGTGGTGTCTCCCTGCTGAAGGGTATCCGCCAGGACAATGCCTTCTCCTTCCAGGACCGTCAGGCCGGGGATGTCGGGCTCTATGTTCAGCTTGATATACCCCACCGGGAAGTCCGCCCCGGAAGGGTTCTTTACCGTAGCCGTATACTTGTATCCCAGGGAGTCGCAGGCGAGGCTGTCGCTGACGATAAAGAGGCAGGTTTCTTCGATGGGGCACGTCAGGATCAGGGTGTCCGTACAAAAAGGCTCATAGTTCTCGTCCAGGTAGTTGACCAGGACGTATTGGGGGAAGGCCAGCACGTTCTTCGGGCACAGGTTGGTGACCAGGCCGTTGGACATGGCCGGCATGACACCGCCGCCGACAGGTATGACCTCCAGGAGGGAGTTGTTATAGTTGCCTACCTGGAAGCCGGCCGCCAGGGAATATTCCTCCCCCGAATTTACCAGGTGCGGATGGTTGATCTGCACCCCGTCCAGGGCCTGGAACTGCAGCCCGTAGACGTTCTCCGTGCCGGAGTTGAGGTAGTCTACCGCATAGCAGCAGCTGTCGGCCGTGATACTGTCCTGGGGGACGGCACGGGTGGAGAGGCCGAGTTGGGCGCAGTCGGCAGTCAGGGGACAGGCGCAATCAAAGACCTCAATATCGCCCTGTATGGATTTTGCATAGCTATCGAACGCCCCGTCCAGGTCAATCAGAGGGCCATCAATATTACTGCCACCTGTTCGGTCGAACCCCTGAATGCCGTATAATTTCACACTGGTACTGCTATTCCCGTGGTCAGGATCGAGCGCATCACCGGTTACCCAGACAGAACTATCACAGTAGGTGGGCTCCAGGAGGCGGGGGTTAAAACTTTCAAAACCAAAATCCGTGCCTCCCGAAGCATTATTCCGGGAAGACCACTGCCCCACTCTGTACTTTGTCAGGCCGGAAGGGTCCAGATTCCAGTTTGTCCCGTTTGTTTGAAATTCAATTAACCTGGAATTATGAGCCCAATATCCAACACGGCGAATAGGGGGGCCGCCATAGGGATTGGGAATATCAACCAGATCGGGATTACCAACATCAAACATCATGGTTCTTTCCGCAAGCAACATTCTCTGGCCATCGGAAGAAAAGGCTATATCGGAGATGGGGTTAGAATAATTGCTGGAAAAAGGATACTGGCTCATATCGACTACAGGGACAGAAGAAAACGTTCCAAATACGCCTCCCGGATCAAGAGGAATAGCGAATACATCATTGCTGTTTGTACTGCTCCGCCTTCCTGTATCCTCTGCCCATACACTGAAGTAAACAACCCCGTCCGACCCCTCGTAACCATTAAATCCTATGCCCCACAGGCGTTCTCCCAGAGGAGCAAAGCTGGGCGCTCCATTGTCCGCCCCGAAAGGGTCAAAAACTTCGACAACCGTCCCGGCCGCTCCGTTGGCAATGCGGTAGATTTTTCCATCTTCATGGTTGGTAACAAAAAACTGGTCGTGTATCCAGTCGTAACAGATGTTTCCAAGCCCGGGCGCGAGTGTCGGGTTGCTGGCGTTAGGGCTTTCATTCGGCAGCGCATTGCCATTGATTAAAAATCCGGCGTTTGTGGTTGTCGTCACGAAATCATCGACACTACCATCCGACGCATTTATCCGGTATATGCCTCCCGGGCCTGCCGTGCCTGCCGTGTAGTTGCCATATAAGGTAGTGGCCGCAACAAATACATTGTAGTCTTTATCTATAGCCAGGCCGAACACCTGGCCCATAGCCGGGTTGCCATTCACACTCGATTGCCATTCCGGGTAATGGTACAAGGGAGCGGCCCAATTATTGTTAACCGGAGGACCGGGAGGGTCAAAGTCCATCCCCTGTGGCGCCAGGCTGTGATTTCTAATATCTACAAGGGCAACAACAGGCCCTTCCATAGCCATTGGGTCAAAATTGTTATTAATGCCGGAAAAGCAGGTAACTACAGCCATCCCACAATTGAAAATCGGGGGCCTTGGCTCTCCGTAGAATGGCCGCCGTTCAAAAGCCCCTGCCGCTAACGCGATGTCATATTCCAAAGGCGTTTGGGAGATCAATATTGGAGGCAACGGGTCTGCTACAACCCGATAGTTACCGGCCGGGACTGGCGAAAAACTATACAGCCCGTTCGGACAGGAAAGGGTAGAACCAACTTCCTGGCCCTGGCTATCCAGCAACCGTATCCGATGCCCCTGCAGGCCGGCGTTATCAGTTGGTGTCACTGTTCCATCTCCATCGTAATCAACACATACGAATCCGGATACTATACCGGAACCGCCAGGTAGCCCATAAATAAATAGCGCTTCCTGATCGCCGCCTGCCGCCAGGCCAAAACTCAGCGGGTTGGCAGAGGACAAACTGCCCTCGGGCAGGTTGCCAGGGGCTCTCAGCTGGTAAGCGCCTGGCTCCAGCCCTTCGGCAACAAAGCGCCCCTTGCTGTTCGTCACCAGCGAAAGGGCCGTTGGGCCATCCAGAGTCAAAATAACACCCGGAAGGCCGGGTTCTTCCAGGCCCTGAATACCATCGCCGTCTTCATCGTAAAAGGCGCCGCCTCTTATGGTTGCAAAATTACTTAAAGCGGATACAGCAAAGTCAATCCCGGTGGCTCCGGGCATACCGGCTGTTAATGTCACTGTTTGGCTCTGTGGAATCAGGTAGTAAGTGAAATCCGGGGAAGCCGCAACTTCATAATCACCGAGCCCCAGCCCGCAGGCCTCGTAAAACCCGGTTGGATCTGTATTCGCAATGTAAAGGTTGCCTCCTGAAACCAGGGAAACAGGGACATCTTCCAACGGAATATCCGTCCCTGCCTGATAGGCCCCGTCCCCATTCACATCCTCAAACACCACCCCCGAAATACAATCCTGCCCCTGCAGGCCGGGTGGCAAAGCGGCGCCCAGCGCCGCCAGGGTTAACACTAAAAATAATCGTAATCTTCTTTTCATGTCAATAGAGTTTTCTAGGTGAAAAAATTATTGCTGCTCGATATTCCCTCATTCCCCCTACACCCTTTTACATCTTCACAAAGCGCCGCACCACCGTATGCCCGTCGGCATAGCGCAGGCGCAGCAGGTACAGGCCCGGGGGAAGCCCTTCCAGGCTCAGGCGCTCAGCCGGGCCGCGGAAGCGAACCTCCCGGCTGCGGCGCACCGGCCCGTCGGTTCCCAGGATGTCCATCCGGCAATCGCCCTGCCGGCGGGAGCGGACCAGCAGTTCATCGGTGGCCGGGTTGGGCTGCAGGCGCACGGCCTCCAGCGCCGCCAGGTTGCCGCACAGCCCCTGCGGGTCTTCCACCGTCACTACCAGTGAGCAGAAGTCCTGGTTGCCGGCGGCGTCCCAGGCGTGGATCTCCAGGTTGACGGGCCCGAGATTATCGCAGGTTAAAGAAATACTGCTCTGCCCCGGATCCGGCGCCTGGCCTTCCAGGTTGATGGAATACGCCACCGGCGGGGAACAGTCGTCAACCGCCGGGGTAATGATGAAGTCACTTGGGGAAAGGGTAACCGCAGCATCGTCGATATCGCCGTCGCCGTCCACGTCCGCGGGAATGGCGAGGGGCTGGATCTCCGCCGAAAGGGAGGAATTGCACACCATGCCGGTGGGCGGGAGGCAGTCTTCCGTCAGGGTGGTCAGCTGGGTGTACTCCCAGGCGCCCACCGAAGCGATGGCCGGCTTGATGCCGGAGTCCACCCAGTAGCCGGCGGGGTTGGACAGGCCGTCGCAGGAAGTTCCCCGGATACCGGCGGCGGGCAGGGCATTATTTTCGTCAATGTCCTGGTCGAGGTAGCTCAGGCCGGGGCGCACCAGCACCCAGATATCGGACTCTCCCTCCTGGCCGTCGCAGTTGCCCTCGTCGCGGCCAATGACGACGGGGGCCGATACGCCATCGTATTCGCAGAAGTTGACCACCCGCCAGGTGCGAGACAGCTGGAGGCAGGCGCCGGGCGGCGGGCCGAGCACCTGGTCGGTAAAGGTGACGCCGATCAGATCGCAGGAGCCGCCCGCGATCTCCGGCTCTACGCCATCCAGGCCGGCGCAGTCGACATCGGCATCCGCCGGGAAGCGGATGCTGTAATTGGTTTCCCCTCCCTGAAGGGTTACCGTCTGGGTGCAGGGGTTGGCGCTCGGGTTGCCGGCCGCATCGAAGGCCTGGAAGGTGCGCACGATGGTTCCCCCGTCACAATCGGTAAGGTTAACCACCGGCGGCAGCTCCTGCCAGGTGGCTCCCGGGCAGTTACCACCGGCAGTGGCCGTGCCGAAGAGGCCCTGCAGATCGCCCGGATCATTGGGGTCGAAGACGGGCAGGGCGCTGCAGGCCGTTGTTATATCGGCAGGGGCCTGGCAGAAGATATCCGGGCAAGGCTCTCCATTGTTACAAGGCGGCAGGACGATGCAATGCCGGGCGTAACAGCACAGTATGTTGATGCTGTCGCCCACCACCTGCCGCAGGACGATATCGAAACAAAGCGTATCCCCCGCCATTCCGGTAGAGTCCACAATCGTAATGGGCAGCGGCCCGAAAGCACCTCCTTCCGGGGGCGCGGGGGACGGAAGCGGCGCCATTCCCTCCAGGATCTCAAAGCCGGGAGAAACCTCCACAAAACCCACGGCGTTCACTTCGTAATCCGACCAGTTCTGGCCGCTGAAGGTGTATGTGTAGACGCCGGAGCTGTCGCACAGGATATCTTCCTGCGTGATCACCACGCATTCCGGGCAATAGACTTTTACGGTGTCCCGGCAGAGGATGGAATCGCTGTGCAGCCATTGCACTTCAATAGAGATAGAATCCGTAGTGGTGGCCCCTTCCACGCAGAAATCGAACAGGTTATAGCTGTCCATCACCGGCACACCGCCGCTGTTGTGGCTCCAGGTATAAGCGCTCTGCCCGGTGAGCGGCGGATCAAAGGACCAGCCGGCTCCCAGGCCGAAGTTCAATGCCGAGAAGGTGATGCCGGGGGTCAGAATATTCGTATGAATGCTGGTAAAGAACCCCGGCGCAGGGTGGTTATTGCTCACCAGCAGGCTGTAACAGCAATCGCCCAGCTGGGCGCATTCAAAGATCAGGGTGCAATCTTCCAGCTGATCGTACAAGTCCAGGTTGATGCCGCCGATACCGCCGTAGAAGAACAGCTGGTTCCCCATGTAATCGTACACCGTTCCTCCGGCATCGGTGCAGGCCGTATCGTCATCCTGCACATTGACCACCGGCTGCCCCTGGAAGAGGCAGCAGTACACCAGCAGGCCGCAGGGCCGCTCCGCACAGCCGGCGATGAGCTCCTGCAACCAAGGCTCCTCTAAAGGATCACCTTCCAAACAATCCCCTCCTCCGCCGGTGCCCGGCAGGGGGGATATGGCCACCTCCGTATCCTTGTAAAGGCAGGGGTCGCAACTGGGGAAGGCGATGCAGGTGTCGATCTCGGCGCAGCAGAGCCGTTCCTCCGGCCCGTCATGGGCGGAGAGAATGAAGCAAAGCGTATCCCCGAACCAGTCTTCATCGGTAGGGAAGTTCCACATCACCATGGTGGTATCGCCCTGATAAAGGGTATCCGGAAGCACGTTCCCCGCCTGCGGCAGGAGGGTGAGGCCGGGAGGGCCGGAGGTGATATTGAGCTTGACGTACTTCACCGGGAAGTCGGCTCCGGACGGATTGGTGACCGTCGCCACGTATTTGTAGCCACTGGTGTCGCAAGCCAGGCTGTCGCTGACGATGTACAGGCAGGTTTCTTCCACGGGGCAGTTGAAAACCAGGGTGTCAAAGCAAAAAGGCAAATAATTCTCATCCATGTACTGTACCACGACGTACTGCGGGGTTGCCAGCACATGGCTCAGGCAAATGTCCGCCAATGTGGGGGCGGAAGGTGGCATGAGGCCAAAGCCGGTGGGAACGATCAGGGCGCCGTTGATGGTGCTGGACACCATGAAGCCGGGGCCTTCATTGTGAACGGACAACTCCATCCCATCGAGTGGCGTCAGCCGGATGCCGTAAACAGAGTCGGCGCCCGTATTGCTGTAATCGAGGTTCCAGCAACAACCAACGAGGCTGCTGTCGGGCGAGGAGGGAGTAGGAATGAGGCTGAGATCCGGGCAGGCGCAATTCACCGCTACCGTGGTGCACATCCGGGCGCTCCAGCAAGGCGGGCCGCCGGGGGTATCCGCCTCAAAAACGGTAACACAGATGTCATAAGTGCCGCTTTGTCCGTAAGTATACATCCATGTGCCATTGGCCGGCTCCACCACCTGAAGCGTACCCGAGCCGTCTCCCCAGTCCGGCGGGGTGGAAAACCAATGGCAGGAATCGAACTGCGACGCGGTAACGGTAACGCCACAGCTGTCACTTACGGCAACGGTAAACCCCTGGGCTACCAGATCCGCAAAAGCCAGGGAATCGGCGCAACAGGCGGCGGCAGGCGGCGGGCAGAAATTGTCGAAATAGGACATGGAGCCGGCATCCAGGAAAGCCTCCGCCAGCTGGTCGTTGTCCACATCCGCCAGGCGCAATAGCACGGCATTGGAGTTGGACGTCCAGCCCGCCAGGCCGAAGGGGTTGGTGAGATAGTTCACGTTCTCTACATCGGGCAGGCTGCCGGAAGCGGCCAGGCCGCCGTAATTCTCGAAGTACCAGACCTCCGGATTCGGGGAAAGCGCGGCCCCATCCGCTATAAAGATGTCGAGGTCTCCGTCACAATCGCCGTCGAACAGTTCGAAGGCGTTGGCAGACGTCACCGGAGCGCCCGGGAGGTTAATAAAGGGATTGGCATAATCATTTCCGGCCAGGGTAAAGCAGGGAACGGCCGGCGCCTGGCAGCCGCCTTCGTAGTACACCCCCACCACTCCGGCGCCACTGGTGTGCACCAGCAGGTCGGCGATGCCGTCATTGCCGAGGTCTCCCACCGCAATAGCCGTAGCCTCAGGAGGGAGCGCCAGTCCGGTGGGTATTGGATTAAAGGAAGGAGCTCCGATGCTCCCCTGGTTTTCGTAGTAAATGACCTCATTCGACCCCAGTTCAATGGCGAAGAAATCTTCAAAACCATCCTGGTTGTAATCCAGGGTGGAAGGGCTGATGGCGTTGAAACCGATGGGTATGGGGTTCATCAGTTCGAAATTCGGCGGATCGTAGGGCGGCTGGTTCCGGATGACCGCCAGAATGCCGAGGGTGTTGTACGCCAGGATATCCTGGCCGCCGTCATTATCGGCATCGATGAAATCGAAGCCGGTGTCTGCCAGCCCTCCGGTGAGGTTGAGGGGGTCGACGATCGTCACCCCGTTAAAGGCCAGGCAACAGGTATCCGGCGAGCAGTTGACGGCCACGGTGAAAGTGCATTCGCTCTGATTGCCGCTCATATCCGTAGCCGTGCAGGTAACGGTGGTTACCCCACAGGGAAAAAATTCCCCGCTGGCCGGAGCATACTCCCAGGCTACCATCGGGCAATTGTCGGAGACGGTGGGGCCGGGCATGGTTACCGTTGCGCCGCCGGCAACGGCGTCGCCGGTTACCTGCAGGGTCGCCGGGCAGCCGGCCACCGGCGCCTCCGTATCCGTCACCTCGACGGTGAAGGAACACCTCAGCGTGTCATCCGCCCCGAAGAAAGTGTATTCTACCTCGGTAACGCCCACCGGGTACACCCCGCTGGCGTCATCGCTGCCGGTAAAGTTGTTGACGAGTACACCCGGAGCAGGCAGGGCGGGCACCGGAATATCGACAAAAGCCTCGCACAGGCCCGGATCGCTTGCCTGCCCCACATCGGGCGGGCAGTCCAGCACCAGCGGCGCCGTTACGGTGATGGCGCCGGGATTGGCGGTTACCGGGACCACGTCTGAGGAGATGTTGACCGCTTCTATCACCGTCGGCTGGCCGCCGATCTCTACTGTGGTGGCGCCGGGCGCCAGCGCAGTAAAGCAAAGCTCGAACAGTGTTGTTCCGTCCGGCAGGCTCTCTCCGGAGAAGTCGTTGTCATCCCAGGAAAACGAGAGGATGCCGGGAGCCACGAACCCGAAATTCTGAGGGCCGAGGCCAGGCAGGCCGAAGCCGGTAACCTGAGTGAATCCCACCACCGCTGCATCGTAAGTGATGCTGAATTGCATACCAACCAGATCCAGAATGCCCTCCACCGTTACCGGCAGGCAGAAGGTTTCGCCTTCCATCACCGTAGCGGAGCCTACTGATAGAATAAGATCGGCAGGCGGCGGCAGTACCTCCACAGTAAAGCTGCACTCCCCCACGTTGCCGTTAACATCCATGATGCTGAATCCCATAGGAGTCTGCCCGATGGGGAAAGGGTTGCCGGGGTTGAAGGGAGTAGTAGCCATGAGCGTTAAAGGGTCGACATCGCAGTTGTCATCCCAGGTGGGGATCGGGGCATTCACGGCGACTTCAGAGGCCCCGGGAAGCGCCTGCACGATGACGTCATCCGGGCAGGTGAGGACGGGCGGCTCGAGGTCCAGGGCTTCCAGCATCCCGAAACAGCTGGAGAAGTTGGCCGTTGCGCCAGGCGCCAGCTCCACGGTATAGATATAAGTGCCCGCACTGTCAATAACGGGGCCGTTGCCCGGATTGCCGTCCTGAACGGTAATGGTAAAATCAGCCGCCTGCAGGCACCCCAGATCCCCTTCCAGGACCCCTATATCAATGGAAGATTGGCAAAAGTCCTCTACGACGATGGAAAACATATCGAGGCAGGCCAGATTGTCCGTCGGGCTGGCATCGGCCACCACTTCCGTCAGAGGAGCTGTACAACCCGTTAGGGGGTCGCGCCAGGCGCCGTAGAACGTATCCGGGCCGGACAGGACGGGCTCGAACAGGTTGGCGGCATCGGCATAGAGCTCATCGGCCATCATTTCATCAGCGAACCAGACGGCCTCCAGGGCGGCGCCGGCAGGCTCCAGCACCAGGGCGGCGGTATCCCCCGGGCAAAGGCCGCTGATGACGGAAGCCCCGGCATCGAGCGGCGCTTCCGGAGGAGGCAACAGCTGGGTATTGAAAAAATACACCTCCTGTTGCCCGTTGCCATCGCGGCCGGACTGCCAAACCGCGAACGGCCCATAGGTGTCCGGATACGCGTCATCCGCCGGATCGGGGCCCAGGACGGCCGTTCTTCCGTTTTCCAGGTTGTAATAGCGGACTTCCTGTTCTCCCCCCTCAAAAGCCTCCCACACCACCTGCCCGGCATGAATGGCCGGACGGTTGTCTTCATCCGTATTATCGCTGAGCTGCAGGGTGGCCCCGTCGGAAAGGCGGTAAGCGTATATCTCATTGTCGCCATCGGAATTGTCGGCCCACACCACATGATCGCCTCCAGCCGCCAGGCTGTTGATCGAGAAAGGCACATCACTGGCGACGGGGATCAGCGTGCCGGCGGAAAGCCGGTAGGCAAACAGGTCGTAAGCAAAAGTATTGAGGTCGAAAGCCGCCCAGGCCGCCATATCACCCTGCAGCACCAGGTTTTCCTCGTCTTCAGGAGAATTTGATATATTCTGTTTGGTTTGGGTGGAAATGGTGTACAGGAAAACGTCGACATCGGGGCCCTGATCGGTGCTTTCCCACACCACCCAGTCGCCGAAAATGGCGGGGCTGCCGGCGCCGGTGGCGTTGTCGTCGGAGAGGTTCGTTTCCACCCCGCTGATCAGGTTGTAGAGGTAAATGTCATTGTCTCCGTCCTGGTTGCTGCGCCAGGCGACGTAGTTGCCGAACACGGCGGGAGAATGGTCCTCATCCGTGCTGTTCTGAGATACCTGCTGCTTCAACTGTGTTTGGATATTGTAGGACCAGATCTCATAATTCCCGCTTTCATTGCCCCGCCAGACGATGCGGTTGCCATGCAGGTAGGGCGCCTGGTCATCAGCCGTATTGTCTGATATATTGGTGAGGGTTCCTGTAGCCAGATCGTAAGCATAGATGTCGGGGTCGCCATCCTGCACGCTTATCCAAACCACGGTATTGCCCTGTACCTGCAGGCTGCCGCCGGGTTCCGAATCGGGCGCCAGAGCAATGGGCTGCATACAGTCTGGCACAAGGGCATCAGCGCAGGCGCCTGCCTGCTCATTATACAAGGTACTGCAAAAAGGCGGAGCCGGAGAAATTGCCTGCATATAGATGGCGTCGTTATCCATTAGGTTATACACCATCCAGCCGTTGTTGCCCCGGCCCTGGAAGACATTATCGCCATCCAACGCTGACACATTCCCTTCCGCATAGAAAGAGACGAACTGCAGGCCGTCATAACAGTAGGCGGGCCCGACGGCCAGTTGCGGGCTTTCTATAGCCGTTATGGCATTCTGCACGTCAGCTAAACCGGGTTGCCCATTGACATCGAGCGCAACGGGCAGCGAGGGGTCGTCCGCAAAGAAAATGGCCGTAGCCGGCACACTGGCGGAAACGATGGGGTTCAGAAAGAGGTTGAAAAGGAGGCTGCCGTCTCCCAGCGTCTGCCCGACGCCGGTGGAGCTCGTCCAAACCATCGTCAGCTCGCCGGAGCTGCCGGGCTGGCTGAAGCTGGCGGCCGTCAGCCCGGGAAGGGCGAAGTTGAGTACAATGCCGTATTCGAACACGGCGGGGTCCCATCGGATGGTGAGCTGCAGCCCCGTCACATCGGTAAAGCCCTGCACCCGAACCTGAACCAGGGCCTGTTCACCCGGGCAGTACACATTATCGGCTTCCAGCACCAGTATCAGGCCGCTGGCGCCCACCACCTCCGCACAATCCGATACATCGCCTGTCTGCATGCCGATAAAATCGGCCTGTACATCCCCGGCCAGGTTGTTGAAATTGATCGCTTCCGGGAAGGGCGGGGAGAAGGGGTTGGACAGGTCCGGAAAAACGTAATTCGCATCGACAAAGCGCCAGCAGGTGTTGTTGGGGAACTGATCGATATTGCCCAATATCAGAGAGCGCACCTGAATGATATCCTGTACCGTAATGCCCCCACTGTTGTTGGCATCGGCCGCGATCAAAGCATAGGGAGCAGGCAAAGGCGTGACCCCCAGGATGTGCTGCTGGATGAGATAGAGGTCGTAAACGTCAATGCAGGGCGAAGGGCAAAGGCCCGGCCACTGCGGGGTGATGGTGTAGTTGAAGCCGTTCGCCAACCCCGGGAAGGCGTAATCGCCATTGGTATCGGTAAACTGCTGGGCGGTGCTGTTGCCGCCCAGGTTCACCTCCACGCCCGGCACGGGCGTACCGTTGGCGCGCCGTATGTTGCCGGAGATGGAAGCCAATGCGGGCCCGGCCACCCTTACCGTACCGGCCTGCACATTGATCCCGGACACTTCCATCGACTGATTGACTACTTCCGCCGGCAAAGGATCGGAGTTCACGTCAACGACAGAGGAGCTTCCCGGACCGCCAATAACATTAAAAGTGACATCAAAGGCCACTTCCCCATCGGCCAATGTCCGGCCCTGTACGGATGGGTCGAACCAGGCAAACCGCAGCTCGCCGTTCGCTGCATTTCCCTCTCCGAAATTGCTGTTGTTAAGCCCCAGCGCCGCGGAAAAATTTCCCACCGATACGAAACTCAATACGGCGGGGTCCCAGCTTACGGAAAACTGCAGTCCCGCTACATCGGCAAAATCCTGAACGGTAACCGGCACCGATACGTTTGAGCCCGCCATGACTCCTGAAAAACCAGCCGTTTCAAGGGACAGGAAAGACGGGACGGCAACGATGGCGCTGCCACAGGCGGAAACATCCCCGGCGCGAATGGCCAGGATATCGCCCTGGAGGTCGGCAGAAAGGTTATTGGCCTGGATAAAATCAGGTTGGCCCAAAGCGCCGAAGTAATTGCTGTCGGCCGGCATCAACTCCCAGGCCGGCATCAGGCCCGGGTTGTTTCCCAGCATGGCGTTCTGGATCAGCACATAGTCAAAAGTAGATACGCCGTCCAGGGGACCTCCGGGGGGCGACATGGCAGTCCCATTGACATCGGCCGCTAACGTCTGGCAGGGAGAGGCCAGCTGATCGATCGATAATATCGCTCTCCTGATGAGCAGGAGGTCATAAACCGATAGCCCTTCTATCGGGTTGGAGCTGGCAGGCGCCGACGGCGTTACGGTATAGTCGAACCCCTCCGGGAGGTTGGGAAAACTGTAGCTGCCGTCGGCGGCGCTTACCGCCATCCCCGTTTGGTTGCCGGAAAGGGCCAGGGGCACTCCTGCCAGGGGGCTCCCGTCGCCCAGGCGGACGGCGCCGGAAATGGTGTAGTCCACCACCTCTATTACCGCCGGCTCGAGCCTGGGAGCGATGTACATAAGAGCCAGGGCCAAAAAGGACAGGCTGAATATAGGTTTCATGATCAGTGTGTTTATGTGTTGCTTTATTTACAATTTCAGCGGCTTACCAGCAGCCTCGATGCCCAGCTTTCGCCCCGGGTTCCGCGGGCCTGCAGGAGGTACAAACCGGCAGGCCAGTTATCCACCACTATTTCGGCAGCCCCCGTCCGGATGGCGGCAAGCCGCTGCACTTCCACCAGGCGGCCCTGGATATCATACACAAATAATTCTGCCGTGCCTACCCAGGGCAATTCCAGGTAGGCCTTGCTCCGGGCCGGATTGGGCCAGATCCACCCTTCTCCCGGCACTGCCCTTACCTGCGACCCGGTGAGAAAGATCTCCACCACATTGCTGAATACCGGCTTACCCGGCCAGGTGACGCCCACGACGCGGTATTCACTCAGCCCGCCGGCCGGATCGTCGTGAATGAAAGTGAAGGTGTCGCCATCCACCTGGCCGATGGTTTCCCAGCCGCCGCCGGGCAGGCGGCGCTGCACCAGGAAGTAGCGGTAATCCACAGCGCCGCCGGTTATCCATTCCAGCACGGCCTGATCGGTATTAAAGCTGATAACCTGCAGCAGGATACTGTCCACGGGCGGCTCTCCGCAGGGGCCGTCGCTCCAGCTCAGTATTCCGCTCCAGTTCATGGCGGCGCAGCCGTTGATGTAGGTCATGGTATCGCAGCCGCAAACCAGCGGCAGTTCCGCCGGGCATTCAAAGGCCCAGTCGATCAGGCTGCTGTCCACACAGGGCGGATCCGGGCAATCGAAGAAGACCGTATCGCAGACGGTGAGTGAAGTATCTCCGAAGCAATTCATTCCGGCGGCATCGCGGCGCACCACCCGCATGCACAGCTGATAGGAGGTTTCATCCTGAAAGGTGAAGGAGATCATGGGGTTGTCGACAAAACCGCCGATTCCGGTTCCGGTACTAAGGTTGCGCAGGTTCCAGAACACCCGGTCGCAGGCGCCCCAGCGTTCGTAAACGGCGGTGAGGGCGCTCGTTTTACAGTCGCCGGTAACGGTAAAGCCGGCATTGACATCTATTTCATAGTTATCGAAGGGGGTGCAGCAACGGTCACAGAACGGCAATTCCAGGCACCGGGTGAAGGTGCAGCAGTCCAGGGCCGAGGAATCCGCCAGCAGACGGCTGGCCGTAATGTCGAAACAAAGGGTTTCCAGCCCTTCCGCTTCGGGGCGTACTGTCAGGTTGAACCCGCCGGCGGAAGCTCCGGGCGGCAGGGTTGCAGAAAGATCGAGAAATTCCTCAACGATGAGGTCCTGCCCGGGCGGTTCCCCGAGGCGAAGCCGGTGAATGGTATAATCCGTCAGGTTGGCCAGCCCGAAGGAGTAGGCATACCCGCCTTCCTCCCGGCAATCCAGCTGCTCTCCCTGCGGCGCCAGGCAGCGATAGCAGGCCAGGCCGAGCGTATCGCTGCAAATCTCTTCCACACCGGCCTTCCAACTCACTGCCAATTGCACCGGATCGCCGTAGGCCCCGTTATCTATGCAAAAATCGAACAGGAGTTGGTTCCCGGAAGGCAGAAAACCACCAGTGTGTTCCCACCGCAGGCACCGCCCGGCCTCCAGCGCCTGGTAGGACCAGCCGGAGGCCAGGTTGTACTGTACGCCGGAAAAAAAAGCCGCCCCCGGTAAGAGGCGAACCTCCAGAGCCGTTGCCGGTGCGCCGGAACCATCATATTCGTAGGAAAGGCGGTAGCAACAGCCCAGAGCGTCCACATCAGAAAGAAAGGCGTACAGAGAGGCCCCACAGGGAAAAAAGGCTTCGCTCTCGCCTTCCTCCATGCCCCCGGCCTGATGTTTAAACAGCCCGTACGGCGGGCCCATATGACTGAAAGGCAATTTTGTGTAGCTGCCTTCAATCGAGTGCAAAGCCTTATAGCCCAATGACAACACCCCTAGGAGCAGGGCCAGCGACCTGGCTAATCCTATTGACAGTTCATTATTAAGGGGTGTTCCGGGCATTTCAGGTGTCTTATTGGAATGTTTCTGGCCACGCCGTTCGGAAGTTAAAACTAAAAGGCGAGCCGTCACCGCCCAATTAAAATTCGGCGGTGATGACTCAATATTCGGAGGGCTTTTCTGTAAATTCGGTAATTTCCTGCCTTCGGGATATGAGAGACGGCTCGGTAGAATGGTAAGCGTTTGTTCAAACTTCCATCAAGGGCGCCCGGCCGGGAAAGGGTTTTACAGGGAAAAAACAGGTTGATTCGGGATTCGTTGATTCGGGATTCGTTGATTCGGGATTCGTTTTCCGATTCACGATTCACGATTCACGAATCTTGGTTCTGGCCTGGCAAGGTTACGGTGAAATGAAGCGATAGGTTATCCTGCCGCAGTCCTTTTCCTTAGGGCTTTTGGAAAATTCCCACTTCCGGACATTCTCCAGTGCCAGGTTGATCAGGTGTTGATCGAGGGTAGTGGAACCTTTGGCTGAAAACCCAGCAGCGTTCACCCGGCCTTCCGGATCGACGCAAATGTCCAGGATGACAATACCTTCCTTCCCGGAATCATCGCTGATCCTTTCCATCTTGAGCACTTCCCGGCCGTTGAGCCCGCTGATCATGCCGGGCGGCACATTGACTATCGCCGGCGGCGGGGTATTCTCCACTTTTTTCAATTCAAACTTCAGGCCTGTCCCCGGCGCTACCGGCAATGCCAGCAGGCCGCTTACCGAGTTCCCGGGTGAGATCCGGCGGCCCTGCAGATAGTGGGCATCCAGTTCCCGGGCCAGGCGGAGGTTATCGCGCACCTGCTTGTTGATCTTAAACAGGCCGCTGCCCAGGGCCATGAGCGGGCCGGCATCCACCTCTACGACGCCCGGCTCATCCTCGGCCGTCGTCCGCCGCAGGGCCTCGTCCACCTGTTGGATCGTCAGCGGTTCCAGCGTATCGGCGCCGGCAATGATCCATACGTCTTCCGGGAAAAGTAGCATGCCCGGGCTGTTGTTGACAATATTCAGAGCCAGCAGGCTCACCCCGCGTTGCCGTTCTTTTCGGGCCTGATACCGGTTTCCCGCTTCTTTCAGCACGTTGTAGCGCCAGGCGATGGCTGCCCGGCCGCCGCCCGGATCGCCCTGGAACTGATCGAAGGGAACCGTTGCGGGCTCAATGGTTTGGTAGCTCGCCCCACAACCGCAGGCCAGAGCGAATAACAGGGAGAGCCCGATAGAGAAACTGAAATGCCTTTTCATGGTATTTTTATTAATTCGCAACTATTCAGCATGAGGCCAAAGAGGGCGCAGTTGCGATTTGTCTCCTCTCTTGCCAGAATGCCCTGCCAAGCCTGCCCTCCAGGGCAGTTCTAGCAAGCCTGTCCCCCTTGAGGGATTTAGGGGGTGAGAATGGGCCGCGAAGAAGGGCAAATCACCCCCCTACCCCTCAAGGGCAGAGGTGATTGGTTCTGGGCAGAAAAGCCTCGGAGAGGCGTAATGTTGTTAGAAAAAAGTTTTGACTCGCCTTTAGCTCCAGCGGAGCGAAATGTTATTTGGAAATCTATTCATGATGATGGCCTACATTTCGCTACTCCGTAGCTGTTTTTAACGGCTGGCACCAATTACTAACAACATTAAGCTCCTCCGGAGCTGCGTTCAATAGAACCAATCACCTCTGCCTCAAGGGGGGCGTGGTACGCATAGAGTTCGGTATATCCCCATTAATTCCAACAGTTTCTCCATCCAGGCCCCGGGAACAAATCGCAACTGCGCCCGGCCAAAGATGTTCCCGGCGCGAAATTTTGTAAGAGTTTGTTCAAAATTCGATGATGAGGCGAAAGCGAGGAAATTTTGTTCTGAACAAGGCAAAAAACGTAGGCATACCTGGAAGGTATGACGAGGCTTTTTAACGCAGTGCAGGATAAAATTTGCCGCTTGGAGCCCATTGATTGAATTTTGAACAAACTCTAAGCCTTCCCCTTTCCCGGTACGGGCCCGTATGGGCAAGGGGAATGAGAAGGGGTTCCTGCAGAAAAAAGCCTATAAATATCACGCCGGGAGCAAAATCACCCTGATGCTGGATAGTTACATTAATTCTATGGAAGGAAGGCGACACCTCAGGGAGATCACCTCTTGATCATTTTTACCACTACCCGGTTCGAACCGTTCGTTATGCTCAGGAAATAACAACCGGCAGCAAGCTCTTTCCCAAAGTTGAGGGGCTGACGGTGCTCGCCCGCCGGCCAGCGTTCCTGATCGGCGAAGACGGCCACCTGCCGGCCGTTAAGATCCAGCAGGGCAATGGTAAGGGTGGCCGGTTCCGGCAGGGTGAACTGCAGCGTTGCTTCCGCCCCCACCGGGTTGGGGTAAATGAAGGCGGGGGCCGAGGTAGATGAAAAATCCAATGTCCCTACATTGAGGCCCAGGAGGTATCTTGCCAGGGCAAAATCAGTTCCTCCGCCGGCATCACCGGCCAGCAACACCTTTCCGCCGGGAAGCACTTCAAGCACACGGGGGCCCCGAAAAACCGGCGTACCGAAATTTGTCAGCACATTACCCTGATCGCCGAAACCGGTATCAGGTGTGCCATCGGCGTGAAAACGCGCCAGGCAGAAATAGGCTGATTCGCCGGCGCCGCAGACGAGAATGCTGCTGTCACCAGGCAGGAAGGCGAGGCCCATTCCGGTAGCATCCGCCAGCCCGAAAGTGCCGACGGCCCAACCGTCTTGGCCGAAATCCGGGTCGGGCGAGCCATTCGGCAGAAGCCGCAACAAGGCCATTTTATTCACCCCTCCAATCGTAGCATTGCCAATAGCCAGGATCCTGCCATCGGGCTGAAGCACCAGATTGTTGATCTGACACCCGCTGCCTATTAGCAGGGAAGTGGAGCCCCCTGTCCCGAAACCAGGGTCGAGCGCCCCGTCGGGCAGATAGCGGGCCAGGGCAAACCGGGGGCTGGCAATACCGCCTTCATAGCCTCCTGCTACGATCCTGCCGTCCGGTTGTATCGCCAATGCATTAATCTGGGAACTTATACCAGGGAAGGGTGTTATCGTACTTCCACCGGCGCCGAAGGAAAGGTCAGCGCTCCCGTCGGCATTAAGGCGGCCTATGGCGAAATCATACTGGTTGTTTTCAGCGCTTCGCCCGGCGAGCAGGATCTTGCCATCGATCTGCAATGCCATAGTTTCACAATGTGAATCGGAAGAAGTAGCGGAAAAGGCCATTTCCCTGACGCCATTATTGCCAAAAGAGATATCAGTAGCGCCGTCCGGCAGTAAACGGGTAACCTCAAAAAGGGGCGCCCGGGGCCCGGTGGCCAATATATTCCCATCAGGTTGAACCAGTATTTTCCACAACTCTCCCAGGCTGGTTTCATTGCCGGAAGTGGCCGTCCCATCGCTGCCGAAGGAGGAGTCTAAAGCCCCGTCCGGAAGAAGGCGGCCCAGGAGGAAGGACCTGCTCGGATCCACTGTTGAGTTGATGCCTCCCACCAATACTTTCCCATCACTCTGCACGGCGAACGTCCATGGAAAGTTTTCGCCTTTGCCGACGTTGAACCGGCCGCCAGCAAAGGTGGGGTCCGGGTTGCCGGAGGCATCCACCTGTGCGAGGGCAAAGTCGAAGTTGGATATGCCCCCCACCAAAATGCGGCCGTCGGGATGGAGGGCAAGGGCCGTACCTCGTTCATACACCGGGCTGAGGGTAATGGCCACTACCCCGGCTGAGCCGAAGGAAGGATCAGGCGATCCATCGGGAAGGTAACGAAGGGCCAGCAGGCCGCTTTCCCCATCCATCCCGGCACAGAACGAAAGGAGGATGTTGCCGTCCGGCTGGAGGAGCATGTCATTTTTATAGATCTGCTCCAATGGGCCAGGGGTAAATACTTCATGATTGAAATCAGGGTCAAGGGTACCGTCGGCCAGGTATCGGAAAAGGCAGGTTTCCGTAACCCCGCCGAAATTCGAATAACCGCCCACCAGTATCTTACCATCGGGTTGAATGGCTACAGATTCCCCCCTTCCTCTTGCCTGAAAGGTGGCCATCATACCGTCACCACTAAAAGAGGCATCAAGTGACCCGTCCGCATCGAACCTCGCCACTGCCACTAAAACAGAGCTTGTCCCTGCCGCCACTATCTTCCCATCCGGCTGGATGGCCAGCCCATAGGCTTTGGAGTAGCTATTGAATCCCGCCGTCGCAGTGCCGCCAGTGCCAAATGAATTATCGGCAGTGCCATCGGGAAGGAAACGGGCCACCAGAAACGCATCAGTGCCATTGTCTTTGGCAAAGCCGGCAAGGACTATTTTCTCATCGGGCAACAAAGCGACGGCCGTTGCTTCGGAGTTTTCCAATACCGGCGTAACCGCTACGCCATCCACGCCAAAACTGGTATCCGGACTGCCGTCGGGTAATAGGCGCAGCAGCCGGAAGGAAGCGCTCCAACTGCCGGCAATAAGGATTTTCCCATCGGCCTGCTCGAGAACGGCATTGGCCCGGATGAGGTGTTCAAGCAGAAGTATCCCGCCGTCGCCGAACCCCATATCGGGCAGCCCGTCGGCTTCGTAGCGGACGAGGACAGGGCTCCCCGCGAACGCTCCGGTTCTCATTTCCCCAACAGCCATTATTTTCCCATTTTGAAGAATGTCCACATCGTTGAGGTAATCAGCGGATGAGGCCAACTTGAACTGCAGTTTGCCCCCATCGCCAAAAGCAGGGTCGAGGCTGCCCGGCTGGGCATGGGTTGCTGAAACGATCAGAAAAAACAAAGCCAGAAATAGAAAAGGCCGCATGGTTGACTGGTTTTAGAGTGACCAATGAAAAGGTAATTCTGGTGTAAAGGATGTTTTTTGGGGTTAATTATCAGGAAGGCCTTCACCCTGAGGCAGCACAGAAAAAGAAGACATAGCAGGTATTTAAAGCGGTTTGTCATAGCGGAATTGGGCGTCCATTAAAAAAATGTGTGCTTTCAATTGGTATTATGTGCCTTTCCGCTATGAGGTAACCGACTACGGCGATTTTTTTTCTTTTCGATGTTACTATTTACTAAGGAAAACCTTAATGGTTATAACGATGCCCGCCCCTCAACCATTTACTCTCCACTAAAAATAAACCCCGCCCAGTAGAACGGCAGGCCATATTTTTCGCGCATCGCCCGCTGGGTGGCCTGATAGGCTTCGAATTTGGAAAAGCCAGAAAGCCAGTTCCGGTAGAAGGTGGCCATCCATTCGGCCGTGGCCTGGTCTTCGACATCCCAGAGGGAGAGCAGAGCGGCTCGTGCCCCCGCAGTGCGCAGAGCACGCTGAAAACCGTATACCCCCTCCCCATCGGCCAGTTCTCCTTGCCCGCTGCGGCAGGCGCTCAGCACCGCCAGTTCGGCATCGTCCAGAGGCAGCCCCATCACCTCATAGGCGGTAAGGACGCCGTCCTCACCCGGAGAGGCAGAAGGCCGGCCATGCCCCCCGGCGAGGAAGAGCATACTCTGCAAGAGGGCCGTTGGAGGGGCGCCCATTTCCAGGACTGAAGCTCCCAAAGCCCGCCTTCGTTGTTGAAAATAACCGTGGGTTGCCAGGTGCAGCACCCCTACCGGGCCCATATTTTTAACCGCTGTTTCCGAAGCGTCCTCTCCCGACAGGCGGCGCACTGCCCACCCTTCCGATTCCAGCAACCGGCCAATTTCGCCCATCTCCTGCTCGGCAAAGGGCAGGGGCAACAGCTGCGGCGCATCCGGAGCAAAGCCGGGCAGCAAATTGGCGGAAAATGCAGGATTGGCCAGCAGCAGCGCTTTTTTCAACAATGGTTGCCGGCCATCCGCCGGCTGAACCGCAGCCATCGGATAACTGAGGGTTCTGATGTCGTAGTGATCGAGCAGATAACTGCCGTCGGGGCGGCGCAGAGCGCTGGGGTTGATCTTGTGAAAAACGCCATCGGGCGACCAGTAGACGGTGCGGGCGCCCTTCAGGAAGGGCTCGAGGGGCTCCCAAAAAGCAGCATACGGATCGGAAGAGGCCGGCAGGGCATCGTTGCGGCTGGACACATCGAGAAAATACAATCTGAAACAGCGTTTTTCCAGGGCCTGCCCTTCCGGGAACATGACTACCCCGGGCGCCCGGGCCTGCGGGCCATTGAGGATGAAGGCCACATAATACGATAGCGCCTGTTCTCCCTCTGCGGCCGGCAACTTCAGGATGTCCACCAGGGCTTCCCCTTCCTGTAAGCTTGCCCGCAGCTGTTGCCAGGTGGCGGGGCGGGCCTCCACCCAATCGGTGAAACCGGAAAGATGGCGGCTCAGCTCCTGCTCCAGGGAGCCGGCCTGCTGGTGCAGGGCTTCAATTTTCTCCTGCTGCTGCGGATATTCCAGGCGGGAAAGGCCGTACCCCTGCGCCAGGCGCTCCCGGGTAGCCAGCCATTCCTGGTATATCGCGGCAATGTCGCCACTGCCCTGCCTTCCGAATTGATGCACCCTGGCCTGCGCTCGTTCCAGCAGGCTTTTTGAAAAAATGCTCCATTCCAGGAGGGCGGGCGCCAGGGCATCTCTCCATTCCGGGTGTTGATACAACAAGGGCCCGAAATCCTTCAGCAAAGTTTGACGGATGCCCTCAACGACCTGCTGCCGCCCGGCATCGGAAGCAAAAGCGAACCCCATATTGACCCGCCATTGGGCAGCCTCCAGCATTTTCTGGAAATAGGCCATCCCTTCGGCCCCGTTCTGCTCGCGGAAGGACAGGAGGGACAGGCGGCTCAGCAGGGATTCTTCTTTGTTGAAATGCGCGCCAAAGTGTCGCCGGTACAATTCCAGCGCCTCGAGGCTGTAGCGCCGGGCCTCCTCCCATTCGCCGGCCAGAAAACTGGTGCGGCCCAGCAGGTTCAGGACGGAAGCGTAGGCCGGGCTGCCGGTTTCGCGAAGGGCCCGCGCCAGGGGAAGCAGCCTCCTTTTCGCCGACTGGAAGTCCTTTTTCCATCCGGTATCCAGCAGGGTAAGCTGCCCGGTAGAATGGAGGCACAGCATGTTGTCCTGCCCCAGGGTGTTGCAGAAGTATTCGCTGGCTTCCAATAAACAGGGCTCTGCCGCAGCATAGTTGCCGGCCTGGAGGTAGTAGATGCCCAGGTTGTAGCGGGTTTCCTCGGTAAAAGCCGGGTTGCCCCTGCTGAAGGTATCGAGCAGGCGCAGGCTTTCCAGCAGTAAGCCCTCCGCCTGCGGCCAACCGAGCTCCAGGTAGAGCTTGGCATAGTCGCTGGCGAGCAGATGATAGTTGACGTCCTGCTTTCCGTAGATCTGTTCATAAATACTCAGTGCCTCCCGGAAGCGGGCCTCCGCCGGGCCGTACTGTCCCAGGTAGAGGTGGCAAACCGCCAGGGCGCGCAGCGGCTGAGCCGATAACTTGTGGTTGGGGCCAAAGGCCTGTCGGGCTTCCTTCAGATTCTGTTCGAACAGGGGAAGGGCGTTGCGCCACAGGCCCTGATCGTAAGCGGCGCGGGCCAGGTTGTACCGTACCTGCACTACATCCTGTATGTACTGGTTCTCCCTACCGCTGACCGATAGGAGGAACGCCTGGCATACCGTTTCCAACGCCTCGTATTCCCCCCCTTCGATCAGGAAGCTGCCCAGGCCGCGCACCAGGCGCCCTTCGTCTTCCGGATCGGCGCCGGGCTGCTCCCGGAGAGCATTGTAGGTATCCCACAACAGGGCTTTACCGTGCCGATACTTCTCCAGATCGCCGGAATTGCGGTAGATGGTGGCCAGGTTGAACGCTTCCTTAATGTATTTGCTGTGCCCCTTGCCTTGCAGCCCTTCCCGGAGGGACAGTGCTTCCAGCATCGCCTGCTCGGCGCGGGGCAGGTCGTGGAGCTGGTACCAGGCCCTGCCGCCAAGCACCAGCAACTCTACATAGTTGGTATCTTTCCCGTTGGCGGCTTCCAGTACAGGGAGGCCTTCTTCGACGATGCGCACGGCCTCGGCGAATTGTCGGCTTCGATAGGATTGAGTAGCTCCGACCAACCAGTTGTTGGGGGGCTGCGCCAGGGCAAAAGGGAGGTAAGAAAGATAAAAAAGAAGGACCGGCATCCAGGCGCCAGGCCGGAGCAGCCCCTGAGGGCAGGCAATGAAGGTGTTCATATGGTGGACTGATTGTTACTGATCCGCCGTCAGTTCTCGCAGCAAGCCTGCCGCTGCCGTTGCCCGGGGATGCCCAGGCTGCCCGATTACAGCCTGAAGTTGTTCTTCCGCCCAGGCTTCCTGCCCCGCCAGGAGCCAGCTCAGGGCCAGCCCCCATTGAGCCTCTTCGGCCAAAGCCCCGCCCGAGGCCTCCAGGCGGACGAAATAGCGGGCGGCTTCCAGCCCATTCTCCTGCTTCAACAGGCAGAAAGCACGGAGGAAAGCCAGGGTATCGCCGGCCATTCCTTCCTGTTCCAGCAGCGAAAGGGCCTCGCCTGCCTGCCGGTAACGGCCTTTCCGCGCCAGTTCTGCCGCCGGCTGAAATGGCAGCGGCACGGCTTCCACTGCCACGGGCAACTGGAGTTGCCGGACAACCTCCGCAGCGGGGCCGGCGGCCGGCGTTTCACCTGCTCCTCTCAGCCCACTGCGGGGCGGATCTTCTGCCGGGGAAGACGCATCGCGCTGAGCAATGGGAAGGTGGGGCTCTTGTGCTGGCGGGAGCTGTTCTGCCTGCAAAATTTCTTCCTTTTCCTCCGGAGGGCCGGCGGGTTGCTCCAATTCCGGCTCCGCTTCAAGCGATCCAGGAGCGGAGCGGCCCAGAACCCACCAGGCCAGGAAAACGGCTAACAGAATAGCCAGAGCCCCCCAAAACCACCACCGGGAAGGAGTGCGGGCAGAATCCGTTTCCCTGCCTTCCCGCATGGCCGCCTCCACCTGCTCGCGCAGCATTTGCCTTTTCAGGCGGGCAAGAAGCGCTTCCTCCTCCTCCAGCTGAGCCCTCAGCGCAGGGTCTGCCGCCAGGCGCTGTTCCAGCGCGCGGCGTTCCGGTTCCGGCAAATTGCCGTTGATGTAATCTTCAAATTTAAACCCCATCATAGCTTTCGCTCTCGATCTACCGAAATAAGTGTTGGTGTTGCTTTACCATCTGCGATAATTTCTTCAGGCATTTGCAGCGCTTGTTCTTCAGGGAGTCTACCGTGCTGTATTTCGTCAACTGCTGTTCAATGGCCTGCTCGTCCTTAATTTCTTCGTAATACCTCAGGCGGATCAGTTGCCGGCAATCCTCCCCCAACTGGGACAGCAACCTGCCGAGCAATTGTTCCTTTTCCTTTTTTTCGAAGTAATCGTCCAGCGCAGTGTCCGGCAAGGGGCCGGCATCGTCCAGGCTGACGGCAGGCAGGCGCTGTTTGCGCAACCAGTTACGCAGCAGGTTGCGGGCTACGGCCATGGCGTAAGCTGCCGGGCTGGCGCCCTGGAATTCGAAAGCCCCCTGCTCCAGCTTGCCCAGCACCACCACCAGGGTATCGTTGATCAGTTCTTCCTGGTCCTGCTGATGAATACCCGCAGCACCCGGCAGGCGTAAAAAATACCGCCTTACCTCCATGCCCAACTGGCGGATAGCCCAGGGCGCCTGTTTCTTCAGCCCTTCGAACAAAGCCTGTTTGCCCGTTATGGAACTCTCCTTGCCGCCGGTATTCCCGTACTCCAAGTTGCGCTTGTTTAGTTGGTTTCCGTAAACATACTCTTTTTCACTCAAAATAGGTGGCGTACTCCGCCAGGTGCTCCTTCAGCTCCCGGACGGCCGCTTCACTTTCCCCGGCTTCGGCGCTACCAATTTTTTCAAAGAGGGGTTTCATGGGCAGCAGGTAGTTGTGCAACTGGTCGTGGGCCTCCCCTTTCATGGTGCACTGTTTGAAGATATTCTGGAAGGCCGCTTCCAGTTCCTGCCGAAGGGCCTGCCGCCCGGCTTCATCGGAGGACTCCCCCTCATAGCGCGCCAGAATGGCCTGCATCTCGGCAATGCCGGAAGTCGTTTCCGGGTTGGCCTGCCAGCGGTTGCCGTTGTCGAGCTGCACCGGCTCGGCCGTATCGTGGTGATGGCCACCGCAGGCCGTTAGGAGCAGAAAGGGGGAAAGAAGCATTAACACGATGTTTTTCATGGTTGATTTTATTTTTTAATTGCTTGTGAAGCAGGATAAAATAAGCACTTTGGCATTTTATGGAAATGATCTTTGTCATCGAAAAGGGCATAGCGGATCAGGCCTTTTACAGGAAAAACCTTATATTTGAAGGGAGTCAGAAAGAAAAATCAATGGTCGATGGCCGTTCAACTTACCAAAAGGCTGCTTACTGTAGAGGAATACCACAAGATGGGAGAAGCCGGTATCCTTCAGGAGAAAGGCATTGAACTGATCAATGGAGAAATTATTAAGATGAGCCCGATCGGTAGTAAACACGTATCCTGCGTCAATAAGCTGAACGCCTTGCTGAATGCCCTCCTCGGAAATAAAGCAATCGTCAGCGTACAAAACCCCGTGATCACCGGCGGCCTCTCTGAACCGGAGCCGGATATTGCCATCCTCATGTACAAAGAGGATTTCTACGCTGAAGAAATTCCACATGCAAAAGATATACTGCTTATTATCGAAGTAGCCGATACCTCTTTAGAATATTACCGCGAGGTAAAATTGCCACAGTACGCCGAAAGTGGAATTCCGGAATTTTGGCTCGTCAACCTGAAAGATAACGTGATCGAAGTACACTGGGAACCGATGGGGGACGATTACAGGCTTCGGGAATTATTGCGGGCGGGGGATGTGGCGGAGGCAAGAAATTTTGAGTTGGGAATTCCTGTGGAAAAGGTGTTGGCCTAGAAAAGAACATGCCAGGCTTTACCGATATATTCGGCCAACTTGAACAGGCTATCAGGGGCGCTGTTCGGAATTTTTTCCCGGCCGA
>CAYQKY010000047.1:37773-45376 GCA_964418125.1 uncultured Phaeodactylibacter sp.
TCGGCCAACTTGAACAGGCTATCAGGGGCGCTGTTCGGAATTTTTTCCCGGCCGAGGAATTTATCCGGCTGCGATAACAGACGTGACAAGGACGGGCGCTGTTCGCCAGGATGGCTGTGAATACCGAACAGCGAACGAGAGTGTTCAGAAATGTGTGCCTGCCTGCATGTTTTGAAACACAAAGTTCACAGAGAAACACAGATTATTCACTTGACAGCGAATGCTTTATGCCGTCTTTGCGCAACTCTGTGCCACCTGTAGCCAGAAACAAAAACACAACGTTTTGAACAGTCCCCAGCGAACACCGGGAGGGGTCACTCCACCTGCACCCTTCCCCGCCCCAGCCATCTCCAGCCGCCACCCTTTCCTCTCACCGCCAAAGAAAACACATAGCTGCCCGCCGCCAGGCCATCCGCTTCGAAGGCCGTGCGGTGGGCGCCCACTGCCAGCCATCCCTCCTCTCGCCTTACCACCAATTGGCCCTGCGCATTGAACACCGACAGTTCCACCTCCGCTCCTTCCGCCAGGCGGTATTCGATGTAGTGCGGCCCCGCCCCCACCGGATTGGGGTAATGGCGCAGCAACATACCCATGCCCGGCGCTTCTTTAACCGGCACCAAACCACCAAGGGCCTCCAGCCCGAACCAAAGCGTAGGTTGTTCCTCCTGATCGATCGCCAATTCAAAATAACCGGGCGATATCGGAAGCAGGACAAAGGGCTCGCCGGTTTCTCCGATCGAATTCAGCGGATACACCCGCAGGGAGTCCGCCTGGATGTGCAGCCGCAGGGTAAGCGCCAGGGGCGCCTGCACCGTCGGCCCGGTTCCCCAGTTGTTGTGTACGGTCTGAATGCCGTCCCAAACCATGCCGGTATTTTGCTGGACGGTGGCAATGGTGAGCAGTGAACGGTGAGCGGTGGCCAGGGGCGCCTGCGAGAGGGCCAGCCAGCTGACGGAGCCGAAGCGGCTGGCCTGCACCAGCGTCAACTCCCCGGCGGTAGTGTTGGCGCCATCCTCCAGGAAGCCGGTGACCGCGGCGAAGCGGGGGGCGGCAGTGGCCAGCAGGCCTTTTTCCGTATCCAGCGTGGTCTCGCCGGTAGAGGTGGTGTAGGGGTTGCCGCCCACTTGCGGTAAAGCAGTGAAGTCAGTGGTAGCCTCCGCCTGATAGCTTCGTGTGCGGATGGAATTGGTAAGCCCCAACCGCCTATCGTAGGGGACGAACTTGCCCCAGCGCCCCTGGTTGTCGATCTTACCGGAGCGGTAGATCCATCCCGGCGAATATTCCACCTCGATGGGCGAGCTTTCCTCGGCCAGGAAGCCGTTGCGGAATGCATAGGCGAAGGCCGGGAACATTGCCATGATGGAGTTGTCCCGGTGCAGGCTGAAGAAGCCGTCCAGGAAATTACCGTCCCAGCGGCTGTTTCCGTTATAGTCGAACCACATGATGCCGTCCACGCCGTGGAAGGCGCTATAAGCCGCCAGGGCATGCACCATTTCCGTCCGGAAACGGTTGGGCGCCGCATGGTTGTACTCGCTGACGGTGTAGGGCTTGTCCGCCAGTTGGAGGCCGGCGCAGACATTGGTAACTGAACTGAGGAAGTCGTCCTTTAGCAAAGGCTCATTTCTGATCAGCCAGTTGTAAGGGTCCCAGGCGTTGCCCGGAAACCAGGGGTGGTCCCAGTAGTTGTGGTCGTCGAAGTAGCCGAGGCCTTCGTGGAGGGAAGCGTCGCTGACGCCGCCCAGGGCATTGGTGCCGGTGATGGGCGCCGGTACGCCCAGTTCTTCCTGCAGGTAGGCAGACAAGTCTTCGAAGTGGCTTCGCTGCAGGTAGAGGTAGAAAGCCGCAATATCGGCCAGGCGGGCGTCGGTGTAGAGCAGGCGCTCCGCCCAAAGGATGCGTTGAACGGATCCTTCCTCCAGGCTTTCCCCGTCCAGCAGCCCTGTCTGCCAGGGCGGCGACAGGCTGAAGGCGTCAAAGTACAGGACGCCCTCTCCCAGGGGGCTGATGGTGATGCGGCCATGGCCGGTATTGTCTTCGGGTGCGACAAAAGAGAAGGAAAACGTTTGCCACTCTTCCGTCAGCCCGTAAGAGGCCCCCGTATACCAGGTATAGGGTGAATTGTCGCGCATAGCCGCCACCGAAATGTTCATGGGCGTTTCGGCGCGGGCAGCGAACTGCAGGACGTAGGAGGAGTCCTTTTTCAGGGAGAAACCGGCCTGTTTGAACTGTATGTGCCAGTCGGCGCCGGTCGTATTGCCCACCTGCAGGCGGGCGCAGTAGCTGCCCTCGAACGGGTTTTGGTTAGAAGCGGATAGCTCGGCCTGGGCGGCATCGTGCAATTCCAGCACCCAGGGGGAAGATACCGTTCCCGTTTCAAAGCCGCCATTAGCCAGCAGTTGGCCGTCGCCGGGCTGGGTGGCGCCGGCGTTCCAGGCTGCCGCCAGGGCGCTCTGGCTGCCGTATTTGTCCAGCAGCCAGGCGTGCCAGAGGCTGTCGAGCATCTCGTTGTGGCGCCAGAGCAGAGCGCCGCCTTCGGCGAAGGGGCGCAGCCTGCCTTCTTTCCATAAGCCGTAGAGGCTGTTCTCGTTATTCATCTCCACCATGGCCAGCACGGGGTCTTCAGCAAGGGGCAGGCCGGTATAGGGATTGACATGGCCCAGCAGTTGCTCCGCATATTCCTTCTGCAGAACTTGCATCCAGGGGTCGAACAGGGTGACGCCCTTGCCGAAATCGGGGATGGAGTCGGCGCCGGGCACACCATCGGCCTCCTGGAAGGTACGGGAGACGTTGAGGTTCATGTTCACGTAGATGCCATTGCGCTTCAGCTGGGCGATAAAGTAGTCGAGACGGTCTAGGGTAACGGGGTTGAGCTGGCGGGTGCCGTTCTGACCGTTGAGAAACAGGCTGGTGTTGGCGCCGCCCCAACTTGGGTTATCCAGGTGGTGGAAGCGCACCAGGTTGACGCCCATCTTGCGCATGCGGGCGGCGATGGCCGGGGCTTCCTCCTTTTCCGGGAAGCAGGCGCCGGAAACGATGTTGACGCCCCAGAAGCGGACGGGCTCTCCGCCGGCATAGAACTTTCCATCCGCACCGGCGCTCACCCGGTGGGCTTCCCCGATGGTAAAGGCCGGAAATTCCGGAAGGAATTCCTGAGCGGAAGAATCGTAATAGGGGATAAAAAAGGAAAAGCCGCCGTCGAAGTTCTGAGCGTAAAGGGAGAATTGGATACAGAGACAAAGAGAGCAGGAGATGAAGTATTTCATATTCGGGAGATGGTTTGATTCCAGCTTCAGCATTTTAAGACTTGTTAGGATTTCGTTAAGGCCTCAACTTTTGGTTTTTATACTCCTGAAAAAATCCTAATTTATTGTAAAGCGCCTGACGCTACCCCTCCACATAAATTTAAGGTGTTCTTTCGTAACGCCTCCCCTTCTGAGCATATAAATCAGTAGAAATTTTCCCACACTAAAAAATCCCAAGACTATGGCAAAGAAAAAAGCAACCAAAAAAAGAAACGGAAGCAATCCCAACGAACTGATCGCCCTGGCTTTCAACAGGAAAGGCCAGTTGCTGGCCTCTGCCCGCCCGGACGCCGATAAGGTTTCCTTTGACCTGGACCCGGAGGAGCTACGCTACGCACGGGTCTTCGTCTTTCCGGAGCCTCCCCGGGGAGTGGAGAACATGACCCTGGCCGCCGCTGAACGCCTGCAGGCTTACGAGCCCCCCATCCGCCTGGGCGCCAATAACGAGCTCGACCTGTCCCGCATACCGGATCAGCTCTCCCGCCGGTGGTTGTGGTATCAATGCTGCGCACGCGGCCGGGTCACCAAACGCTTCGAGGTAGATGGCGTATGGCAGGACATGCCGGTGTGCAACGCTATTGTGCATATCTGCGAGGTAGACCCCATCCGCATCGTGTTGCCCCGCATTCCCGACTGGGTCATCGAGCGGCTGCGGGATGTGCTGCTGGAACGCGTTCCCATTCCCATACCGGACCCCATACCCGATCCGCCGCCGTTCCGGGAGCGTATTCCTGCTCCGCCGCGGCCGTTTGCCATTTCTAACCGGATACAACCGTTTGGCGGGCCGCAATCCGAGATCGCCCTGCAGGCAAGGCCACAGATCGAACTCCCTCAGGAGCTCCGCCTGCAGCTGAGCAATGCGGGCGCCACCCGAACCCGGGCCCTTCTGGCAGAACACAGCGGCATTCTCCAGCCCTACCTCTGCCTGTGGCCCTGGTTCTGGCCCTGGTTCTACCGCTGTGATGAGATCACTACGGTGCGCACTGACTTCAACGGCCGCTTCGAGGCCTGCTTCTGGCAACAGATCCTGGAGGAAAAGGCCGACCTCTACTTCTGGGTAGAATACGAGATCGACGGCGCGCCCACTACTGTTTACCACCCGCCTATCCCCTGCAATACTTACTGGGATTACGAATGCGGAGAGGAGGTCAACATCCACGTCACCGACCCGAGGGTGCCCTTCGGTTGCCACGAGCCCCTGCCCGGCGAGATCGCCTGGGTAAAGACCATCGGATGGGGCGCTCACGTCAGCCGCATCGAGCAGAACCCGGGGGCCAGTATCGTACAGCAGGGGCGCAACTTTCCCACCGTTGGCCTGACGGACTACGCTACCGGCGGGCTGGGCCACGGGCTGGGCAATCAGAAAGTACGGCCCTTCGCCCGCAGCCTGAAGTTTATCGTGCAGTTCGGAAGCGGTTTCCCCGGCAGTTCCGTTACCCACTACCGCTGGTCGTACCGCAAGACTCACAACGACAAACTTATGCCCGCCAGCGCCTCCGAACAGGAGTGGGCGCCGCTGGACTACACGCCGATATCCAAGGCCTATACCATTGAAACCACCGGCCCCGGAGGAGTCACCGTCATCAATACGCTCCACTACAAGCTGGGGCCTTTCCCCCTCGGGCCCGTCAATGCCTACAAGATACCGCCGGTATCTCCCAAAGGGCCGGACGTTGCCAACAACCCCACTGCCGAGTGGGATCAGAATACCGTGACGATGCTCATTGACAGCACTTCCCTGAAAGGCGACGGCCTGTACGAGTTCAAGCTGGAGTTCTTCAATAGCTCCGGCGGCCGGCAGAACGTGTCCGACAGCGTCAACCAGATATCCGACCCGGACAACCTGGGGATGTCGCAACCGGCGGGCAGCCATTTCCTGCTTCCGTCGGCCGAAGACAGCTTCCGGCCCTTCCGTATGAAAGTACGCGTTGACAACCAGCAGTCTACCGCCCAGATCTACAATGTCCAGGTGGACGGCAAGGCTTCCTCTACCGAATGCGGTTTTGTGCAGTATGACGACAAGGGAACATCAAACGTCCGGTTCCGCTTCCGGGCCAGCCACCCGAATGATTTCGCCACCTTCAGTTTTAATGTGGTGAGGGGCAACAGCGCTAGCCCGCTCTCGGATGCCGATACCAGAGGTATGGTGGGCGCTTCCACGGCCAACTACGCCCTGAGCGGGGCCGGCATCTACGAGAATGCCATCAACGTAGGTTATCTGCTGGGCAGTTGCCCGGGCAAGGCGGCCTTCGCCGAGGACCTGTACGTTAACGGGCTGCATACCAACGGCACATCCATACTGGATGCTTTTGACGCTTCGGGCCTGGCGGCCTTTGCGCTGGAGCCGAAGGAGTAGGATAGAACGCGGACGCCGTCGCCCATGCCGATAGCTATCGGCATGGCGTCGGGCGATGACGCGGATCTGGCGGATTAGCGCCGATCTTTTAAAACCTTTGAGGTTTTGGTAACCTCAAAGGTTTTTTTACGGGCCTCTTAAAAGTAGCCCGTCCGAACACCGGTTTCCTTAAGCTTTACTATTTTTAGGCCAAAACATGCGCCGACTTTGCTCCCTCTTCCTGATTTGGCTTGGCATTTCTACCCTCCACGCCCAGAACCAGCCGCCCACCATCACCATTCTGAACATCAGCGTAGATGAGGCCGCCCAATCCCTCACCCTCACCTACGATCTCGAAGATGCCGAAGGCGAAGACGCCGAAGTCTTCTTCCTCGCCTCCGACGACGGGGGCCAAACCTTCCGCCTCGATACCGAAAGCGCCGCCGGCGATATCGGCTATCCCGTCAGCCCGGGCCCGGACAAACAGATCAGTTGGAACTACACCGGCAGCATCCTGCAGGTGGGGGAATACGTGCTCAAGATCGTAGCGGACGACCGACATCCGATCGACATTCAGGAAATGGTGGATCAGGTAGACAGCAACCTCCTGCGCGGGCGCCTCGGCCACCTCGCGGGCATCCGCCACTACGCCAACGGGGCAGATAAGCTGGCGGCAACCCGCGACACCATCGAGCAGTCCTTCCTGCAGTACGGACTGCAAACCTACCGCCAGAATTTTCCCTACCTCATCTATACCGGCCAGAACATCATCGGCAGCCTGCCCGGCGCCACGCAGGACGCGGCAGTGATCATCGTCGACGGGCACTACGATACCGTTGGCAACTCCCCCGGCGCCGATGACAACGGTTCGGCTGTGGTAGGCGTGTTGGAAGCGGCGCGCATCCTCTCCCAATACCGCTTTGTGCGGACCATCCGCTTCATCGGCTTCGACCTGGAAGAGGCGGGGCTGCGCGGCAGCCGCTATTATGTGGATAACCGAAACCGGGAGGAAGATATTCATGGAGTACTCAATATGGAAATGATCGGTTACTACTCGGAAGCACCCAACACCCAAACCTTTCCCGACGGTTTCAACCTGCTCTTTCCCGGCGCCTATCAGATGGTGGCCGACAATGAATTCCGGGGCGATTTTCTGACCAATGTGGCGGTAACCTCCTTTACCCCACTGAGCGACAGCTTCCAGGGAGCCGCCGCTCAGTACGTCCCGGAGCTCAGGGTAATCTCCGTCACGGCTCCCGACAACCTGGTGCCGGATGACCTCCTGCGCAGCGACCACGCCTATTTCTGGCGGGATACCATCCCCGCCCTCATGCTCACCGACGGGGCCGAGTTCCGCAACCCGAACTACCACCGCAGCAGCGACACCCTGGGGACCCTCAATTTCACCTTCATGAGCCGGGTGGTAAAAGCCGTCGTCGCCACCGCCGCCGAGCTGGCCGGCCCGCAGCACAGCACGGAGGCCACCGCCACCATACAGGCCAGTGTCGGCGCCGATCACCTGCATCAGCTGGATTGCTTCTACACGGTTTCCCCCAACCCCACCCGGGAAGAACTACATATCCGCTTCGGGCAATGCCGGGAAGATGAGATCCGGATAGAACTGATCAACCTGCAGGGGCAGCAGTTGCTGCGCCGGGAGGCCCGCCCCGGGGAAGGGCAGGTAGTTATTGCCACAGGCCATCTGCCGGCGGGGGTGTACTGGCTTCGGCTGAGCGATGGGGTGCATTTCAGCGGACAGAAGGTGGTGGTGGAGTGAGGCAAGTGCTTGGACAATTTTAGTTTCACCTAAGCTGCTTCGAATTCGAGAGGCTCAGGGCATTTTCCCTGAAGCCTGGTTCGATTGTTAGATGGCTATATTGTTAAATTGTTATTGTCCACCTGCTTAATTCCACTTTGTTAACTTAACCCTTAGCCGCATAGCGGCGGCAGATCATAGCCGGGGGCG
>CAYQKY010000048.1:0-44668 GCA_964418125.1 uncultured Phaeodactylibacter sp.
CGTTGAGACGTCTGAATACACGGCTACCAGGAAGATGGTTATCATCGAATAATCACGATAAACTGACAGGAGTGGCTCCGATCCGGAGCCACTCCATTTTTTTTTGTCCTTCAGGGCAAAATAACTTGATGGGCTGGCTTCCCTTTCTACACTTTTTTTGCTACCTTGCCAGCCGATTTAGAGTTTTAATCCCATGATCCCATGATACACTTCACTTACACTGTAAGGGTAATCCTGGCAGTTGCGTTTCTGCTGTATTTTCCTTCCTTTACTGAAGCGCAGGTTTCCATTTATGCTAGTGATCATACGGTCCAGCCTGAAGAGACATTCACGGTTGATGTGACGGCACGGGGTTTTCAGAATATCCTGGGCAGCCAGTTCAGCGTATCCTGGGATTCAATGGCATTTGAATTCAGGGGGGCGGAGAATCTCAACGAGGCATTTCTGGATTATCCGTTTGACCAGTTCAGTTTTGCTCAGGTCAGCCAGGGGAGGCTTGGCTTTTTATGGTTTGACTTCTCTCTGGCAGGAATATCGATCGAGGATGATGATATCCTTTTCTCCATTCGTTTAAAAGCCCTTCAGGAAGAGAGCGGCACCCATACTTTCGGCTTCGGTGGCGAGCCTACTGCCATTGAAGTGGCGGATACGGCCGAGAATGTACTGGAGGTGGAGTTTTTCGAGGGAACACTTATTATTGAAGGAGTCAGCGATATTCGAAACAAAAACAAGGCAAGCCTCGTACAAATCAATAGTGCTCCCAACCCATTCAAAGAACAGACGCAGGTGGATATTCAGTTTCTGCGTCCGGTATCTGCACACATTACTATCCATGACGTACTTGGTGCGACGCTCTATCAGGAGTCTGCAAATTACCAGAGCGGCCCGCACCGGTTAAATTTTTCCAGGGACATCTTTCCTCAGGCCGGAACTTACTTTTTGAAAGTCCGGTCGGAAGGTATTTTAGTTACACATAAACTGATTGTAATATAGCGTAGCTTTATTCATTCGTTAACATCATCCCAAATTCCGACCACGATGGATAAAATTTTTACAAGCCTGATTATCGGGCTGCTTTGCTGTGTATGGCAGTTATCAGCCCAGCAACCTACCTTTTCTATCACTCCTCAGGCGGTTAATGCCCAGGTAAACGACGTCATCGAGTTTGACGTCGAGGTGAGCAATTTCAACAACATTGCCACTTCTCAGTACGGGGTCAACTGGGACCCGGCCGTTCTGGAGTTCGTAGACATTTCTTACATCAATACTGATGCTTCCACCGGTTTTCCCGGGCTCTCCGACCCGCCCAACGGAAACGGAACTTTCAGCAAACCGGGAGGTAACGTTCCCCCGGGCCAGCTGGGGGTGTCCTGGTTTAACCCGAGCTTTACCGGTATTACCCGCCCGGACGGGACGGTCGTCTTTTCCTTCCGCCTGCGCGCGAAGGCCGGCGGCACATCGATGGTCGCCTTTGCCGTTCCACCGGTGCCTTCCATCGAAGTGCTCAACGGCAGCTTCCAGAACGTCGGTATGAATCCGCAGAACAGCACCGTGACGGTAGCCGGCGGCAGCGGGGGCCCGGCCAGTGTTGATTTCACGATAAGTGACGGCTCTGCCGAACTGGGCCAGCCGGTGGCCCTCAATGTCAGCGTTTCCAATTTTGATAACATTGGGAGCGTGGAATTGAGCATTGAGTACAACAGCGCCAGCCTGCAGTTCGCTTCCATCGGCGGCATCAACCTCAGCGGGCTGCAGCAGAGCAATTTCAACACGGCCACTCCGGGCGTTATCACAATGGACTGGTCTTCCGCCACAGGGGTGACCCTGGGCGATGGAACCACGATCTTCCAGATCACTTTCAATACGCTGCAAACCGGCAGCAGCACTGTCGGCTTTTCAGGCTCCCCCCTTGCCATCAATGTACTGGACGGGGCCGCCAACGACGTTACCTTCAACGGGGATGATGGATCGGTAAACGTAACGTCTCCTCCTGTCGGCACGGATTTCAAATTATCCATCGAAGATAAAACTGTTAACTCGGGAGATAACTTCTGTGTCAAGGTGACCGCGGAGAATTTTTCCGATGTTGTAGGGATGGCCTTTACCCTGCGCTATAACCCCAGCATGCTGCAGTTTGACCAGGTCACCAACCTGAACCCCAATATTCCGGGCTTCTCTGTGGGCGCCCATTTCGGCACCCCCAATACGGGCCTGAACGCGGGATTCATCACGGTCAACTATTTCAACCTGGACCTTACGGGAGTGAACCTGCCCAACGGGGCGGTGCTCTTTGAACTTTGTTTCCAGGCCGTCGGTTCGGGATCCTCGCAGATCACCTTCTCCAATGATATCACCCTGATTGAAATTTCGGACAGCAACCAGGAGATCATTCCATTCACCAGCGATCCCGGGAACATCAGCATCAGCGGCGGCCCCCCGCCCCCGCCTCCCACGGATGATTTCCGTCTGACCATTGCCGATGCGGATATCGATCCGGGCGAGCAGTTCTGCGTAGAAGTGACGGTTGACAACTTTACGGATGTCGTCGGAATGGCCTTTACCATCAATTACGACCCGGGCAACCTGCAGTTCCAGAGCGTGGGGAACCTTAATCCCAATATCCCCGGGTTCGCCGTCGCGGCCAACTTCGGCACCCCAACTTCGGGCCTTAACCCCGGGTTTATTACCGTCAACTATTTCAACAACGACCTGACCGGCATAGACCTGCCCAACGGCGCCGTCCTCTTCGAGCTGTGCTTCACCGAGATCGGCGGCCCCGGCGCGGAGTCCGACATCGTTTTCACCAGCGATATTGCCCAGATCGAAATATCGGACAGCAACCAGGATGTGATCCCCTTCACCAGTGAGGAGAGCACCGTAACCGTTTCCGGTATCTTCCAGGGTTTCCGCCTGACCGTCGAAGACCTGACGGTGGCGCCGAACGAAGAATTCTGCGTGCAGGTCACTGCCGAGAACTTCACGGACATTGTAGGCCTTGCCTTTACTATGAATTACGACCCCGCCCAGCTGGAATTCATGTCGGTGTCTAACCTGAATACGAACATTCCCGGATTTTCGGTCGACGCCCATTTCGGCACCCCCGCTTCGGGCCTTAACCCCGGGTTCATCACCGTCAACTACTTCAACCTGGACCTCACGGGGGTCAACCTGCCCAGCAACGCCGTTCTTTTTGAATTGTGTTTCCGGGCCAACGGCCTGAGCGGCAGCTGTTCGGATATTATTTTTACCAGTGATATTACCCAGATCGAGGTATCGGACAGCAATCAGGACCTGGTGGAATTCAACAGCCGCCGCGGTACTGTCTGCGTGGATGATTCCATTCCCGGCCAGGTGCGCCTGACGGCAGGGGACGCCACGGTTGACATTGACCAGAACTTCTGCGTCCCGATCCGGGTAAGAGGGTTCAATGATATTCAGTCGATGTCGTTTACCATTAATTATAATGCCAGCGAGCTGCAATTCACTAACATAGCCAACCTGACCGCCAGCCTTCCCGGCTTTACCGTCAACAATTCCTTCGGCACGCCGGGTAACGGCACCTCGGCAGGAGTGATCACCATCAATTGGGACGGCGCCGCCGGTGTGAGCCTGCCGGACAATACCCAGCTCTTTGAGCTCTGCTTCCGCGCCACGGGCCAGGATGGGAACTGCTCCGACATCAATTTTGTCGGTAACCCCACCGCCATCGACTTCCGCAACAGCTTCAACGACCTGCTGCCCTTCGCCGGAACCGAAGGCACCGTGTGCATCAACCCGGCCTTCGACGGCTTCCTGCTCACCGTGCAGGATGATGTGGTGGAACCGGGCGAGCAGTTCTGCGTGCCCATTACCGTGCTCAACTTCACGGATGTGGTGGGCCTTGCCTTTACTCTGGAATACGACGATACGCAACTGCAGTTCAACCAGGTGACAAACCTGAATGCGACGCTGGTTGCCGACCATAATTTTACGCAGGGTAATAATATCGCCACTCCGCCGGATATTGCTATCGGCAACATAACCATGAACTGGTTCGACCTCACGCTTACTCCGGCCAACCTCAATAACGGGGAGGTCCTCTTCGAGGTTTGCTTCACCGCCATTGGCAATGACGGCGATGTTTCCGATATCTTTTTCTCCAGTAGCATCACGCCGATCGAAGTGTCGGACAGCAACCAGGAGATCATTCCGTTCAACGGAGAGGAAGGCACCATTACCATCTCAGAGATCCAGCCGCCGGCCATCGGCAGCCCAACGATCGAGCAGGTGAGCTGTAACGGCGGCTCCGACGGCTCCATCAGCGTGAGTGCCAGCGGCGGCACGGGCGGCCCGTTCAACTACAACTGGTCTGGCCCGGGCGGCCCCTATACCGGCGCTACCATCAGCAACCTGGCGCCCGGCGCCTACATGCTGACCGTAACGGATGTGAACTCTACGTTGACCTCAACGGCATCCTATACCATTACCCAGCCAGCCACTGCCATCACCATCATCGGCACGCCCAGCGCGCCCAGCTGCCAGGGCGGCTCGGACGGTAGCATCGATATCACTGCAACCGGCGGTACTCCGGGTTATACCTACGCCTGGAGCAGCGGCCTGGGTTCAAACCCAGATCCCACCAACCTGCCTATGGGCGCCTACTCGGTAACCGTGACCGACGCCAATGGCTGTACGCAGTCCCGCTCCTTCAATGTGCCGGCCGGCACCGGTTCCAATATGTCTATCAATGCTTCAGTGGAAGACGTGGCCTGCGCCGGAGAGTCTAACGGCTCCATCTGCCTGTCGGTCTTCGGAGCTCAGGGCAGCGTGACGTATGCCTGGTCCGTCCCCGGCGTCAGCGGCTCCTGCCCCGGCAACCTGGACGGCGGCGCCTATACCGTGACCGTTTACGATGACGGCGGCTGCTTCACCAGCCAGTCCTTCCTCGTCGAGGAACCGGCACTGGCCCTGAACATGGTCGATATTACGGGAAGCCCCATCGAGTCGGGCAATGACGGTAGTGTAAGGGCTAATGTTTCCGGCGGCACCACGCCTTACGGTTACAGCTGGCGCGGGCCGGACAATGCCACTTACAATACTCAGGAAATATCCAACCTCGATGCGACGGGCCAGTACTGCGTAACGGTGACCGACGCCAACGACTGTACGGTAACCGGCTGTTATAACCTCGAGGTAGCCCTGCTGATCGACGCCCAGATCGGCAATGCCTGCGGCGGGCCGAACGGCTTCATTTCCATCAATATGTCCGGCGGCCAGGGCCCCTATACCTTCGATTGGGACGGGCTTTCCGAAACGGGCGAGACGGTAGACGGCCTTTCCGGGGGCAACTACTTCGTAACCGTAACCGACGCCAATGGGATACAGGTGAGTGGTGACTTTGTGGTGCCGGAATATCCGGGCATCAATTACAGCACTTCCTATACCCCGATCACCGGCAGCGCCTCCAATAACAACGGCGCTCTGAACATTACCGCTACCGGCGGCACCGGAACGCTCTCTTACAACTGGAATACCGGCGATACCGGCACGGAACTCACCGGCCTGGGCGAAGGGGAATACTGCCTGACGGTCACGGATGATGTGGGCTGCTCAGTGGATACCTGTTACAATATGGTCCTCAGGGAAGCCTTCCTGGCGCCGGTAGTGGCCGGCCAGAATACCAGCTGTGCCGATACCGAAGACGGAGTTTTAACGGTGAACATCCAGGGAGGGCTCTTCCCTTACAATGTGGTGATCACCTATGATTCCGGTGAAACCTTAACTTTTGATACGAATGAAATGGACTTCACGCGTGGAGACCTGCCACCCGGCAGCGGCACCATTGAGATTACCGATGCCATAGGAGAGACGCAGAGCCAGGGCTTCACCATAGGAAGCCCGGCCGCCCTGAACGCGGTGGTTCAGGATTTCCTGCACGATACCGATGAACCCGGTTGTTCCGGCATGATACAACTGGATATTTCCGGCGGTACGGCCGGCTATACGGTGAGCTGGAGCACGGGCGATTCCGGGCCGGCGCTCAGCAATATTTGCGGCGGCAACTCCTATCAGCCTACGATCACGGACGCCAACGGCTGTAGCGTTACCCTCGATCCGTTGGAACTGACCATCTTCTCTCTGGATGTGGCCGGTACGACCAACACGGAGTGTCCGGACGACCCGGTGGGCGCAGCTGATATTGACGTTTCCGGTGGCGAGCCCGGTTACAGCTTTTTATGGCTCAACGATCAGGGCAATGTCGTATCGGAGGAGGAAGACCTCTCCGGCGTTCCTGCAGGGGTGTATACGGTTATGGTTACCGAGCCTTCCGGCAACACGCTATCCGAACAGGTTACGATCAGTTCGAACTCGGCCCTGCAGGTGGCTCTGCAGGTTACATCCGATTACAATGGCTTTGATGTGAGCTGCGCCGACGGTGCGGATGGCCGCGTGGAAGCGGATGCTTCCGGGACGGGCGGGTATGCCTACGAATGGACGCGCGATAATATGCTGGTCGGAACCGGAGCCTCATTGGCCAATGCCGCTCCCGGTACTTATCAGGTGATGGTTACCGATGTTGACGGATGTACCCTTACCCGTCAGGTCGAGCTCGACGCACCCGATCCGCTGGAGCTGACGGCCAATATCAGCGACATTGATTGTAGCGGTGGAAAAGACGGAAGCATCACGGTGTTTGCCAGCGGAGGTATACCGGGCTTCAATTACTTCTACGAATGGAGTAACGGTGGCCAGAGCAACCGCATTTCCTTCCTGGATGCCGGCGAGTATACGGTAACCGTCTTTGACGCCAACAATTGCAGTACGGAGGCCATCTATACTGTCGAGGACCCTGCCCCCATCGCTGTCAGCTTCGAAACCGAACCGGCATCGGATGGCTGTAACGGCGCCACCCGGGTGGTGGTAGCCGGAGGGACGGAACCCTTCCGCTACAGCTGGGCCAACGTGGACGCTACCAGCGGAGAGGTAGCCAACCTTTGCCCGGGAGAATACTTCGTTCAGGTAACAGACGCCAATGACTGCGTTTCTGAACTTACTTCCGTAACGGTTGAGGACCGCCGTTTCCCCTGCCTTGAGGAGCGCGTGGTGATCACTCCGGACGGCAACGGCACGAACGATGAGTTCCTCATCTTCTGCGTCGGAGACTTCCCGGACAACCACCTGGAGATCTACAACCGCTGGGGCCAGCTGGTTTTCGAAACCGACAACTATGACAATACCTGGGAAGGGACGGCCCAGAACGGGCAGGCGCTTCCCGAAGGCCCCTACTACTATATCCTGGAGTACACTGACCCCGAAGGTAACCTCAAGCAGCAGAAAGGATCGCTGACCATCCTTCGCGAAGACTAATTTCAACTTTTCGGCCGGCGCCCGATGCTCTTCGGGCGCCGGCCTTTCCCAAAATATTTTCTCGGAAACCATTAACCGATTTTACGATGAAAAAAATACTTTTACTCATATCCTTCCTGGCCGCTGTCCAGCTCGTTACCGCTCAGGATGAGGCCATCTTTTCCCATTACAACATCATGCCGGTACTGATCAACCCCAGTGCTGCGGGGTTCGGCGATGTGCATCAGTTCCAGCTCAATGCCCGGGCCCAGTGGTCGGGCTTTGTAGACGCGCCCACAACCTATTCCGCTCAGTACAATGGCCCTCTGGGGGACAACTTCGGCCTGGGGGTAGGGGTACTTACCGAATCGGCTGCCCAGATGAACCGCCTGCGTGCTCACCTGAACTATGCTTTCCGTTTTGACGTCAGCGAGATGGTGAAATTGTCGGCAGGCTTTTCGACGGAGTATCAGCAGGTGCGACTGGACAATAACGTGGCGGCCGGCACCTTTTTTCAGGAGGGCGACCAGGTGATCGAGGACTTTCTTGACGGCCGGGGCGTATTCGACGCCTCTCTGGGCGTTTTCAGCTCTTTCAATGAGAATACCCTGGTGGGGCTCAGCTTCACCAACCTGGTCCGTTCCCGCATCTCCAATATCGGCGCTACGGGGAACGACGAATCCATCCTGAGCTATTACATTTTCTACGCCAGCCATAAACTGGTAATGGATGAACTCAACTTCGCGCTGGAGCCCTCCCTCCTGGTCCGGAATGTCCGGGACGTTCCTTCTCAGGTAGACATCAACATCAAGGCCAGTTTCCTCGACGAGACCCTGACCACGGGCCTTTCCTACCGCTCACTGGGAGCTTTGGGTATCCTGCTGGGCACAAAGTTGTCGTCCTTCGAGTTCTATTACTCTTACGACGTGTTCTTCCAGAACTTTCAGAAATACAACGACGGCTCGCATGAAGTGACGGTTGCCCTGAGTTTCAACCGCGCGAAACAACAGGCGCCGGCGGGCAAAAGATACTAGTGGTTAGTCAAGCATGAATTGTCGGGTAATCTATGGCGCCTTATCCGCCTGCTCATCGTTGGAGAACCGGGCTTCGTAGCTACGGCTACGGTCCCGAACCTCCGCCTTGATCAGACGAAAAAACCGCAGATACCTAACCCGACATTCACACGTTGACAAACCACTAGATGTCCTTTAACAATTGGTTTTTGGGATGGCCTCTTTCCCCGGGTGGGGAAGGGGCTTTTTTATTGTTGCATGGTTATATTGGCTTCTCTTGTCCTTTCCCCCTTTCTCTTTCATTTGTGGCACGGTATTTGGTTCTGATAAAGAGAGAATAGTCAGCAGGCTTTATGGGCCGCCGGGCCCGCAGGAGTCGCAGGCATACAACGAGAAAATATCCTTTTTCAAAAAAGAGTAACTCTCATTGAATGAGCACAAGATATTTGATGTAGTTACTTTTTTTGGCCTAGGGCCACCGGCATTGTCCGGCGGCGCCCTCTCCCGGTTCAGCCGGGAGAGGGGCTAGGTTTTAAGCGAACCACTTTTATGCGGCTCGTGGAAAAAGGACGGTGAAACCGGGCTGGCCCCCGCCCTTATCACCCGCCCGGCCGCCGGGCAACAAAAGTTTTCTTTAACTGCATTCTTTTAAATGAAATTTGTAACAATCCCCGGCAACCGACGTAATACTAAGATAGAATTTCGAAAGGTAATAATGCCTTTCAGCCCCGGCTTCCGAATCGGGAAGCCCTGTGAACCAGAAGTTGTTTTGAACAACAACTATAAAAAAGGCGATTGGATTGTATGTGATTCACAAGAACCGTTTTCAAGTTTATACTTAAATCGGTTTTTGGGATGGCCTCTCTCCTAGCAGACAGGAGGGGGGCTTTTTTTTTTTGCTCCATTGCTCCATTGCTCCACTGCTCCACTATTCCACTGTTCCACTGCTCCACTGCTCTCTTCCCCAATTTTTGGCACGCTTTTGGTACTAACAAGAATAGCCTATTTCCTGAACATGCCAGGCTCGTCATTCAAGCCGTATTCTGATCCTTACGGTAGGCTGCTGAAGTGCCCTGCCGGGTTTCGGAATGTGTGGGCATCGTTTTGGATGGGCTTACCCCCCCGGATCGTACTATGAGAATGAGATGAGTGGGCGGGCAGTCCGGCCTTGGGCGCCAATTTTCTCCGGCTGCCGTAGCTTTAAGCAAAGCCATGCCCATTGGCGGGCAGGGTGGACTGTCGGGGCGCAATTTTCCATTGCGCTCGGACTCAAGCTCTGATGTGTCCGGCTACTTAATACTACTTATAATGCCCGTTATGAACTATGGCACAGGGTGCTCAGGGGCCGGGCGCTGCCCGGGTGTTTCACCCCGTAATCTTTGCAGGCCCGGGTCCGGCAGCAACCGGAGCAAAGGCTCCGCATGCAGCCGCTGCCTGCCACCAGTAAGCAGCAGGGCTTTATCGAAAGCTATGGCCCTGCTTAGCCACAGGCCATAACGAGCACTTCAGCTAAAACCAAAACCTTACTGGACAGCAGTTTGTCCTGCCCGGAAATGCCCGGCGCAGGGGCTGTCAGCTATTGCCTTGCCGCCGGCCGGATTGCGCATTGGCCGGCGGATGGCGGAGCTATGCCATACACGTGCTATTGAGAAGCTGTTTGAATTTAACACTTCGGTTTTGTTATGGCTCTTTTCCCGCCACTCTTCGTTCCGTCCTCACCTTGATAGCTATCCCGATAGCTATCGGGATCAGGTTCCGGACGTGCCTCGATTGGCGAAAAAACAGCCGATAACAAATTCCAAAAGCCAAATTCAAACAGCTTCTGAGAGAACATTTTTTTTGATAACAATTAAACTACATCAACATGAAACACTTGATGAACAACAGCGGCAATAAGGCGCCGGGGATTACCGGGAGCGCCTTTCTGATGCTGCTCAGAGCGGCCCTTTTCGCTCTTGTTTTCGGATTCGCCGAGGCGCCGCTATGGGCGCAGTGCGGCCTGAACTGCCGGGGTAGCGACCCTGCCCAGCCTTTATCCGTGGTGATCGATGAAGATTGCGAAGTGCAACTGGATACGAGTATCCTCCTGGCCAGTTCCTCCAACTGCCCGGGGGATAAGCTGATCACCGTGCGCGATACCCTGAGCAATGTCGTTGTTACGGGCAACAATGCCGTCTCTTTTGACGCCCTGGCCTACCACGGGCAATTACTTCGGATTACCATTGAGAACCAGCAGTCGGGGTTATTCTGTAACAGTTTCGTCGCCGTGGCGGACACTTTACCGCCGGATATCCTTTGCCTTCCGGATACCGTCAGTTGCCTGGCGGATACCAGCATAGCAGCAATAGGCTATCCCATCATTACCGATAACTGTTCCGGAGATATTACGGTGAGCTACGTCGATACGATGATGCTCTTTTCCTGCCCTGAGCCAGAAGCGGGCCTGATCGAGCGGACGTGGACGGCAACGGATATTTTTGGCAACACTGCCATATGTGTACAACCTATCCTTCTGCAGCGGCAATCCTTGGATAGCCTCAGGTTTCCGCTGGATACGACGCTGGCCTGCGGCAGCCTTGCCGGGCCGGACATTACCGGGTGGCCAACCCTCAACGGAGACACCCTGTTCAATGGCAATGCGTGTTTCCTTTCGGTTTTCTTTGAAGATGATACCATCCCTTCCTGTTCGGACCATACCTTTGACCTGCTTCGGACCTGGACCATCATTGAAGACTGTTCCGATACAGAGATCACGGAAGTGCAGTTGATCAGCGTGGTGGATACAGTCGCGCCCCTGATCACCTGCCCGCCGCCGGTGACGGCTGCGGCTTCCGCCGGCGCCTGCTACGCGCGGGTGACCCTGCCGATGCCTACCCTTTCCGACAATTGCGACAGTGAGGCCACTTTTTACGTCAATACCTCCTACGGAGCGGTCGGCCTCGGGCCTCACAGCTTCGTGCCCGTAGGAACACATACGCTGCAATATACCGCCATTGACGCATGTCAGAATACCCGGGTATGTACCACTACCCTGGATGTGGCCGACCAGCAACCACCAAATGCCATTTGTGACGATGCCGCTGTGGTGGCCATACCTTCCGGCGGATACGGGACAGCAGGCGCCATTACCTTTGATGAGGGCAGTATAGACAATTGTGCCACTACACTCTACTTTAAAGTTAAACGCGTAGTTGCCGGGGAGTGCGACATGTCCAACGGTGATGACTCCGGCATTCCCGGGTATCAGGAATGGTTTGACGACCAGGTGCGCTTTTGTTGTGAAGATATCGGCGAGCAGGTTGAAGTACTGCTTCGCGTCTACGAAATCGACCCCGATGCCGGGCCGGTAGACCCAACGCGGGAAACGCCGAACGGCGACCTCTTCGGCCATTTTACAGAGTGCCGCGCCACCGTTGTGGTGCAGGATATGCTTCCACCCCAGATCACCTGCCCCCACGATACGGTGGTCGATTGTTCAACGGATTACTCGGACCTCTATATCTTTGGTACTCCCACCGTCGCGGATAACTGTGGCGCCCAGTTGATCCCGCTGGAAGAGTTCGATCTCAACGACTGTGGAGCGGGAACCATTTCCCGCACTTTCCAGGCGGTTGACCCTTCCGGGAATACTTCTTCCTGTACACAGGTGATCACCGTTACCAAAGAGCCGCTTACCGAAGATGACATCATCTGGCCGGAAAATTATACGCTGGACGTATGCGGCGGCGCTACCGACCCCGATGACCTGCCGGCAGGGTTTGACCGCCCGCAGGTGATGGGGCCTGACTGTGCCGACGTCGCCCTGCTCTATGAGGACGACCTGTTCAACATAGCCGCGCCTGCCTGTTATAAGATCCTGCGGCGCTGGACCGTTATCGACTGGTGTGACTTCGACCCGGAACATCCCGACGATGGAGGGCGTTTTTCCAAGGTGCAGGTCATTAAGGTCGAGGACAATAACGCGCCGGTACTCGATTGCCCGGCGGATATAACGAGGGGTATTTCTACTGACTGCAGCGGAGCCCAGGTGAGCCTTCCGCTGGTGACGGCCCAGGATTGTAACCCCAACATCCTCATAACGAACAATTCTCCGTACGCCACTTCAGGCGGCGCCAATGCCAGCGGTACTTATCCACTGGGTACCACCGTGGTCACTTTCTCGGCAACCGACCGCTGCGGCAACCTTTCGGAGTGCGAGGTGAATATTAATGTGGTGGACAACCGGGCCCCTTCTCCCATCTGCATTGTAGGCCTGTCGATCAACCTGGCCGATGCCGATGGCAGCGGCTATGCCGTCCTGCAGGCCCAGGCTTTCGATGGGGGCAGTACAGATAACTGTACAGCCAGCCCCGGCCTCAGGCGCACGCTCCGGCTGGCGGGCACCGGCATTCCCGGAACCCCTCCGGCCACTACCGAGCTGGCCTTCACCTGTGCCGACCGGGGCAACCAAACGATAGAATTCTGGGTGACCGACCTGGCAGGGAACAGCAGTCATTGTGTGACCGTACTTTCCGTTCAGGACAACAGCGGGTTGTGCCCTCAGCAGGCTTCCGGCATGATCGCAGGAGATGTACAGACAGAGATGGGGGATTACGTTGATAATGTAACCATTACTACCAGCGGCAGCAGCAACATGCAGGGCCTTACCGGCGACTTCGGCTTCTTCGAGATCCTGGGCGTGCCCTACGGTGGCGATTACTCCATCACGGCCCAGCGCAACGACGGCCCGCTGAACGGCGTTTCCACCCTCGACCTGGTATTGATCAGCCAGCACATTCTGGGCATTCGGTTGCTGGACAGCCCCTACAAGCAGATCGCCGCCGACGTCAACCGGTCGGGCTCCGTTTCCACCCTGGATATGATCACCCTGAGAAAGATGATCCTGGGAATGGAATCTGAGTTCCCGAATGGCAATACTTCCTGGCGATTTATCGACGCCGGTTATGAATTCCCGAATCCACAGGAACCGTTCACGGAGTTCTTTCCGGAGGCGATTAACATCAACGATTTTTCTCAGAGCCAAATGGAGGCCGACTTTGTCGCGGTGAAAGTAGGGGATGTTGATAACTCCGCCGTTCCGAACACGCTGCTCGGTGTCGATGGGCGTGCCATGAAAGGGGCATTTACCCTCCGGCTGCCCGAACAGCAGGCCCAGGCCGGAGAGTTCCTTACAGTTCCCTTCACTGCCGGCCAGCTCAGTGAGGTGCTGGGGTACCAGTTCAGCCTTGGCTTCGATACTGAGCACCTGGAATTCGTGGGCCTGGAAACCAGCGGTGTACCGGGGCTGAGTGAGGATAACTTCAACCTGCAAAGGGCCGGCCAGGGATGGATCAGCACCAGCTGGCACCAGGTTGCGGGCAGTGCGGAGCAAAACGCCGCCGCCCTGGGTGAAAACCCTGCCCTGTTCAGCCTGGTGTTCCGTGTCCGGAAGGAGGTGAAGTCTCTGCGGCGGCTGCTCTCCGTTGGTGACGACCCCACCCCGGCGGAAGCCTACGATACCGACGGCGCCCTGCTTCACATCCGGCTCGAGTATGAAGAGGCTGCGCCGGCCAGAGAGGAAAAGCTTGAGTTGTACCAGAACCGCCCCAACCCCTTCTCGGCAGAGACGACGATCGGGTTCCTGCTCCCCGGCAGTGGTACTGCCCGCCTCAGTGTGATCAACCTTTCGGGGAAGCTGATCTACGAAAAGGAAGGCTACTTCAGCCAGGGGTATAATGAAATAAGGATCTCCGCCGCCGAACTGCCGGCAAACGGGGTGCTCTACTACCAGCTGAAGACCGATAACCAAACTCTAACCAGAAAAATGATATTGCTGTAATATCTATCCCATGGGGCAAAGGCCGGAGCGCCTTTCCCTCTCTTATCCCACTTCGTTTTTCCAAAAAGCCTCCGCCGTCATGGCGGGGGCTTTTTATATAGCTGCCCATTTGCTGGATTAAGATATTTTTAATATATTGAGGCACTGAAATGTGCCCGCCCCCCTCCATTTCACTTTTTCTTTTATGAGCTTTGAGAGGCTAATTTGTTCGCTGGCGTAGTTGCTGAGGGGGCCGTTCCTTTGCAGTGCAGGCTGCCCTGCAGCACTGCCCCTTCGATCCGCCGGCGTACCTTTTGCCCGGGCAAATAAAAGGACATTCTACCCTGCTAAAGACAGAATCGCCCCAGCTTCCCTTCTTCATGTGTGGGCCTGTCCGTCCTTGTCCTGAACTAAAGACCTTTAAGCAAAACCTATAGACCTATGAAATCTCAAGGCCATCTCTTCAACCGTCTTCTTCTCAGCATTGCTCTGTTTTTCCTGTATTCGGCCACGGCGCTGGCCGCCTCCGGTGAAGGAACAGCAGACTCGTGGGACTACGTTCCTCCTACAGCCGTTTGTGACGACCGGGTAAATGTATCCCTGACCTCCGCCGGGATTGCGGTCGTTTACGCCCAAACCTTTGACGAGGGCAGTTATGACAACTACTGCCTGGCGGGGGTGAAAGTGCGGCGCATGGATCAGCCCAATGCACCATTTACAAATGCCGTTACTTTCAACTGTAACGATATCGGGCAGTTGATCTCGGTAGAACTACAGGCCAGAGACTGCGCGGGTAATACCAACTCCTGCTGGTCGGAAGTGTGGGTGGAGGACAAGATCGGCCCCCAGATCCAGTGCCCCTACAATAAAACCATTCCCTGCGACCGGTTGAATGACTGGAATGCTCTGGGGCAGGCCACCGCTACCGATAACTGTGGCGTGGCCAATATTACTTTTACTGACACGGACAATACCGGTTCCTGTGGCACCGGTTACATCACCCGGCAGTGGAAGGCTACCGATATCTACGGCAACATGTCGACCTGTATACAGACGATACACATCATCGACACAACACCCGTGGTGATCCTCTTTCCACCCGATACAACTTTTCATGACTGCATCACCGCTGATGACCTGGACCCGGAAGACCTTCCGGAGCCCTACAACGAGCCGAGGGTACTGTACGACGACTGTGAGATCATGGCCGTTAACTATGAGGATTGGGTGTTTACGGCAGCCGGCAACTCCTGCCTGAAGATCATCCGCCGCTGGAGGGTCATCGACTGGTGTACCTATCAGTACGGTGGGGATGCAGGGATTTGGGAAGATACACAGATCCTGAAGATACAAGACAATACCCCGCCGGTAATCACCTGCCCGGATGACATAGTCAAAGCGGTGGGCGGAAACTGTACTGCCACGGTAAATATGCCCCCTCTGGCTTCCATTGACGATTGCCTGGCCGATATTACAGTCCGCATCATGGGGGGCCTGGGAGAGGGAACAACCTTTACCGGTGTGCCCCCCGGAGAATATGAGATGACGTATGTCGCCAAAGACGGATGCCTCAACACCAGCAGTTGCACAATAAGTGTGTCGGTAGTAGACGCCACCCCGCCGGGCGTGGTATGCCTCAATGGCGTATCGTTTCCTCTGATGGCCAACGGAGAGGGTATGTTATGGGCTTCTGACCTGGAGCAGGGCAGCAGTGCCGACAACTGCACGCCCTATGAGAACCTGGAATTCCGCCTGGGCCTGGAGCCGGCGCCGGGCCAGACAACCCCGCCGGATGAGGATTTCCTCACCTTTACCTGTGCGGATACCGGAACCAATGTCGTTGCGCTTTGGGTAGGGGATGAGGCCGGCAACTGGGATTACTGCCTGACCACAGCAATCGTACAGGACAACCAGAACGCCTGCGGCCCCATGTTCACCCAGGCCCGGATCGCCGGCCTGGTCACAGATGAACAGGGGGATGAAGTCCCCGATGTTATGGTCCACATCGATACCACGGCAAGCGGCCCCTATGAGGCGGCAACGGACAGCCTCGGTTGGTATGCTTTCGACAGTATGCCTACCGGAGAAAGGTATGTCCTCCGGCCGGAAAAAGAAGGCGAGCCGAGGGACGGGCTTTCTACTATGGACCTCATCTTGCTGGCCATGCACGTCATGAATTACGATTCACTCGATACGCCTTATCAGTATATTGCCGCCGACCTCGACCTCTCCGGTACGGTGGATAACGATGACCTCACCTGGCTGCACCGGATGTTGCTGGGGCTGGAAACCGAATTTCCCGACAGCATCAACTGGCGGTTTGTACCCAAAGCATTTACTTTCCCGGCCCAGAACCCTCTGGATACGGTTTTCCCGGAGGAACTGGTGATCGGCCCGCTTAGCCAAGACCTGGATGACGCTAATTTTATCGCCATCAAACTGGGAGACCTCGACGCCAGCCTGATGGCCCCGGCTGATTCGATACTGGGCCGTTCGGCCTTTTCTCCCTTCGTAATGCAGGTACAGGACGGGTATCTGAATGCGGGGGAATCCGTAGAGGTTTGCCTGCAGGCTCATGCTCCGGATGCGGCCCAGGGGCTGTTCCTCAACTTCGAGCACGAAGGCCTGGTACTGGAAGAAGCACACTTTGATGGGCTGAAGGGCCCGGGTGGCTACCGGGGCGGCGCCGGGCAGTCTGCCGTCAGCTGGGCTGCCGGAGAAACCTTTGGCTTTAAGCCGGGGCAGGCCATTCTAACCCTTCGTTTCAAAACGGAAAGGGCAGGGCTGCTCAGCGAAATGTTGTCCCTGGGTAAAGGAGCACAAGCCTTCCGGCCGACAGATGGGATGGAGGCAGCACCCGCCGAACTCAGGTTCGTCCCCATTGAAGGTGGGCTTCGCCTGGCCAGTGCTTTCCCCAACCCATTCCGGGATAAAGCCTTCCTGGGTGTCGAGGTTCCCCGGGCAGGGAAGGTGAACCTGTCTGCCTGGGATAGCCGGGGCGCCCTCGTCTTTCAAACGGAATGGATGCTCGATGCCGGCAGGCATGAACTGCCCATTGACGCTGCCAGCCTGGGTGAGCCGGGGACTTACTTCTTCCGGCTGCGATCTGCTTTCGGCGAAGCTTCCGGCCGGCTGGTCCTGGCGCCTGGAAGGTAAGAGGGGAGCATGGGGCCATGGTTTCATGGGGCTAAGAGACAGAGGCCTGGCAGGTTTTCCGGCAGGCGCCGGTGAATTTGCCGGGCCTCTTGCTGTTTATCAGGAGGATTGAGCGCAATCAGAAATATAAAAAAAATATATTGATAGTTTTTTGTATGTAGTATCCTAATGTTTTAACTTTGGAATATCCAAAATGAAAAGCTGCTCCCATCGCCGGAAGGCATGAAAGGCAGTGGCCAAAACCCTCCACTATCGAGCGCAAACAGGCTCAGCCTCCTCGTTGTTTCCCATGAAATATCAATGACTGAACAGGCTGGTACGGCCCGCTGGGTGATTTCCTGCGGGCTGCGATCCATATAATTCGGCTACTAGCAATTGGTTATAATTTTGCCGGGCAAGCGCCTGGCCAAAGCATTTGGGATGGCCTCTTCCCACATTGATGGGAGGAGGTTTTTTTTGTATATTGAATAGTGGGTTTTTAAATATTCCTAAGCATCATGGCGCGTCACAACGAAGTAGGAAAGACGGGGGAGGCCCTGGCCCGGCGGTATCTGGAAGAAAAGGGATACCGCATTCTGGAAGCCAATTGGCGCTATCGGCGGGCGGAGGTTGACCTTATTGCCATGGACGGGCCGGTGCTTGTTTTCGTGGAGGTCAAAACCAGGGGCTCCGATGCTTTCGGCAAACCGGAAGAATTTGTAACCTCCCAAAAAGAGCAACTCATCACCGACGCAGCTATGGAATATATGGAAGCCATCGGGCACGACTGGGAATTGCGCTTCGATATCATCTCCATCCTGTTTCGCAATGAAAAGGACTACCGGCTGGAACACTTCCGGGATGCTTTCTTTCCGGGGCTGGAGTAGGTTCACGGGGGAATTGTTTCATTGTTCCGTGTACCGGCTACCTATCTAGCGCTGGACGAAGTCGGAATTCGGAACGCGGCCCGTCCTCGTGCCTCGGCCGGGTAAAAAGTCGGAATGACTGAGGGTGATCCACAACACTCTGGCTATCAATGGCGTCCAACCTTAGGCGGGTAGCCCATACACCAATGCACCCATACACCCATACACCAATGAACTCACCCCCCAATCAGCTTCTCCCAGTAATCGTAAAGCCGTTTCCCGTTTTCTCCCGGAACCAGGGTTTGCAGTTTTTTCAGCAGTTCCTGCTCTTTTTTATCCAGATACTTATCACCCTGGCCCTTTAGCCAGGTTACTGCCTCATCTCTGGCTGCCTGGTTGTCCGGAACCTCTAAACCGGGGTCTTTCCTGATGCAGCTCAGGAGAAAGTCCAGCGCGTCACTCCAGGTTTTTAGCCCCGCCAGGCGGGCCATGGTAAAATAGGCCGACAGCTCTTCATTGGCGCCGGCGGCTTCCTGAATCCTGCCGATCTCCCGGACGGCCTCTTCCAGCCGGGCCGCCTGAGTAGTGTCGGGGTCAAAAATGAATTGGAGATAATGGTTCTTGCCTTCTTCGAAAGACGGCGTGGAGGCATGAAAGGCGTAGAGGGTATCTTTAGCTTTATCGATCTCCATCAGGGAAGGCAGGGCGCGCATCAAGGCTTCGTCCCTTGGAAGTATTATGGCATCCTGGCCCATCCTTTGGCGCATTTTTTTCATTTCTTCCAGGGCATCACTGGCCGATTGTTCCGCTTTCTGATAGCGCTTCAGTTTCCATTCACACAGCGCCTGAAGGGTATAGGTACTGGCAAGGACATTGTCATTTCTCAGCAGGCCTTTTTTATTGGCCATGGCTTTGCCCAGTTCGGCATAGGCCAGTGTGTAATAGGTTGTCGGAGACACCGATACATCAGATTGCGGGTTGAACCGGAGCTGATTCTCCAGTTCTGCTCCCCGGTTGAAGCTGTTTTGCGCCCGGTCCAGGTGGATGAGGTGCCCGCAACTCGTCAGTAAGGCGAGGGCAATTGGCAGGAAAAAGTAGACGAGGTGTTTTTTGATCGGCATGGTTTCAGGTTTGGCGTGTTTTAATTATCCATTTCTTCCAGGACTTCATCCAGCATTCTGGAAAAATCCTTTTTCCATTCTGCAATTACGGCGCGGATGTGCTCCAGGGCGTGGTCGGCGTCTTCCTTATCGCCCGGCGTTTCCGTGATCACCAGCAGATAGTAATCGACTATACTGCTGATGATTTCGGCCTGGGTGAGGCGCCATTGGGCTGCCTCTTCACCGTTCTCGTCATAGATGACGATGAACAACGACTCCAGAGAGTAGCGAAGCATGATCTGTTTATGCGCCCGCTCCCGTGTTTGTATTTTGACGATGAACTGCCGTTGCCGGTAGGCGGCCTCCAGGGCGCTTTCGATCATGCGCCGCAGAACGAGGAACGGTAATTTCCGGGCGGTGGAGACGGCTTCCATGGCCCGGAAAATGGCATCCAGGATCAGGTAGATCACTTCTTCGGCCTGCACCCATTGCGGGTACCCGGCAACTGCCTCGAAGATGATCTCCAGGATCTCCAGAACCTGTTCATTGGACAGGCGGGGCTTCCACTTTCCGGAGCGCGGCGGTTCGGCTATGGCCTTGAGCACTTCCCGGGAGGCGATCACAAGGAGGTGCCCGGGTTTTTCTTCTTCAATATCGAATACCTGATCGAGGTGCAGGGCGGTATAATGCAGCGTGAGCCGGATCATTTCCGGCAGCAATTCCGGGCGGCCGATTCCCGAATCCCTGAGGGCGGAAGCTACATCCCCGATGATCAGTTGGAGGGCCTCATCCCGGGTGGCCAGTTCCGGCTGCTGGGCCAGGACGCCCAGGGCGGACTGGATTAACTGATCGGCCAGTTCTTCGTCGAACCCTTCGCTGTAATCGATCCCGTTGTCGTCGAACAAGATCAGGTTGGCCAATATGAGCCCCCGTTTATTCGGATGATGGGACATGATGACAGAGAGCACATAATCGAGCAGGCTGGTAAAGAGGGCGATGCGGGTGGCATCGGTAGTACCTTCTTCCGGGAAGACAAAAGAAAAAACAAGGTTGAGGGCCCGTTGCAGGATGGCTTTCTCCTCGTGGTCATCGGCAAAGGCCACTTTGCTGAGGAGCTTAGGGCTGCCGGCAACGGTTTGCAGGTTGAGTTGTATCAGCAACTCCAGGGTGTCCGGAGCCAGGCGTTCGCGTTTCGGCACCTGGGCCAGAGCGCTGAAGGTAGCATCCAGCACTTCTGCCAGCAAGGATCCCTGGTTCACCTTTTCGGTGATCCAGAACGGGTGGTTGACGGTTTCGTCGAGCAGGCTCTCGATCAGGTCATAGGCCTGTATGGCGCTCACTTCCGGCCGCCAGTTGCCCTGGCTGTCTTTGTTGGACAGTGCGGACAGGATCTGTTCCAGGGCAATGGTGAGCAGATGGCGCGGCTCATCCTGTCCGGCATCGATTATGAGATGGGCATTCTGCGCCGTCTTTTCCAGGATGAGCTGAACCAGGAACGGCGCCAGGCCCGGTTGCCGCAGCTGAGCGCTGCTGACGGCGCCGGCCACTCCTGCCAGGATGTGCTTCAACCCTTCGTGCCGGGCCACCAGCTCGGGCCGGCTGGCCAGCGCTCCCAGGGCGGCATCCGCCAGTTCATCCACCAGTTCCCGGTCGAAGCCATCCGAAAAGTCGATTCCGCTGTCGAAGAGTATGAGGTCTATGAGCACCAGGCCCCGGCGGCTCGGGTGTTGCCTGAGAAGAACCTCCATGATGTACTCCGTCATTTCCGCCAGCAATTCCATCCGGTTGATATGGGCAGGGGCATCCTGAGGAAAAACGCAGCTGAAAACCATTTCCAGCGCCTTTTCCAGGATCACGGCTTCCTCCTCATCGGCGCCCCACTCCAGCCCTTCCAGTACTTTCCGGCTGGTGAGGGCGGCCTGCATGTTGAGGCGTATCAGCCAGCGGATGACTTCGGCATTCAGCCGTTCTTCCTTGGGGATGCGGCTGAGGCTGCGGAAGGAGATATCCAGGACTTCGGCCAGGACGGAATCCTGGTGGACTTTATCGGTGACCCAGGAGGGGTTTTGGACTACTTCGTCCAGCAGATCGTAGGTGAGCTCCAGCAGGTGGGCCCTGGTCAGGGCGGGCCTCCAGGGGGCGTCGCCGTGCTTTTGCGACAGGATTGCAAGCAGCTGCCGGACGGCCGTAACCAGGAGGTGTTCCGGAGGCCTGGCGCCATCCGGGCCGGGTGGGGGGATGCGCCAGAGCAGCTCCAGGTTTCCCGCCGATTTTTCGAGCACAATGCGGATGATCTCCGGGATGAGCGCCTGTTGGTGAAGGCCTTCCTCTTTTACTGCGAGGGCAACATCACTGATAATTTTCTGAACGCCCTCGTTGCCACCGATAACGTTCGGGTGGCCTGCGACGATTTCCAGCGTGGAACGAGCGATACCGTCGAGGGTGTCGGGAGTGATGGCATTGCGCCAATGTATTTCTTCAGAATCGCCGGGCAGTATGGCCTCCAGCAGGGCCAGCCCGGTAGATTGGATGATCCGGGATACCGGGCGGTTGGTGTCGAACAGGGTTTCCGGAGCACTGAATACGAAGGAGCCGGCGTTGTTGATCGTGCTGCGAAGCACCAACTGCCCCCAGTAGACGATCTCCTGCTGCTTTTCTTCACTCTGGTTTCTGGATGCTTCGTAGAGTTTATTGGCAATTCCCCTGGTAGTTTCTTTGATGAAAAGCTGAAGGTTCCGGTCATCGGCAATTTCCGGGCTCAATTCAGCCAGGGACTCCGCGGCCGCTGCGAAAAGGCGGGGCACCAGCCGGTTACTGATCGCCAGCTTGATATCTTTGTTTTCACTGAAATCGATCTCGTCGAAAGCCGTCAGGAAGTGCCGCATTATCCGCCCCTGAACGGATTCCAGGTTGAGGGCGCCCGGCGTTTGCAGGTAGTAATCGATGCCGAGCTCGACGATCGTACCGGCCACCAGCTGCAGGACGGTGCTGTGCCGCTCGCCGTCCCTCCACTGCCGGACGCGGAAGAGGTTGACCATGTCTTCTTCGTTCAGCTCCGGCCGGTTTTCCCTGCCGAGGTGAAAGGCATTGAATGCATGGTAATATTCCCGGTATTCCTTCTCTTTGTCCTCAGGCAGGGTGAGGTTGTCATTGGCCTCGGCATGCAGTTCGGCCAGCCGTTCCACACTTTCAGCATATTGGGGGTGGTCATCGAAAAAGTCGAGGACGGTATTGAATTTTATCTCTGTGGTGAATGCCGGCAGAGGCAGCGCCAGCCTTTTTGCCCGGATACTCTGAGCGTAAGCTCTGCGGATGTTGTGGCTCAGCTTGATCGCCGAGTTGATGGTGAAGATGATTGCTTCCGCAGTCAATATTGCAGTGCCAGCCATGGGAAAATACGTGTTTTCTGGGTTTTGGTTTCGATTCAGATCTTTTGTCTGGTTTAAGGTACGGAAAATTCAAAAAAAGAGGCTCAATGGTTAATTATACCCCCAGAAATTCTCCGCGAGTAAGGCCAAAGAGCATAACGTCGATGACTTCGCCGCTGGGTTTTTTGAAGTCTGCCCGGAGGTCTCCCTCGCGGCGGAAGCCCAGCTTGCGCGCCAGCCGCTGGCTTGGCGTATTGTCCATCGCCGAACGGATGGTGATCTTCTCCATCTCCAACTGGTGGAAGGCAAACCGGAGCACTACCTTGACGGATTCGCCCATCAGCCCTTTACCGGTGTGCTCCTTATCGAGGAAATAGCTGAGTTCGGCCTTGGGCACCCGCCAGTCGATATTGAACAGGCGGATCATGCCGATGAGTGCGGCGCTCTTATTGTCCCAGACGCCGAAAGCATATTCCTGCTGAAGCAACCAGCCGGCCAGCTTTTCCCTTACGAAGAATTCGGCGCCTTCTTTATCCCGGATGGCCTCTGTGGTTTTGGGGAAATGGCCTTCCAGGCGGCTTTGGTTATCCTGGATGAGGCCGTACAGCGCTTCTCCTTCGTGCTCCCGGAACCGCCGGGCTACCGTATGGGGGGCGACGAGGGCCGTATCGATGTTGAACAATCGAGCCTGCATAAGCTTTGTATTGATTCCTGCTATTATACGTTGATTTCGGGATATGTGGCAGTAAGGATGCGCAAAATCCATTACTTTTGTTAAATTAACCTATAAGTACCTGGACTGAAATGCGTAGACATGCATAGAAAGGAGGAAATGCAGTCCGAACCCAAGCATGACGGACATTTCCACTGCATTTCCAAGTATTTCTGTATTTGTGTCCATGTACTTACACCGGGACTCAGGCTTATCCGCAGAGCCTTTTTCTCAGAACCCATTTTTTACAGCGCAACAGAAAGGCAGTATGGCCAGGTCTAGAACGATCCAGATGAAAACACTTGCCAAAAGCCGCCTGGCTTTAATGTTAAGGCAGGTGGCGGGCATCAGCATTGCCTGGGCATGTATCGGCGCACTCGACGCTTACTTCATCCATGCTTCTTCCAATAACGATTATCTTCAACGCACGGCGGCCTATGATTTCTCACGCTTCTTCTGGGGTAATACCGTAACCGGCTTTCTGGGGGGGCTCCTCGCCGGGTCTTTGCTGGTATTTTATATGCGGGAACGCTTCCGATCTTATCCTTTCGGGCTTGCTCTGCTGCTGAACAGCATCATCATCTCTGCTTTCAGCTTCGTCTTCAGTGCGCTGGCCTTTGACGTTTTTCTGAGCCGGGACCTGCACCGCTCCATCAACGACCCGGTAGTGCTGGAAAAGACGGCCTCGCTGATGCAGGGCCCCTACTACCTGAAAACGGTGGTGCTCTGGAGTATCGTCACTTCCCTGACGGTGGTTTCCCTGCAGGTTCATGAAAAATACGGGCCCGGTGTGTTGCGAAAAATGCTCCTGGGCCGCTATCACCACCCCCGGGAAGAAGAACGCATCTTCATGTTCGTAGACATTAAGTCCTCCACTACCATTGCCGAACGGCTGGGCCACGTACGGTTCTTCAACCTCCTGAATGATTTCTTCCGCGATATTACCAACCCCATCCTCTATACTTCAGGGGAGGTGTATCAGTATGTGGGCGACGAGGTCGTCCTGTCCTGGCCAATGGATAAGGGCCTTCAGAAAGCCAACTGTATACGCTGCTTTTTCAGTATGCAGGAAGCCATCAACCGGAAAGCCCATCGCTACCGGGAACGGTACGGGATGGTTCCGGAGTTCAAGGCGGGCCTGCATTGCGGGCCGGTCACTACCGGAGAGATCGGCGTCATTAAAAAGGATATCGTTTTCTCGGGAGACGTGATGAACACCACCTCGCGCATACAGTCGATGTGCAATGAGTACGGGGTAAAGATCCTCTTTTCAAAATACCTCATGGATAAGCTGAGCCTGCCTCCCAACGGATACCACCCCCGGCGCATGGGGATCATTGAACTGCGGGGCAAACGGCAAAAAGTGGAGTTGTATACCCTCGGCCACAGCTCCGTCTCCGCCAATCCGCCTCCGACCATCAATTCTATTTCTTAGGGGGCTTTTCAGCAATTGGATGTCAGCTGTTCACTCCCTGTCCTGTAAGGTGTCAATATAAGCCACAGCTACCAACTGCTGTCGCCAGTTGCCAAAGGGCGATAGGGCTGGGTTTCCGGGGTGGCGAAGATAATGCCGGGTGTGGCTGGCGGGTTTCCCCCTGCCCCGGGCGTGAAACATGGTGTAACCAATGACGCTGCCCTGTTCATCTTTTTCAACATCAACCACTGTTCCGATGTGCATGATGCCTTCTCCGTAGGTGGTGAGCTGGCCAATGGTAGGGTTGGGGTATTTCTTCCCCGGTTGCCCGAAAAACAAAATGGCGCCCGGCCGGATCAGGGCCCCGCTGGCGGCAGGGTCCTCCACGATGTGCAGTGCATCCCTGTTGTGATACCACTGGGCGAGTGCGCGGGAGGAGCGTGCTTCGGCCACCTCAGGACAGGTAAAAGCGGGAAAAGCTTCTTTCACCTGCTTAAGCAGCCGGTGGAACATCCCCGAACAGTCACTGAGGGGAATGGAGCGGTACATAATATGCTTTGACTCATAATCTCCGGCCAGCCGCTGAAGATATGTGGTGAAAACTGCCTCCCGGGAAGGAAGGGCAGAAAGGAGGCCATAAAGCACGGGGCCGTTGCCGGCAATAGCAGGCAGGACGGAGCGAACATCGGGGGCAGGGTACCGTAATTCCGCGTTTGCCGCCCACACACCGGCCATAATGCCGAAGGGCGCCGGCAGAAGCATCTTAAAGGCTTCGACGTTGGCCCGGCTGCTGTCCTGAAAGAGGCCTTCCGCCTGTACTGAGGAGGCAAGGAACAGCAATACCATCGCGGGGAAGAGTAGTGTTTTCCGTTTTGTCATACAGGATCTGGTTAACTCAATCTTGCGGGGGCCGTTCACCTGGCGCCCGCAATTACTGCTGCCGTGCGGGGGTTTACTAATGAATAGAAGGCATCTGGCAGCTTTGTTCATGGGAAGAGCTATATTGAAGGCCTTCTTTCTGCCGCCAAATTAGAGAATTAACCTCATCCGTAGAACAGGATGAGGCCTTTTTTTTATTGTATCGAAAATAAGTGGTTGATAATCAGCGTTTTACTGTGTTGCAATATTGGCCACTGCCACCCATTGCTGGGTCCAGTTCCCGAAGGAGGGCAATGGGCCTCTCGACAGGCTTCTGCTCACTTTTTTGTGCTTGGTAATTCCCGCCGGTTTACGGGGGTTCCTTCCGTGGAACATGGAATATCCTATGACGTTCCCCTCCTCGTCTTTTTCCACCTCTACGACCGTTCCCATATGCTCGATCCCCCCTCTGACGGCGATCTTGTCAATGGTAATATTGGTGTATTTCACATCGCTGTTGCCGAAGAACATGACGGAACCGGGGCGGATCAGGCGCCCGCCGGCGGCGGCGTCCTGCACGATGACGAGGTTGCTGTTGTCGAAGTACCAGCGTGCCAGGTCACGGGTATCGCGGGCTTCATTCGGCTCCGGATAGCGGTAATCCGGGCAGAAATCGCCGACGGCCATGGCCAGGCGGTGGAACATGCCCGAGCAGTCGCTCAGCGGAATGGAGTTGTAGGCGATCTTCTGCTTTTCGAAGTTTTTGGCGGCGGCCAGAATGAGGACATCAAAACTGGCGCCGGGGTCAGAGCAGCTCATGGGGTGGATGTCCGGAAGAGCCGTCAGGCCGGTAGGGGGGAGGGGTGGTTGAGGTTCGGGTTCATTGATGGCCGGTTCTTCCTCCTGCGGGCCGGCCGGAGCTTCGTCTTCGGTAGTTGCCGTTTCCGGCGGGATGGGGGGGGCGGGCGGTTCCGGGGCTACTTCTCCGGTATTTGGCGTCTCTTCGCCTTCATCGGCGCGGCCGGTATCGCCACTGTCAGAGGGGGAGTCCTCACCGTCGTTTTCGCCGGAAGGGGAGGCTGTTGCCGGGGGCTCCTCTGCCGGTACTGCGGCAGTATTGGGGCCAACCGGTTCATCCGTTCCCTCTTCAGTTTCATTTGCCGGTTGCTCCTCTCCTGGTGGCGCCGGGTTGGCTTTTGCCCCCTGCTCTTCCCCTCCACCGGCAGGTTGAACCCGTACAGGAGGGGGCGCTGTTTTTTTTTCTTCTGCCTTCCCTCCGGAAGCCGGGGAAGCAGGGCTGGGAGTATTCACCCTTGCAGGCGCCGGCCCCGAAGGTTCATTTTCCGGAGGGCTTACCTGAGAAATGTTGGTTCCGGCAACTTCATTTTCCGTGGCGTTTTCCGGTTCGGAAGGTTGAGGTTTTTCTTCGGCTTCCCTGGCCTTTTTAAGGGTTGTTTCGATCTTGGCCTTGCCGGCCTTTGATTCCGGCGCGGTTCTGTTGCAATTGCTGAACAGAAAAGCAACGGCCAGTACGGATAAAGCGAGGATGAGGCATTGTCTGAAGTCGGAGCAGTGCATGATGCAAGGGTTTAGGTTTGCAAAACAATTTGTACATTTTATTTGAGAAAGGCAGAAAGGTTACCTTCTATTCCCAGTTCTTTGCGTAGGGCCATATCTTCCTTCTGGTTCTTCTGCCAGTAGGCAGACTTGATCGTATGGGTGCGCCGGGCAATAGATTTGCGTACTTTCCCGTCCATGAGGGAAGGGTAGGCATCCGTCCAGCCTTCGATGATGTAGGGGGCTTCGGGTTGAAAGACGATCTCTACTGTTCGGTTCAGGCCGGGATATTTGAGGGTGTAAACGCGAAGGCCTTCTCCCTCGAAGTCTGCTCCGGTATAGGCGGACAGGCTGGCCTCCGCCTCTAGCGGTTGGAAAGACAGGTGCATCAGGCGGTTGACGGCGGTGGCCGGCAGGATGCTGAGTTGGCCGGTTGGAAGGCCGTCGGGGTTCATCCGAATGCGGTTGAACAGTTCGTCTTCCAGAATAGCGTACTCCACCTCCGTAAACTGGCCGGCCTCATTTTCGAAGTAAGAGTGCAGGGTATTCTGGTATTTCCCATCCCGGAAATTGAGCTGTTGGTAGGTATGCCCACACCATTCCTGAGTGGTGGTGGTGGCCTTGAGCGTCTGGGGGAATTCCTGCACTTTGACGGGGGTAAATACCGAAGTCATGATATTATAAGTGTACAATCCGGTGGGAAAGGTTCGGATCATGTTCAACTTGAGGATGGGCGTGCTGTTGGGGTTGGAATAATTTTCATTCTTCACCTGCTTGTCCGTCAGGAAGTCTTCGGTGACGAAAACCAGTACCGCTTCTCCCGGGTGGATATCGGAGTAGCGGTTCTGCTGCAATTCATACCGGCTGATCTCGGCTTCTCCCTGATACCAGTATTTTCCGAGCTCTGGCTGGCTTTTTCTGAACGCCATGGCTTCCGGCCGGGGTGCTTCGGCACTGGCGGCCGTTTCTTTTTCATTCCGGCCCTGGCAGGCCATCAGGCTGATGGCGAGCGTTAACAATAATATGTTTTTCATAGGAATTGCTGCTTTTGGATTTGTTGCTGCGAAGGAGATCTTCTATCCATGAAACAGTTAAGCCGGCAATGTGTTGGAGGAAGGCTACCATGGTTTGGCAAGGCCGATGGCCAGGAAGAGGTTGTCGATCCCTCCGTTCGGGGCTTTCAGGCCGGCATTGGAGATATGGCGGAAACGCCACCGCGCCTGAATTTCGGTATCTATGCTGGGGATATACTGGGAGGAGTTCTTAAGTTTTTCAGCCTCAGCAGGTAGGGATTTTTCAAAAACATTAAACAAATATTAAGGTATCCTGTTACGCTACCGAAGCTTTTCTACTGATAGCTACAACTCGGCAAAATGTCTGTCCAAAGGTGGTTTGGTTTTCCGAAAGGAAAGTGCTGATAACCACCTTTGGTTTTATCTCGGCAATTGGATGGGGTCATTACTTTTGGTATGAGGATGGATAAAGATAAATTTTTAAAGAGCGGATTACTGGAACAATATGTTCTGGGGCTTACCGATGAAAGGGAGTCGGAAGAGGTGGAGCGTTATGCCGAGGCATTCCCGGAAATACAGGCGGAGATCGAATCTCTGCGTAAATCGATGGATGATTACGCCCGGCAGTACGCAGCAATGCCTTCGGAAGAACTGAAATCCCGTGTAAGTAAAGATACTGACGAGATGGAAGCGGGCCGCCGCAGGCGGGAGAAGGCCGACGGGAGCCACGTTTCGCAGGAGAGCCCCCGTTGGGGAGCCTGGCTTGCCCGGTCCATTATGGCCCTGCTTATAATCCTTTCCTTGTCTTTTTATCAGGGGAAAGTGGCTGCCGACCGCAGATACCAGGAGTTATCCAGAGAATACCGGGCCTTTCAGCATGATTGCACCCGCCAGCAGGCACAAATGGAGGAACTCTTCGAAGTATATGCCTTCCTGAATCATGAACATACCATTCCCATACGCCTGGAAAGCACCGGGCTTGCACCGGAAGCGGAAGCCATCGCCTATCTCAATGCCATTCATAAAAAGGTTTTCATCAATCCTACCCACCTGCCTGAGCCACCGAAAGGAAAAACTTATCAAATGTGGGCGGACGTTGAAGGCAGGATGATCAACATGGGGCTCATCGACGGCCACAGCAAAAAACTACAACCCGTAGCCTTTATTGAAGGAGCGGAAAGCCTCAATATCACCCTGGAACCGGAAGGCGGAAGTGAAGAACCTACGGTGACGCTGCTTTATGTCAATTCGGAGGTATAACGCTTTCTTTCCCACCCGTTTTTCAGCATGATCAATATTAATTCGGAAATGTTAAGGTTTTCATAAAGTTTTGTGGGAATAATTAGGATACTTAAGAAAAATTTGGCATTTTAGCCCTGCCCTCATGAACATTCCTATTAGAGAGAAAACCAATAACATTTCTAACTAAACATTCATGAGATTATGCTGATTGTTTACATCGCCACAGGTGCTTTCGTTGTCGGTGGAGGGCTTGTACTCCTTTCCAATATGGTTTCAACCCGCAGCCGTAGCCGTTATTATTGATTCTTACAGCCGTACCATGAGGAAATGCTCCTTCCTCCGAAGCAAAGTGAGCAAAACCCATATCGGCAGGGGCCATTCCTGAACCCTCGCTTCCCGCGCCGGAAACGGCGCACCCACACTGCAAAGCTCTGACATTCTGGGCGGCGCAAAAAGCTCCTAAAAAACCTCTTCAATAGTTTACTTATCTCATTCCCCGTGAACAATCGCAACAGGCCGCGATCCGCCCGGCACAGTGCTTTTACCTTTATAAGCAATGTTTTGGGCTGCAGCCTGATAGCAGTTTCTCGAAACACTTAACAAGTTCGGAAATTCTGGCATTAAGCATTTGCTTGTGCATGCTCATGCTGTGCGTTTAACAATGTTTTTACGCCGGCATCGGGCAGAAAACAGGCGAAAAACCAACGTTTTGCCAATGGTAAACGGAACGGGGCATTTTGCCCTGTCCGAAAAATGGGAGGCGCTCTTCTTCGGGAGGGCGCTTTTTTGTTATGGAATGAAGGAGTGATTTATTGAAGGAATGAATAACGGCTGGCAGCCTGCTGCCCATTCATTCCTTCATTCCTAATCCAGTTTCAGCACTTCGAGGAAAGCCTTCTGCGGTACTTCCACATTGCCGAACTGCCGCATGCGGCGCTTTCCTTTCTTCTGTTTTTCCAGCAGTTTGCGCTTGCGCGTAATGTCTCCGCCGTAGCACTTTGCCGTCACATCCTTACGCATGGCGGAGATGGTCTCCCGGGCGATCACTTTGGCGCCGACGGCGGCCTGAATGGCGATGACGAACTGTTGGCGGGGCAGGAGTTCTTTCAGTTTCTTACAGATCTTTCGGCCGAAGGCCTCGGCTTTTTCCCGGTGCACCAGGGCCGACAGGGCGTCTACGGGTTCGCCGTTGAGGCGAATATCCAGTTTTACCAGGTCGGACTTGCGGTAGTCCAGCGGTTGATAGTCAAAAGAGGCGTAGCCGCGGGAGATGGACTTGAGGCGGTCGTAGAAGTCGAAGACGATCTCGGCCAGGGGCAGTTCGAAGGCCAGCTCCACGCGGTCCTGTGTGAGGTAATATTGTTTTTTCAGTATCCCCCGTTTCTCCAGACAGAGATTCATGATGGCGCCGATAAATTCCGGTTTGGTGATGATCTGGGCGGAGATGTAGGGCTCTTCGACGTACTGCAGCTGCGTTTGCTCGGGCAGCTCGGAAGGCGTGCGTACGGTCAGCTCTTCACCCCGGGTGGTCATTGCTGTATAGGATACGTTGGGCACCGTGGTAATGACGTCCTGGTCGAACTCCCGGAAGAGGCGCTCCTGGACGATCTCGAGGTGCAGCATACCCAGAAAACCACAACGGAAGCCGAAGCCGAGGGCTGCCGACGTTTCCGGTTCAAAAATGAGGGAGGCATCGTTGAGCTGGAGTTTTTCCAGGCTGTCCCGCAAGTCTTCGTAGTCGTCGTTGTCGATGGGGAAGATGCCGGCGAAGACCATGGGTTTCACATCCTCAAAGCCTTTAATGGCGCTGGCGCAGGGGCGCTCTACGTGTGTGACGGTATCCCCCACCTTGATCTCCTTGGATTCTTTGATCCCGGTGATAATGTATCCCACATTGCCGGCGGAGAGTTCCTGCTTGGGGTCTTGTGTCAGGCGCAGGACGCCGATCTCGTCGGCTTCATATTCCTTGCTGGTATTGACAAAGCGCACCTGGTCTCCTTTCCGGATGGTGCCGTTCATGATGCGGAGGTAAGCCACGGCGCCCCGGTAAGGGTTGAATACCGAGTCGAAGATGAGGGCTTGCAGGGGCGCGTTGGGGTCTCCCTTGGGCGTGGGGATGCGGTTGACGATCGCCTTCATGATATCCGGCACGCCTTGCCCGGTCTTGCCGCTGGCCAGGATGATGTCCTCCAGCTCGCAACCGATGAGGTCGATGATCTGCTCGGATACCTCGTCGATCATGGCGTTGGGCATGTCGATCTTATTCAGGATGGGGATGATCTCCAGGTCGTGCTCGATGGCGAGGTACAGGTTGGAGATGGTCTGCGCCTGTATGCCCTGAGTAGCGTCGATCAGCAGCAGCGCCCCTTCGCAGGCCGCGATCGAACGCGACACTTCGTAAGAGAAGTCTACATGGCCCGGGGTGTCGATAAGATTGAATGTATATGTCTGTCCGTCCTCGTGGTCGTAGTACATCTGAATGGCGTGGCTCTTGATGGTGATACCGCGCTCGCGCTCCAGGTCCATGCTGTCGAGGGCCTGCTCCTTCATATCCCGCTCCGAGATCGTCTTGGTGAACTCCAGCAGACGGTCGGAAAGGGTGCTCTTCCCGTGGTCAATATGAGCGATTACACAAAAATTTCTGATATTCTTCATAGGCTGCAAATATACGTCATTTTCGCTGATGTGCGCTCCGGTAAACTGCTCCTGCCGTCGAAAATAGCAGGCTTTTTACATCCCGGGCATTCTGCCGGTATTTTTTCCTTCCGGCAGTTCAGGAATACTAACAACCAAAGCCCCGAAAAGTGAAGAAAACCCCTTGCTTTTTTAAATGCGCCGATCTTTGCGCCAACGCATCATTTCCTTTAAATTCCCGTATATTTGATAGGCGTGAAAAAAGTCGAAGCAAGCATATGGTCAGTGAAGTGCAACTACAGGAATGGAAAACGGAATGGCGCAAATTGCTGGCGGACAGTATTGCCAGGGTGCTGGAAGCCATGGAGCAGCAATTGCCCGCCTTTTCTCCCAAATATAAATTGCTGGTTAACCTGCGCGCCCGCCTCAACGAGGCCAACCGGAGCCGTATCGCCGGCACCCTGTCCAACGAGCAGTTGCAACTGGAGTACAACCGCATACGGATGAGCCTGCTGGAAACCATCGACGGCCTGTCCGTCGAGGACTTTCAGCAGCCGATGGCGCAAAGCCCCGAAGCGCGTAAAAAGGGCTACCTGCTGCACAAGATCCCTCCCCAGATGCAGATCGGAAAAGAGGAGGAGTGCATCATCCGCCTGGCCTACGAGCAGGAGGCCATCGTTAAGGATATCGAGTTGAGTGAGGAGGTGGAGGTCAAACAGGTTACCGTTTCCAGGATCATGCAGGCAGAGCTGATCGACCCCAACGCCGAGCCGGCCTTTGCCATTCGCACCTGGTCCGATGAAGAGCAGTTCCTGCAGGAGGGAGAGTATACCGAATGGAAATTCTGGGTGAAACCCCTGAGGGAGGGCACCTTCGCCCTGCTGCTGAAAATATCGGTAGTGGAAGTGATCGAAGGGAAGGAGCGCACGCGCAACCTCACCTGGGAGGAGCAGGTGCAGATCATCACCGAGGCGCCGCAACTGGAGCCGGCGTTTCAGGAGTCGGGCATCGCCTTTGCCTACGCTTCCGGCGGAGAGCGGAAAGAAATATCTTTGCCTCCCCAGGCCGGCAGCCCCAGCCGGAACATAGATCTCGGTGACATCAAGAAGGTATACGATTTTCAAACCATAAGAGAAGAACCTCCCCTGTCCCCACAACCGCAGGCTCCCGGCCGCCGCCGCGCCCTGAATATCCGCCGCCTGTCGATTGCCGCCACAGTCCTGATCGTTATCGGGGTGGCCCTCTCTCAGCTCAATCTGTTCACAGGGGAGCGCGCCAGCCCTGACGATGTCCGAACCCCCGGTCCGGCGGCTATCGAAAAAGAATGGGAAGAAACCCGGGCCCGCAACGAGGAGAAGTCCTTCGAGGACTTTATCGAAAAGTACCCGGATAGCGAGCAGGCGGAGGACGCCCTCTGGGAACTGGCGCGCAAGACGGGAGAGCGGGGGTATTATGAGCAGTACCTGAAGCAGTATCCCCAGGGCAGGTATATCAAGGAAGCTAAAGCATTGCTGGGCAGGGAATGAGAAACCGACCTAAAGCAGATTTCCCGGTTGATGGAGCGTGGGTTTTTGAAATTGACGGGAGGAATAAGTCCGGGTCACAGGTCCGGGATGTCGAGAATGCTTTTATCGCTACAGATGATATCGAGATCGGATATGGAAAGCGTATTCCATTGTGGTTGTTTGGTTTTTTGTATTAGAAGAATATTGGTGGGCAAACCGATTTGTCCTGCCAGGCAAGCTTCAAACTTGGAAAGCCCCGCGATCACGGATGATCGCGCCACGAGATCCACCGCCAGGTTCCCACTCCCTGATATACCATACACAATATCTCCGCATACACCACCACTTTCTGGGCGGAGGCCTGCAGCAGCAGCGCCCCCGGCGACGTCCACGAGCGCGGCCCGAACAGCATGATCACCACTTGCACGAAGAGGATAAGGCAGAAGACGCCGAAGGCCAGGGCATAGTGCTTCGGATAACCCGGCTCCCGCAGAATGGCCAGGGTATGGAAGAAGGACATGCCCAGAAAAGCGATAAAGCCCGCCCGTACGTAAAGGGTATGCATCCGGTAGTTGACATCCAGAGGGTAAAGGGCGATGCCGACATAGCTCACCGCCGCCAGCAGGCCAAGGATACTGGCCGCCGCCGCCAGCAACCTGGATTCCGCCTTCCCGAAAATGGTGGGCAGCACCAGAAAATAGGCCCCCAGGCTGACGCCCACCGTGATCAGCCCGGCCTGAAAGAGCCGGCTGCTCAGGGTGTTGGGCGCGCCGCTCCAGCTGCGGATGCGCCCCAGGTCGCTGAAGTAATTGTACCAGAAGGAATACCCCTCCGTCGCCCGGTCGTGGATGGTCCCGCCCGGATACTCCGCCATAGCCCAACTGCTGAGCCCAAAGAAGAGCAGGGCGCTGAGCAGGGCAAAGAGGATGGCGGAGCGTTGTAGAAGTTCAGTACGCATTGGTTAACTTAATGGCCAGCCCGCTTTCGGCGTTTCGGGCGCTGCCCGGTGCAGAAATAGGCGGAAATAGGCACTGTTCGCAGATCCCCGAAAATCAGGGGCTGTTCGCAATTCGCTGTTTGTACGAGTACACGAATACACGTTTAGGGGCCGGAGGAGAATTACTTCCGCATTTGATACGGCTATTCCTGCCTGCCAGCGAGCCTGCCTGCCATGCTGGCACAGCAGGCGGGCTGGCGAGCAGGCAGGTTTTCGCTATACTTCGTTGCTTCCCGCTTCTTCAAGCGGGATCGCGTAGCTCCACTATGCTCCCTCCTCGCCCCCCATCTACCGTCTACCGTCCACCCACCCTTACCGTCAATATCTCCCACCCTTTCATGCTGGTCTCCTGCCCGAGCAGTTCCCCGACAACCTCCTCTGGATTGCTCCGGTACATCGGCCCTAATTTTCCATCTCCCCCGTTCAGCTTAACGGTTGCTTCCTGTTCCGAAGTGTTGAACAGGCGGACAACCCAGCCGTTGCCGTCGCGGGCGGGCCTGAGAGACGAAACGATCACCGAAGGGCTGCCCTCCAGGGTGAACAGGGAGGCGATGCTTCCCTGCCCCTCCGGTACCGCAACGGGAATGAGCGGCTGGCTCTGCTCAATGCCGAATTTCTTGGCCTCGCTGCTGTCGAACCCCCGGTGCGGGCGGATCACATAGCGAAAGGTGGCGGGCCCTTCCTGGTAGCCCTTGTAGTTGACGAACCAGGCGTTGTTCATCACCCAGGAAAACAGCAGGTTGGAAGGCTGGTAGGTTTCGATCCACGGGCGGGATTTCATATCGCTCATCCAGTTCTGGCCGTACATGCCGCCGATCTCGGCCAGGGGAGCGTCGAGGTTGGCCCAGGTGACTCCCCCGTCGGCATTGGAGAAATCCACCCATCTCTGGGGGCAGAAGAAGTTCTTATTGGCCCCCTTCAACTGGTCCAGTTCGGGGCGCATCACCGCCCAGGCAAGGTCGATGCGGGCCTGGCTTTCGGGGATGCGGAAGGGGAAGGAAAAGCGGACATTTTCATCTTCCAGCACTTTTATCTTATCGACAGTATTGGTTATCCGGATCTGCTCCTGGCCGGCAGCCAGCTCGACTTCCCGTTGCAGGCTGTGCGCTCCCGGAGCATCGGATTCGATGAGAAAGGATGCCAGCAATGGCCCGTTCTCCTTAATGTGTATTTTGGGGGCGCTGCTTTTCTGCGGGTTGGCGGCGTTCAGCCCGGTGTACCAGTATTCGTTGAAACCATAGGAATTCTCTTCATCCACCAGGTTCTTCCCCTGAAACATTATTTTGCTGATGGCGCCGGAAGTTTCGTCAACGGTAATGGCGATGGCCTCATTGGAAAGTTCATTTTCCTTTACCCTGACTCCTTTTTTTACGGTTTTGGGTTGCCCTTCATCGAGGCGGTAACGCAGGGCGCCAAAGGGCGGGACGTCTTGTGCGATGAAGGCCAGCCTCCCATCCGACAGTACCTGAGCGGGTACTTCTTTCCCATCAGGCCCGGTTATGTAGCGATCCCGTACTTTCCATTCAGCCGGTAGTTTTACCAGTTCTGTTCTTGGCCAGGAGGTGGTGTTGAAAACCAGGAAAGCATTGAGCGGGCGGGGCGTTGTGCCCAGGGTGCTTACAGCCGCCTCCGCCGTCAGGGCCTGCGCCTGCCGGGCAGCGTCCAGGGCGAAGCCTTGTTTGACTTCCCACTGGCTCGTTGCCAGCTCGCCGTCCGGGTCGGTTTTGCTGGTGATGGCGCCCCAGGTGTGTTCTGAGAAGAGGACGACGTTCGTCCAGGCTTCGCCGAAGGCGGCGGCGGGGTACTTTTCCGGGGCGAGCATGGCCCAGAGGGCTTCCGCCTGCACCAGTTGTTCGGCGGCGTTGCGGCTGGCGGCCGTCTCCACGGCGGAAGAGGCGGCGCCATCTTCCCAGTAGGGAGTGAAATCGCCGCGGTAGGAGGGCAGCTCATCTCCATAGCGCTCTTCAAAATCCCGGAACATCTCGATGGTGGTGGCGATCCGCAGTTTGGGGTATGCGTACTTCTCATTCCATTCGCGGACGAAATCCGGCATGTCCGTATCCGGGCCGCCGTTGTCGGCCAGGGTATAGCGAAGCTGTACGAGGTCGTAGGGGTAGCCCTCCTCATCCAGCTCGTCGAGGAACTTCAGAATGGGAGTTCCTCCTGACTTGCGCAGCTTGCCGAGCAGCCAGTCGTGAAACCAGGAATAGCCGTGGCGCGTCATCCAGAAGAGCACCTTTTCCTTGCCGGAAGGGGATTCCCAGTAGAAGGGGATGTCGCCCCAGGCTTCGAAGGTGAAGCCGACCTGATACCCCCCATGCGCCAGGTGGGGCATGTGGTTGGGGCCTATGGAAAAGTAGCGGACCCCGTTTTGCGCCAGCGCGGGCACGATGCCCCAGGCGTAGCCCGGCACGTCGGTGATCATGGCGGATTCCACCGGGATGTTGTACTCCCGTTCGATCCGCTTGGCGAAGCTTACCGTATGCATGAGTTCTTCCGGCCGCTGCAGGGCGGTCAGTTCGCTGCCGTAGAGGGCGTCCAGGCCGATCCATCCTTTTCGGACGGCTTCCAGGAAGGCCTCCCGCTTTTCCGGGGCGGCGTTCTTCAGGTAGCCGTCTACGGCCCAGAGTACTTCTACGTTCCATTTGTACCGGGCGCCTTCCGGATAATCTGCCGTTTTGCGGGCCAGTTCGATACCCTGTTCGAAGTTGCGCCACTGCATCTGCTCCACTTCCGCCTGCTTGTGGGTGAAACCGATGTCGACATGGGAGTGAGGCAGCAGGTACACCTCGAAATGGCGTACCGGTTTGAGCAGAATGTCATGGGCCGTGGTGGCCTCCGGCAGTACGACCTCTACCCTGGCTTCTGTGGGCGCTTCCACCTGATCGGCGAGAAAAGTCAGCTTGTTTTCTCCCGGATGGAATGTAGTTGCCAGTTGCTTCTTCCCGTCCATCAGGACGGTGGCGGGCGCCGGCGCTCCCAGATGGACATACTCAATATTGACCGGCTGGCGGAGCGCTTGCCCGTCCCGGACGAGAGCGGGCATGGCGTAAGCCGTGGATGTTGCCTGCACCCGGTTCTGAAAGGCCATGTACCAGCCCGGGCCGCTGCCTTCCCGGGCGGTGATCCCGATCTGTACAGGTTTGCCGGCAGGAACTATGGCGCGGGGCAGGGTCAGGAACATGTAGCCGAACAGGTCGCCCTTTTCCGGGTCGATGAAGGCAGTGACAAAGGCGAGTTCGGCGCCCTGCTTATTGGTAAGAATCCAGTGCCGCCCGGTTGTATCCCGGACGGTTTCGAAAACAAAAAGCGGCTTTCCGTTCACTTCCAGGGAAAATTCCATGGGTTGATCTCCGGTTGTCCGGGAAAGGCCGGCCTCCCAGAGGAAGGACTGTTTTTTCTCTTTCCCGGCCGGCATGGGATCCGTTTCGAATTCGATCCCTTTTTCTTCGCCCGGGGCCTGCAGGAACAAGGCTATGGCGCCGTCCCTGAGGTTGGGCAGAAAATCGAGCTGCTCGCCGGCCAGGGGAGTGGCAAAGCCCTGGGTAAATTCCGCGGAGCGGACGGGCCAGAGATTATCCCCGAGCGGCCTTTGCTGGGCGGCCAGGGAAGATACCAGAAAAAAAATGGCAAAAGACAAGAGGATAGGGCGAATGGGCATGGTAATTGGTTTTCGGTTAATTAAAAGACGTAAACCCGGAACCCCAAATTCATTCGGATCGGAGGCGTTAACCCGAGCGTAAACCCGGAATGGAAACTTGAGCGTGTATGAGGGTATTGTCTTCGGCGCCAAAAAATTTTGGCGAACCAAGTGAACGTTAGCCTTTCGTCTCCGAATCAAGGCACTAGAATTTCAAACGAATAAAACGCGGCCGGCACAACTGGGCATCGTTCAGGATATCCACGAAAAAATCAAAGGAATTGACGTTATAGCTGACCAGTAACTCTCCGGGAGCCGACAAATGGGGATACGCCTTGGCGTTGTAGACGAAATAGTCGAGGTCTTCGTTGACTTCCGGGCAGGCCCAGATGTCCTTCATGGGAAAGAAGGGGCCCACCGGGCTTTTGGCCACCTGTACGGCCACCTCCGGCAGCATGCCGTACCGCTGGTGGGCCAGTATATACCGCCCGTCGGGCAGGGGGCTGAGGCTGAGCTCGTGGGAGACGCTGTTGGTTATGGGTTTTATCTTGCCTCTATCCGCTGTCCATCCCTCTCCGTCCCAGAACTTCCAGCTTCCGAAGTCTTCAAAGGACGCCGGCCGGGTGCGGGCTACATACAAGTTCAGGCCCAGGCCGGCCACGCCGTAGACGTAAATGTACCCATCGGGGGCCGGAGCGCCGGCAGAGGCCGTATTCACGAAAATACCGCTGCCGAAGGTGACTTTTGCCGAGCCGTCGGGAATGGGGAAAAAGAATGGCGTGTCAAGTTGCCGTTGCTCCCGGAATGGCGGTTCGCTTCCCGGAGGAATGGCGATGAGGGAGACGCCCGTCTGTTCGAATTCAAAAAAGGAGCCGGTGGGTACGTCCTGCACGCGGTAAGCGAATATGTACAAAGTGCTGTCGGCATCGACGTTCACAAAGCCGTCGCCGAGCCAGTAGTATTCGCCGGGTTGGGTGTTGGGCGTCTGAGGCTCAAACAAGGAAACCGGGGTCCCCGTTTCATCTTCTGGCCAGTAGAATTCAAACTTTTCCTCTTCCGGACCGGGGCCTTCCAGGAAAGCCACCAGGTTGTGGATCATCTTGAAATCGCCCTTTTTTACTTTTCCGCCTTTCGTTTCCCCGATCACCGAATCGCTGAAAACGAAGAGGGTCCGGGTTTGCGGGCCGGCGGGCACGAACTCCTTTCCATCCATGGGGATTCCGAAGATGCCGTCGCCGCCGAACCAGCCGGACTGGCGGTGGAAGAGGGCGTTCCAATCGGAAGCATAAGTGGACATGGATTTAGCTTCCGATTGATTATCTTGGCTGGGAGATGGGAGGGCGCCGGTGCGGGCGCAGCTTTGCGGAAGGAAGAGCAGAAAAAGGAAAAGGGCTAAGCCCTGAAGCAGTTGGCTGATATTCATAATTGAGTAGTTATTATTGAGCTTGGAACCTGCCTTAGGGCAAGCCTCAGGCTAAAAATAAAAAAAGCTTTGATTATGCCTTGTATGATATCGGAGAATGGAATGAAGAGGGTGAAAAAAACAACGATTTATCTGGTTTTGATGATTGGAGGTTTATTGTTAGGGTGGCAACCTTCCTTCGGGAAAGTCCGCCTTCACACGCTATTCGGCGACCACCTGGTCCTTCAGCGCGATGTGGAGGCGCCCGTCTGGGGATGGGCCGATCCCGGAGAGGCCGTCCGCCTTACGCTGGGAAAGTATGTTGCAGAAACCCGGGCCAATGAGGCGGGCGAATGGAAAGCGATGCTGCCGCCTATGCCTGCCGGAGGGCCCTATACCCTTATCGTGGAAGGAGAGAATAAGCTGGTGCTGGAGGATGTGCTGTTCGGCGAGGTATGGCTCTGCGGCGGACAGTCCAACATGCAGTACACCCTCGGCATGCTGGGCTATCAGGAGGCAGACAGCGCCCGGGCTCACAATTCCATGCTTCGGATGTTTAATGTTGCCGTCGGCCTGGATTATCTGCCCAAAGAGGATATCAAAGGCGGCCACTGGCAGCCGGCCAGCCCGGAGAGCATCCGGGATTTTTCCGCCACGGCCTATTTCTTCGGCCAGTATCTGCAGGAACACCTGGGCGTGCCGGTCGGCCTGATCAGCAGCAACCTGGGCGCCACCACCATAGAAACCTGGATGAGCGCCGGGGCGCTGAGCGCCTTCCCTCAATTCGATCCCATCACCGGCAAGATCCGGTCACTGAACAAGAGCTTCGCCCAACTGGAAGCAGAATTGAAAGAGTACAGAAAAACCTGGGATAAGGAGTACTACCTCAAAGGGCCCGGCATCGAACAGAACTGGCAAAACCCGGAGACGGATGTTTCCGACTGGCAGGATATCTCCATTCCCAATTTCTGGGAATGGGCCGGCCTGGAGGATCACGACGGGGCGGTTTGGTTCCGCAAAGAATTCGATCTTCCGCCGGGTTTTCAGGGAGATACGTTCAATATCGCCCTCAATCAGATCGACGATTACGACATCGCCTGGGTCAACGGGCACAGGATCGGCGAATCCTTCGGCGGCCGCAACTGGCGCAACTACTTTTTTCCGGCAGATATACTGAAACCCAAGGGCAACGTACTGGCCGTAAGGGTTTTTGATATTGGCGGGCTGGGCGGCATGTACACTTCCGCCTTCTGGGGTAACCCCATCCTCAACGGCCAATGGAAATTCAAGCCGGGCCTCAGGATCGACGCTTCTACTTTCCCCACTCCGGTGGCGCCCAACGGCAGCTTTTTCACCCACCCGGCCCTACTGTATAACGGCAGCATCGCACCCCTGATGCCCTACGCGATCAAAGGGGCCATCTGGTACCAGGGCGAATCGAATGCCCTGGACGGCCGCTCGGAAGAGTACGGGGAACTGCTACCCGCTATGATCCGGGACTGGCGGGCAGGGTGGGGGCAGGGGGATTTTCCTTTTCTCGTCGTTCAACTGGCCAATTATACGCAGGAAGCGACGGAGCCGGGCCCCAGCTCATGGGCGGAATTGCGGGAGGCTCAGGTGAAAGCCCTTGGCGAACCGAACACGGCCATTGCCACTGCCATTGATATCGGAGACGCCAATGATATTCACCCGAAAAATAAAGGGGATCTCGGCTACCGCCTGAGCCTGGCCGCCCGGAAGGTAGCCTACGGTGAAGATATCGTCCATTTCGGGCCGGTATATGCGTCCATGGATGTGGAAGGGGACAAGGCCCGGATCTCCTTTTCCTCCGTGGGCAGCGGCCTGATGACAAAGGATAAGTACGGCTACGTTAGGGGTTTTGCTGTTGCCGGGGCAGATCAGCAGTTTCACTGGGCAAAGGCTTATATTGAGGGGAATACGGTGGTTGTGTATCACCCGGAAATAGAAAAGCCCGTAGCCGTCCGTTACGCCTGGGCGGACAACCCGGGGCCTCTGGGCCTCTGCAATAAGGAAGGCCTGCCCGCCCTGCCGTTCCGGACGGATGAGTGGGAATTATCCACTGCCGGGAAGAAGTATACTTATGACCCGCATGGGTTTTAAAAAATAGGATTATGAAAAAGTACCTTCTTGTGCTTATCGCCAGTACAGTTCTCATCGCCTGCCGGAATCAGGCGCCCTCTTCGGAAGAATCTACCACCACCCGCATCGCCTTCGGCTCCTGCGCCCACGAGGACAAGCCACAGCCCCTGCTGGAGGTGGCCTCCGGCCTCAACCCGGACGCCTTCGTCTTCCTGGGGGACAACATCTACGGCGACTCCCGCAACATGGACACCCTGCGCGCCAAGTACGCCCGGCTGGGCGCCAAGGAGGAGTTTCAGAACCTCTTCAGCCAAACCCGTGTGCTCGCTGTGTGGGACGACCACGACTACGGGGAGAACGACGCCGGGCGCCACTATCCGTTCAAAGCGGAATCCAAGGATATCTTCATGGACTTCTGGAAAGTGCCCGCCGATTCGGAGCGCCGCAGGCACGAGGGCATTTACGGGGTGGAAACCATGGAGAAGGGAGGCCTGAAAATCCAGTTTATCCTGCTGGACACGCGCACTTTCCGCGACAACCTGATCTTTCGGGACTCTACCGATACGGCCCACAAGAACGACTACGTGCCCAACCAGGACCCCGACAGCACCTTCCTGGGCGCCGCCCAGTGGCAGTGGCTGGAAGGGCAGCTTTCCGCCGAAGCCGACGTGCGCATCATCGCCAGCAGCAACCAGTTCAGCCACGCCTACAACGGCTGGGAGAGCTGGACGAACGTGCCCCACGAACGGCAGCGGATGATCGGCCTGATCAAAAAAACCAAAGCCAACGGCGTGATCTTCATCTCCGGCGATGTGCATTGGGGCGAGATCTCCAAACTGGAGGTGGCCGGCGGCTACCCGCTCTACGACGTCACCTCCAGCGGCATCACCGAGACCTGGGATGTGATCGAACCCAACGAGAACCGCATCGGGGAGCCGGTTCCACAGAATAACGTGGGCTTGATCGAGATCACCACCCGGGGGGACTCCACGCAGCTTACCCTGGCCATTTACGATACAACGGGCAAGGCGGTGGTGGAGCATAAGGTAGGACTGGCCGAGCTCGCTTTTTTCTGAGTATAACAGATTGTGGGGCTGGCCCTGAAGGCGTAACCCCGGCCACTGTCCGCGTTGCATCTCAAACAAGCTGGCGAATGGGTTTTGGAATAGCCCGATAAATAGCTAGTTTTACAGGGACACCAATTGCGTATGTCATGGAAGAACTGGCCCATTTTCAAGGATACAAAAGCGACTTTTTAGGCCCTGGTTTTAAGGTGCAATTGCCCAGGCTGCACCGGAAACTGAGGGCCGGTGTGGCTCCGGTTAAAGGGTCGAGAAACAATGTATTGCATTATCAGCATTTCAGCCTTATCCAGAGCGCCGAACGAAGGTTTCCCATTCTTACCGCCGCCAATATCGATGGCCGCCTTTTCAAGCAACTGGACCGGCTGGATAACTGGCAACTGGACCCCCGGATAGCGGAAAACCATCAATGGGGCCCCAGCCTGTACGCTGCCGAAAAAAGCGATTTCGACCGGGGGCATATGACCAAACGGGAGGACGCCCAGTGGGGGCATACCGAAGAAGAAGCCAGGCGGGGGGCCCTTTCCACTTTTTATTATACCAATGCCGTGCCCCAGGTGGCCAAACTAAACCAGCAGTTGTGGCGCAGCCTGGAGGATTACATCCTGAAAACGGAAACGGTCAGCACCGGGAAAAAGGTAACCCTCTTTACCGGGCCTGTCCTGGCAGACCGGGACCCCGTTTTTGTTACTGAGGTTGACGGGCAACGCATTCGCATCCCTACTTTATTCTGGAAGGTGATCTATTTCACCAAATCGGATGGGCGCCTCTACCGGGTAGGGTTTTTAATGGGCCAGGAAGACCTGCTCTCCCAAAAGGGATTGGTTCGGCCACCGGACAGGAGCCGGAGCATTTTTGTCACCGATGAAGAGCAGTTGTTCATGGGGTTTAAACATGCTGATGTTTATCAGGTCAATATCTCCACCATCCGAAAACTAACCAGGCTCAGCTTCACGGCTGCCCGGGAGCCTTTTAAAGACCGCCGCCCCATCACTTTAATCCGTAAGGAAGTGCAAAGCAGAAGTATTTTCGGGGGCGATGGCCCTTCTTTCGAGATCGAGGGGTTGACGTTGTAAACTCATATCAACCCCTGCTCCTCCAGCGCCGCCCGCATCCGCTCATGCCGCTGCCAGAATTTCTTTTCGAGTTGGCGCATGGTTTTCCGGAAAGCAGGGCGCGTTTTGGCCTCGTCCATCAGCGGGTCCATCTCCGTGAACAGGAGTATCCAGTAGTGGTAGTTGTCTTCTTCGGAGAAGGCCTCTAAGTCATCAAGCGCCTGCCTGGTGTTCCCGTCGAAAGCGGAGATCAGGGCGGCATTCATTTTCCGGTAGATCGATTGGTCGGCGGCGGTAAAATCCCGGAAAAGCTCCATGTATTTTACGGCTTCGGCCTCCCTGCCGACTTTGCGCATCGTCATGGCGATTTTGGTATTCTCCGCCGGATAAATGTTCAGGTTATACGCCTCTCTGATGTCGGCAAACTTTTTATAGTGCCGGTAAGCTTCCTGGTAATCGCGCATGAAGTAGCAGATCTTGGCTACCTCCTGCATGACGTCCAGCCGGGTGGGGTCCCGGGCCAGCGTTTCGAGCAGCATTTGCCGGGTTTCGGCGAGGTCCTGATCCCGGGCATATAGGATATAGGCTTTGACATATTGGGAATACAAATTATCCGGGTGATAGGCCAGAGACTTATTGATGTATTCTTCCGCTTCTTCCACAAAGCCGGATTGTATAAAGGCATTGCTGATGTGCAGATAGGTAAAGCCGGCGGTGATGGAGTCGTAGGAAGCGATATCCAGCCGGATGCCTTTCAGGGCGTACTCAAGGTATTTTTCGGTATTGGGGATATAAGTGGTGTAAAAGTCGGAGAGGATATTGATGGCCAGGGCGTAGTTCGGGTTGTACTCC
>CAYQKY010000049.1:0-44117 GCA_964418125.1 uncultured Phaeodactylibacter sp.
AAACTTTTCATGTTAACACCCGAGTTTTCCTTCAGAGATATATTAATACGGTCTTTAAAGCGATCGTAAATATAGGCTGTTTGCCTATTTTATCAAAAATAAATATTTCATTTTTGCAGGGCGCCCGCTAAAAGAACAGATAAAGAGTATCCGGCGCCAAACAGGCTTTTGCTTTTCTTTCTCTCCGGATAGGAGAGAAATCACTTACTTCTGCCTTGCTTTAAGGTTTCTCACGCCGGGCATGCTCCGGAGAGCGTACCCGCCATTTTGTCGTTTGTAAAGAAGGGCGGAGAAAATTGGCCACTGGCCTTAAATTTTGCACCCGGCAGCAACAGCGGGCAACAGCATTTATATCGCCGTAGTTTTGCAATTGCCGCCTCCGGATGAGGGCGCAATATACAGATTATTTTAAAATAGTCCGGCAACTCAACCGAATATTATCTATAAAGTCCGAGGATTGTAGATAACTTTCGGCGGGCGGCCGGTACCCAGCCGCTTATTGAGGTTATAATTGATCATGACCTCATGCGAGCCGTTGCTCACCTGATTCAGCGTAGACAATGTCAAATCGTAGGCGTAGGCCAGGGTGATATTTTCACTCAGCCTGAACCCCGCGATGAAAGCAACAGCGTCGATATTATTGCTGTTGTATCCTCTAAACGACGCCCCTCCGAAAATATTGTTATCGTATTGCAAAATTGCGGCGATGTCGGTTTGAGTCTGGGCCAGGTCGGAACGAACCAGTAATGAAGGATGCAGGGCCAGGCTCTCTCCCAGGTCGAAATGGCCGCCCGCATTAAAGAAAAAGGTGCGTTTGAGAGTCAGGCTTATCGCATCGAGTTCGACGGAAGGCTCCGACAGGTTGCGGACGGCGATGCCTGCCTCGAAACGCTCGGAATAGTAATACACGCCTGCTCCGAAGGTAGTGGCCGTAGCGTTGATCTCCGATATGGGCAGCAGGTCATCATTGTGGATGATAACGGAAGCGTCGATATTATAATCCCCTTCCGGAGTCCTCAGCCGCGCGCCGTCGAGCGTTCGCTGGGCCATTCCGGCGCTCAGGCCGATGGCCAGCAGCCCGCGGCGGCCCACCGGCAGCTGGTAATTATAGGAAACCGTCCCCGTTGTGCGGCGCTCCGCCCCCAGCTCGTCGTTCTCCAGGTTGATCCCCACTCCGCTGCTGAAAATATACAGCGGAAGGTGGGCATTCACATTCTGCGTGATGGGGTTGCCCTCCAGCCCGGCCCATTGCGACCGGTAAATGCCCGTAGCGCTCAGGGAGTTGTCCATCCCGGCGTAGGCGGGGTTCCAGTTAAGTTTGTTCATCATGAACAGGCTGTACTGGGCAGGCTGCTGCCCGAATGCCAGCGAAACCCCAAGTGCGAAGGCTATAAAAGTAAAGAACTGCTTCATATGGCTTGATTAGTACCCCACCCTCCGGCTTCTTCGGGTTTCCATCGCCCCGGCGATGGCGGAAAAAAGAGGGAAGGGCTTCAAATAAAATTTGTTCTATATTTAAATGTTTACCGTAGCGCCCATCTGTTTCAGCGCCTCCTCAACCGTTTTAACGGGCCGCTGACAGGCATATTCTCTGCATACATAAATATTTGTGTCGCCTCCCGCACCTTTCCCGGCGAGGAGCGGGTACTGTTCATCGGCGGCAATGGCCGCCATCAGCACCATATTGGGCACAAAAGCGGCATTGAGCGTTTTAGCTTTGCCATCGGCATTCTGCCCGATGATGGCAACCTCATGCGCCGGATATGCCCGGTAGAGAATGGCCCGCGCCCAACGCGCAAAGGAGGAAGGGTAGCGTTCCACCGATCTTTTCACTCCGCGCAGCATATCAACCGACAAGCCGCTGAAATCGCTGCGGCCCAGCAGGATACCCAGGCGGTACAGGTTGTGTACCATAGTGGAATTGCCGGAGGGCATGGCCGAGTCGTAGAGGTCTTTGCGGCGCAGGATAAGGTCCTGCTGCTGGGCTCCTGTAAAATAGAACAATTTGCTCTCCGGGTCAAGGAAATGCTCAATAAGGAAATCGGCATACTGTCCGGCCCGCTGCAGTAAAGCAGTATCCTGATCGATTATAAACAGCTCGATCAATGCTTCGGCCAGCAGAGCATAGTCTTCCAGGAAGGCGTCATACTGCGCCTCTCCTTCTTTATAAGTGTGGAGCAATGCCGGTTCTGGCCCCGCCCTGAACTTTTCGGCCAGGAAGTCGATATTGCGCCTGGCCGTTTCCCGGTAGCCCGGTTCGCCCAGGGCTGCATAGGCTTTACAGTAGGCGGTGGCCATCAGGGCGTTCCAGCTGAGGAGTATCTTGTCGTCGAGGCCGGGGCGGACGCGCTTGGCCCTTTCGGTAAAGAGGCGCAGACGGGCATCAGACAGGGCAGAGCGGGCTTCGGCTTCGCTCAGCCCCTGCTCTTCGGCAAAGCCGGCAAGGCTCTGCCTCCGGTTGAGGATATTTACCCCTTCCCAGTTGCCCCCTTCCCCGACGCCGTAGTAGGCGTTGAACAAGGGTGCGGCATCGCCCAGTATTTCGTCGGCCTCCTTTTTTTTCCAGACGTAAAACTTACCTTCCACGCCTTCCGAATCGGCGTCCAGCGCCGAATAGAAGCCGCCTTCCGGGCTCGTCATTTCCCGCTCGATGAAGGCCAGCGTTTCTTCTATCGATTCCTTGTACAGCGGATCCGGCTTCAGGCGGTACATATCGGCCATCAGGCCTACGAGCAGGGCGTTGTCGTACAGCATCTTTTCAAAGTGGGGCACCAGCCAGTCGCGGGTGGTGGAATAACGGGCGAAGCCCCCGCCCAGCTGATCGTAGATGCCGCCCATGATCATCTTTTTCAGAGAAAATTCCACGTGGGCAAGCGCCCCCTGATCACCGGTGAAGAAATGGTAATCCAGCAGGTAGCGCAACGACATGACTGCCGGGAACTTAGGCGCTCCGCCAAAGCCGCCGTGCCGGGTATCGGCCTGCTGCATCAGGGCATTATATATATTGGCGGCCACCTCGGGGGTGAACAGTTCCTCCTGCGGCGCTTGCAGGGCATCTTTTTTCAGGAAAATACTGTCCGACTTACTGATCGCTTCGGTCAGCTGATTGGCCTGCTCTTCCACTTCGCTTCGCCGGGTCTGGAAAGCCTCCGAAATGTATTGCAGCAGCTGTGGCCAGGAGGGGCGGTTGTGGGCCGGCTGCGGCGGGTAGTAAGTCCCGGCGAAGAAAGGCCGCCCGTCGGGAGTCAGGAAGCAGTTGAGGGGCCAGCCGCCGCTGCCGCTGATGGCCTGGCAGGCTTCCATATAGATCTGGTCGACATCGGGCCGCTCCTCCCGGTCTACCTTGATGTTGATGAAATGTTCGTTCATGAAAGCCGCCACCTGCTCATCTTCAAAGCTTTCCCGCTCCATCACGTGGCACCAGTGGCAGGTGCTGTAGCCGATACTGACCAGGATGGGCTTGTCCTCCGCTTTGGCGCGCTCGAAAGCCCCGGGCTTCCAGGCGTACCAGTCGACGGGGTTGTGGGCGTGCTGCAGCAGGTAAGGGCTGGTTTCGTGTTGGAGGCGGTTCATTTGATGATGGTTGTTGGTTGTTGGTTGTTGGTTGTTGGTTGTTGGTTGACGGTTGTTGGTTGTTGGTTTGAACCAATGACGAAACGGCCAACTACCAAGAATAACCTGTTGAGGGGGGATACTGTTCAAAATCCGGGCAAGGGGCAGAGGGAATGTCCTGTACCCCACATTGCAGGCTGCTCCCCCACCCTTCTCCAGTTGGTGCAGAAAGTTGCAGCCTGCCTTCACACCACTGGAATTAGAAAGCGGCGCTTAGAGCGGCAGATCGCATTTTTCCGGTTACTTACTGTCCTTTGAGTTTTTCATAATAGCGCTGCAGTACCCCAAACGCCATCTTCTTATGCCCGCCCTCACTGATGAGCCCCTTGCGGTTCCACATATCCTGAACGATGGGCAGGGGGCGGCGGGGCGAACGGAAGTCGGCCAGTATCCAGGGACTGAAGCCGCTAAGGCCGGGGATGTTGTTGATGCCTTTGAGGGTTTTCTCATAGAGGTGGGCCTGGTACTCTTCACTCCAGACGGTTTCCTCATCGGCGTGGAAACCGTATTGCGCTCCCCCGCCCCATTCGCTGACGAAAACAGGTTTGTTGTATTTGACTTCCCATTCCAGCTTCGGAAAATCATTAGGGTTGCCGCCATACCAGCCGTGGTACTGGTTGAAGCTGATGATGTCGGTATAGGCGCCAAAGGGGTCGTCGAGGATGCGCTTACTGCCGTCGTAGTGCACTTCCATGGCGGCGCTGATGAGGCGGGTGTCGTCCAGGGCGCGGGCAGTTTCCACCAGTTGCCGGAGGAAGGTGTTGCGAGCGTCGCTGACCGGTGTTTCGTTGGCCATACTCCAGATGATGACTGAGGCCCGGTTCTTATCTCGCGTGATCATTTCACGGATCTGGTTTTGGGCATTGGCCAGGGTTTGCGGGTTTTCCCACTGAATGGTCCAGTAGACTGGCACTTCCTCCCAGAGGAGGATGCCGCGCTCGTCGGCCAGGCGGGCCATGTGCTCGTTGTGGGGATAGTGGATAGTCGTAGAAGCCGTTCTCGTAAGGGTCGATGATGTAGCGCCACTGCCCGTCCAGGTTTTGAGTGGTGCGGTTGGGCACATTGATGATAAGGGGAGATTGGGCAGCTAAATGGAAGGCTGCCAGAAAAAGGATAAAGGTTAGGGCTTGGTCTTTCATTTCCTGTTTATTTTCTTAACTGCAAAAGAAAAGAACTTTTCCATTTGATATACCGGAGCTCTTCGGCAATTTCTTTTTCCTGCAATTTACCGATCTTATCCCGCAATTCCCCATTAAGGCTGCCGATGGCTTCCAGGTAATTTTAACGTGCGCAGGGCGACATAGGGGTTATTATCGTCCGGCAGCCGGCTGAAAAAGGAAGGCATATCCCGAATGGGGAAGGTTCTCTATTTTACAGAATAATATCAGTATTTTGGTGGAGGCCGCACCGAACCGGGTGGGCCGGTAAATGCTCAACAAAAAGAAAAATTTTATCATGAGGAACGTATCAGCCATTTTCCTGGCCTTATTCTTTGCTCTGGCCTCCTGCCAGCCGGCAGAGCAGATAGACACCGGATATGACATCGTGGTATATGGCGGCACCTCTGCCGGTATCGCCGCTGCGATCCAGGCTTCAAGAATGAACAAAAGCGTGCTGCTCATAGCTCCCTCCGGCCATCTGGGCGGCCTTACCTCCGGCGGCCTGGGCCAGACCGACATTGGAAACAAGCAGGCGATAGGGGGCATATCCCGGGAATTTTACCGGGAAATCAAGGCCTATTACGAAGACCCTGCCAACTGGCGTTGGGAGGAGCCCTCAGAATACCAAAGCGGAGGCCAGAGTAGGACATTGGCCGGGGAAGATGCTATGTGGACCTTTGAGCCTTCAGCCGCCAGCCGGGTGTTCCAGAAAATGATGGCAAAGGAACAGATAGATGTGCAGGCCGGCACGGCCCTGCGGTCGGCGGCAGTGAAGGATGGAAAAGTCACGCAGGTCATTCTGGAGAACGGCGCCACTTTCAGCGGAAAAATGTTCATCGATGCCAGCTACGAAGGCGGCCTGATGGCAGCGGCCGGAGTCAGCTATACCGTAGGCAGGGAAGCCAACAGTGTTTACGGAGAAACCTACAACGGCGTGCAGTTGATGGACGGCCATCAGTTCCCGGATGGAGTAGATCCCTATATCGTACCTGGAGATCCGGAAAGTGGCCTGTTATGGGGCATCAGCGACGCTCCCCTGGGCGAAACCGGCAGTGGTGATACATTGGTGCAGGCTTATAACTTCCGCGTTTGTCTTACCGACCACCCCGACAACCGCGTCCCCATCTCCCGCCCGGAGGGCTATGACTCCACCCGTTATGAGCTTCTGGTGCGATTGTTTGCCGCCCAGCCCGACAAACGAAGCCTCCAAGACTATTTCATCTGGAGCAGGATGCCCAACCGCAAAACCGACATCAATAACAGAGGCGCTTTTTCCACCGATATGATCGGCGCCAACTACAGCTATCCGGAAGCCGGGCCGGAAGAGCGCCGGCGCCTGCAGCAACTGCATGAAGAATATACCAAAGGCCTGTTCTACTTTCTGGCCACCAGCCCCCGGGTACCGCAGGAACTGCAGAACGAGATGAAAAATTGGGGATACCCTGAAGATGAGTACACGGCTCATGGGAATTGGTCGCCGCAATTGTACGTCCGTGAAGCACGAAGGATGGTGGGAGCCTATGTGATGACACAGGCCAATTGCGTGGGAGATGTGGCGGCTGATGGCCCCATAGGCCTGGCGGCCTACACCATGGACTCTCACAACTGCCAGCGAATCGTCGTGAACGGGCAGGTAAAGAATGAAGGCAATGTGGAGATCCACGGCTTTCCCCCCTATCCCATTGCCTATAAGGCCATCCTGCCTAAGGCCGGGGAAGCCGCCAACCTGCTTGTGCCCGTCTGCCTTTCCGCCTCCCACATCGCCTTCGGGTCGATCCGCATGGAACCGGTATTTATGATCCTTGCCCAATCGGCGGCAACCGCCGCCGCCCTGGCCATTGACGAGGGGGTGAGTTTGCAGGCGCTGGATTATGCCCGCCTGAAGGAAAAGCTGCAGGCCGATGGGCAGATCCTGGCAAATGAGCCCTCCGAAGGCCGTTAGGACAAAAAAGAGGGCCGGGTAATGACATATTCTTTGTTCCTGTCGTCGAAGTATCCGTATTGCATGATCTTTCCGGCTGAGTGAGTTAATATCCGGCAGGGGTATCCTTATCCGCTTTCTGCCCGCGAACCGCCAGGAGAATGGCCTCGGTTGCCGTCGCTCCGATGCGGGTGACGCCCAGCGCCCGCACCCGGAGCGTATCCTCCAGCGTGCGCACCCCGCCGGCGGCCTTCACCTCCACTCCGGGCGCAGCGTGTTGGCGCATGAGTTTCAGGTCGTGCTCGGTGGCCCCTTTATAGGTGTAACTGCCATCGGGCTGCTTGACAAAGCCGTAGCCGGTGGAGGTCTTCACAAAGGCCACGCCGATGAGGCTGCATATCTCACAGAGCCGGGCCTTATACTTGTCTTCAGGCAGGAAATCGTTTTCGAAGATGACTTTCAGGGCAGCGCCTTTCTTGTCGCATACTTCGTGAATGGCCCGGATCTCCGCTTCCACATACGCCCAGTCTTCGCCCAGCACCTTGCCGATATTTACGACCATGTCGATCTCGACGGCCCCGTCGGCAATGGCCTGTTCGGTTTCCAGGACTTTGATCCGGGTCGTGCTATTGCCGTGCGGAAAACCGATCACTGTACCAACCATGACATCGCTACCTTTCAGCAATTCGGCGGCCATTTTTACGGCGTACGGCTTGATGCATACCGAAGCGACGTTGTACTTCGCCGCCAGTTCACACCCCTCCCGCAGCGCCTCGTCATCCATGGTGGGATGCAGGAGGGAATGGTCTATCATTTTTGCGATCTCGCGTTCTGTAACTTGCTTCATATTTATTTTTCTTTATTTGAAAAAAAGGAGTTTTCCGATCACTTTCCTGGACTTGGTTGCTTTTTGTCTCAATGCCATGAACAGTATTTTGATGCTCTAAAGGTAGGCAGAGGAAAGAAAGAAGAGGTTCAATATTTCACCCAATGTGTATGGTATATTTCCGGCGGGCTGATGGTCCGGCCTCCCTGTTCAGGAAGCAATAAATTGGGAAAGGGTGAATTTTGGAGGACAAATAATTAACCTATATTTATCCTTGTTCTTCCATAAGAAGGCCACAGCCTTAGACAAGAAAGAAACGCCATGAGTAAAGCCAAAGTCGTAGAAAGGGAACTGCTGATCCCCTTCATTGCCATCACCAGCCTGTTTTTCCTATGGGGCGTCGCCAATGATATGACCAACCCGCTGGTGTCCGCTTTCAAGAAAGTGATGCCGGAACTGTCAAATACACAGGCGGCGTTCGTACAGCTGGCCTTTTACGGAGGTTACGGGACGATGGCGCTTCCGGCGGCCCTGTTCATTTACCGGTATTCATACAAAAAGGGGGTACTGGTGGGGTTGGCGCTTTACGCCATAGGGGCCCTGTTGTTTTTCCCGGCGGCACAGTTCGAGAATTATAATTATTTTCTGGCTTCCCTGTACATCCTCACCTTCGGCCTGGCCTTTCTGGAGACCACGGCCAACCCCTTCATCCTTTTCCTGGGGAAGCCGGAAACCGCCACGCGGCGGCTCAACCTGGCCCAGGCCTTCAACCCCATGGGTTCATTGTGCGGCATGCTGATCGCGCAGCTGTATATTGTCGGGCTGCTGCAATCCGACAATTATACGCCTTCGGAATACGACATGCTGTCGGCGGCGGAAAAAGCGGCCATCCGGACGCACGACCTGGGGCTGATCAGTGTACCCTACATCGGCCTGGGGGTGGTGATCATCATCGTACTGGCGGCCATTGCTATGATCCGGATGCCGGTGCAGAAACACGATATTTCCATCACGGTGAAAGAATCTTTCCGCAAGCTCTTTCGCAATAAAAGGTATTACGAAGGCGTCATCGCCCAGGCCTTTTACGTCGGCGCCCAGATCTCCTGCTGGACCTTCATCTACCACTATGTCGACCACCTGAACGCCTCCCGGCCGGCGGACGCCCAGCTCACCGCCACCTGGTACAACATGGCGGCCATGATCATCTTCCTGTCCAGCCGGTGGATCAGCACCTTCCTGATGAAGTACATCGAACCGGCCCGGCTGATGTTCTATTTCGCTGTTGGTGGAATAATGCTGGCCCTCGGGGCCATCAGCATCGTCGGCATGGCCGGCCTGTACTGCCTCGTCGGTATTTCGGCAATGATGTCCCTGATGTTCCCGACCATTTACGGCATCGCGCTCGATGGGATGGGCGAAGAGGCGAAGATCGGCTCGGCCGGGCTGGTGATGGCCATTGTGGGCGGGGCCCTGCTGCCTCCCTTTCAGGGGCGGATCCTGGATATGGGGGGCGACGGGCTGGCCGACCTGTCGGTGTTCGGCTACATTCCGGAAGTCAACTTTTCCTTCGTCCTGCCCATGGCCAGTTTTGTTGTGGTGGCCCTCTATGCTTACCGTTCATTCAAAAGCTATATGCAACCATAAAGAGAAGTGAAATCCATCGTGATCGCCCCTTCCCGGTGGTGGTGAGAATTAGGGCCTTCACATACTCGGGGATGGAGCCGCCCCTCTTTTCCGGCAATCGACATTGCAGGCCACATTCCGGCCATCTCAGCGCCTGGAATTTTTCTCCAGGCATGTATCCAATTTCACAATCCGTATAACATGTACAGTGAAACATCTGTACGAATAATTACTAACCCTCCAAGGACAGCGCCAGCCGAAATCCCATATCCGTGAAGCGGCTCCCCGGCGGGTTGTAGTGGCGGTAGGAGCTCCGGCACTTCTGGGCTTCGAGGTACCAGGATCCGCCGCGCAGCACCCGGAAGGCGCCCTCCGCCGGCCCCTGCGGGTTTTCCACCGTGCCCTGCTTTTTGCATTCCTCGTAGTAGCTGCCGCTGTACCAGTCCTGGCACCATTCCAGGACATTGCCGCTCATGCCGTAGAGGCCGAGTTCATTGGGCTTTTTCTGGCCCACCGTTTTTTCTCCGCCATTACTGTTCCTCACATACCAGCCTACTTCATCCAGGTTATCACTGCCGGCGTAGAGGTAACCGTTCCCCTGCCGCCCGCCGCGGGCGGCGTACTCCCATTCCGCTTCCGTAGGCAGCCGGTAAGTTTTACCGGTGATCTCACTGAGCTTTTGGATAAAAGATTGTGCATCTTCCCAGGACACCATCTCCACCGGGTGCTCATGGTTTTCTGCCGAAGCGGAAGCATCCTCACCCATGACGGCCGCCCAGAGGGCCTGCACGACGGGATATCGGGCTATGTAAATACTGTTCACTTTTACTTCGTGGACGGGTTGCTCATCGTAGTAGGCCTCTTTATCGGCGCCGCCCATGCGGAAGGCTCCTTCTTCCACGTAGATCATTTCGAAGGTAAAACCGTCGGGCAACTTTTCGGTGAGGGCGCGGGAGGCAATTTCTTTATGGTTTTTCACTTGTCTGTTGTTTTAACTTGCCGCTGAAATATAAGGAAAGTTTGTGGCAAGAAGCTGTCCCAAAAGAATAGGAGTATTACCATCATTTCACGATCTCCCGGATGTGCGCTTCCTGCCCCGTCATCTCCCAGTGCCCGAGGGCGATCGGGATGTTGCCCATGGCGTTCAGCCGGTCGAAGAACTCCTTGATGCGGAAGGGCTCTCCGCGGGCCTCCTTGAGCCGGGCGAATTCCGCCAGGGCCTGCTCCACCAGGTATTTGCCGGTGATGTAGCTGGTGCCGTACCCCGGCTGCCGCAGGTAGAGGTGTTGCTCGAACAGGAGCAGTTCCTTTTCGGTTTTCATCCACCCGCGCGGAGTGTACTCCTGATGGATGCCGCCGGCCTCCTCCATAGTCATCTCATTGGCGTGGGCGTAGAGGGAGCCCAGCCCCCGCGCGGCGCGCTGGGCGATGAGGATGTAGACGATCTCCCGCACCCGGGGGTCGTCGTCGTACAGGCCCGCCTGCATGAACATCTCCTCCACAGCGGTCGCCACTCCTTCATTGCGGGAGTCGAAGATATTGTAGAGCAACGGCCCGCGGCGAATGGGGCTGGCGTGCGGCTCGTTGTCCATCCGCGCCAGCTCGAACCAGTGGTAGAAATGGGAGTAGAGCGGCCGGGGGTCGTAATGGGCGGTGATCCAGAAGAAGTGGCGCGTCTCCTCGGGGACGTACTCCCCCAGGTGGGCCCGCAGGGCCGGCTCAAAATATTCTTTAACGGCCACTATTTCGTCCTGCTCCAGAAAGTTCATCAGGCTTTGTGCCGATCGTTCCGCCAGGGCGGCGTAGGCTTCCGGGGAGTCGGCAGCAAGGAGCTCCGGCAGAGCGCGGTTGCGGTGTTCCTCCAGTTTCAGGGCGGACCAGGCGCGGGCCAGCTCCCGCTTCAGGAGCATCACTTCGTCTTCCCAGGTGAGGGGCACGAGGTGCACATTCTGAAGATACCAGGTGTAATTCTCTTTGCCAATGCCGGAAGGGCCGGTCTTGGTTTTGGCTTCCGCTTCCAGCCAGGCGGCCAGGCCATCGGTGGAAGCGATGGCGGCCCCGATGGCCGACACCAGGGCGGCGTCCTCTTTGACGCCTGGCCGATCGAGAATATCCTTCAGATCCCCGCTCTGCCGGCGGATGTCGCGGATGCCGGCGATCCAGAGGTCCCGGGCATTGCCGGTGAGGTTGAGCTTTGCCTGAGCGTTCAGCGGGGGGATCACCCCGAGGTCATTCAGCAGCCGTTGCCTTTCGGATGGGCTCAGGGGGAAGGAAAACGTCCAGATCTCCGTCGTCCGGTGGTGGGTGGGGCCTTCGTGGGCGGGCACGTCAGAACGGGCCGTCCAGAGGGATTTGTAGAAGGCCGGATCGCGCGCCCATGGCTGCAGCACCCGCTGGTTGAAGCCGTAGCCGTTCATTTCGGCCCAGATGATGTGCCAGTCTACCTGCTGCGCTACCGGCCAGCCGGTGGTGTCGATGGCCAGCAGGCGGGCCTGCAGTTCTTCAAAGGCCGGCCGGCGCTTTTCGAAGGTTTCGGCGGTGTAATCGGGGGCGCCGTCGCGGAGGGGCGGGGCTTCGAATGCCCGCCATTCATTGAAGAGGGCTACGAGTTCCGGGTAGGTGGCGGCAGCAGGGGGTGGCGTTTGGCCGATCCCGGCCGGGCCGCTGAGGAAAAACAGGAAGAAGAGTAAAGAATGAAATGTACAGTTCATTGAAATTCTGATTGTGGCAGACAAGATAAAAAATCGGTAGCACCTCAACCGCCCTCCTCCGAGGAGGGGATCAGCCTGGCCGTAAGGTCCGGCTCCCCCATATCCTTATCGAGCGGGAACATCGGCCTTTGTATCCGCTTGTAGCCGAGGCGTTCCAGGTCCTGGTCCACCCCGCCGGGGGTCAGGGCCATGATCCAGTCGGCCCGCATGTCATACAGTTCCGGCACCAGGTAGCCGATCTTGACCACCACGATATCCGTTTCCCGGGGGTTCAGGCCCAGGCGGGTGAAATCGGCCTCGTGGTGGTAGGGCTTCCGCTTTTTGGTGACGATGACGTACACGCTACCCACTTTTACCACCACCTCCATTTCGGCGTGGACATCGCCCTGTTCTATGGCTTCTACCGTCCCGGAGAGCTTGATCGGGGGCGCATACCGGTTGTCAACCGCCGCGCCGGCGTAGGCCTCCACCGTTCCACCGACACCGGCCTCAGTGGCTTTTTCCACCAGTTCCGGGCCGGGCAGGGAGGCGTAGATCAGGGAAGGGCCGGCTTCGGTTTGGAATTCGGGGCGGGCGAGGATCTCCCGTAGCGTCCAGGTTACATCGCCGGCGCCCCCGGCGGTGGGGTTGTCGCCCATATCGCTGATGATGAAGGGGCGCTTATCGCTGGCGACGGCCTTATCGAGGCACTCCTCCAGTGGAGCGGTGGGGGCGACGAACTCAAATTCGTTGCGCACCTCCCAGAAGCTCCGGGCAAGGTCCTCGGCGGTGCGGGTGACGGTTTCCTTATCGTCTCCCGTCACCATCACTACGGCGTGGTTGCGCGGCTCGTCGGCCCAGGCATAACCCACCCAAATGGCGGCGTCGATGACGCCTTCCTGTTGGGCCGCCGGGGCGACTTTGGCATACAGGCTCTTCCCCGGCTCGATGCGGGTGCTCGTCTTCTCTCCGGGCAACAGGATGGGCACCGGTATCCAGGCCTTGTAGGCCGGTTTGCCCTTTCCGCTTTCGAGCCTGTCCAGCAGGTTGTCCACCGCCCGCTTCTTCGATTCCATGGCGTCTTCGTGGGGCGCCAGGCGGTAACAGGTGATCAGGTCGGTATTTTGGGCCAGCCTCGGGGAGACATTACCATGCAGGTCCATGCAGGTGGAGATGACGGGCTCCTTACCGATCACTTCCCGGATGCGGAGGATAAAGTCCCCTTCCGGGTCGTCCAGCCCGACTACGCTCATCGCTCCGTGAATGTCGAAGAAGAGGCCGTCGTAGGGGCCGTTTTCCCGCAGCATATCTAGCGTTTTTGTGACCAGCGACTCATAGGCTTCCCGGGTGACGATGCCGCCGGGCAGCGCATGGCCCTTCAGTGTGGGTATCCACTCCGCCCGCTTGCGGGCCAGGGAGTCGGGTGCAAAGAAGGGGTAGAGCGAAAAGACGTCCTCCCCTGTTTTGGCGTGAAACGCTTCCTCGTGGGCCTGGGCCGGCGAAAAGGTGCTGGACTCAATGGCCAGGCCGGCGATGGCGATGCGGGGCAGATCTTCCGCCTGCTTTTCGGCCGGTTGGCCGCAGCCCGTTGCCAGGAGGAATAGTGCTAAGCTGAAAAGTATCGTTCTCATATCTGCGTTTTTGAAGCGAGGCCGATTCGGGAACGGATCGGGTGATCTGGGAGTTGATTGGATGAACCAAAAGTACGCAGAAAAATGGGATGGGTCAAAGACGCCCTGAAACAACTGGAGGAAAATGGAGTATGCCGGATCCGGCCCCACGGCGGCTCCATGCGGGGCCGGATCGAAAGCGGGCAGCTGGTGGCCATCCGCCAGGCCAGGGGCGAGGAAGTAGAAGTGGACGACGCCGTATTCGTCCGATGGAAGAACAACTACCTCCTCCACCTGGTGAAGGGAAAGGAAAATGGCCGGATACTGATCGGCAACAACCTGGGCAAGATCAACGGGTGGATCGGGTATGAGGACGTGATCGGGAAGGTGGTGGCGGTGGAGGATTAGTAAATGTATGGCATTTCTTTACAGGACGAACAAGCGCCTTCCCCCGGATGTTAAAAAATTACAACTCGCATTAAAAACTAAACTATGGATATCAAGAAAAAAGCTAAAGCGGAATTAGAAAACCGGGTCCGGAAGATCGAGAACCTGATCGCTGAAAAAGGAGTGGGCTCTTCCTACCTTTCCAGGGCTAAAAGAGTGCAGCGCAACATTAACCTGGCGATCTTCGTAGGCGGCATTATCACCATTGCCGGCCTTACCGCCTGGGCATTGAGGCGCAATAATGAGGAAGAGGGCTAAGAGGTTTTCCTCTATGCTCATGGTTTATTCACTTCTTCAGGAAACATTCATCAATTATTAATGATCCCGATGGCCTGGCGAATGGCTTCTTCCACCAGGCGGGGCAGCTGTCCGGTGTTTTCACCGGCAGTAATATCGCCGAGGGGTGTTGCCCCGCGGAACAGCCTGGCGCGCAGGTTTACCCGGCCGCCCTGTACCCGGTAGAGCCCCTTTATGGAGTAGGCCTCCTTGTAGTTCGGGACATCCACATAGATCAGGCTGGCCCGGGCTCCCTTAGCCGAGATTTCCTGCAAATACCCCTCGAATTGCTGAGCAAGGCCGAGGACATCATCGTAAGCATTTTCCTCCAGAAAAACATTGCGCACGAAGACCGGCTTCTTCGGAGACAGAGGAATATCCACCTGCTCATTGACGATCCCGATATCGATACTGCCGCTGCCTGGCGTCAGCATGGTGGGCGTTTGTATTCCACCGATGGACTCCGCCAATTTCGGGACCTCATCCCGCGCGTATTCAAAAAGCAATGCGACGTCGACGTATTTTCCATCCCTCAGTTTGAATCCGCCCATGGCCTGCAGGATGCTGTAAGTGAGCAGCCCCTGTCCGTACTGGCTGGCCTCGTAGCTCACCTTGTCGGCTGCCGAGCCGGCCAGCACGAACATGCCGGTGCGGTCCTTCATGCGGTCGAGCGCGCGGATCTGGGAGGAGTTCAGGTTTTTCTGCCCGCCGCTGATGGATTCCACCACCTTGCCGGAATTGCAGGCGTCCAGGATCATGACCTGCTTGAGGGCGGGGATGTCGTTGATCCATTTGGTGAGCTCGGCTGTGGAGATGGCCCGGGTGGTGCGGATGCCGTCGTCGCTCAGGTTCTCGGTGGCAATATCCTGGGTGAGGTAATAGAACTGGGCCTGATCGGCGTTGCCATAGGTAACGCCATGGCCGGAGCAGTAGGCTACCAGCACATCTTCTGCCCGCGCCTGCTGCCGGATATCTTCGAAAGCGCCCCGAATGTTCGCCTTGGTCGGAAAAAGGCGGGCGTCGGTGGTGTCGGTGGTCAACAACCGGATATGTACCTGTTCCGGCCCGAAGAGCTGGCTGCCGGCTTGCTGAATGGCCTGGGCCATGGCTATGGCATCCCGGCCTGCGAACTTCAGGTCCAGTTTTTCTCCGGCATAATCCGCCGTTCCGATGATGATGGCATAGAGAGATGGGGCGGGTGTGGGAGTGAATTGGAAGCCGGTTTCGGGAAGATCTCCCTGCCCTTTGCGCTGCGCTCCGGCAGGGCGGTAGGGCAGGGTATAGGCCGGGCTTTTCAGCCAGCCTTCCCGGTTGTAGGCGCGGACGGAAACCCGGTTGATGCTATCGGCGAGAAAATATCGCCCGAAGGGCAAGAGTGAAAAGCTCAGGGCGGTATCCCGTTTCGGGTTGGCGTCGGCCGCCACCTCCTTGCCGTTGAGGAAGACGCTCACCGGGCCAATGCCGCCGCCTCGGGGTTTAAGGCGTATCCGCAACTGCTGGTTCAGGGTATCGATGCGGGCGGCTATTTCGGGGTAGAGAGGCACATCTGCGAAACCTTCTACGGAACGGATGGGTTCATCGGAGTAACCCAGCAGTTTTTGCAGCAAGCCGGGTTCAAAATAGCGTTCCTTGAGCTGCTCCAGGCCCACGACTTCTCTGCCAACCACATAATAGATTTGTTCCATGGCTCCGAAAGAGGCATCGAATAATCCCGAGGGGGTAGTCACTGCCCAATCACGCCCCATTGGTATCATAGTTGCTACTTCCCGGACGGGGCTGAGCGCCCACAATCGAATGATCCCTTCGTAGGTGGCTGAAAAGGCATGCTTTCCGTCGGGCAGGAAATAAAAAGTGCTGACATCGTTCAGGCCGGCGCCGTTGGCGCCCGGGTCTTCCCGCATGATCTTGGTACGGATGGAGGCTTCTCCGCCCTGGCTCAGCACGATGGCGCGCTGTTCGATATTCCACAGATGGAAACGGCTTTCCTCCCAAAAGACGATAAAGCGGCCGTCGGGGGAAAGCTGGAGGCCCCTGCAGTTGGGCGGTAGTTGTGTGATGGAATGAAAAGCCCCGGTGGCTGCGTCCAGGACACCATAGTTTTCGCCTTTCAGCAGGCAGTGTATCTGCGTCCCGTCCGGGCTGAATGCTGCCGCCATCACCGGCGCCGGCAGGGTGAATGCATGCCGGTTCTTCCCATTGCTGAGGCTCCAGAGGACATACCCTTCCTCTGAGTCAGGCGAAAGGGCCAGGACCTCCGGGCCGTTCACCCAATAGGCCAGGATGGTATTCTGCCCGGATTGGTTGACCGCGGACAAGCCTTCCCTGATGTTCCAGATTTGGAAAAACTGGGAGGGCGGTGTGTCGTAGCCCCAGCGGCCATTCAGCCAGGTGAGGTTTTTGAAGCGGCCGATCAAGTGTTTGTTATCAGGAGTGAACTGCACCTGGACAGGCCGGGCTCCTTCTTTTACGTATAAAGGTAAGGGAGGGGAACTGCCATCGGCCGGCCATACCCAGGCGTGGCCGGTTGACAATATCAGCCCGTGTTCCCCGGGGCTCAGGCTCTCGTCCTTCCATTCATACCCGAGCACTTTGCCATGTTTGGTTTCCAGGCCGATAAAATCCCCGTTTCGGGCATAAAGGGGGTGGAGTACATCTTCATCACCTACAGTGAAGGCGGTAAAAGACAGGCCATAACCAAAATTGATGTCTACCATGACGGCTGCCAGGAACTTTCCATCTGCCGAGAAGGCGGCGCTGTTGGGCCAGCCGAGGATGGGGCGGTTGTTCAGCAGCGTATCCGGCATTCGGTTGTTTCCGCCGGATAGTATCCCGTCGAAGAAACGGCTATCATCAGTTGGGGAAAAAGCGGCCCCTCTGCCGGAGATGAACTCACGTCGGCCAAGGGTTTGAAGGGGCAGGCGGTTGTAAAAGCCCCAGGTTCTGGCGTCGTTGTTATACTCGGTGAATGCAGCTTTATCGCCCTCAGGGGAGAAATGAACCACTGTTTCTACCTCGTTATACTGGCTTTGGAGTTCCTGTTGCGATTCCCCGCCGAATATGGGGAAAGTGATTATTTTTTCGAGCACCGTACCAGCTATATAGCGGCCATCCGGCGAAAAGGAAAAACCGGACATTGGGCCGGAGAAAGTATGGGTGGCCAGCAAGCTGTCCTGTTTGGTGTCGATGATATAAAGGAAGGTAGTTGTCGCCTGTTCGAGGCTCTGGACCGGGCCGCCGACGCTGAAGAGCGGAGGGGTTTTGTAAACCGTTGCCAGCAGGTAGCGGCTGTCAGGAGCATAGGCAAAGGCTCCCTGGGCGATCATGAAGTATGTTTCGGCGCCTGAAAAAGCGTCGGGGGGCAGCGCCCGGGAGGCCAGGGCCTTTCCCTGATTCAGGCTGAGGTAAACGAGGCTCTTATTTTTCTGCTGTAAGATACGCTGGCCGTTCCCGGGATCCAGGAGTAAGGAATCGGCCTGCCACGCCAATGCCGGAGGATTTTCCAATGCCGTGCCGTTGGCCAGGCGCCAATGGCCCAGAACACTGCCGTCGCTTCGGTACAGCGCTACGGATCCGCTTTCAGGCAGGAGCTGCAGGCCGGCGGCGGCCTCTGTCGATGTAAACTGCCAGTTCAGCCCGCTGTCCCTGGTATGGCGAACCCGGAGCGTATTATAAGCTGAAAAAGTGAGGGCCCACTGGCCGTCGGGGCTGAGCCGGAAGAGCAGGATGCTGTCCTCAGCCGGCGCCAGCAGGGTTTCTGTCTTGCCGTTGATCAGATCCCATTGTATCACCGAGTGGTCAGCCAGCAATGCGAGGGCTGTTTCACCCTGTTCGGCAAAGCAAAGGGCCAGCGGCCTGGCCGGGCCTTCTGTCCGCCGAATAAACCTCCCGGAGGTAATGTCCCAAAGCACCAGCCGCCGGTCATCGCCGCCGGAGAGGAGGTAATGCCCGTCGGAAGAAAAGGTGGTAACGGTGGGGTAGCCAATATGTGCTTCCTGGCGGACTACCAGCTCAGGCTTCTGAGCCGGGCTCAGCAAAGGGAAAAGGAACAAGGCACAGAGGAGAAATGGGTAGTGATGCATTACGGGCATTGTGGGTTCAATGTAAGTATTGGAATGAAGTTAAAGAAAAAGATCGGCTTGTGGTATGCTTTTTATTTGGGGAGGAGGGGGAAGGTTACTTCCAGGGGGAGGATCCCATTTCTCAATGGGCCGCCCGCCCCGCCTTTTAGATGGCCTGCCGGCCCCGATTTTGCGCGTTCCTCGAAAGGCGTGGGATTCGTTGTGCCGGAATTGATGGTATTTGGGGCTTATTTCAACGAAAGGTTGGTATAAATGCACTCCTCCCAAAGTTCTAAAAAACCACTTTGCAGGTAACGTTTCCGGGGCAGCTCAACCAATACTATCTGTTTTCGAGCCTATCCTTCAATTCCTGTTCCATTTTTTGAAATTCCTCTTTTTCTTTTCCTTCGGTTACGGACGCCAATTTACTATACATGACCCGCATGGAATAAAGATCCCCAATTCGCTTATACATCATTAGAGCCTGTTCCCAGGATGCCTTCGCTTTGGAGGGGTGTCCTTCTGCTTTTTGGATATCCCCAATGCTCCACAGGCAATTGGCTTTTCCCAGTAAGGATCCGATTTGTTCGTACAGGGGCAGGGCCTGGTTGAAAAGCTGGCGGGCTTGCTCGTTGTCGGATTCTAGAAAGGCGATTTTACCCAAGCTCCTCACACAATTGGCCTCCAAAGCGGATGCGCCTATCTCTTGTGCCTTGTGATAAGCCTCCCTCAATAAAGCTCTATTCGCCAAACCAGTGAATAAGGAAAATTCGCTTAACCCCAAAGCTGCTTTTATCCCTTTTTCCGGCGACAAGGAAAGTGCGCGCGTTATCATTTTTTCTATATTCCCCAATTCTTGTGAAATGCGTTCTGCAACCTCCGCTCCCTTTTCGCGGCCAATTTCATCTCCGCTTTCGGCAAGGGTGCAGAAAAAATCCACCACATGGGTTAAAGGGCCTTCGGCAGGCGGGTAATGCTCCTCTCCGAAACTTCTAATGGGGGCCAGCATCTGCAGGCGCTGATCCGTATAGCTTGCCAAACCATTGGCAACAAGGCTGCGTGCGCCTTCATTCCCATAGCCAGGCGCCAGAGGTTCCAGGCTTTCCCGGTGAATGCCGTCAGGGAGCAGGCTCAGGATACTGAAAAGCTCTACTCCTTGTGGCGTTATGCGTTTCCCTTGCAAAGTCAACTCTAAAGAAAGCTCCAGGTTGCTCAGCCGCGTTGCGCCTCTTCCCCTCTGCAGTATCCTGGTGTGTTCTTTTTGCCAACGCTGAAGGAGGGGTAGAAGATGATCTTCCCCAATGGCCTGCCCGGCCGTACAGCATCCATTCAGGACGACAAGCTTTAAGTTCGGGCACTATGCCAGAAGGTGGGCAACTCCTTCGGAAAGAGCCGTTTCTCCTGCTTCCAACTCCAGGATATTATCGCCGGCGTGGCCGCTGTAGTGAAAGAGAAAAACTTCCTGGCGGAACCTGCTCAGGAATTCACTCAAGGTTGAAATAGTAGCGGACCGGTCAGAGTGGACCTTAAAATGGTTATTGGCAATGCCTGAAGCCAGCAGGCTGTAATGATATTCAGCCTCTTGTCCAATAGCAGGCAGGTCTTTTCGCTGGTCGGCATATGCAAAGAAAAGCAGGTCCATCAGAGTTGGTTTTTACCGAACGGCCTAGAGAAACTAAGGTACATATAAAACTTTAGCTTAACATTGTTTCTCTTTCAAAAATCACTCTGAAATAACCGATTGTGGTTTTGAACACTGGGTAATACTGGCCGTCACTATGAGGGAGGCGGCAGTATAAAAAATAGGCCCTTTAACTGCACCATGCCCCCTCCGCCCAAAAGAACCATCTTATCCCACCCAAAGATTCCAAAGGAGCCGTCCAAAAAATCAAGGGCCAAAAACTACAACCAGGGCCGTTTTTTTTACTTCTCTGCCGTTATTTATCCCCCCCCTCCTCAAACTCATTTTCCCGGATCACCCCCGCGTACCAGTACGCCGAGTCCTTCAATGTCCGCTCCAGCGTCTGGTAATCGATGTGGATCAGCCCGAAGCGCCGGCTGTAGCCCAGAGCCCATTCGAAGTTGTCCATCAATGACCAGGCGAAGTAGCCTTTGAGCCTGATGCCCTTTTCGATGGCCTCGTGGCATTCTTCCAGATAGCTCCGGTAGAATTCGATACGATCCGGGTCGGCCACCTTGCCTTCCACCTTGCGGTCATCCCAGGAGCTGCCGTTCTCGGTCAGATAGATCTCCGGGTGGCCGTAGCGATCGTCGATCCATTCCAGCATTTTGCGGCAGCCCCAGGGGGCAACGGCCCATCCCATGGTGGTGCGTTTCCAGTTTTCGTCCAGGGACAGCTCGACGCCCTGGTCCTCGGTGAGCCCGGCGTTGCTTTCCGCTGCCTGTTCACTGGCCGAACCGGTTGCTTCCGAAGCATACATAGTGGTGTAATGATTGAGGCCGAAGTAGTCCACAGAGCCCTTCACCAGCTCTTTCTCCTCCGGGGTGAATTCAGGCAGGCGCTCGCCCAGGCGCTCCCTCATCACCGCCGGGTAATCGCCGAAGTATACCGGGTCGGCGAACCAGCCGAGGAAGAACTCCAGGGCGCGTTGGGCGGCGGCCTTGTCCTGCGGCGAGCCCGTCAGCGGCTCCCGCCAGTCGCAGTTGTTGGCCATTCCGATCTGCCCGCCCTGGTGGGCGTATTTTTTACGGTATACGTCCACCGCCCTGGCGTGCGCCAGGATCTGGTTGTGGCCGGCAAGGTAAGGCTCCGTATTGGAGGTGCGGCCGGGAGCAAAATGGCCCAGGCCGTAGCCCAGGATAGCCGCCACCCAGGGCTCGTTCAGCGTGATCCAGTTCTTGACCCTGTCCCCGAACCGTTCAAAGCAGAGGTCGGCGTAGGCGGCAAAGTAATGGGAGATATCCGGGCCGATCCATCCGTCGTTCTCAAACTGCAGGGCCAGGGGCAGGTCCCAGTGGAAGAGCGTCCCCCAGGGCGTGATGCCGGCGTCGAGGAGCTCGTCGATCAGATTGGAATAGAACTGAATGCCCTTTTCGTTAACCTCTCCCTTCCCGGTGGGCATCACCCGCGCCCAGGAAATGGAAAAGCGGTAGGCCTTAATGCCGATCTCCTTCATCAGGGCCACATCCTCCCGAAACCGGTGGTAATGATCACCGGACACCTGCGCGGTTTCCCCGTTATTCGTCTTCCCGGGGATCGCGGTGAAGGCATCCCAGATCGAAGGGCCCTTGCCGTCCTGGTTATAGGCCCCTTCGACCTGATAGGCAGAGGTAGCGGCGCCCCATACAAAGCCCTTTGGAAATTTCTTCATCGAGTGTATAAATTTAAACCTGACAAGTTTCGCAGAGGAGGACTCTACCGGAAACTTGTCAGGTTTTTCCCGGGCGGCCTACTCCTTTTGGAACTTGAAAATGTAGATTCCGACCTCAATATCCTCAATTTTTATAATATAGGCGCCGGCATTCAGGAGCTTAGGGTGCATTTTTTCATGACAACTGTTTTTTTCGAAAGGAAAGAATTGCGCGAGCTGTCAATCAGGGGATTCCGGGTTTATGGTTCAAAGAAAGGGGAAACACTTGGGCGGGAGGTTTACTATTTTGCAGAATAATTTCTGTATTTTCATAAAGTTATCGGACAACCAACAACGACGCATTATGAAAAGAGCCCTCCACCTGTTCTGTTTACCCGCCCTTTATTTTATCGCTGTATTTCCTGCTACGGCACAATCCGCTTCCGCCCTCAGCCTGACGGACGAAGACGGCTACTTCTTCCCCATCATCCGGCCCAACGACAACTTCCCGCCCGGCTCCGCCCTCCTGGCGCACAACTGGAAGATCGAAGAAGCAGAACGGGAACTGCGCGCGCAGATCGAACTGATCAGTTATGCTGGCCTTAAGCACGATCCGCTGCCTCGCCTGAAAGTGAGCGAAAACGGGCGATTCCTGGTGAAGGAGGACGGCTCGCCCTTCTTCTACCTGGGCGATACGGCATGGGAACTCTTCCACCGCCTCAACCGGGAGGAGGCCACCGAATACCTGCGTAACCGGGCCGAAAATGGATTTACCGTCATTCAGGCTGTGGTGCTGACCGAGATCGACGGCCTGTTCATTCCCAACCCCTACGGCCAGGTACCCCTCGAGAACCTGGACCCCACCCGGCCGATAGAAGCCTACTTCGAGCACGTTGACTTTATCGTCGGCCAGGCCGAACGGCAGGGGCTCTACATCGGCATGCTGCCTACCTGGGGCGATAAGGTATTCAAGGTATGGGGCGTTGGCCCGGAGATCTTCACCCCGGAGAACGCCGAGGCCTACGGCGAGTTCCTCGGCCGGCGCTACAAAGACAAGCCCATCATCTGGATACTTGGCGGCGACCGCTGGATAGAAACCGATCGCCACCGCGAGATCTGGAACGCCATGGCCCGCGGCCTGGAAAAGGGCGACGGGGGCAACCACCTGATGACTTACCACCCCTCCGGCTGGCAGACCTCCGCCACCTGGTTCCACCAGGCCGAATGGCTCGACTTCAACATGCACCAGTCGGGCCACGGCGGGCGCAACACGCCCAACTGGCAGTTCACACAAAAAACCTACCGGATGACTCCCATCAAACCGACGATGGACGGCGAGCCCTGCTACGAAGACATCCCGGTGAAATTCTACGAATTCGAAAAGGACAATATGCGGGGCGCCCTCACTCCCGAAGCGGCGGACACCCTCTTCAAGCTGGGCTGGTTTGACGACTACGACGTCCGGAAAGCGGCTTACTGGTCGCTTCTGGCCGGCGCCTGCGGCCATACCTACGGCAACAACAACATCTGGCAGATGTACGCCCCCGGCAGAAAGCCCAACATCTACTGCCGCAGCAACTGGCGGGAGGCCATGGATCATCCCGGCGGCAGGCAGATGGCCTACGTGCGGAAGCTGTTCGAATCCCATCCCTTCCTGCTGCTCGAACCCGATGGATCTCTCCTTCTCAACGATCCCGGAGAAGGGCCCGATAAGATGATGGCGGCCCGCGCCTCTGACGGCAGCTACGCTTACTGTTACACTCCTGCCGGAAAGCCCATCCGGGTGAATATGAAGAAAATGGCCGGTAAGCAGTGCAGCGCCTCGTGGTATAACCCGCGCAACGGGGAAAGCACCTCCATCGGAACGTTCGGCACTTCGGAAGCGCATACCTTCACGCCACCAGGCAGCGGGGTGGGCAACGACTGGGTGCTGGTGCTGGAAGGGGAGACAAGTAGGTAGGCGGACACAGCCCGGCTCAAAAATTAACCCGGGCGCCCCTCAAATTGACTATCTTTTCCAGGAAAAATGACGTTTTAGTGTATGAAGCCAGCAATCCTTTACCCGCTTTCCATTATCCTCTTTCTCGGATTTTTCGCCGGCAATGAGCCCGCCGTCGACCCCGGCACATCGGCGCCCCTGCCCAACATCCTGTTCCTCATTGCCGACGACTGGTCCTACCCCCACGCCGGCGCCTATGGCGACAAGATCGTGAAAACCCCGACATTCGACCGGCTGGCCAGTGAGGGCGCTCTGTTCCACAACGCCTACTGCGCCGCCCCTTCCTGCTCGCCTTCCCGGGCCGCCATCCTGACGGGGCGCTACCCCCATCAGCTGGAAAGCGCCGGCAACCTGTGGAGCGTATTCCCCTCCAAATTCCCCAACTGGGTATCCCTACTGGAAGAAGCCGGCTATTTTACCGGAAAGACGAGAAAAGGCTGGGGGCCGGGCGATGAAAAGCGGGGCGGATACGAGCACAACCCCGCCGGCCCTTCTTTCGAAAGTTTTAAAGCATTCCTGGATGCCCGCCCCCCGGGAAAGCCGTTCTGCTACTGGTTTGGAGGGTATGACCCCCACCGGCCGTATGAACCCAGTATGGGCATCAGAGCAGGGATGAACCTGGGAGAGGTGGAAGTGCCCGGATTCCTGCCGGACATGGAGTGCATCCGCAACGACATTCTCGATTACTACTTTGAAATAGAGCGGTTCGACCGGGATTGCGGAGAGATCATCCGCCAGCTGGAAAAAGCCGGAGAGCTGGATAACACCCTCATCGTCATGACCAGCGACAACGGCATGCCTTTTCCCAGAGCAAAGGCCAATGTGTACGACTACGGGGCCCGCATGCCTCTGGCCATTTTATGGAAAGGAAAAATAATGCCGGGAACGGTGATCGAGGATTTTATGAATTTCGTGGATTTCGCTCCTTCCTTCCTGGAAGTAGCGGGACAGCCCGTACCTGAAAGCATTTACGGCCAAAGCTTACTGCCGCTCCTCATCCCGGATATTACCAAGCCTCCCCGCCTCAAGCCGGCCCGGGACCGGGTATTCCTGGAAAGAGAACGCCATGCCAACGCCCGTAAGGGAGGCCTGAGCTACCCCATACGGGCCGTCCGCACCCGGGACTTCCTTTATATCCGCAACTTCGAACCGGGCCGCTGGCCCGCCGGCGGCCCCGAGGCCCATAAGTCCGTCGGCCAGTACGGGGATGTAGACAACTCCATCACCAAATTCCTGGTCATGGATATGGAAGGCAGAGGAGGGGCGCCGGATTTCTTCCAGCTGGCCTTCGGCAAGCGCCCGGCGGAAGAATTATACCAGGTTTTGAAAGACCCTTACCAGCTGAACAACCTCGCCGGCCGCCGCGCATTCAGAAAAGAGATGAAAAGGATGAGGGCAAGCCTCAGCAAATGGATGGCGGCAACCGGCGACCTCCGCGCTGCCGAACCCCAAACCATATACTGGGATACGGTGGAATACACCCCAAAATATGACCACGGTAATTTCAACCTGCAGGAAGAGATCGACAAATATTACTTCCTGAAGCCGGATCAATCGATGCAGTTTCAGGAAACGCCTTGCCGGGAGGATTAAAGCCCAACCCGCTCTTTGATCCAACGGATCATCGTATCGTAGTACGCCCCCGGCAGGCCGTGGCCGGCTTCGGGGTATACGATGTACTCCTTCGGCACTGTCAGTTGGTTATAGGCGGCAAAATTGATATGGGGCGGGCAGGTCGGGTCTTCCAGGCCGATGGCCATCAAAACGGGCGCCTTTATCCAGGGCGCCAGGTTCTTGATGTCGATATAGCTCAGAGTGTGGTATACCTGTTCCCAGCCCACTTCGGGATGTTCCGCCACGTACTGTTTGAACTCATTGCCCGGCCAGACGGCTACCTTGAAGTAATCCTCGAAATCGGACAGGAAGGGGACATGAGGCACGCAGAGGTTGATCCGCTCGTTGTCCAAAGCAGCGGTGGCGAAACTCAGGGCGCCGCCCTGGCTGCCTCCTTCCACCACCACCCGCGAGGTGTCTACTTCGGGGCGGGAATATAAAAAGTCCACCGCCCGGATGCAGTCCATATACGCACCGCGGTAAATGTACAGTTCTTCATCCTCGATATGGTGCAGGAGGTAACCGGGAAATCCCGGATTGACATGATCCCGGCTGTTGCCGTGGCCGCGGATGTTGAGCACGAAGGCCGCCATGTCGTTGCCCTGATAGCCGGACTGCGCCGTCCGGCTACTGCTGTAGCCCTGCACCTGCAGGAGGGCCGGATATTTGCCGGGCGCTTTAGGCTTCAGATACCACCCCCGCACCAGGATGTTGCCGAGGGAGCGCATCTCCACGAGGAAGACTTCCCTTTCGGGCGTGCAGAGTGAATCCTGCCGGATCATCTTATACTGGGGCGCCACTGCCGCCAGTTCCCGTTTGGCCCGCATCCAGTAGTCCCCGAAATCATCCGGGCGGTTGAGGGGGGAGGCGATTTTTTCGGGATCGACGCCAATGGCAAAGTTCAGTTGTTTGTTATCGAGGTTGCTTTCGAAAATGGCGCTCACCTGGTAAAAGCCCGGCGCCAGGGCGCCTGGTTCAAAAGTGTAGGTTTTGGTGGTATTTTTCTTCACGGCCACTTCCTGCTCCAGAGACGCGGCCGGCTCCCCGAAATCGGAAAGCACCGTCATCTTCAGGCGACCGGAGAGGTTTTCGCTGTAATCGTTCACCAGCTTCAGATTCAGGGCCACCGGTTCATCGCCCGGAAAGATGTGGTTGGCGGGTATGCCCTCCAGGCCGATGGCCAGCAGGTCTTTCATGCCCGGCACGCGCAGAGAAACATCGCCCCGGTAAAGGCCGCCGCCGCCGCCGCCGTCGTAAACCCGGACGGCGATGAGGTTCTCCTTGCCGAACATCACCTTCCCGAACGGGATCTCATAAATGCGGTCCGCATCATAGGCCGTCCGGTAATCGGGAGGGAACTCCCCGGATTTCCCCAGCAGTTCGCCGTTCCAGTAAAAATAGTCCGAGTCGTCGATCTTGCCGAGGTGGAGGATCAGCCCCCCGTTCTTCTTCGCCTCCGTTCTGAGATCATCCGGCACGAAGACGGACTGCCGGTACCAGGCAAAGCCGTCGTACCCTTCATACCCCTGTTGTTCCCACAACTTGCCGGCCAGGATATCGGCCCAGGAGGAGGCGTCGGTTTCCGGTTTTGCCCAGGCCGGTTCATTACCCGTTTTGAATTTCCATTCCGGCCTGAGGAGGTTCTGGGCAGGCCCACCAACAGCGGCCAGGACGGCGGCGATAATGACAAAGTATATCTTCATGGTATTGGTCAGTTTTCGTTTTGAATAGTCCCCGGCGCCGGGTATTCTTTAGCGGCATCACCAGACACCAGCACTCAGCTCTGCCCACCGGAGCCGCTGGTTTCAGGGCCGGTTAAAATGGCCCTCATTGGGGAAGGCGCCGCAGAAACAGGCCAGGCCGAACAGATAAAAATAAAAAAACTGCCCTCATTGCTTTACTGGGGTGTACTGACAGAGCCCCGAAATTCCGGCCCCAACCCCTGTTTTGTAAAAATAACGTGAGTTCGGGATTATTGGCTTTGAAAATCAATCCTTTAGGCCAGTTACTTGTTGCTAGTTGTCAGTTGATTGTTCCCGGGAACTGACAACGGCCAACAGGCAACCAACAACGATCAACAAAATCAGGGTTTTGAGACTATATATTCTCGAATGCATCCCGAACTGACGTTAAAAATAGTACACATATTTGAGACTATAGCAAACACCTATTCCCGGATTGGCCGATAATTTTATAGTCCCACTACATCAAAATTTGATAATCCATGATGCCGTCTTTTCAGATAGTGGAAAACTCCCGTACGCCCAAGTAAATGCAGATTGCCAACAACCTGATCGAAGGGATCAACAGCCAGAGCATTCCCGAAGAAGGGCAGCTGCCGTCCATCAACTACCTGTGCTCCACCTGCAGCGTCTCCAAAGATACGGTGGTCAAGGCCTACAACCTGCTGATGAAAAGAAAACTGGTGGAAGCCATCCCCGGGAAAGGGTACTTCGTACGGGAAGGCCGAAGGGGCGGAAGCCTCCGCATTTTTCTCCTGTTCAGCAAGCTGAGCGCCCACAAGAAGATCATCTATGACCATTTCACCGAAAAACTGCAGGGCCTGGCGGAGATCGACTTTCACGTCTACAACAACGACTTCACCATCTTCCGGAAACTGCTCTCCAGCAATGACAACTATTACTCCCATTATGTGATCATCCCGCATTTCTATACCCAGTTCTGCAACGCCAGAGACATCATCAACCGCATCCCCAAGCACAAGCTGCTGATTCTCGACAAAAAGGTGGAAGGGATCACCGGCGAATACGCCTGCGTTTATCAGGATTTCGAGCAGGACATCTACCGCTCCCTGGTGCAGGCCCGGCCGCTGCTGCAAAAATACAGGACGCTCAAGCTGCTGTTCCCTTCCCAGACCTACCAGCCACGGAAGATCATCAAGGGTTTTCAGAAGCTCGCCATCGGGCACCGCCTGAATGGCAAACTGGTGTCCCGCATTCATGATGAGCCCGTCGCCGCCGGCGATGCCTATATCACCATGATGGAAGACGGCCTGGCAACACTGGTGAAAAAGATCAAACAGGCAGGGCTTAAAGTGGGGCGGGAAGTGGGCATACTCTCTTACAACGAAAGCCCGCTCAAGGAAGTGCTCCTGGACGGCATCACGGTGATCTCCACCGATTTCCGGAAACTGGGCGAGGCCGCCGCCGGAATAATCCTCACCGGCCGGAAGGAGCATGTGGAGAACCCCTTCCGGCTGATCGTGAGGAAGTCGTTGTGAAGTGGGGGGAAAGAAGTGGAGTAAAAAAGGCCATACAGGAGGGCCGGGATCCGGCGAGGAAGCTCCTGGCCTGGAGTTTAGGTGTTCGTCTCAGAGCAGGGACATGATCGTGCTTCCAACCAGGTACAACAGCGGGAAGAAGGAGAGGCAAAGGATACAAATGCCCGCCTGTTGAACCTTGCTTTGGCCGTTCTGCGTTTCCTGCTGAGTGAAATTCGGGCCTTCTTTTTTCATGTTCATGATAGTGCAGTTTGGTGTTTAGGAAATCAATGTTTTACTGATGCAAAGATGGGCCCCTCAGCCGGACAAAATCCGGACACATCAGGATAAAATCCCGACATTTCATGGGAAAAAACCTTGTTTTTACAGGCAGTAAGGCCAATTCGTTTTTTTCTCATGACGATTTTTTATATTTAACCGTCAATTGATTCCTGAGCAGATCACTGAAATTCCTGTCATGGGGGAGCGGGCCTTTTATTTTGTCCTTTTATTTTGCTGGCATGCATTCCCGCCGCCGGCCCTCCCCCAGAATATCGCTGTCCTACCCAAACTGGAACCCTCCTACGTCAACCATTTTTACCAGGAGGAGGACTCCTATTCGAAAAAGTGCTTCAGTAATGCTTTCCTCGGCCGGCAGGGCCATTTATGGCTGACGCCCTGCGGAGTAGAGCGTTTGATCAATTCTCTGGGCCTGTTTCAGTTTGACGGCTATCGATTCCAGCCCGTTGAAATTTTCACGACGGAAGGAATGGTGATTGAATCCCCGGTCATCAGTGGTATGAATGAAAGCGGGCAGCTTTGGGGCATCACCGGAAAAAAACAGCTTTTTCTCTTGCGCCCGGAAACCGGAAGGGGCAGCATCATTAGCCCGCCTGCACCTTCGTTCGCCGGGCTTCAAATAGGGGCTGTCAGCATCGAAGGCCGAACAACCTATGTGCTGGGAAGAACGGAGGATAAGCAAATAGCCCTGTTCCGGGTGCAGGAAGGCGCCCTGGTACTTGATCAATCCTTTGGCCTGACAGCAAAAAAACCGGGGGTGGAAGGTTATACCATGGTTATGAACGAAAGAGAGATATGGTTCACAGACGGTTCTTTCTCGGTTTATGGATTTGACCGAAAAAAAAAGGCCCTCCGGGAGTATATCCCGCAGGACGACGCCGGCCGTTCATTGGAGCCGCCTCCCGGCCAGTTCTACAGTAATGGCCAAAGCCCAAACTTACTGGAAAGCCCGGATGGAAATATTTATCTGTTACAGCCGGGGCCAAACGACAACCTGTTGTTCCGGTTTGACCGGGAAAAGGGCCGGTTCCTGGCGATGAAAGAAGCCTTTCCATCCGGCTGGCGCCCTGTCGGCATTTTTCAGGACGGTGCGAAAAATATATGTTTTCTGTTTCGGGATAAAGCAGGCGCTTTCCGGTCCATTCTGAAAACGGCCGACGGGCGGCAATTCGATTATTCTGCCGTCGTAGCGCCTCAAAAGGGCATCGTCGGCCTGGCCGGCCGGGACTTCCGGAGGCAGGCCTTCCTGCTGACAAATAATGGCCTGTATTGCGCCGGCATCCGGGAAAGGGGGCTGATCCGGCGGGCGCTGGAAGGCAAGTGGATCAGCTCTATGGCCTCCCTGCCGGACGGGCGCCTGCTGGTTAACACCATTGGCCAGGGCTGGTTCGTTTTTGACGAAACCGCCGGCGAGTATGTTCCTTTCCAGGGGCCCGGCTGTGGTATAGCCCCCCCCGCTTTCCATAAGGGGATGAAACAGCAGGTCATTCCCGACGAGGAGGGCAACCTCTGGTTCATTTCCCATAACTACCTCGTCCGATACCATCCTGCCACCGGCAGTTGCCAGGCTTTTGACCTGAAAATAAATTCCAATCTTTTTGAATTTGTACGGGATGAGCTGGTTGTTTTCCAGCACGGCCGGTTCCGTATTTCTTTTTTTGACCTCCGCACTCAAAAGGTGGTATCTCCCCCGCCGGGGATACCCGACAGCCTGGGGGGCTTTATCCGGGACCTGCTGGTGGATGCTGAAGGCATTTTGTGGGTCCCTACCAATAACGGGCTGTGGAGAATGGATATCGCCGCAGGGAAAAGCGAAGTACTCGGCCTGGAAGACGGTTTTGCGGATTTCCGCTTTACTGCCATTTATGAGGATGCCCGGGGAAGGCTCTGGCTGGGCACCTATTTTGGCGGCATGCATATCTACCAACCCAAAACCGGTGAGGTGGCCATTATCGATCAGGGGCGGGGGCTGTCCGACAATGCCATAATGGGCATCATTGCCGATGAGGACGGCGACATGTGGGTAAGTACGGTGTATGGGCTCAATATCGTTTCGGCAGAAGGAACCGTACTGTACAGTATCTACGAGGAAGACGGCCTGGCACACGAAATATTCGAGCGCTTTGACCCCTACCGCGGAAGGAATGGCCGCCTGTACTTTGGCAGCCGGGAGGGCATCAGCATCATCGCCCCCCGTGCCCTGAAGGATTACATGAAAAGTGGCGCCACCGTGCAGATCTACCTGACAGAACTGAGCTATTACGATAAGACAAAGGAAGAAGAAGTGGCGCTCAGAAGCCGCCTGCAAAAACCCGGCCCGATACAGATCTCCCCCGAAAGGCCCTATCTCCGTTTAAGGTTCGGGCTGTCCAGCTACCTCGAACCTCATAAGAACCGTTATGCCTACATTCTGGAAGGCAAAGACGAAGACTGGCATTACCTGGGCGCACAGCCAGAACTCAACATCAGCCGCCTTCCCCCCGGCAAGTACCGCCTGCTGGCCAAAGGCGCTGATTTTCGAAACAACTGGACGGAAGAACCGGTAGTGATCGATATTCATGCCCGGGAATTCTTCTACAACCAAACCTGGTTCTATTTACTCGCCGCTTTGCCCTTCGTGGCCTTCGCCCTGATCTGGGCTCGCAACAAGCAGCTCGAGGCCCGGCGGCTCGAAAAGGAAGTGGCCCAGAGAACCCGGAAGATCCGGGAGGACAAAGCCCTGATCGAAAAGCAAGCCCGGGAGCTACAGCAACTGGACGAAATGAAGTCGCGTTTCTTTACCAACATATCTCACGAACTGCGCACGCCCATCACCCTGATCAGGGCGCCCCTGGAAAACCTGATCGGAAAGCACGGCGATTCGCTCGATGAACGGATCAGGCGGAGCCTCAAACTGGTGCTCAATAACGCCGGTAAACTGAGCGGGCTGGTGGAGGAACTGCTGGAGCTGTCAAGCCTGGAGGCAAAAAAAACAAGCCTGAAGGAAACGCCCACCCCCCTGGCCCCGTTCTGCCGGCGGCTGTTTTCCGCCTATGAACCCGGGGCCGCCCTCAAGGATATCGACTATCGTTTTCATTCCACGCTGGAAGAAAGCGCCAATTTCCTCCTTGACCGCAACCGGCTGGAGAAGATCATCAACAATTTGCTTTCCAACGCCCTGAAATTCACGCCCGAAAAGGGTTCCGTCCGGATGGGCCTGCGCCGGGAAGGAACGGCCCTGCTGATCACCGTAGAAGACAACGGCAGGGGAATACCGCCGGAAGACCTGCCCCACCTTTTCGAGCGTTATTTCCAGACCCGGCGGGACGATATTGCCACCGAAGGCGGAACGGGCATCGGCCTGGCCTTGTCCAGAGAACTGGCGCAACTCATGCAAGGCCAATTGAGTGTGGAAAGCCAATGGGGAGCGGGCGCCTGCTTTACCCTGCGCCTGCCGGCCAGAGAGGCGCCGCCCGAAGCAAAGCCCGCCCCCTTGCCGGAGATCACGGAAACGGCTGCCCGGGAAGTGCAGCCCGTCATTCCCGCCGCCGGGAACGGGCCGAAAACCAAAATAATGGTAGTGGAAGACAACCCGGACATGCAAGAGCTCATCCATACCCTCCTGGCCGACAGCTACGACTGCGTCCTGGCGAACAACGGAGCGGAAGCCTGGTCCTGGCTGGAAATGGAAAACCCTGAAATAGCGGATATAGAGCTGATCCTTTCCGATGTGATGATGCCGGAAATGAACGGGTACACCCTGCTGGAAAGAGTAAAGGCGCACGAACGCTGGCAAAAGCTCCCGGCCGTCATGCTGACCGCCCGCTCAGCGGAAGAGGACAAGCTGCAGGCCCTTAGAATGGGGGTCGACGACTATCTGCTGAAACCCTTCTCCCCGGAAGAACTGAAAGCGCGGCTGAACAACCTGATCTCCAACTACCGGGCGAGGAGAGCGTTACTCGCCAGCATGAGCCCGCCACCGGGCAAAGGCGCCAGCTTTGACTTCGAACCCGCCACGCCGGCCAACACGGCCTGGCTGAAAGAAGTAGAAGAAGCCGCCAAAGAAGCGCTCGACAAAGGACTTAAATTAAATACGGCCCTACTCGCGGAGAAGGCCTTCCTGGGCGAACGGCAGTTTGCCCGCAGGCTCAAGGCACTTACCGGCCTGACCCCCAATGGGTACATACTGGAAGTAAAACTGCAAAAGGCCCGCTACCTGCTCGAAACCCAGGCTTTCACCACAGTCAGCGAAGTGGCGCATGCTTCCGGCTTCAGTTCAGGAAGTTACCTGGCCAAAGTGTTTCAGGAACACTTCGGGAAAAAGCCGGGCGACTATTTCTGAAAAACTACCCCCTGGCCTATTCCTTATACAACTCAATATACTTCCGGTCCAGCTCTTCCGAGTCCTTGTACTTCGCCCGCAGCTCCGCCAGCTTTTCTTTCAGTTCCTTCACCACATCGGCGTAGGCCGGGTCGTTGTAGACGTTTTTCATCTCGTGCGGGTCTTTTTTGCGGTCGTAGAGTTCCCACTCGTCAATGTCATAATAGAAATGGACGAGCTTATAGTCTTCGGTGACGATGCCATAATGCCGCTTGACCATGTGGATGGCCGGGTATTCATAGTAATGGTAGTAAACGGCCTCCCTGTCCCACTTCTCGGGTTCTCCTTTGAGGAGGGGCAGCAGGCTCTCGCCCTGCATGTCATCGGGCGGCGTCAGGCCGGCGGCCTCCAGGAGGGTCTGGGCAAAGTCGAGGTTCTGCACCATTTCGGTGGAACGCGAGCCGGGTTCGACTACGCCGGGCCAGCGCACCAGCAGGGGCGTCCGGAAAGATTCCTCATAGATGAAGCGCTTATCGAACCAGCCGTGCTCGCCCAGGTAGAAACCCTGGTCGGAGGTATAGACGACGATGGTGTTCTCCGTCAGGCCGTTCTCATCGAGGTAGTCCAGCAGGCGGCCCACGTTCTCGTCCACGGCGGCAATGCAGGCCAGATAATCCTGCATGTAGCGCTGGTAGCGCCACTTCAGGAGTTCCCGCTCGTCCATTTCCGGATACCGGGCCAGGAAGTTTATGCTAATAGGGGCGTACACTTCGTCCCAGGCTTTGCGCTCGGCTTCCGTCATGCGGGCCAGGGTCTCCGTCAGCGCCCTTTTGCCCCATACCATGGGTTCGGTAAGGCCCAGGCAGTCCACCACTTCCGGGTAGAGCTTGGAGTCGCCCGCCCAGTTCATATCTTTCAAAATGCTCATCTCGGCGGTTTTGGCGGCCATACCCCGGCCCTCGTAGTCGTCGAAGAGGTTGACGGGTTCGGGGAAGGTTTTTTTGGTGTACTCCCGGAAGTGACGCTCGGGAGGGAACCACTCGCGGTGGGGCGCCTTGTGGAGGTACATGAGCATGAAAGGCTTGTCCGGGTCCCGCTGCCCGTCCAGCCAGTTGATCGTCAGGTCGGTAATGATATCGGTCGTATACCCTTTGATAATGGTGTCGCCGCGTGGGGTAATGAAATCGGGCCCGTAATAATGGCCCTGCCCGGGCAGGATCATGAACTCGTCTACGCCCCTGGGGTTGTTGCCAAAGTGCAGCTTGCCGAACATGGCCGTCTGGTAGCCCGCTTCCTGCAGTATCTGCGGGAAGGTCACATTGGTGGTATCGAAGGGGAAGCGGTTGTCGATCTTGCCGTGGATGTGGGTGTGCTTGCCGGTCAGGATAGTGGCCCGCGACGGCGCGCAGATGGAGTTGGTGACGCTGGCGTTGGTGAACAGCATCCCCTCCCTCGCCAGGCGGTCGATATTGGGCGTCCTGATCAGGTGATCCTGATAGGCGCTGATGGCCTGGTAGGCGTGGTCGTCGGCCATCATGAAGATGATGTTGGGGCGCTGCCGGTTCTGAGGATAAACGCTCAGGGATCCGGCGAGGAAAAGGATAAGGAGCAGTTGAGTTCTCAGGTTCATACTATACTGTCTTTAGGAGCTGCAAGCAGAATGAGTGATAAAAATACAATAAAATTATGGGGAACGGCCCATGCGCCAACCGTAATTGGCAGCCGGAGCCCAATTATCAAAGGCGGCATATCTGAAATCCGGATAACAAACACAACCCCGTTCCAATATTTCATCATGGCTTCACCGAGAACCGATACACCGTACTGGACTTATATGTTTCCTCGGGCCGCAGCACCGTCGACGGGAAATCAGGCTGGTTGGGCGAGTCGGGATAGTGCTGCGTTTCGAGGCAGAAGCCGCTGCGGTAATCGTACCGGCGTCTTAACGATAGTACATTTCATTCCAGCGCAACTCCTGCCGGAAGCGGTGGAGCTGCGTATTTTCATCGATCATTACGTATTCGATATTGGCCATTTCCGAGAGATCCTCAAGGAACTCGGGAGTGAGCGTTTGGCTGTAGCAGGTATGATGGGCGCCGCCGGCGTAGATCCAGGCGGCCGCTGCTGTATGCAGGTCCGGTTTGGGTTTCCACAATACCCGCGCCACCGGCAGGTTGGGCAGGGGTTGTTCAGGTTCCACAGCTTCGACGGTATTCACCAGCAGGCGGAAGCGGTTGCCCATATCGATCAGGGAAGCGTTGAGGGCCGGGCCGGGAGCGGAATTAAAGACCAGCCGCACCGGGTCTGCCTTACCGCCGATACCCAGCGGATGGATCTCACAGGAGGGTTTCCCGGAAGCGATAGACGGGCAGATCTCCAGCATGTGCGCGCCGAGCACCTGATCATTGCCCGGATGGAAATGGTAGGTATAATCTTCCATGAAGGAATTGCCTCCCGGCAGGCCGGCGCTCATCACCTTCATACAACGGACCAGGCCCGCCGTTTTCCAGTCCCCTTCCGCTCCAAAGCCGTAACCATCGGCCATCAGGCGCTGAACGGCGATGCCCGGCAACTGCTCCAGGCCGTGCAGGTTCTCGAAGGTATCGGTGAAGGCCGTAAAGCCGCCCTCCTGCAGGAAGGCGCGCAGGCCGATCTCGATGCGGGCCGCCTCCCGGAGAGAATCGCGTTTATTTCCACTTTTCCGAAGGGGTACCGCCAGTTCGTATTCCTCCTCGTATTCCTGCACCAATTGATCGACGGCTTCCTCCGAAGCGGCATTCACTTTCGCTGCCAAGTCCCCCATACCGTACCCATTGACGGAAAAACCGAACTGTATCTGAGCAGACACCTTATCCCCTTCGGTGACGGCCACCTCGCGCATATTGTCGCCGAAGCGGGCGACTTTCATGCCCTGCATGTCTTTCCAGGCAGCGGCCACCCGCGTCCAGGTGGCTACCCGCTCCACCACCGCCTCGTCCTGCCAGTGCCCCACAACAACTTTCCGGTTCAGGCCCATCCGGCTGTTGATGAAGCCGAACTCCCGGCCGCCGTGGGCCGATTGGTTGAGGTTCATGAAGTCCATGTCGATGGAGGGCCAGGGAATGTCCCGGTTGTATTGCGTGTGCAGGTGGAGCATGGGCTTGTGGAGCACCTTCAGGCCCCTGATCCACATTTTCGCCGGCGAGAAGGTGTGCATCCAGCTGATCAGGCCGATGCAGGTATCAGAACCGTTGGCCTCCTGGCAAAGGCGGTAAATGGCGTCCGGCGTGGTGAGCACTTCCCTGAACGCTACTTTCACCGGTATCGCCTCAGAACGATCCAGAGCATCGGCGATCTTCCGGGAATGTTCCGCCACCTGTTTCAGGGTTTCCTCCCCATAGAGATGCTGGCTCCCGGTAATGAACCAGACTTCGTACTGCTTTAAGTTGATCATTATTTTCCTTTTTGATCACTCCTGCCCGTAATAGGCGTTGGAGCCATGTTTGCGTTCGTAATGTTTTTCGATCAATGCCGCCTTGAGGCGGGGCGCATCCGGCCGGATCTGCCGGGTGAGGTAGGCCATTCTGGCCAGCTCTTCCAGGACGGCGCTGTTGTACACGGCCTTCTCCACGGTTTTTCCCCAGGTAAAGGGGGCGTGGTTGGCGACGAGCACCATTTCAACTTCTTCCGGCTTCAGCCCTTTCTCCCGGAAAGCATTCAGGATCTGAAAACCGGTCTGGTATTCGTAATCCCCTTTGATCATTTTATCGCTCATTACCGGAGCGCAGGGCACGTCAACCGTCAGGTGGTCGGCGTGGGTCGTACCGAATATGGGGATGTCCTGCTGGGTTTGCGCCCAGGCGGTGGCGTAGGTAGAATGGGTATGGACGATTCCGCCGAGGTGGCTCCAGTGCTTGTACAGCACGGCATGCGTTTTTGTATCGGATGACGGGCGTTTTGTTCCTTCCACGACGTTGTTGTCAAAATCCACCACTACCATATCTTCCGGGCGTAATTCCACGTAAGGCACTCCGCTGGGTTTGATGGCAAAGACGCCCCTTTCCCGGTCCGCCGCGCTGGCGTTGCCGAAGGTAAAGAGCACCAGGCCCAGCTCGGGGAGCTGCATGTTGGCCCGGTAGGCGGCTTGTTTGATATCCTGGAAATTGCTCATCGGTATCGTACGTTAATGATCAATGATTGTTCTCTGCCTTCTGCTTTCATTATTAAGGAGCAATCATACTGTTCTGTCAAAAATAGTTACGCTCCCTCTGCCCGCCCCATCCAGTCCTGGCGCACCCAACATTATAACCATTCGTCAAACCATTCAACCTGGCCATCCGAACATATTGTCGCCCCTTAGCCTTTCGATCAGGATGATCGAGGCACGAAAAACTGCTCCGCGAAATCCCCCAGGGCATCATAATCCTGATAGATCTTTTCATAGATGGCGGCGCGCTCCGGGTTGGGATGGTATTCCGCATCAAAGCCGGAACCCATTTTGCCCATAGCATCGGAGACATCATCGTAGATGCCCGCGGCGGTGGCGGCAAACATGGCCGCCCCCAGGGCGCAGGTCTGCTCCGAGCGGGCGATCTTGATGGGTTGGTTGAGCACATCGGCCATGGTTTGCATGACGAAGGGTGACTTTTTGGCCACCCCGCCCAGGCCGATCACGCCTTTGATGGGCACCCCTTCCTCCTGAAAGCGGTCCACGATCTTCCTGGCGCCGAAGCAGGTGGCTTCCACCAGGGCGCGGAAAATTCGGGGCGCGTCGCTGCCCAGGTTGAGGCCGAAGATGGCGCCTTTCAGGGCCTGGTTGGCGTCGGGAGTGCGGCGGCCGTTGAGCCAGTCGAGGGCGACGATACCGGTTTCCCCGGGCGGGATCTGCTCAGCAGCTGCCGTCAGCTCGGGAATGATTCGGGCGGCGGCTTCTTCGATCAGTTGTTGCTTCAGCTTGTCGTCCAGCAGCCGGCTCTTGCCTACTACCTCTTCCAGCGTCCACGCCAGCAGGTTTTTGAACCAGGCATAAACATCGCCGAAAGCGGACTGCCCTGCCTCCAGGCCGAGCATACCCGGAATGACGGAGCCGTCGACCTGCCCGCAGATGCCGCTGACGAGCTTCTCCTTACCTCCATCCATGGGAGCCACCAGCATATCACAGGTGGAGGTTCCCATCACTTTACTGAGGTGGTAGGGTTCGATCTGCCCGCCGACGGCGCCCATGTGGGCGTCAAAGGCCCCCACGCTGACTACCACATCGGTGGACAAGCCCAGCTTTTTCGCCCATTCTTCCGAGAGCCTGCCGGCAGGCACATCGGACGTATAGGTCTCCTTGTACATGCTGTCCACCAGGCCATCCAGCAGGGGGTCGAGGGTTTTGAAGAATGCATTGGGCGGCAGGCCGCCGAAGTCCTCGTGCCAGAGCGCCTTATGGCCGGCGGCGCAACGGCTGCGTTTCATCTGGTGAACGTCGGCGCCGCCGGTGAGCAGGAAGGGGATCCAGTCGCAGTGTTCCACCCAGGAGTAAGCGGCCTGGCGAACCTTCTCATTGGCACGGAGGGTACGCAGGATTTTTGCCCAGAACCACTCGGAAGAATAGATGCCGCCCTCGTATTTGGTGTAATCCACCTCCCATCGGGCCGCCAGCGCGTTGATCTCCGCCGCCTCATTGATAGCGGTATGGTCCTTCCAGAGGATGAACATGGCGCCGGGATCTTCTTCGAACCCTGGCAGCAGGGCAAGAGGGGTTCCGCTTTTATCGACAGCGACAGGGGTCGACCCGGTCGTGTCTACCGCAATGCCTCTGACCCGGGCGGCCGTTCCGGCCGGCGCCATTGCCAGCGCCTGGCGGATGGTAGCGTCCAGCCCTTCCAGGTAGTCCCGCGGGTGCTGGCGAAACTGGTTGCCTGCCGGATCGCAATACAGGCCCTTTTTCCAACGCGGGTAATAGAAAACCGCACTCCCGGCTTCCTCGCCGGTTTCCGCATTGATGATAACGGAACGAACGGAATCAGTGCCGTAGTCTACGCCTATTACATAGGTACTCATTGGTGAAAATTAAGTTTTTCGTAAGAAGCTAACGTCTTACTGGCGAATTTGCCACAGGAAAAATTCATGGTTAGTATAGCGTTTTTCCCTGATCTTGTATCTATCCTCCGGGGATTTTTTATCTTTTTTCCAATGGCAGGAAGAGGGGCTTATCGAACAGAGGCTGGGGTGCTGCCGGGGCCTGATCCGGGGACGAAGCATGGCACTGCTCCGGATATTTCGTAGATTGCCCTACTTATTTAGTGCTTGTTTGGAGGTGGTGCTTTGGTAGCGAAAACGGCTGATTTTGGGTTCTCGCGAAGCTCATTTTTTGGCGCATAGCAGAGCTACGGGCCAAAAAATAGCTGAAGTGAGGTTCCAAAAGCTGGCTTTTGCAGCCCAAATGACTACCTCCAAACAAGCACTTATAAAACCAGGCGGTTTTCCGGAGCCGGGTGACTCATATGCCCGATTGAATGGTGCACCCTACCTCGACGTTACCGCAACGTATAATTGCATGAGACAAAGCCATAACCATAAAAAATGAAAAGCATGCGATCCATTTTAATTTTAGCTTCATCACTATTCCTGATCACCGGATGCCAATCCGGTTCCAATAAAACGGATGCAGCGGCCGCTGAGGATGGCTTTTCCAAGTACCCCATCACCCCCGTAGACATCAGGGATATAAAAATGACGGATGCTTTCTGGTTGCCCATTATTAAAAGGGTGCAGGAGAAAACCATTGAGTATGCCATCAATAAATGCGCCGGGGAGGGCCGGCTGGAAAACTTTTTGATCGCCGGGGGGAAAATGGAAGGCGAAGTAAGAGGGGCAATGCCCTTCGACGACACGGATGTGTACAAGATCATCGAAGGGGCCTCCACCTCTCTGATCAGCGCCCCCAATCCGGAATTGGAAGCCCTCCTGGATTCCCTGATCGCCATCATTGCCACCGGCCAGGAAGAAGACGGGTACCTGACCACTTGGAGGACCATCGACCCCGCAAAACCCCCGGCGTCCTGGGTGGAAGTGAAGGAGGGCAAACGTTGGGAGTCCCTGGGGGCAAGCCATGAGCTCTACAACGCCGGGCACCTTTACGAAGCGGCCTACACCCACTACAAGGCGACGGGCAAAAGGAATTTTCTGGATATCGCCCTGAAAAATGCCGGCCTGATGGCCAGCACTTTTGGCGAGGGCGAAGGTAAGATCGGCGCCGTCCCCGGCCATCAGATCATTGAAACAGGGCTGATCAAACTGTATCAGGCGACGGGTAAAGAACCGTATCTGAAACTGGCAAAATACTTCCTGGACAACCGGGGCAACCCGGAGCACCATGAACTGTACGGCCCTTATTCTCAGGACCACCTCCCCGTAACCGGACAGGATGAAGTGGTGGGCCATGCCGTCCGGGCCGTTTACATGTATGCCGCCATGACTGATATCGCCGCCATCTATCAGGATACAGCTTACCGAAAGGCCGTTGACAACCTATGGCACAATATGGTAGAAAAAAAGATGTACATCACCGGGGGCATCGGCGCCCGGCATGAAGGGGAAGCATTCGGCGAGGACTATGAATTGCCCAATCTGACGGCCTACAATGAAACCTGTGCGTCTATTGGAAGTGTGTACTGGAACCACCGGCTGCACAACCTGACGGGAGATGTCAAATATTTCGATGTTATTGAACGGACCCTGTACAACGGACTCATTTCCGGATTGTCACTGGACGGCACCCACTTTTTTTACCCCAATGCACTGGAATCAGACGGCGCCTATCAATTTAACCAGGGCGCCTGCACCCGCAAAAGCTGGTTTGATTGCTCCTGCTGCCCGACGAATGTAATCCGCTTCATTCCGGCAATGCCGGGGTTGATCTATTCCAAAGCCGGGGATACCATTTTTATCAACCTTTACGCTTCCAACGAGGCATCCATTGAGTTGACGGATAACACCGTCCGTATCACGCAACAGACAAGTTATCCCTGGAGCGGGAAAGTAAACCTTACCGTACAACCAGAAAAGGAAGGGACATTTACGCTGAAGCTCAGGATACCTTCCCGGGTGAGGAACCAGGTGCTTCCCGGAGGGCTGTACAGTTATGTGAACCCTTCGGAGCAGCCGGCAAAGATCATCATCGATGGCCAGGAATACCCGGCGGAAGACGATCAGGGATATTTTGAGGCCACCAGAAACTGGAAAGCAGGCCAAACGGTAAACCTGCAATTAGCCTTCCCCATGGAAGTGAAAAAAGTGGTTGCCAATCCAAAAGTGGAGGAATGCCGGGGAAAAGTGGCACTGGAATATGGCCCCCTTGTCTATGCCGTTGAAGAGATCGACAACCCGAAAAATTTTGAAACCATAATGGTAGGCCGGGAAGATCAATTTGCTGTCCGCAAAGAGGAGAATCTTCTGGGAGGCGTCAATATTATAGAAGGCGACAACCTGAAAGCCATACCCTACTATGCCTGGTCTAACCGGGGGATCGGCAAGATGAAGGTATGGCTGGATTTCAGCGATTGATAAAGAACAACAATTTCCACCTCCCGGGAGCAAAAACCCGATCATCAAACCCTGCGCCGAACACCCCGGCCGCCTTCGCCCTGAAAAACAAAACCCGCCCCCGGATACTACCTGGAAGCGGGTTTTGATTTTCAGGGCAAACAACCCTTACGCGATGGTGATGTCCTTATTCAGGTATACATCCTGGATCGCGTTGAGCAGTTCCACGCCGTCCTTCATCGGCTTCTGGAAAGCCTTGCGGCCGGAGATGAGGCCCATGCCGCCGGCCCGCTTGTTGATGATGGCGGTGCGCACGGCCTGTGCCAGGTCGTTCTTGCCCGAAGCGCCTCCCGAGTTGATCAGCCCGGCCCGGCCCATGTAGCAGTTGACGACCTGATAGCGGGTCAGGTCGATGGGGTGGCCGGTGGTCAGCTCGGAGTACACTTTATCGTGGGTCTTGGCAAACTTGACCGCCTTGAAGCCGCCGTTGTTCTCGGGCTGCTTCTGCTTGACGATGTCGGCCTCGATGGTGGCCGCCAGGTGGTTGGCCTGGCCGGTCAGGTCGGCAGCTACGTGGTAGTCCGTGCCGTTCGAAAAGGCCGGATTGCGCAGGTAGGCCCACAGGATGGTCGCCAGGCCCAGTTCGTGCGCGTACTGGAAGGCTTCGCTGACCTCCTGGATCTGCCGGCTGCTCTCTTCACTGCCGTAATAAATGGTGGCGCCCACGGCAACGGCCCCCATATCGAAAGCCTGTTCGATGCTGGCGAACAGGATCTGGTCGTACTTGTTGGGGTAGGTCATCAACTCGTTGTGGTTGATCTTCAGGATGAAGGGGATCTTGTGGGCGTATTTCCGGGAAACGGCGCCCAGCACGCCCAGGGTGGAAGCTACCCCGTTGCATCCGCCTTCGATGGCCAGCTTAACGATATTCTCCGGGTCGAAATAAATGGGGTTGGGGGCGAATGAAGCCCCGGCAGTATGCTCTATGCCCTGGTCTACGGGAAGGATGGAGATGTACCCCGACCCACCCAGCCGGCCGGCATTGAAAAGGGCCTGCATGTTGCGCATTACGACAGGAGAGCGGTCGGAGCCCAGCACGACCCGGTCGACGAAGTCGGGGCCGGGCAAATGCAGCTGTTCTTTGGGAATGGTTTTGGATTTATGCTCGAGCAAATACTGAGCATCATCGCCCAATAGCGATTCCAGGTTGGAAATAGATGCTGTTTGTACACTCATAGGATGAGAAAGTTTTGGTTTATGAACTCATCCCGAAGCAGGCAAATGCGCTTGCTCCGGGGAAGCTCTGAGAGAAAGGCTAAAATTAAGGAATTCTCAGCAGGGTTGAGATGATATTTATCATGCCCGGGAATGGCTTTTTGTTATTGTGTTTTTGACACTTTCCTTTTTACCTTAGGGCATTTACGGCCAAGCCATGCCCGGCGGGTTTTCATCAGAGCCTCGCCTGTTAAACTTGTCGGGAAGGCCAATGTTCGGCTGAGAAAGGCAACATTTAATCATTAACCCATAAATAGAATGGCAAACATCAAAAAGAAAAAAGGCGTCATCGGCATCCTCACCGGCGGAGGCGACGTTCCCGGGCTCAACCCGGCCATCCGCGCCGTCACCATCCGCGCCCTGAGAGAAGGGTATGACGTTGTTGGTATCCGCCGCGGATGGGGCGGCATGATCGACATCGTGCGCGACAAGAAGTTCGACAACAGCAACAACTTCCAGTACCTCACCAAAGACGTGGTCAACCGGGCCGGCCGTACGGGCGGCACCTTCCTGCACACTTCACGCACCCGGCCCAGCCATGTGGCCAAGGATCAGGTGCCCAGACACTTGCAGGACACCTACAAGGAGGACATGAACAACCTCACCGACGAGGTGCTCAAAAACCTGGAGTGGCTCAATGTCGACTACCTCATCCCGATCGGGGGGGACGACACCCTCAGCTACGGGGTGCACCTCTACCAGAAGGGCGTCAAGGTGGTGGCCATCCCCAAGACGATGGACAACGACGTGCCGGGCACCGACTACTGCATCGGTTTCAGCACCTGCGTGACCCGCACCATCTCCATGGCCAATAACCTGCGGACGGCCGCCGGCTCTCACGAGCGCATCATGGTGCTGGAAGTGTTCGGCCGCTACGCCGGCTTCACCGCCATGCTGCCCGCCATGGCGGGCGCCGCCAACCGCTGCGTGATCCCCGAGCACCCCGTCGACGTCAACCTGATGACCGAACTCCTGGTGGAAGACCGCAATGAAAACCCCAGCAAATACTCCATTCTGCTGATCTCGGAAGGCGCGACCTTCAAAGGAGGAGAGATGGTCTTCGAAGGAGCGGAAAAGGACGCCTACGGCCATGCCAAGCTGGGCGGCATCGGCGATATGGCCTCCGCCAAGATCAAGGAGCTTTCTCCGAAATACAACAAAGGCAAGGTGGTCAACGTCATCAACCAGAAGCTGGGCTACCTCGTGCGCTGCGGCGACCCCGACGCCATCGACTCCATCGTGCCCATGGCCTACGGCAACCTGGCCCTCGACCTTATCCTCAACGGCATCGACGGCCGCCTGGTCATTCTCAAGAACGGCCGCTACGACGACGTGCCCATCAGCGTGGTGACCAGCACCAAGAA
>CAYQKY010000050.1:0-44037 GCA_964418125.1 uncultured Phaeodactylibacter sp.
GGCTCTGTAAGATTCATCTTGTATGGCGCGGGCGGCTTCCAGGGCTTGCCTGGTAGCTTCGGCTTTGTCTTGCTGTCCCAGGTGGGGGGCCAAGCCCGTGAGCGCTTCGGCTCTGTAATATTCATCTTGTATGGCGCGGGCGGCCTCCAGGGCTTGCCTGGTAGCCTCGGCTTTGTCTTGCTGCCCCAGGTGGGGAGCCAAGCCCGTGAGCGCTTTGGCTCTGGAATATTCAGATTGTACGGCGCGGGCTACTTTTAAGCCTTCTTCATGCCACGGTTTGCTTAAGTCCTTAAATATTTTTGTAAGCAATGCTGCTTTGTCATGATCATTTGGCAACTGTCTTATATGGGCCAGAATTTGAACATCCGTCCATATACCGGTTTCCAACAGCAAGCCTGGCAGCTTTGACGGTATATTCGTAGCCAGGCTGCGGATGCTAGCTTCTACCAGAATACAGATAATTTCCAAACCGAGATAGATAAGCGGCTTGTTCTCCTCAAGAAACTGTCTATTGGCCTCATGAGCATGTTTCTTAGCGCGTTCCACATCGATCAAGAAACCGGCAGGGGTTCTATCAAATGCTTGCCAAACATCATACCAGGACCGGTGAACGAGCTTCATATGCTCTTCCAGAGGCTCATTCCCATCGAACAAATGGGCCCCGTAATATTGTATGATATAGGTTGAAACACTTTCTGGCTTCAGTTCCTGATTGAGCAGCCGATCCAGGATACTTTTACCCCAATTCAGAAAACGGGCTTCCCATTTTTCTTTTTCTATAGCTGATTTTTGATCTTTAAAGTAATACCCGAAACGAGGGTGGCTAAAGATATATCCTTGCTGTTTACCATCCCCAAAAACAAAGCGGGTGAGAGGCTTTAAAGCCTGCTTAATGCGTGAAGTTGTGTTTAGCCGGAAGTTATCACCAACTAACTGAATGACCTCTTCATTTTTCAATGGGCCCCGAGCAAAGGCCAGAAGGTCAAACATGCCTTCTACCGATTCTTTTTCCAACGGGTCTTCTCCTTGCTCCTTCCAAAGCTTTTTCTGATCTCGCCACCATTGGTCAAAATACCCCTTCAACCCTGGTTCAATTTGCGGTAAGTCTTCTGGTGTTAAATTAACTGTCCTCTCTCCTTTTTGCCATAAATCATCTACATAAAGCCGAACGATAAGTGGATCACCTTCGGTCAATCGAAAAAGCTCTTCTATAATATTGACATTCCGGCTCAGTTGGGCAACGGGAACCCCCATATTCTCCAGTACACTTTTCAACCCTTTAAGAGAAAGATTATCGAGCTCTAGGGTTGTGGCCAGCTTATATCGGCCCCAACCTAAACGTTGAACCCACTGAGCAGCACCTATATCTCCAACCTGATACCTGGCGGAAACGAGGATTTTAGTGTGTTCCATCACCCGGTTAGGAAACAAATACGGGCCAGCCTCCCAACCAACGGCTTCGTCAACTCCATCAATGATCAACAGTAATTTGCGGCCGTCGGGAAGGGGGCGGCGTAAAAAACCTGCAATGTATTCGCACCAGATATCGACCGATTGGATAGTAGTATGCTGAATTTCTTCCCTGTAGAGCCTGGCCAACTGTGCGGACAGCGAGGCGAAAAAAACCCTTGGCTGATTGGTCTGGAACCGGATACTAACCGGAACGAAAACCACGGCCAGGTTTGGATCAGCATGCATTAGTTTGCTCCAATGCGCCAGCAATGCTGATTTGCCCCGGCCGGCGGGAGAGGCAAGCAGCATATAAGGGGGTTGTTGTTCATCCTGCAACCATTCTGTTAGGATTTCAAGTTCCCGATCCCTTCCTCCAAAAGGAACGGGTTGATCTTCCGTTCCCAAATATTCGTTCAGGAAATTCTCGATGTGGGCTCTAAATTCGTAGGGAAGCGTTTCAATTCCTTCGGTGAGCCCTTGCGGAGGGGCGCTTTGCACCGGCAGGCCCTGCCCGAGTACCACTTCCTGGCCTGCCTGAGAGTAGATCCCCCAAAGAGGTTCTTTGTCCGAGCCGTCTTCTGCTTCAAAATCAAATGCAATTTGCCGGCTTATTCTGCCTTCCATCGAAGCGTCCATGGCCACTACCTCCGCTATGGCCATATCGAAAGCATCCCGAATGGTAGCCTGCTCGCTCAGCGTCTGGTAAAGCCGGATACCGAAGCGCATGGCCTTCATGTCCTCTACCGGCGCGCTGGTGGCGATCACTACCGGCACGCCGTTATCCAGCAGCCGCTGCACCTGCCCCCTGGTGGAGCAGCCATTCAGCACCACCACTTTCAGGTTGGGGCACTGCTTCAGCATGGCCGCAATGCCGGCGCCGGAGGCTTTTTCTTCTTCCAGCAGCAGGGCATCGCGCCCGGCGTGCCCGCTGTAGTGAAACAAGAACAGGTGTTCCCGGAAAAGGGTAATGTATTCTGCCACCTTCGCCAGGGAAGCGTAGGAGTCGCGGTGCAGGAGGATTTCCTGTTTCAGTGCCCGCGGCGCCAGCGCCCGGTAAATGGCCTCGTCCTCCTTCTGGAGGCTGGGCAGCGGGTCGTGGCGGCTGTTGGCAAAGGCGAGGTAGAGCAGGTTCATTTATTTGGTTTAGGTAGTGGGTTATTCGGCGAAATAATATAACCAAGTTAAAAAAATAATGGGAAATTTAATGTTTTTGCGAAGTGTACGATGGGTGCATTGCCTGGATAGCTGGAGGCTGAAAAAAGGGCCCTTTAAATGGGCCATGCCCACTCCACCCAAAAGAATCATTTACCCTCCCAAAGGAGTCCAAAAAACTCGTCCAAAAAAACAATGACCAAAAAACCACAACCAGGACCGTTTTTTTGGACTGCCGATCAGTGCCGAGCAGGCCACCTAAAAACAAGAGAAGCCAGCCACAACGTAGCCAGCCTCTCCATGCTCTCAATGAGTAAAAAAGGATCCAGGATAGATGACGCGGCTTGAAACGAAAAGCAGAAGACACATAAGGCCCGCATATCCAAGCCGGTCACTATTATATGCCAACAAAGCTTTGTCGGCATATAACCTACACCCCGAAAAACAAAAACAGCAGCAAATCCCAGATATTCCACGGCCGCCCACCAGGGCGCAGGTGCGGCTTCGTCCGTTCAAAAGTTTCCTTAGCCATAGCTTCAGGTTTTTTACTGACGTTAAGTGGTTTGTCAAGTCAAACCATTTAAGTGCAGTATATCCTGACACGAAGTGGATTTTCAAGCCACTTCGTCGTCAGGATAAGTGATCAAATAGCTTTATACAACCTTATTCAGAATACGCAACCAGTAGCTCACCTCCCTACCCGGAAGCTCTCCACCAGGATCTCCTGCCGCAGCAGCTCCAGCTCCATTTCCAGATCCTCCACCCCCTGTTGCTTCACCAGCCAATCCCGTTTCGCGTTCAGAAAATCTCCCGGGCTGATCTCCTCCTGCCGGTATCGGTCCTCCTCCATCCGAAACAACTGCTCATCGATGGCCAGCAGCTCGCGGCGAGCGGCCAGCTGCTCCCTGCGCAGCAAGAAATCAGCATAGAGCCTGGCCACCTTTCCCCGAGCGCGCGCCGCCTGCAGCGCCCCCTTCTCCTCGATGCTGTGCCGCCGGGCGGCGTTGCGCTGCTTATCCCGTTTCGCCTGATACAATATGCCAGTGTTGAAGCTCACGCTCGGGCGCGGGTCGCCCGCTACCGTGTACGTCAGCCCGATATCTGGCACGTATTTCAGCCATTCTCCTTTTCGGCCTTCCTGGAACTCCAGGAGGTTGGCGTGGGTTTCGGCGGCGTAGAAGCTGTCGATGGAGGTGTAGAGTTCTCCTAGCGGAGGGAGCTCTTGGGGATGGGTGGTGGTTGCTGTAAAGCAAAAGAAGAGTAGATGGCTTGCTTTTAGAAGAATACTCAGGGGGTTCATAGCTTTTTATTTTTGTTTTTGCTCTTGTATTTGGTTTTCAGAGGCTTGATGTCAGGAGGTTAATTAATTGGGTTTGTTTCGCCCTTTTGTCTTGACACAAAAGGGCCAAAAAGTCAAGGCTGTAGAGGCATTTGGATAGCTCTAACCTCCATTTCCTTGTCAGCGCAAGCAAAGCCGTTCGCGGGGTTTCATAAAGCCTGGAGCCAGCTCTGGAAATGGGAAAAAGCTGAAGGCTTAAGTTCCACTTCCAAGGCTCACTTCCCTGCTTGCTTAGTAGGCATTTTGGGGAAATGGAGCTAAGAGCTATTAACCAAATCCCTCTAAGGCCGGAAGGCTCCAGGGGGCAGCATTATGGAGCTGCCTTTCGATTCCTGGCAGGCCAGTTCCACCAAGCGAAGGGCGGCTGAATTATTGGCTATCCCCCTCAATTTCAACCGTTGTCAAATACCCCGTGAAGCTGGCCGGTTGCAGTTCCGCCTCCCGGTTGCGGCGCTCCAGGGCTTCCCGGTGGCGGGCGTTCTTGGCCCGTTCCTGTTGCCGCAGGGCGGTGATCTCTGCCTGCAGCTCGTACCCTTTGGCATAATCCGGCTGTGGCAGCTTTCGCTTACGTTCTTGTGCCAGTTGTTGGTAAAGGCGTTCCCTGGCCACCATATCCGCCTCCATTTGCAGCTCCACCGCCAACTCCGCCAGCCGTAGCGAATGATGGGCAGCTGCCTCCGCCCGGCTCCGGTTCTCCCGCCTCAAATGGCGCAGCTGCTCCCGCAGCACCGGTATCCGGGGGTTGGGTTCGTAGACGAACACCTCCATTTCCACCGAATCGTACAGCTCATGAAAGATTGCCCCCCGCAGAAAGCCCGATTCAAAGCGGCGTTGCTCCGACGTCACCCCATTCGCCGTCACCAGGAACGGGCGGTCCGCCGCCACATCCAGCCTGGTGATGATGTGCCTGCCCACCAGGTGCTGGAGGCTATCGGCGCCAATACCTACAAAGCGGTGCTCCCGGAAGAAGAATTGTCGCCCCGTATGAGAAGGGATCACTTCTTCCACCACCAACTCCGATTTGTCCAGCACCATCAGGCTATCGCCCTGCAGCAGCACCGCCCTTCCCGGCTTAGCCTCCAGGCAATAGCCTTTCCCGGAAAGCAGCATACTTCCCTTATGCGCCCGGTACCGCACCTCCAGCAGGTCCTCCGACCGCTGAAACTCCAGGTACAAGTGTTGCATCGTACCGAACAGGCGGTTATAGGACGTCCAGAAGCCATGCTCAAAGAGCGGCCGCAGGAAGAGCCCCAGCGAGAGGAACAGGCAGAACATCACCGCCTCCGCCCGCAGGTCGCCCGTACGGATCCGGTAGCCGGGGTTGCCGGGGATCACAAACGGGTTCTTGGTAATAGGGTAGAGTAGGGGCACCCCCTGCAGCGTCATCATGTCCAGCATCAAGTGCGAGAAATAAGCAAAGAAGAAGACCAACGCCAGGCTATTGGCGCCAGAGGAAAGCTTCTCGACAACAGCGACAGCCAGGGTCAGAACCACGAGCGTCACGCCGCTGTGCGTGATCGTGCGGTGGCCATAGCGGCGGTTGACCGTTATTGAAATAGGCCTCAGCAGGCTGCCGATGAGGGATTTGGGGTGGTCGATGTCGGGGAGGAGAGAAGCGGTGATGGCCAGGCCCGAGTACACCGGGGAGGCGAAGACGTTTACACCCGATAGGGAGCTGCAGATGCCGGTGAAGACGAGGCCGCCGATGATGTGGTTGGGGGCTTTCATAGCTTTTGTTGTTAATAAAAAACACGAAAGCTACCCTTTGATGCTGGCTCCGCTGGATGGAGCCCTTTTTTACCCTTTGCAAAAATCGAAAAAGCTGCTACCCGAAAATGGGCGAAAGCTGCCTGTAAAGTAAAAATAACGGTGGACAAAAGCAAGGAGTTCCGGTGGTGCTGGCTTCCGCAGGCGCTGTTTTTCAGCGCCATCAGGGCTGAAAGTTTTTTGTCATGAAGTCTCATCCCATGAAACTTCCGCTAATAGTATACCGCGCCCCATCTGTCCTAATTGCTATATTCCTTTATTACATAAGGCCTTATAGGGATATAGCGGGATACGCTTTCAAACATCAAACTGGAAAGAAGAAAACAGGAAAGCATGGTCAGACTCGAAATCTGGATTTTTAAAATTAGGCCGAAAAGGTTGAAGGGAGTTTCTTACATCGATTTTACCCGAAGGGAAAGATGATTTCTCAATACCACAGAAGATGTAGTCCACAACAATGGGTGGAAGGTTTTCATTCCTTAACGACCATTTAGTACCTGTCTTATTGTTGTAACTCGAATTAGGTGCTTTCAAAACCTTATTTGCATTCCCATCTACAAAACCTAATTTCTTAAGGGCCATAATTTCCTCTGATTCTGGGGTAGCATTGAAATCGCCGCCAATGATCCAGATATCTTCGTTCCGGAGGTTGGACTGAATCCTAAACAAATTGCTTTCCTGATAAGCAGCAACGACATAGTCCAATATCAAATTCAGCTGGCTCAACCTGATCGAGGAGGCCTCTCTGTTTATCCTCACCTTCCCTTCTCTCTCAGCCTTTAATGTTGTCAAGTGTAGGTTGATGAAATTTACATATTTATTTTCCTTTAGCTTCATTCGCCCCAGGATCGCTAATCTTGGTTCAGTATCTCTGCTGCCTAAATATAGCCCCGTACTGATATTTATGGACTGAAAACAAAGGTTATAATTTGCCTGGCCAACTGTATCTACTTTGCTCCTGTCAGAATTGTCTTCCATTTTATTCACCCACAAACTTCTTAACCTATCTGGTTTTTTTATACAAATGCCGTAGCCTTGCTGGGCTTCAATAAAGTCTGGCAGGTAGGTGTCTGTCCTTTTATACTTTTCCCACTTTCTGGGATGAGGATTGTGGTAGCTTGATAAAGAGGGGAAGAAGAAGCATTCATAATTTTGAAAGACCTTTGATAAGATTTGCTTTCCACTTTCCCACCTTCTAGATGGTTGCTCTCTGGTATCTCTAAACCCGATACATTCCTGTAAAAAAATAATTTCCGGCAAGTTTGAATCGCCACCTCCACCTGTAATATACCTGTGAATGTCTGTTTCCCATAACCTCTTATACTCACTTATGTAGTCTTTGGCGACAGTATCTGGAGCAGGGTTTAGCCTTCCAAATAACTTCGCACCTGCAATATTCCAGCTGGCAATTCTTATTTCCATAATAGTTTATCTTGGGAACTGCTACTTATTATCACAACTTACAAAAATATTGGGTTTCAGCTGGCTCTTTTTTAAGTTTCATCTTTTCACTGACTCACAACCTTACCATCTTAAAAATCCCACAATGCCCCCATCCCTCCGCTCCTTCGCCTTCCGGAACGCCTCATTCACCTGCTGCTGCACCTTGATGATTCGCTCGGGGCCGGGTGGCCTAATGGCTATTTTTTGAAGGGTGAAATGGAACGCGAACAAACGCGGACCAGCCAGTTCTCGCGGATTGCGGGCAGCACTCCTTGGATTAGCCTGATCCGCGTTATCCGCTCAACCCGTGTCGATTCGCGTTCCATTCTCCTTCATTCATCACACAAACCGCCGCTTCAACGCCTGGAAGATCCTCCTCGAAAAGATGGCCACGATGAGGGCCAGGCCCCCCAGCAGGCGAAAGGCGCCCGAGTGGTGCCCCAGCTCGCTGCCCATATAACGTAACGCCATCAGGGAAGAAAAGGCGACGATCAGCGGGATGCTGAAGTCTATTTCCGACTTGGATGCCGTGTGGCGTACCTCATGCAGCACCTCCAGGGAAACGACGGGCTCCTTGCCCAGGCGCTCTACCAGTTCCACCACGAAGAGCGGGATGCCCTGGGTGTTTTCCCAGACGCGGTTGAGGAATGCCTCGAAGTCCTCGATGCGTTCGGTGAACGGCTGGGCGAGGCGGGAGGCCAGTTCCAGCGTCTCCGGGCGGGAGAGGGGCTGCAGTTCTATGCGCTCAAAGTTCGACAAGAAGGTAGCGTGCTCGATCTTAATGCGGCGCGCCGCGGCGATGATGTGGAAGTGATTTTTCAGCATTTCCAGAATGCGCACGCCGTATTTGGTGATGTCCGTCAGGTCGTCGAACACCAGGGTAAACTCTTTAGGTTTCGTTGCATCTACCGCCAGTTCGCACAGCCGTTTGATGCTCTCCTTGGTGGCGATCCGTTCCAGTTGCTCCCGTTGCTCCACCTCCAGCAGCAGGCGGAGCACTTCGTCCTTATCATCATCGAAGAGCGTCAGGAGCAGCCCCGCCAGCGTCTTTTTCGGCGACCGGAAATCGTCCATGCGGATGATCCGTTCCCGGTGGTATACTGACGCCCGCTTCGCCTTTTGAGGAGCATCCCCAGCGGGGTCAGCATATGCTGACTCCAGGGCTTTGGGCCTAATGATAGCCCGCCGGACGTCAGCATAATTGTCCAGCAAGTGCGACTTGCCGATGCCCTGCGGCCCCAGCAACAGGACATTCACCCGCTTCTCACTCAGGCCGTGGAGGCGCCCCAGTTCCTCCTTCCTACCCACGTGGAAGCTGGTCATGCCCCGTTGCGCAGGGAACACCAGGACCGGAGGCGGGCGGTGCAGTTTCTGCCATACCCGGCGGAGAAGGTTCCGCTCCTGCTCAATCCCACGTACCGCCTGCCGCAGCCGCTGTTCATCCACATGCAGGTAGCGCTCCGTCACCTGCTGGCTGCTGTGCCCCAGCAGCTTCTGCACCACGCGGACATCCTCCCCATTATTCGCCATGCGTGTCGCGTAGTAATGCCGCAGCATGTGGGGCGTAACCGTCCTATTCGTATACTTCATAATGCGCCGGTAGACCGACTTGCGGGAAAGGTGAAGCTGAGCGCTCTGATCAGAAGGCGGAAAAAGAAAAGCGTCCGGGTCGTTCCAGTCCACCCCTTTCGCTTTCCGGCGGTAATTCGCATACGCCTCGATGATCCGGCCCGTAATGGGAACCTTCCTGAACTTATCCCTGGAATGTTTTCGTTTCTTCAAGCTGAAGACCACCAGTTGTTGCTCCATCGGCCGCACGTGTTTCACCTGCAGGCGCACCACCTCGGTGACCCGCAGTCCGGCGTCCATCATCAGCAGAGCGATCAGGCGGTATTTGGTGTTGGCGCGGGAGAGCAACAAGTCCAGTTGCTGGCGATTAGGAAGCTTGATCTCGGAAACCATGGCCCGGTTTTGGTGTTCGCGCTCCCCCTTGCGAGGAAACAATATACAGGCGTGACAGGGAAAAAGTCAACCAAACGGGAATTTGGCGAAAAAAGTTTTCAGGAAGCGGGGGGTACGGGGGGGAGACAGAATCACGATTTTGTCCCCCGGGCAGATGGAGGCAAAGGGGGACGGGATTTGGGTATTGTTCCGGCGAAAAACTAGTTGAATTGTGACGGTAGGTATGGCAAGTAGCTCCCTGGAACTAGAATTCGGCAAAAAGCAGCAAAGGGTGTAACAACACATTCAGTGGAAGAAACTCCTATCCATTTTCGTTGGTTTTATGATAAAATTCCTATTTTCAGAAGCACAAGCACAACGGCAATGTGGAACATCTCGAACGCATAACGATAGACCCGGAAATTTGCCACGGCAAGCCCTGCATTCGCGGCATGCGCTGGCCAGTAGAAGTTATTCTTGACCTGTTAGGCTCGGAAATGACGATCGAGGAGATCCTCGAAGACCATCCAGAATTAGAAAAAGAAGACATAATTGCCGCTCTGAACTATGCCAGGATGCTTGTCTCTGGCCAGGCTGTTAAACCGGCCGTCTCATGAAGGAGCTCTGTGAGGTGCACTCAGCCAGGAAAGATGCCCGATACTAAAATAATGAAGGAATTGATGCCATTGATTTTGGGCTATAGAATAAATGCACTTTCCCTGAAAAATGCCAACACTTATGAAAGCCAATGAGCACAAACGGGAACTTCGCGATAAATCCAGCAGGAGAGAAAAGCTGCTACTGCTAAAGATCAATGAAGGCTTGCCGGAGGAGGTTCAACTCCGGTATAACGAGTTGCTAATCAAACAATCGAAAGAAATGATCACAGAAGCTGAGCACGAGGAGTTGATGCAGCTGGCCCCACAAGTCGAAGCCAAAAGTGTGGAGCGCATGAAACATTTGGTGGAATTAGCCCAGTTATGGCAAACTACGGTTGATGAAGTAATGAAACGATTAGAACTAAAACCCCCACCCGTCATTCATGGCTAAGCCTTAAGCAAGGCCCCCATGCACCTGTTGCTTTTTCCTTCTTTTTGTATCACTCCCACTCATCCTGCCCCTGCAGCTGCTCCTTCGAGCGCCTCACCCTTAGCGGAGGCATGTCTGCTTTCATAATACTATCGTAAGCAGGTGGACAAATTGAACTTAACATTTCTGATGGGGCCTTTTTCCGCTACTCTGCGTTGGAGAACCGCCTCCTTTAGCTACGGCTAAAGTCGGGAACCTCCGCCTTGATTAGCAAAAAAATCCCCTCGATCAGAAACGTCAATACAATTTTGTCCACCTGCTTACTGCTCCCGCGAGAGGGGCGGGGGAGCCTCCTCCTGAGGCGGGGAAGGGCAGGCCATCAGCAAAGACAGTAAAAAGAAGAAAACGGGCGGCTTTGTATACGTCCAGATGGTTTCCATCGGTTGGATATAAGGTTAGAGCATGTTTGGAAGAGAAGGAAAAGCAGCAATCTGCCGCTCTCCCTTCCGGCCGCAATATTCAAGGCGAACAATTCGGGCAGGGCTCATCCTCCGGTTCACCCTGCAGCTGCTCCTTCTCCACAGCCGGCGGGATCTCCGGGCCGGGAGATGGCGGCCTGCAGCCCTCGCAGTCCCGTTCGCCCTCATCCTGGTCCTGGAGCTGCTCCTTTTCCAGGAGAGGAATTTCGGCGCCCGGAGGAACCGGGAGGCAATTTGGGCAAATCACCTCATCGCCCTGGAGCTGTTCCTTCAACTCGGCGGGTGGTTCCACGTCAAAGAGCGGGTCCTCGCTGCAGGCAGCGAGGGCGGCGGCCAGGAGGATAGCCGCCAGTAAGGTTGTATGCTGACGCCGGGCAGATTTGGTATTTGACAAAATCTGCCGGGCCAGCATATACTGTACTCGCAGTTTGTGCCTGGCAAAAAGCCACGCGGACGTCAGTATAGTTTTCATAGCACAGATAGTTAGTGAAAAAAAAAGGCAGCCCCGAGAGGCTGCCGGTGAAGAAATACGCAAAGGGTAGCTGAAAAAAGCAATGGGCAGCCGTTTCCACGAAACAGCTACCCATTGCACCCGTAATATACGCGGAAAGCGTACGGTTTGTCAATGTTTTGATTGCAAAACTTTCATTTCGAACCAGAAGCCCGGTTCATTCAGCAGGCAATCCAGGTAATTTTCCGACAACAGCACCGTGGCGAAGAAGCGGTTGCCGGGCAAGCTGCCGGTAGCGGCGTTATCAAAAGAGCCAGGGTAGGAGCACAGCGGTTCCGCCCACACCCGGACAGGCAGGCCGGAAGAGCGGACAGGCCGCAGCGGCGATTCCACGGTGAACTGCCCGGTAGCTCCTTCTAGCAAAACAATGAAGCCCTCCCAGCCCGGGCAGGCGGCGGTTGCCGTTTCCCCTTCCGGCAGGTAGCACCATTTACCGTTGGCATCCGGCTGGATGTTGAGGCGCACCAGGCAGGAGTCCAGGTTGTAGAAGCCCCGCACCACCAGCGTGTCCGGCGGGTGAGGGCAGGAGTGAGCTGGAGAGGCGGTTGGCGCGCCAGGCAGGCTGGGCGGTTCATTATGGCACGCCATCAGGAGCAGGCAGAATAGAGCTAGGATATTGGTAATTTTCATAGCACAGAAATTCGAAGTAGAAAAAGCTGGAGCCGGCGGGCCGGCCCCAGGTAACAGATGTGACATGATTGACAGGAGGTGATTGTTGGGGTTTAGGAGCAATTGCCCCCAGCCCATGAGGTTTAAGGGTGTTTTGTGAGTTGTTGCCGCCGGGCTTGTAACTCACCCCCGCCCTCGCTTGTGGCGAGGGCGCCCCCTCTCTTAAGCTGCAGACACCCTGGGGCGAAGAGAGGGGGTGCAACAGAGTGCTGCCCAATAGGGCAGGGCCCTGAGAGCTACAGCATTATGGGCTGTCGCCGTCTGCCAGAGCCAGGGGTTTGCGGGCGATGATGCGGAAGAGGATCCGTTTGCCGGCGGCGCACTCCCAGAAGCCGGGAGGCCAGACAACCCGGTACTCGCTCACCTCATCATGGCCGACGTAGAGGAAAGTCCGCTCCGGCACCGGGCAGCCCTCCACGCGGAAGAAAGCATGGGCCGAGCACCACGCTCCGATGCCCGGCGCCTGGATGCGGAGCACCTTCAGGAAGCCGCGATCCACATGGCGGACGATGGTGCTGTCGATGCCGAACGAAAGAGCCGGGGAGGAGAGGGGCCTGCGACTGCAATTCACCATCAAGGCCTCTTCCTCAAAATCCACCCAACCCTCGTAGACAAACTGGCAGGGGTCGATACAATTGGTGGTGCCCGGCACAATATCCGGCGGGTCGAACTCCGGATGCGGGCAGGAGGCGGAAGCCGCCGGCGTATCTATCCGGACAGGCGGGGCCTCCCCCGGATTATCGGATAATTCGCCCAGGGGAGCGCCCTTCTGGCAGGAAAAGAAAAAGAACGGCAGAAGAAACAGGAAAACAGTTTTCATAGCTCAGTAATTTTGAGTTTCATGCAGCACGCAAGCCGCAGCGTATTCTATTTTCACCTCCAACCGGCGGGCGTCGATCTTCAGCAGGGAAGGCTGCTGCTCGTCAAACACCACCACGTAGTACCAGCCCCGGTAAGCCATCGGCACCGTGACGTGCATCCCCCGGCAGAAGCCCCGGAACAGGAAATACAAGGGCCCGTCTTCCCTTTCCCGGAAATAGATGCAAAACGGATAGGCGCCCATCGGCTTGAAGAAAGGCGCCAGCTGGCGGAACTGGTGAAAGCCGTAGTCTTGGAGCTGTTCGGTAGCCTCGCCCCGCTGGAGACAGCGGGCGCCCTCGAAGAGCTGGAGGGCGTTGGTGGTGACGGGCGTTTTGTTTTCGGATGGAAAAGGCTGCTGTCCATAGCCGGCCAGGGCCAGGAGGCAGAGCAGGAGAAGCAGGAAGATTTTCATAGCAGTAGCATTAGGTTTCAGAATGAGTCCTAACACCTATAGAGCCTAATTGGGGGTGGTCATTTGGGCTGCAAATGCCACTTTTTTGAACCTCACTGTGCTATTTTCTCGCCCCATAGCGCCGCTATGAAGCTCAAAAATATCTTCGTGAGAACCCAAAACCTGACATTTTCGCTTCCAAAGCACCACCCCCCATCAGGCTCTTGCTGTTTTCCGGGAGGGAAGATAGGGGGAAATATTAAACTACCCTTTCAACATTGTTTTAAACGTCATAATAATTAAAAGGGAGCAGGCGAAAAAAGCTCAAAACATCCAGGCACTTTTTGCCGGTAAGGTTTGTTTTAAGAGCAATTGTATCTACTTTAATATTTCCCTATCTTTACCAAAAATAACAGCATGAAAATAGCCGATATCAATAATAAACTTCTGGAAACCTGGTGGGCGTTGCTCAGTCAGCTGAGCGCCGAAAACCGGCTGGAGCTGGCATCTCGGCTGATCAATTCTCTAAAGGCCTCTGAACCGGAAGAAAGGAAGGAAAACGACGAATGGAAGAAGCTATTTGGAGCCTGGACAGATGATGGGCAAAGTGCAGAAGAGCTGATTGAGTTAATCAGGGAGAGCCGGGCCGTAAACCGCAAAATTGAATCCTTCGATTGAGCCATCTACTGGACACCAACATTGTGATTTTCTTCTTCAAGGGCAAATATGGCATTGAAGAAAAGTTGGATGCCGTGGGCAGTAACCTTAGTGACCAATAACACCAGGCATTTCAACAGGCTGCAAGGATTAAAGCTAGAGGATTGGACGAAGTGATTATCCTATGGGAGAATAATTAATTTACGCCAGGAGCAATTGGTGAGCTCTTACCTTTCCCAGGCCCAACATATTTTCGAGGTAGTAGAAGTTGTTAAGTTCTTCTTTTTCCTCCTCCGTGAGGGCGTCGGCACTTTGTTTCAGGGCCAATTCCTGAACGCGGCCCAGTGTAGCTTTATCAGGAGTGTATGCTACGGCCTCCTGTGGATTGAGCTTGGCCAACCAATCTACGATATTCTGATATGCTGCGTCTTTGTTCATATTTCTCTGATTAATGCCAGTCAGCAGTGATAGTAAATATAACGATTTGGAATCCGTAGTTGGTTTTTCCAGCTAAAAGCTCCCGGCAATACCCTGCCGGGAGCCCTACTCTAAAACAACCGCCCCTGCAGCGGCGGCGCCGGGCACCACAGCCAGCACTGCCCTGTAGCCCCACCGAAGCAGGAAAGCCTAGCGGCCAGCGGCCCGCACCAAGCCTGCCAAGCCTCAGCCGCCCCGGCCGGCAGCGGCGCCAGGACGAACACCGGCAGGCCCAACCCCAGGGCAAAGGCCACCGAACCCCAGGAGCCCGAGCCATGGCCGGCAAACTGGCGGGAAACCTGGACAGCCCCCGGGCACGGCCCACCCGGGAACGCCACCAGGCAGCCCCGCCCAGCAGCTACTGCCCGCACCAGCGCCGCCGAGCGAGCCGGCACAGCAAACGGCCCGGAGCCAAACGCCGACGCCCGGAACACCTGAGCCGACGGGCGAGCCGCCCGCACCGCCGCGTCAACCCCCGAAGCGCAGCCCACCAGGACCGAGCAGGCAGCCGGCAGAGCCGCCGCCAGCTGGCCCGGCAGAGAAGCCGGAGACGAAGATGCAGAGCGCGAGCCGGAGAAGCCCACGGCAGAAAAGGAAGAAACAGCAGAAACGATAGAAGACAACATGATGGAAAGGATGACAGCGCGGGAAGAGCAGCACGCACCCGCCGGCCCGAGCGCCGGCACAGCCAGCAGGCACTGCTTCCTTACTGCCGCAGCGAGCCGCTGCCATGGCGGAGCGCCCGCAGCCGCGGAAGCGAGCGTGCCCCTCCCCTAGCCCAAACAAGCGAGCTGCACAAGGCGAGGACGTACGGCCATGGCAAGCGCCGAGCGAGGCAGTAACTTGCAGGGGCTGCTGGCTGTGTGGTTAGCCACCCCAGGGAGGGGAGCAGGATGGAAGCCATTTTGTTGCCAATACAGAGGGAGCAACAATATTGATTAATTGCTCAAAGCACCAGCTGAGATTAGACAAATTGAAAGGTTCGGTTTGCTATACTCAAAAATGCGGCAGCCCCCACTTTTCGCCGAAGCTACTAAGCGGGGGCTGCCAGGGTTGTATTCGATGCCGCCGGGCGGCATGCAGGATGAACGGCTGGACAGGTAACTCAGAGCATGTTAGGAGGTAGTCATTTGGGCTACAAATGCCAGCTTCCAGAACCTCGCTTCAGCTATTTTTTCGCCCATAGCCTACGGCTATGCCCTCAAAAATGAGCCTCTCGAGAACCCGAAATCTGACATTTTCGCTTCCAAAGCACCACCTCCTAACATGCTCTCACGCTGTCGGCGTCCGTAGAGGCAGGCATTCTGGATAAAATCTGTATTGGCCCTGTGGAATACGGCATGGCCATAATGCCTGCGGCATTATTCCACAGGGTTGGCAAGGCGGAAACCGATATTGTTGTTCCGGTTATCCGGAGTGTTGTTGTTGCGGTTCGCACACCGCGCGTTGTCCTGGTTGTTGTTCCAGGACCCGCCACGCAACACACGGTTAGAGCCTTCGCCGCTCACCCTTTCTCTTTAGAAGGGTCATTACTTTTTCAAAATACGCAATTTCCCGTTATCAATCCAGAAAGCACCACTCTGTTTTTTCAAACCCGCTGATTGTCGCATTGCCAGGCTTGCAATCCTATATATAGCAGCATATATACTGCAGCGCATCAGAGAATGAAGGTGATTTTTACGATATATGCTCCTACCAGAGTATACTATATATGGGGCTATCGCTGCCCTATATATAGGGTAAAGGAAAGTGCCTTTTCAGGCGCAATCCCCCTTACCCTTTTTTCTTTTCTGACTCGGAGAGGAAAAGGTAAGAATGTAAAAAGGCTACGGCGGCTATTGGCCGCCGGTCCTGGCTAGGCGAAAACCGTAGTTGTAGCTGCGGATGTACGGGAAGTAGTTGTAACGGGCCGCACACCGCGCGTAGTCCTGGAGGTCGAACCAGGACCCGCCCCGCAACACACGGAGAGCGCCCGATCCTGGCCCTCTCGGATCCTGGCTACCTTTACTTTTAGAATAGTAGTCTTCATCATACCAATCCCAGCACCATTCCCAAACATTACCGCTCATGTCATACAGCCCCAGCTCGTTGCTTTTTTTCTCACCAACAAGGTGAGTTTGAGAATTAGAATTTTCACGATACCACCCCACTTCGTCCAGCTTATTGCTACCGGCATACTCGTATCCCTCACTCTGCTGCCCACCCCGGGCAGCATACTCCCATTCCGCCTCCGTCGGTAGCCTGTAGCCATTAGCCTTCCAATTTGGAGTTATATTCTTGCTGTTAATGGCATAAACCTCCTGCCGCCCCTCCTGTCGGCTGCGCCAGTTGCAATACTCCACCGCATCATACCAGCTTACATAAATCACCGGCCGATTACCCCGCCCCCAGCCTGCATCTTTAGGTTTATCCCGTTTTGTAGCCTCACAAAAAGCGTCATACTCGTCGAAGGTGACAGGGTAAATACCCATGTAAAAGCTGCTGACCGTCACCCTATGTGCATCAGACCCCTTCCCCATCTCAAAGGAACCGCCCTCCACGTAAACCATATCTTTCGGGACTGAGGGCTTATCCTTAACCGCAGGCTTCGGAGCAGGCACATCAGATTTTGCCGATTTCTCAAGCTCCGGATCAGCCAGCGCCTTCAGCTCCCGTATCCGCTGGCGCGCTTCCCGGACATATTTCCCTCTGGGCGAATGGCGGATATACCTTCGATACCCCACCACAGACTTTGAGCTGGCTGCCTGCTTCCAGGCTTCCTCATCCTGCTGCTCCAGTTCCTCCATTCGTGTCTCTGCCTCCTCCGCATGGTGCCCATTGGGAAAAGCATCGAGATAATCATCGTAGGCAGCTACCGTATTGAGCGCCGTTGCTTTTCGCCAGGCAGCTTCGTCCTCATCCGTCCTGGTGGAAAGGTGAAACACAAACTCCCCGCCCACATCCCCCGTCTTAAACAACACCCCGCCCACCGGCGTCTGACGCGCATTATGCGGCGTCACCCGCTTCACATGTTGGATCAGCTCCGATGCCGGCACCAGGGGGCTGTTATTAGCCTCCAAATAACTCAGCAGCGCCTTGGCAAAGGGGCTGTGATCGCCGTGCAGCCCATCCTCCACCGTTTCGATCTGCCCGGCGGCCAGTGCCCAACGGGATGGCAGGCCTTCCACCACTTCCGCCAGGGCGGCAGCGCCTACATCCTTACTCGCAAAAAGAGAACCGGAAAAGCAGCTGTCGACGATCAGGAAGGTGTGGAAACTATTGATCGCCCGGATGCGGTTGACCAGGTTCGCATTGGAGAAGTAGTGCCAGACAGCGCCCGCAGGCGCCTCCACCGGCACCAGGTGCCCGGTCCGGTCGGAGCGGTCATAAAAACCGTGGCCGGAAAAATAGACCACCACATTATCCTGAGGCAGGACTTTTTGGCTGAGCTCCACCAGATGGATATAAAGGTTGGCGGCGGTAGCCTCCTGGTCAAATAAAGTAACTGTATGATCAGGCTGGAATCCGTATTTCTCCTGCAGGACCTTCACCAACTGCTCTGCATCCCGCACACAGTTGGAGAGTTTGGGATGGTGTTGATAATCATTAATGGCAATGGCCAAGAGGTAATTGGCGCCGGTAGGGCGAGAGCGCTCCGCTGTTTCCAAGTCGATCCCCTTGTCTTTCCCCTTTGCCATGGATGGATTCCTGCTTTCACTATTGTTGTGGGATGTAAATTATCAAAATCCGGGGAAATGAGTAGCCTGGAGAGGTAGATTTCAAAAGAATGAACAGGCCCAAGTAGGAACGCATTCCACTCCTCTCCCCATTCCAGCAGTTAATTGGTCGCTTTCGGGAAAGGCCTCATCGCTTTTTAAGGCATCGAATTCGAGGCGTTTTGCCCTGTTTTCCCAACAGTGCAAAAGTTTCATAAAACGGTATTACCGTGAATTTATGAAACTCTGATTTTTGAAACGAGTTTTTGGCACAGAAAAAGCGGGGAAATAGGGTGGTGAAAGGGTAGGGGAGCGAGTTCCAAAAAACGGCCGTTTTTTGGGACACGCGGGCGATGGAAAGGAAGGTCAGTGATGACAATTATCATTGCTTGATTATTGTTTTTCAGATATTTTGAATTGCTATCCCCGAAAGCCTTACCTCGCCAATACGAGTAATCTGTAACTCGAATTATTGTCCCCATAAACCAAAAGAAAGATGCCCCCTCCCGCCCCAAATACTGCATCAGTTTCCTCCTTATCAAGGGAAGATCAACTGAATTCTTTGACGAAGGAAAAACCTACAGAATCTAATGCCATTCAGATCCCCGAGATTTCCCTTCCTAAAGGTGGTGGCGCCCTCAAAGGCATTGATGAAAAGTTTGAAGTGAATGCAGCCAATGGTACTGCAGGCTTCAATATTCCCTTACCAGCTAGCCCGGGAAGGAATGGGTTCTCCCCAGCCTTATCATTGAGTTACAACTCAGGAGGCGGAAATAGCCCCTTTGGACTGGGGTGGTCGGTAGGCCTGCCGGCTATCCAGCGCAGGACTGATAAAAGGTTGCCCCGCTACCGGGAAGGAAAGCAGGAAGATATCTTTATGTTCTCGGGGGCCGAGGACCTAGTGCCGTTTATGAAAGAGATTAGCCCTGGCGAATGGAGTGTGGTGGAATTTCAGGAAGGCGATTATCTCATCCGGCGTTACCGGCCAAGGATAGAAGGAGGATTTTCCCGTATCGAAAAGATCGCTCATCCCCAAAAAGGAGTGTATTGGAAGGTGACGAGCGGAAGTAATGTGGCTACCATCTTCGGCAGAGTTGCTCAAGCCCGAATTGCCGACCCGGAAGATGCCACCCGGATTTTTCAGTGGCTACCGGAGTTTAGCTACGACGATAAAGGAAACTGGATAGCCTACGAATATAAACCGGAAAACCTGGATAATGTCCCTGCTGAGCAGTACGAAAAGAACCGGATAAATGGCATCGCTCCGTTTACCAACAAATATCTCAAACGGGTTCGTTACGGCAACCGAAAGCCCTATTATGCAGATATTTCTTTACCTCATGACCCGCAGGCGCCGGAAGATCAGGAACATTTCTTTGAACTGGTTTTTGACTATGGGGAACACGACCCTGCTGTTCCCACTCCCGATGAGATGCCAGGGAAATTGTGGAATTGCCGTACCGACGCCTTTTCCAACTACCGCCCAGGGTTTGAGGTCCGAACCAACCGCCTCTGCCAGCGGATACTGATGTTCCACCGTTTTGAAGAATTGGGGACTGAGCCTCACCTGGTTCGTTCGCTCGATCTGGAATACGAGCCTTCCTCCATCAATGAATCTGGACAGGCGGAAGTAACTTATTTGAAATCTATTACCCAAACGGGATATATCCGAAAAGAAGACGGCACTTATGCCAGCAAATCGCTTCCTCCTCTTGAATTCGATTACCAGCGTCTGCAGTGGAATACCGAAAAAAAGGCAGTGAGCAAAGAATATATCGCGAATGCTCCGGCAGGCCTGGCCAATAATTACCAGTGGGTGGACCTGTATGCCGAAGGAATCTCCGGCATACTCTCCGAACAGGGAGAAGGCTGGTTCTACAAAAGCAACCTGGGGGATGTGAAAGAAGATGGGGCCCCCGCTTTTACTGTAGCCCACAATGTGATTCCCCGGCCATCATTCTCGGGAATTTCCACCGGAGTGCTAACTCTTCGTGACCTGGAGGCTAACGGGGAACGGCAGGTGGTTTCTCATGCCCCTGCTGTTCAGGGGTATTTCGACTTGACGATCGACAACAAATGGAAGCAATTTATCCCATTTCAACATGTCGCCAATGTCGACCTGCGTGATCCGCATACCCGCTTTATCGACTTGGATGGGGACGGCCAGCCAGAACTGGTTGTTTCGGAAGAGCAAGCTTTCGTCTGGTATGCGGCGAACGGCAAAAAGGGATATCACCCGGCCGAATGGGCCACCAAAACCTTCGACGAGGATCGGGGCCCGGCCATCGTCTTCGCCGAGCGGGATCAATCGATTTTCCTGGCTGATGTGAATGGGGATGGGCTGACCGATATCATCCGCATTCGCAACGGGGAGATCTGCTACTGGGCGAATAAAGGCTACGGCCGATTTGGCGCCAAAGTGGAAATGGGCAATGCACCCTGGTTTGACCATCCTGATCTTTTTCACTCCCAATACCTGCACCTGGCCGATGTGAGCGGCACCGGCGCCACCGATATACTTTATCTCGGAAAAAATCAATTCAAGGCTTTTCTCAATCTGAGCGGTAATGCCTGGAGTGACCCCCACGAGATTGCCCCCTTCTTCCCGATAGACCGGAACACCCGGCTTTCGGTTGTCGACCTGCTGGGTACCGGTACATCCTGTATCGTCTGGTCATCTGACCTCCCCGCTTTTAAGGAAACGCCCATGCGGTTTATTGACCTGATGAATAGTAAAAAGCCGCATGTACTGACCCATTACCGGAATAACCTGGGCAAGGAAACGGCCATTGAATACAAAAGCTCCACCTGCTACTACCTCAAAGATAAACGGGAAGGCCGGCCCTGGATCACCAAATTGCCCTTCCCGGTACAGGTGGTGAGCCGGCTTACGGTTGAAGAAAAGATTACTGATGTGCGCTTTAGCACTGAATATCGCTACCACCACGGATATTACGACCACCCGGAACGCGAATTTCGGGGGTTTGGAATGGTGGAGCAGGTGGATACGGAACACTATGAATCATGGAAGAAAGCCAATGCCGGCAATAAACTGGAAAAGTCGGAAGAACTCTTCCAAAAGCCAGTACTCACCAAAACCTGGTTCCATACCGGCGCTTTTCGGGGCCGGGAACGCATCCTCAACCAGTTCGAACAAGCGTACTGGTATGAGGAATTTAACCGGCAATTTCCAGCATCTCCGCTTTCGGTTTCAGAACCCCGCCTGAAAGATGCCCAAGTGGTAGCTGCCGAGCGCATTCAAGATCAGTCGATAATCGATCAATGGAGCGGGGATGAATGGAGAGAAGCCTTGCGCGCCTGCAAAGGAATGATGCTTCGCCAGGAAGTTTTTGCCCTGGACGCCCCTACGGAAGAGGCTACCGAAGCGGAACTCATGCAGCAGGCCAAACCCTACTCCGTAGCTACCCACAACTGCAACATCCAACTCCTGCAGCCTCGGGGCGGCCTTCCTTACGGCGTATTTCTGGTAACGGAAAACGAGGCGCTGGCCATCGCATACGAGCGCGACGAGACCGACCCGCGCATCGCCCACACCCTGAACACCCGGATCGACGAGTTGGGCAATATCCTGGAAGCGGCATCCGTGGTATATCCCCGGCAGAAAATGATAGAGGATCTGCCTCTTGCAGTACAGGAAGAACAACAGCGAACCTGGATTACCTATACCCATACTACCTTCACCAACGATGTGATCCGGCCGGAGGCCTATCGCCTGCGGGCGCCGGCAGAGATGGAAGCCTTCGAAATTACCGGCTTATCTAAGACCACCCCCCTTTATCAATTGGAAGATTTTCGGGATATGCTGTCCACGAGCCAACCCATTGCCTATCAGGATGAACCCACCACAGGTATCAAACAGCGCCGGCTCATCGAACAGATCCGGACACGCTATTATAAAGACGATCTTTCCGGGCCTCTCCCGTTGTATGAACTGGGAGACGGTGGATTCAACTACGAAAGCTGCCAACTGGCCTACACACCAGATCTTCTAAGCACGCTCTTCGGCGATAAGCTTAAAGATCCGGAACAGGTAATGACGGAAGGCCGCTTTGTGCACAGTGAAGGGGACGACAATTGGTGGATCCGCTCGGGCACGACGCAGTTTACCGATGAAACCGGAAAGGAAACCCTCGAGGATATCCGAAACCGCTTCTACGCACCCCTTTCCTACACCGATCCCTTTGGCTCAAAAACTAAGGTTCATTACTACCGGGACTATTATTTGCTGCTGGAAGCCACAGAAGATGCGTTGCAAAACAGCGTCCAGGTAGAGGAATTCAATTTCCGGACACTGGGCCCAGTCAAAATGCGGGACATTAACGACAACCTTTCCGAAGTATTAGTAGATGAGTTGGGACTGGTTAAGGCCACTGCCCTTCTGGGAAAAGATCTCGACGGCGACGGCGAGGCCGAACTACAACTCGCCGACAATCTGAATGAATTGGAAGCCATTTCGGAAAAAGAAGAAGCTGACATCCAGGCCTTTTTCCGGACGGAAGATTCCGTTGAGCTGGAAACTATTGGAAGAAGGCTGCTGAAACAGGCTACCAGCCGGATCGTCTACAATTTTGACGCTTATCGAAAGACGGGCAAACCCACATCGGCCGCTACCATCGTCCGGGAAACCCACCACGCCCATCTGGAAGATGGCGAGCAAAGCAAGATCCAATTCAGTTTCGGCTATTCCGACGGGCTGGGCAACATCGCCATGGCCAAAACCCAGGCGGAACCAGGGCCGGCTCAGAAAGTAAGCTTTACTACCGATGGAAGTTACCAAATAGAGGAAGTGGATACTTCCAAAATGAACCCCAAACGCCTGCGCTGGGTAGGCAACGGCCGTACCGTCCTCAACAACAAAGGCAATCCGGTCAAACAGTACGAACCCTACTTTTCCACCACTCCCCACTATGAGAATGAAAAAGAACTGGTGGAAACCGGCGTCACACCCATCCTTTACTACGATGCCCTGGGCCGCCTTATCAAAACAGAGCTACCTGACCAAACTTTCACCAAGGTGGAATTCGATGCCTGGCAACAGGCCAGCTACGACCAGAACGACACCGTAAAAGATAGCCACTGGTATACGGATCGCATCAACCGCCAGGTTGATGCGGAACTGATTGCTGCTGGAAAAGACCCGGCCAAAGAGCAGGAAGCCGCCCGAAAAGCAGCCCAACATTACAATACTCCGGCAAGGCTACACCTGGATACTTTGGGACGCCCCATCCTGAGCATTGCCCACAACCGCTCGGTGGATGGCGAAGATGAGTTTTACCACACCCGTGTCGTTCTCGACATTGAAGGCAATACGAGGAGGGTGATCGACGCCCGCAGCAACACCGTCATGACCTACGCCTACGACCTGCTGGGCCACCGCGTTTACCAAAATAGCATGGACGCCGGCGAGCGCTGGCTGCTGAACAACGTGACGGGCAATCCCGTGCTGCGCTGGGATAGCCGCAACCATATCTTCTCTTTTGTATACGATGCCCTTCATCGCCCCCACGAAACCAGGGTGGAAGGCGGCGATGGAGATACCCCTTTGGATAATGTCTATGAAAGGATCATTTACGGAGAAGGGCAGGCAGAAGACAAAAAACGAAACCTCCGGGGCCAGGCCTATGAGCAATACGACACTACCGGAAAGCTCCAGTTCCCCTGCTACGACCTCAAAGGCAACCTCCTGCAACAAATTCGCCAATTGGCGAAAGACTACAAATCCGTACCCTACTGGCCCGATTCAGAACTGGAAACTGAAACCTTCACCACCGGGATCCAATACGACGCCCTCAACCGTCCCTCCGCTACCACCACACCGGACGGCAGCATCACCCAACCCGGCTACAATGAAGCCAATCTCCTGGAAACTGTCAAAGTGACCCAAAACGACAAGCCCCAGGTATTTGTAAAAAATATCGACTATGACGCCAAAGGCCAGCGCCAGAGCATTACCTATGGCAATGGCGTCAAAACGAAGTATAAATACGACAAAGAAACCTTCCGACTCCTCCACCTGATAACCTCTTCCCCCTCGGGGAGGACTGAGGGGGGGCTCCAACATCTTAAGTACACCTACGATCCCACGGGTAACATCACCGAGATCGAAGATCGCAGCATCCCCACTGTTTTCTTCGGCAACCACAAAATAGAACCCCGCTCCCAGTACACCTACGACGCCCTCTACCAACTGATTGAAGCCAAAGGGAAAGAGCACATCGCTCAAACCCGCTTTGGCACCACCGACAACTGGGATGACCTGCCCTTCCTCAAGCAATACCATCCCGGCGACGACCTGGCCTGGCGGCACTACACCCAACGCTACCGATACGACAGCGTGGGCAATATCCTCCAAATGAAACACATCGCCGAAGGCGGCAGCTGGACGCGGGATTACACCTACGAAAGGGATAATAACCGCCTGCGTAGCACCCAGGTCGGCGAGCAAACCTATACCTACCCCCACCATCTGCAGCACGGCTTTATCACCGCCATGCCTCACCTGCAGGTGATGGCGTGGAATTTCCGGGATGAACTGCAAGCCGTGGCGCGGCAGCATACGACCAACGGCAGCGTACCGGAAACCACCTACTACGTCTACGACGCCGGCGGCCAACGCGTGCGCAAAGTGACCGAGAACCAGACATCCGCTGGCGGAGATCCTTCTCCGAAAAGCGAACGCCTCTACCTGGACGGTATCGAGATCTACCGGGAATATTCCGGCCCGAATAAAGGACTGGAACGCACCACCTTACACGTGATGGATGACACCCGCCGCATCGCCATGATCGATACCCGGAATGAAGTGAATGATAGTACGGATGAACGAACCATTCGCTATCAGTTGGGCAACCATTTGGGTAGCGTGAGCCTGGAGGTGGATGAGTGGGGGCAGATGATCAGTTATGAGGAGTATCATCCTTATGGGACAACGGCTTATCAGGCGAAGAATGCTACTATTCATGCAGCGGCGAAACGGTATCGGTATACGGGGATGGAACGGGATGAGGAGAGTGGGTTGGGGTATCATTGGGCGAGGTATTATATGAGTTGTTTGGGAAGGTGGTTAAGTTACGATCCCATCGGACTCAGAGGTGGACAAAATTCTTTTCGATACAGTAATAACAGCCCAACAAGGTTTTTTGATAAAAATGGAAGACTGTGTACAGATGAAAGTCCATGTTCAGAAATTCCTCATCCTTGGGAAATTGACCTTGAAGAGACAGAAATAGAGTTAGATACGGATCAAGAAGAAGATATTTCAGTTGGTCCCTTTTCAACCTCTGAGTCAACATGTGTTCCTGCAGTTGAACCAGAATTAGGGATCGCAGAAAGTAATCCAATCTATTATGGAGAGGGAGAAGAACCAGTAAGGACTTTTGATGAAACTGGGCCACCAGATGTGGAAAGTGAATCCAATACACAGGATGAGATTGCTAGTCCATCAACTGAAGAGATTGAAGTGGAAATTAGGACTATCGAAGAAACTATGGAAGAAAGAGGAATAAGTACCGGCACCTCCAATGAAGAGCCTTTTCAAAGGGTCATTAGACAAGCAGGTAGGGATATTGAAAGTGAATTTGAACCACTTACACATTTTCCAATATTAGATCGAATCTTTGAAAACAACTATTCATCTGAGGCTCCACCATTAAGACGAAATGTGGCTTTAGTTTTTGCACCAATTATTTTGCTTGAGGGATTTGCCATGGACGAATTTTTGCATTTGTATCATTTAAGTGGTTTAAGCTTTTTAGTGGATTTAGCACTAACACCTCCTCCTCCTTATACTCCTCCTGCAATCGATACTGGACCTGATGATATGATTGATAGTTATCAACATTTTTATGGACCTGAGTGGGGAAGGTAACGCGTTTACGCATTATTCAAAGTTTGCAACCTAAAACCTAATATTTGAAATGCCAAAAGTGTTTTGAGAAAGTCACTTCTATGTTAGAAACAGTAAAAGAACCGGGGTAGGAGGAGCTGTGATCAGAATATTAAGTGTAATGATCATCAAAGAGGGCCGGTATTCCAAATATATAGAAGATGCCCTAAAAGTAAATAGAAAATTGTGAAAATCAATTACATATAAAACAAATAACACTTGCTTCAAAAATAAAGAGCCATGGCACAATTAATAATCATTCGCCTGCATCCGATAGAGCCCATCTCTGCAGAGGAGTTCACCGAATATCTGAACGACCTTTCCATTACCGCCTACGAATTGTCTTATGATGATCCAACAGGTAGAGATCATCCTGGTTGGACCGCCAAATATTACCCACCGAGTTTTCCACCCTCCATGGCCGATCCACCGATCGACCTACCGACGGGTTTTTCATATTACCTTAATCCAGAAGTTTCTCCCTTGCAAGATGATCGTTCGCGGATCGTACAGCATTATCGCGTACGCCATTGGGATACAGCCCCTCCCCTTGTGAGGGTATTTTCAATAGATAATTATGCTGTTGCCACAGCCGTTATTGAAATTGACGATCCATCACCCCACAGTGAATATCAAACCGTTGACCTTCGCTTGTCCATATTAAGAGGAGAAAACGAATTGGTTCATAACCGGGTGTATTACAACGTGGATGTGGTCTCAGGTTCCTTACCCGATGACCTAAATGAGTTGAAGGATGAATCCGTGGTTAGCTTACACCTGGCATTAACCCCACTTGGACAACAACTGGGCCCAAATAGCTTGGTTCCCGAAGATGGAACACCGCCCGATTATGCCATCCTGCTCAGAGAAATTGAGCGTGTTCTGGCGGTAGAACCCGGCGATCTTTCTGCAATTGCTAATCTTTCCTGGAACCAATGCCGCCATATCGCTAATGAGATCATCTGGAATAGGGAGGCTTATCCGCTTCCAGTACCGGGATCTTCCCTGGAGCAGATGTATACAGGACCGAATGAAAGCGACAGTGAAGAGGAACAGGACCGTCGGTTATTCGAAGGGGAATTACAATCCTACTATGTTCGCCACAATATGGAAGCCGATAGGCTGGCCAATTACATCTTCTCCCTTTCCGCCGCCATCCAGTGCGAAACAGAAAGCCGGCAGGCTACCAGGGTGAACTTCCGTTTTCCGGTATTGCCCGGCGAGGAGGCCCCCGAAGCCAATGTCAGGATCAGAGAAGTAGAGGCCGTACTTGAGGGAGAAGGCGAGGGGCCTCTTGATCCACCCTTCATCATCCCGGCCGAATACTTCTATGTCCTAAGTGCCATCATGCCCCACCAGATAACAGCTGCCCGCCGCTATCGCATGGCTATTCTAGAACATGAAGATCAATTAAAGGAACGATTCCAGCTAGCTTTAGAGGAGGGGATTATTGAAGAACCGGTAATAAACCCTGCCCAGGCTGCTCGCCGTATACGGGCGTTATTCGTTTCCGATAGCATCACTCCAGCGCTTGAGGTAACGGCGGGTTCTGATATTCAGAGACTCCTCCAGGCCTGGCTTGATTCTGAGGTAGACAACATCGAAGACTTTTGGGATACTGCTCTACCAGTTCATGCAGCCGGCCATTTGGATCTGATCCTTTGGGTATTAACTCATCAGCACCAACTGTTGATCAAAGCGATAAAAAAAGAAACCGACCCCAGCCATCCCGAGCTTGATGAATTTGTATACGAATGGGAGGATTGCTCACGTAGCCTGGAGGAAGAGGGAATAGCCTGTGTTTGGGAAGATGTAGATTCCGTGTATGATCTCAAAGACCGGCATTTTGAGCTTTGGGAGCGCCTTCTTAAAAATGATGTCGAAAGACTCCTGGCTGAGGGCCTAAGATTTTCAGGTAGTGAGGATGAGAAAATAGCTGCGTTTATTCGCTACGTACAACGATTTTTTGCTGTCACGCCCTACGTGGCAGACCGGCTGGATCATTCAGTCGAGAGGCCCGCTAGGCTGGGATTGCCTACCGAGAGTCCTTTTCCTGCCTCATTTGAGGACGTAGGCCTTACCTTGGGTTCGGATTGGAATGAAGATGACCTTCGAACTTATGTAGAAAGTATCTACGCTGAAGATCTTGCCGCACAAGCCTGGCTGGCGAGCGCCCTCCGTACCCTAAATGACCTCTATAAGGCAGCGTTGGTTTTGGAAGAATCGGGTGAACCGGATCGATCCCTCAGCTTTTCCATCATGGAAGCCCTGTACGCCCGGGGCTACACCAGCATTCAGCAGATCCGGGCCATGACGGCAGAGGATCTCCAGGCGTCGCTGACCGGGACTATTGCCTATGCGCATGCTTCCAAAATTTATGCCAATACCGAAGCGGCCGCTACTCCGGCCACAGGCGAAGCAGAAAGCTTCCTGGCGGTCAATCCTGATGGAGCGCTGGTCAATTGCATCCCGCCGCTACACCTCTCTCCGCTGGGACCGGTAGCCTATTTGCACGAATTGCTGCAACTGCTACAGGAATTGTCCTGCGTGACGGATAGTATCACCGATGGCGAAACCCTGGCGGATCATCTCGCAAGCCGCCGTGGCTCTTTGGGCGATTTACAGGCCAGCTATACCAACCTGCATACGCCCCTGCCGATGATCGATCTGGTGAACGAAAGCCTGGAAGCTATGGTGGCTAATGATCAGGGTCATGGCACCATTTACAACACCTCTTCTGATGAAGTTGGTGGCCATCATTTACTGGAAAACGGGTCGACGAAGCAACCGGCCGGTGATACCTACCACCACGATCCGCCCACCTTGCTGGAAGCCTTGCCCGAACATTCCTCCCCGGCAACACCGGTAGCAGAGCCGCAAGCTTATGAAACATTGAAAAGTGATTTTACGGCGCCTGAACTACCCTATAGCCAGCCTTTGGACGTCAACCGTTCCTACCTCCGTTATCTCGGCACCAACCGCTTCACCACCATGCGGCACTTTCGCCGGGATATTACCGAATTCGTCATCGATCCGGAGAAGGAGCCCGATGACTTCCAGCGCCACCTCTGGCGGTACCCAGTGCGGATCAATACGGCAATCGAGTACCTGGGCATTACGCCCGAGGAATATGATATGCTGTTTACGCAAAAGCTGCTTGCCAACCGGCGGAGCGGCAGGATTACGCTAAAGGAGATCCTGGGGTTTACCGAAGAAGAGGAGGATTGGGGTCGCATGATTCATGTGCTCTCAGAGTTCCTGGAACGTACCGGCCTGGATTACTGTGAATTCCTTGAGCTCTGGCGATCCAGATATGTTCCATTTGTTTTAAAGGGGCCGAACCCTAGTTTTCCAGAATGCGAACCGTGTTGCCTGGACCGGTACGTGATAATTTTCGAGGAGGAAATGGAAGGCAGGGTTACGCTCGATAACGTTTTGAGGCGCCTGGTTGTCTTTGTTCGCTTGTGGCAAAAACTCCAGAAGGTAAAAGGTGCAAGATATACCTTTGCCCAACTGAAACAGATCTGCGAAACTTTAAGCCTGTTCAACGGCCCCAACATCAACAAAGATTTCATCCGCCAACTTGCCGCTTTCCAGATACTGCGTGATGAATTCAGTCTGATGCTTGCCAAAGATACGGATAGTGAAGAGATAGAGCTGCTGGCGCTCTGGACTGGCCCCGCTTCCCGCCATTGGGAGTGGGCCATTGCCCATTTGCTTGACCAGATCGGGGATACAGCGGTGTTAAAATACCAATGTCCTATTCGGCCGCCGGAATTTCTCAAACTGCTGGCCGGCAACCTGGCGCCTTTATCCCGTCTGGTTGGTTTCAACCCTGACGTGGATGCCGAAACCTGGCGCCACGAACCTACCCATACCCTGCGCTTCGCGGAGGTCCTGGCCAAGATCTACGCCTCTGATTTCGGTATCGGGGAGATCCTGTATCTGTTCACCGCTGAAGAGCATTTGGGCGGAGACGATCCCTTCCCGCTCCCGCCGAAAAATGAAGCTGCCGATGAGCCTTTCGAATTTCCGGATGACGAAGCTAAATACAGCCTTTGGGAACTCCGGCAAAAATTGATCTCAGCGAAGATCGCCGATAAAGAGGCAAGCACCTGGACTTGGCCGCGCATCGAGGGTGCGCTGCAACAGGAATTCGGGATGGATACTACCACCGGGATGGATGCCTGGCTGTCCCTCGGCCGGCATTTCTTCCCCAACATCCTGGAATCATGCGGAATCACGGTTGATATCCCCAACCGTCGCTACCGGGTGGCGCTCAACGATACGGCTCCACTGATGTGGAATACCCCTCCGGACGGGCCTTTCCGGTACGACCAGCACGAACGGGAATTGTGGACCCAGATCCCGCTTACCGATGAAGCGGTGCTCGCCAAGCTCAGTCGCCTCCGGCAACTCAATGCTGAGGAACAGCAGGCGGTTCGGGATCTGTATTTCCTGCCCCGGCTGGACCTGGCCCGGTTTGCTTTCCTCTTCTCCAATTTCCAGGAAGCTGAAGAGCGACTCATTCAGGAACCCGACGAAAATAAACGATGGGACTATTTCCAGCGGGAATTCGCCCGTTGTTATGCCCGCTGCCGGATAATCGCCGGGCACCTGACCGCTCATGTGTCTGAAACGACCCATTCAGAAAACAAGGAAGGCTCCGGCCTGGCCTGGCAGATGCTCCGTCATTTGTTCGCCGATGAAAACCGGGCCGTCAAGCCCTGGGAGAATGAGAATGGAGAACTGCCGGGTCTCACCTGGCCAAAACACCCTCAGGGAGGAGCCTTTGCCGCTCTGCTGGGATTAGCAGGTACCGGCCTGCTGGGACGTTTCTACCCAGATGCCGCCGACGGCCTTGGTTGGCGGGAAGCCAGGGGGCCAATGGAAGCCTTTGGTCCGGAAGAAAACACCTCTAACAGTCCCGTCCCGACGATCATACCCCAAATGGGATTGACCCTGAATTTCGCACAGGAAAGATACGCCAGTATCCGCAACGGCTTTGCCCTGTCCAATCCGGAAGGTGATTTTCTGGGCGGCGCCCAGGAATATAAGGTGAACTGGAGCGGCGTACTGATGGTAGAAAAAGACGGCAACTACCAGTTCCGCGCCGGTTTACCCACTCCCGATTACGAACCCCCTGCCACCGAAAACACGGACGATCAGGGCTGGCGGGTGATGCTGAAAAGAGGACAGAAAACCTGGGTACTGCTCAGCCACAACTGGCCGGAAGAGACGGTTGCAGACGCTTTCGCCACGCAATTACCGCTCCGGCGCGGAGCTTATGAGCTAACGATGGACTTCCACCAGCAAGATCCCGCTTATGACGGTCCGGAAGATGTCCGGCGCCATCAGACGGGTTTCCAACTGAAATATGCCGGCCCCGACAGTGAAGAACAATTGATAGTCATCCCCTTCGAGCGATTATACTGCGATGCCAAGGATCATACCATGGCCATCAATATCAAACCGCTGGAAAGTGCTGCAAAAAGTTTTTTGGAGAATCGCTACGTGAGCTCCATCCGGGATATTCGCCGCACATACCAGCGAGCGTTCAAAGCCCTGCTGTTTGTCCACCGTTTTGGCCTCTCCGCCAAACCGGTTGCCGATGACGGCCAATCAGAAATCGGTTATATGCTCGCACACCAGGAAGACTTCCGCGGCACTTCCTATTTCCGGATTAACGGAGATTTTGACCTGCACCGCGCCTGCTTCAACTTCAACTTCCTGCCGCTGCTCGACAACTACCTCCCCCCGGATGCCGGGCAGGATGACCGGGTACAACCATCTGTCCGGCGCATGCAGGCGATGTTTGACTGGTGGGAAAGGATCTATGACTACACCGTCATGCGAGGGGAATCGCAACCGGCGCCGGAATATCCGGTTTGGTTTGTTTTCCACGAAGCCGCCGAGTCGCATCCCGACGATCCGGCGCACCTGCTCCGGCACATGGGCGCCGACTTCCGGCATGCGCCTAAGGTATTGCGGTACTTTGAGGGCTATTCTGTTACGAGCGCCGATCTTGAAGACGAGCGATGGGCCGTTCGCGCCTGGCAGGCCGAAAAATGGATCCGCCGGCTCCTGTATCACTTTGCCGGTGAAGACATTCGCGATATCCGCCCCGACCTTTGGGCTTCGGATGATCCTGCATTCATTTATACAGGTGAAGAGCAAAGTGGGAATGAAAACCTGACGTGGTACGTCCGTGAAGGCTGCCTGGAAAGAGGCGAACCCCGCCGCTATGAAGATATTACACAACTCAATGACGGATTGCGGGAACGGGCACGAACTGCCTTGATGGCTTATCTGTGTGGCATGGACCGGGTAGCATTGCCCTGGGGAGGCTTTGCCACCGAGCCCAAACAGTTAAGCGAACTATTATTGCAGGATGTAGCAGTAGGCCTCTGTCAAAAAGCCAGCCGCATTCAGGAGGCTATTACCGCCATCCAACTCTTCATACAGCGCGCCCGGCTTGGACTGGAACCTGGGTTTATCATTTCGGATGTATTCAGATTGATGTGGGATCGCAAGTACGCGACTTTCCATATTTGGGAGGCTTGCAAACGGAAGGAGATCTACAGCGAGAACTGGATCGAATGGGACGAACTGGAAGAAGCCCGGCGCTCCGAAGCCTTCCGGTTCCTTGAGGACCAATTGCGCCGGCAAACCCTGACCGTTCCCACCCCCGGTGGATTGGAATACTGGCCATCGGATCCGCCACCAGAGCACCCGAATCTACTCCTGCTTCAAGGCCGTGACGCAGCGACGATAAAGCGGATCAACCCGCAAAGAGAAGGATTTAACTTGAAAGGTACGCCTGAAGTAGCCGCCCGTACCAGTTGGCTGACATCCATTCGGGAATGGATTCCCTCCAATGTACCATATCAAGATCCCAACGAATTGCCTTTCTGGATCGAAGCCGCCATCAAATTGGGTGTCGCGTTTGTACGGGTAGCGGCTGCGGCAGAGCCCCCTGCCTCATTGCCTTTTGAGCCTCACTACCCGCTTGAGGAGCCTTTATGCTGTACGGCCTGTGGTAAACCCCACCAACCTGTCATCGACGAGTACTACTTCTGGTTGGTGGATTCCCATTTTTACGATGCTGTCCTACAGGATGCCGGATGGGATTGGCACGACGCTGAAGCATTGCCGGAGTTATTACATTGGAACGTCAATCCTGAAGTCTATTTAGCCTGGACGCGGGTCCACAATGGACGGTTTCAGCAATTGCGGTGGTCAACCAAAGGCGTAAGAATCGGTACAGCAGAAAACCTGGATCTGGTATTTACTGGAAGGCGGGAAGATTCCCTTTACTTTGAAGTGACAGGTGGTGAAAATCCTATTGGACATACCGACTCTTCCGCACCAGGATTTCGATACGATATGGCGCCAGATACTGCCGAAGTGCTGCCATTAATCATTGAACCGGAGGAAAGTGCTTATTCAGAGGAACTCCCGGCTTTTCCCTACTTCCTCTACTTCCCGCCGGGAGCGCCCGTAATGCCTCCCTCCATGTTCAGCCCGGCATTGGCCGTTGCCGCTAATTTGCGCACGCACTGCCGTTTTGAGGCCGCTCTCAAATGGTATGCCTTGTTCTACAATCCGCTTTTCCGGGATAACCGCTGGTGCATACCATTTTCAGAGGATTATACGCCTCCTGTGGCCCCGTTTTCTGAGGCCTTTCCTTGCTGCTGGAGCAGCAAAGCAACAGATGAATTGGCTCGTGAAAGAGCTGTCTTATTGCACTACCTGGAAACCTTGCTTCACTGGGGCGATGCCCTCATGCGCCTGAATACGGCAGAGGCCTTCCAGCAAGCCAGGTTGATCTATGATACTGCTCACAAGATACTGGGAGAGGATCCAGAGATAGTCGTAGTCGCAAATGTAGAAGACGAACTTCAGTTGGTAAGCGAATTTGAGCCGCACTTCCCCGCTCTGAACCCACGATTGATGTCCCTGTATGAAAAGATGGAAGATCGGCTTTCGCTGATCCATGCCTGCCTCAATGCCCGTCGTTTGCGCAATGGCAAATTGCACAAACACCATAATTACTGGGGTGATTCTCCACATAGGGACGGCTGGCAAAATACTCAGCAAGTCTGTGAAGATGAAAATGACTGGTGCTATCCACCCAGCCCTTACCGCTTCCTGTTCCTGATCCAAAAAGCCCAGGAATTGGCCAATGAAGTGCGTGCTTTGGGCGCCAACTTACTCGCCGCCTTTGAAAAAGGAGATGCCGAATACCTGGCTTCGCTGAGATCTGGCCAGGAACGGCAATTGCTGCAACTGGCGCTTTCCATCCGTCAAAACCAGTGGCGGGAAGCCGACTGGCAGGTGCAGGCCCTACTGAAGGCCAAGGAGATGGTACAGGCCCGGCGACAGTATTATAATGAGTTGATTTTAAACAGATTGAATAGTGGCGAACTGGCTTACCAATCACTAACCGGTTCTGCTACGGCTTCGCGTACTGCTGCCAATGTATCTGAAGGTACGGGACAAATAATGGGAATGATACCAGATTTTTGGTTCGGCAATGTCGGTCCTGCTCCATCTACAGAACAACAACTTCCTATTGGAACCAAGCTTGCCGCCGTTTTTGCCACCGTTGCCCGGATAACCAATACCCTGGCCGATATCTCTGGCACCAATGCTTCCCTGCGCCTTACTGAAGCCAACTGGCAACGCCGTGAAGAAGAATGGCGTCATCAGGTCGAAGTACTGGATATCGAGATCGAGCAGATCGAACGGCAGATCCTGGCGGCTGAGCGGCGCCGGGATATTGCCTTGCGTGAACTGAACAACCACCAAACGCAGATCGAACACGCCCGAGAAGTGCAGGATTTCCTGCGCGATAAATTTACCAACCACGAACTTTACCTCTGGTTGCAAAAAGAAACGGCGGCCTTGCACCATCAAATGTATGAACTGGCTTTCCACACCGGCCGGCAGTCCCAACGCGCCTTTAACTATGAGCGAGGCCATACCGCCCGGACATTCCTGGAAGCCGAAAAATGGAACGACCTCCGCGAAGGCCTCCAGGCTGGAGAGCGCTTACAACTCTCTCTACGCCGTATGGAAAAAGCCTACCTGGATGAGAACGTCCGAGAATATGAACTGACCAAGCACATTTCCCTGCGCCGGGACTTCCCAATGGCCTTCCTGCAACTCAAGGAAAAAGGGATCTGTGAATTCAATATCCCGGAATGGATGTTCGACCTTGATTATCCCGGCCAGTATATGCGGCGAATCAAGAATGTGACGCTTACCATTCCGTGTGTGGTTGGACCATACACAGGCGTCCATGGCCGCCTGACCTTACTTTGCAGCAAAACGCGGGTCGATCCGCGCCTGAGCGGCCCGGCTGCCCCCTGCTGCGAACACGTCATTTTCCGCGACGGCTACGAAGCCTTGCCCGACGATCCGCGCATCGTTGCCCAGTATGCCGCTAAGGAAGCCATTGCTACTTCGAGCGGCCAGAATGACGCCGGGCTGTTCGAGCTCAACTTCCGCGACGAGCGCTACCTGCCTTTTGAATTTGCCGGCGCCGTCAGTTGCTGGCGCCTTGAGCTTCCGCGGGAGAACAACTTCTTCGACATGGACACGCTGGGAGATGTGATCATGCACCTGAACTACACTTCGCGGGAGGGTGGAGATGTGCTTCGAGAAGTAGCTAATACTTCTACCCAACGGCACCTGCCCGGGGCAGGAGTTCGGTTATTCGACGTGCCGCATGAACTGCCCGAAGCCTGGCATTTGCTTCAGAAGAAACTCGAGGAAGGCCTTCCTAATGAATTCGACATTCGACTCGATCGGAGCATGTTCCCGTATCTTCCATATGATCATGACCTGGCAGTCAGGCGAATGGAGATTTTCTTTGAAGCTCCGCTTGAAGGGGATAAAGATGAACAAGTTGTCAAGTTTCAAGCTATTGGGACCGGAAAGAACCCTGAGGTGGAATACATCAGTTGCGTAAAAAGTGTGGAATGGCCTGGTTTCTATCATGGAGTAGTTGAGGTAACATTGGGTTCATTAAACCATGAAAAGGAAAAAGGACTTGGCTGCTTTACCTTCCCGGCTGACATTAAAGACATATCGCAGTTTTATCTGTTTTGCGGGTATTTAGCGGAGCGAAAGTGAATGGGGGTGAGTAACATTTTTTGAAATGCAAAAGGTTTGTTGCAATGGTTCTAAAAAACGTCTGTTTCTGAGGTTTTTGAAACTTTGGGAAACCTTATCAGCAAAGGGATTGAAGAGAATTTTGGCACCTTGAAAAAAAGTTCTACAAAACCAACGTTTTGTGAGACACCTTCTTCAGACTTTCCTCTTTTTCACAATCGCCCCATTAAATGGAGGCACTTCGCCAAATTTAGTGTAATATGAAGATATTGCCTCTATTTCAGAAGCGGCAGAATTTTCACAAGGAGTGATCTCAACAACCATATTATTGAACGGAAACTCCTCTTGCATCTTTTGGCATTGCCAATAGATCTCATCAGCTCCATGCTGCCACAACTTTCCTGCATTAGGCCTCTTTTCGAAACTTCTGTACAACAATGAAAGGCGATCAACTAATTTAGTCGTTTGGCCAATATACAGGATTCCTGCTTCGTCCTTACCGGCGACTCTGCAAACCGGAATCCTTTTTCCATTTTCCACTGAATAGAGTTTGTAGAGGAAGCCACATCCTTGGTTTTTGGCTTCAATTTCCCCTATTGTTTTCCTGAAAGCTTGGTAGTCTTTAAATGGTAATTTTTCAGGTTCCATATTGTGTTTTTTCAGGGATTTGCATTACTGCGGCCATACCACATATTACATCTTTTACGGAGCGGGAACGGGAAAGGTTCAATAATTTGAATGGGCGCCAACAAGCCAGGTGTATGCGGAAAAAGAGCTGTTCCTGGCATTAAGCCTAACCGTGGCAGCTTTGCCACGGTTAAAATCCAGGGTATGCTCCAGGGCTGCCAAACCAACCTGAAAAATCATAGGCCAGGTTTACGGCTATGAGTATTTGTTTCTCTCTTTTCCGAGGAGGGTATTCGTCATCCACACCATAGGTGGCGAGTTCAAATGGGACAATTAAAGTTGTCGAATTCGACCACCCAAGAGGCTCCCAGAGTTCAGTGAAGGAGGCATTATTACACGAATTCAGTGCCTTCGCCAACTATCCGGAAATTCCGGATTGTTCGAACCTTGCCATACGCAATCCACTGGCTCTCAGCCGATATTCCAAATGGAGTATCGGAAAAACCTTTAATATGTATTACCATTTTCTTAAGGCAAAAGAACACAAAGGAGTCTATACTGGTATTAGATTCCCGATATGGGAATTCCCATATCGCTTCTCCCGCGGGCCAATATATTTCATTGCTGAAAGCCCGTTGCTCAGATGTGAGGGAACGGGAAGTTTTTTTGAGAGGCTTAAACTCATTGCGATATATGTTTTCTCATGTCCCCGCAGTAATTCCGTCGAATCCGGCGGAATTAGTTTCCAGATTACCCCCTTAGTAGTAGCCGCCAAAGCCGACAACCAGGTGGAGGATCCCCAGCTGCAGCCCGCCAAAATGTACCCAAAACGGCCTTCAGATAGCAGCAGAGGAAATTATCACCTATATTTTAAAACAAAATAGTTTGATTTTTGCCAATTTACTGCCATTGTAAACTTATTTGTTTTATTTTTCCCGCTCAAACATACTATGAACAACCATGGACTATCCTGCTCAAAACACCGGGGAGGGGGGAACCGCTGTCGTGCCCGTCATCCCATTCGAAAAACTCACCCTCGAACTGCCTTTCTGCGGCGCCGTGCCGGCCGGCTTTCCCAGCCCGGCGGACGACTACCTGGAAGAGCGGCTGAGCCTCGACAAGTACCTCATCAAAAACCCTTCCTCCACCTTTTTCCTCAAGGTAGAAGGGCTGTCTATGATAAACGCGGGCATCTACCCGGATGACATCCTGGTCGTCGACCGCTCTCTGGAGCCCCAGCCGGGGGATGTGATCATCGCCGTACTGGAAGGGGAGTTTACCGTCAAGAGGTTCGTCAAGGAAGGCGGGCAATACTACCTGAAGCCGGAAAACAAAGAATACAAGCCCATTTTACTGCATGCCGATCTTGACTTCCTGGCCTGGGGCGTAGTCACCCACGTCATCCACAAGCCTTATGAGCTATGAAATACTACGCCTTAGCGGATTGCAACAATTTCTACGCTTCCTGCGAGCGCGCCTTCCAGCCCCGGCTGGCTGGCCAGCCGGTGATTGTGTTGTCGAACAACGACGGCTGCATCATCGCCCGCAGCAACGAGGCGAAGGCGCTGGGCATCGAGATGGGCGTGCCGTACTGGGAGGTGCGTTCCCTGATCAACGAGCACCAGGTGCAGGTATTTTCCAGCAACTACGCCCTGTACGGCGACATGTCGGCCCGGGTCATGGACATCCTGCAGCAGCACTGCGCGGACGTAGAAGTGTACTCCATTGACGAAGCTTTTCTGGAACTGTCATTTTACAATCAGGATTTGCAGCAATACGGAGAGCAGCTGCGCCGGGTGGTCTACCAATGCACCGGCATACCCGTAAGCATCGGCATTGCCCGGACGAAAACCCTTGCCAAACTGGCCAACCACATCGCCAAGCGGCGTTCGGCTTCGCTCACGCCGCTACCGGACTTCGGCGTGAGCTCAGCCGAACGCTCCGTTCACGGCGGGGTATGCCTGCTTAGCCCTTCCGACCCAAGGCTGTCGGAGCTTCCCGTCAGCAAAGTGTGGGGCGTGGGCAGGGCTTATGAACGGAAACTAGCCGAAATCGGCGTACAAACGGTTGCCGATTTGCAGCAGGTGGAGGAAGGCTGGATGCGCAAAACGTTCGGCGTGGTGGGCCTGCGCCTGTTAAAGGAGCTAAAAGGAGAGGCCTGCCATGCCCTGGAGCCTCCCATCACCGGGCGGAAACATACGATGGTTTCCCGCTCCTTCCGGCGCGATGTTTACGAGCTGGAGGAACTCAAAGAAGCCATTTCCGTGTATGCGAGCCGGCTGGGAGAAAAGCTCCGCCGCTACCGGCAGTCCGCCAGCTGCCTGACGGTATTCCTGTGGGCCAACCCGCACAAAAAGACCCGTCCGGACGGCCGCAGTTACTTTGCCATGAGCCTGGAACTGCCGCTGGCCACTTCGAACACCAATACGTTTATCCAATGGGCCATTGCCGCAGTGGAGCGGCTGTATGAAAAAGGAACCAACTACAAAAAGGCGGGCCTGCTGGCCGGGAGCCTTCAGCCTGCCGCCGTGCTGCAAACCAACCTGTTCGTGGGAGAGCAGCGGCAAATGCGCTTCGCCAAGGCCATAGAGGCGATGGACCGGCTCAACCGGCAGTACGGCCGCCAAACGGTCTGTTTTGCTTCTTGCGGCAACGGGAAAAATACCTGGTGCAGAAAGGAGCAGTGGCGCAGCCCAAGGTTTACGACGAGTTGGGAGGAGGTGCTGCGGGTGAGGTAGGTTTTCTTTTTAGAACTATGCCAGGCGCCGCTTTCCAACTATTCGGAATTTCCGGATAGTTGGTTCCTTCCTACATTGAAAAGTTGGAAAAAATTCGTACACTTGAAGCAGCTTATGCAAATTTTACACAAGTTCAAAACCATTGATAATTAAGGGTTTGATCTATGGAGGACCAATCGCAAAACAAGGATATTGTCGTTTTTGAGAGTAAGGACGGCGAAGCTCACCTGGAGGTAACAACAGACTATGATACCGTCTGGCTGACAAAGCCTCAAATGGGTGAGCTTTTTGATCGGGATAGAACCGTTATCACCCGGCATATTAACAACATATATAAAGAGGGCGAACTTGACAAAGATTCAACTTGTGCAGAATTTGCACAAGTTCAAATCGAAGGCGGGCGAGAAATCACGAGAATGGTTGAGCACTACAATCTGGATGTAATTATCTCCGTGGGCTACCGGGTGAAATCCCAGCGCGGTATTGAGTTTCGGCAGTGGGCTACGAAGATCCTCAAGCAATTTCTGATCGAGGGATATGCCGTCAATGAATACCGGATCAGCAAGGCCCCCAGTTCTTTGCTGGAGCTTTTCAAAATGCAGGTCCGGCTTTGGGAGCGCCAGGAACTGATCAACACGGAAATCCAGGATGACATCAAAAATATTGGCGACAAGATCATCGCCATCGAAGCCAAGATCAAGTCAGTGGATGAAGGGTATTACACCATTGCCGGGTATTGTTCCTTGAACAAAATCCCTTGCCCTTTACACAAGGCTAAGGAATGGGGAAAGGCGGCGACGGCATTAAGCCGCCAGAAGAACATTCCCACCGGCACAGCGCACGATGAGCGTTTCGGAAAAGTCAGGACCTACCATCAGGATATTTTGAAGGAAGTGATTAAGAAATAAGCGTATCGAATTCGATACACTTCCCGGTCTTCTATGGCTTCCAACCCTCTCGAATTCGAGGGGGGGCAATCGCGATGCATTTTTTCTCATACCCCTGTAGCTATTTTGTCGAATTCGACGGAATTAGTTTCCAGATCCCCCTTGTTGGTAGGTGTTCGCTAGCAGGTTCTGATAACAGAGCTCTCAGGTTTTTCTTAGAATTCTCCATTTACCCCGCAGCAAGGACGCATACCGTCTGTCTCGCTTCTTGCGGCAACGTGGAAAGCACCTGGGGCCGTAAAGAGCAGTGGCACAGCCTCCGGTTTGCTACGTGGTGGGAGGAGTGCTGCGGATGAAATAACCAGCCTCACGCTTCTTATATTCCTTAAACGTACCCTGCGAGGTATGTTTGAACTGCTCGTTTTTAGGCATAGGATAAATTAGCGCCGGCTCAGAAGATAAGGTGGCGCCGTTTTCAACCGATGCTCACATTGGAATATCGTAAAAACCTTTAATGTGTTTCCGGAAGCCAGTTCAATTTCCAAACCCCTCGAATTCGAGGGGTTTAAATTCATCATAATGTGTGTTCTCGCACGGCCCTACAATCCGCTTCATACCTCTGCTTACACCAGCCAGGAAAGTGTTAAAATTCTGGTGCATTTTGCACCTTTAGTTACCAGGCCTTCTTGGGGTATCCAGCTTCTTTTTATCTAATCAAGCCTGCCTTTACAATCAAACCCATAAATGACCTAATGTCGGCATATCTGCTGACATTAAAATGCTCACGGTTATACTCTAACTCCCATTCTTTCAAATACTCCATTGTCCCGATCAGCCGGAACCAGTCACCGATCACAAGCCCTGTGCGATCCCCGATGGCTTTGGCTACCATTTGAAGTGGGGTCCAAATTGTACCCCAGTTGCGGTTTAGCCCTGCCTCCCGGCTGCGCAGCTTCTTGATATACTGCCGCATATTTTTTGTATCCATCAAAGTTTCCACAACATCAGCAACAGCAAACCACTATTCCCCCTTGTGCCAGACACGGCGTATTGAACTGATCTTGATGTTCCAGCTAGTCGATCACCATCCGCAAGCTCTTGATGATGCCAGTTGAGCGGAAATCCCGAAGCTCGCTTTTGCCGGTGGTTAAGAGCATGTTTGGAGGCCAATCTTTGAGCTGCAAAGGCCACTTTTTTGATGACACTTCGTTGCTTTTCTTGACCGTACCTCAGGGTACGCGCTCTTCAAAAAGACGCCTCGTTTCATCAAAAAACTGACTCTTTTCGCTTTCAAACCCGGCCTCCAAACATGCTCTAACAGTTCCTCAATGCGGCCATAAACCCACAATTTGAACTCCAGGGATAGCCAGGCTGCAAATTTCAGCGCCAGTTTTTCCTCCCTGCCTACCGGCAGGCAGGGATCCATGTGCCCTGAAGTTCCGGTGCTCCCCCCTGTACCCCCCTCGGAACTTCCCGTTTTACTTCGTTATGCAGATGTGCATAACGGGATTCCAGAAGAAGAATATAGTCCCTTGTACTCTTGATTCGCAAAAAACTGCCGAGCAATTTGCCGAACAGCCTTGCCATTTCTGCCGCATTGATCATCCGGTTGCCGTTTTCGTATCTACCAGTTCGTAGATAGTTCTCATTTTTTCAGGCATAAGAAATTCATTTAGAGGTTAAGAAATAGCCCTCCGTTCGACGGTTAAGGCGGCGCCGGCGCCCTGGGGAGTATACCCCCTCTCAGCCCACTCCCCAGGGTGACGGCGCGGCCGGGCCCGTTGGCAGCAGCGGCCTTGGCTGTGGAACCGGCCCGCCCCCTCCCTGCGTTCCACAGGCAAGGTGGCTGCTGCTAAAGCCGGCGGCTCCCGCCTGCATTCGGCAGCCCGTACACAAAAAGCCGGCAACCAGGGGAAGGATCCCCAGCTGCAGCCCTTCGGAATGTACCCAAAACAGCCCAACGCCCAGCTGGCGCCGCCCCAAAAATGTACCCATAATCAGGGCCACAAAGGGCCGGCCTCGCCGGCGCCGGGCTGATCGATGGCAGGATCTGATAACAAAGCCCTCAGATCCCCTTTCGCATCCTCCAGTTCCCTTTGCAGCTCAGCCAGCCGTCGGGCAGCCCGAAGCAACTGCCGGTATCGCCGCTCCAGCCCCTTCTTTTCCACTTCCAGCTGCCTGATGCACTCCTCCTGTTCCCGGCAGCGGAGCAGCATGCGCTCCGCCGCTTTGGAGTTGGTAGCCTGTCCAAAGCGGCGTTTGCCCCAGTGCAGAGCCCGGTTGACCTCGGGGGACAGCCCGCGGATGATCAGCGTTTTGGCATTGGTCGTATTGTTGCTCATCGGTTTATTGGTTTTCGGTTAAGGAAATAGTAGCGATGTCCCGGCCCGTATCCTTGGGCTTCCGGATGCGTAGCACTGGTTGGCCATCGGCAGTCAGCCGGCAAAGGTAGATATCCACCGCCCCCAGCCGCTTCCATTTGTGGGGTTCCCGTTGGCGGGCGGCAGCCATGCGCTTCTGCAGCTCCTCGTAGAATGCCTCCATGGAAAGGATGCCCATGTTGCCGGGCTCGTTCAGCTCGGTGGCCAGGATCGATGCTTCCGAAATGGCCGCCCGGGTGATGGCGTTGTGCGGCTGGCGGTAGGTTTTCATTTCAAACTGGATCATGGTTATAGGAGTTAAGGCGGCCTGTCTCCTGTGGGACAAGCCGCCGGGTTTAGAGATTCAGGGTTCTTTCTTCCTCACGTCCTCGCAGTACATACAAAACTCATATTCGCTGTCATCGCCCATGCTGGCGTAATTGTGCAGGCAGTCACGGTGGGATCCCCAGTAGCCGTAGCCGGCTAGGCGCTCCCCGCACACTTGGCAGGACTCGCCGTAGTTGTCCCCCTGGCGGATCGGATGATCACAGGGCATGTCGCCGGAGCGGATCAGGCTGATCTTGGCCTCCAACTCGCGGAGGGCTTTTTCATATTGTTCCTCGAGGTTCATAGCCATTAGGGTTTGTGCCAGCCCGCCCCGTGGAATAGTATCTATCCATAGGCCGGGCTGGTAGGATTGATAATGAATTTCATTTCCATACGCTCTCTGCCGGCGTATATTCCCACAACCAGGTTACCCGTTGGATGGTATTCCTCAAGTCTTGCACCTGGCCGGAGATTCCCTCCAGTTTCCGCCCGGCCTCCTCCAGGAAACTTTGAACCGCCTGCTTGTGGAGCCGCTCGAAATGTTCCAGGTAGTAGCTTGCCGCTTCCTGTTCCCAGGCCACCTTCAACCGGCGGCAGGCAGCCGGAGAAAGCCCATCCCGGGGTGATCCCTGCCGGGTAGCGAAGATGGCTACATGTACCTGTGGAATTGTATCTATCCTCCAGGGCCGGCCCTTGCCAGTGAAGGTTAAGCTAAGCCGCACATCCTCGTAGGTGATGCCAAACAGCCTGATGGTTTGCCCTTCCGCGCGAAGGATAACCATCCGCTCCCTGCGCAATTCCTCCATCGCCTGGATGAGGTAGCGGCTCAAGCCGCCCTCCCGGTGCAGCCTCTCCCAGGGCAGCTGGGCGTTGTGGTATAGGAATTCCTTTTGAAATTCGAGATCTTGGTTGTCGATGCAAAGTGTCAACATAGTAGGTATATTTTGGCGCCCACCTGCAAAACAGGCAGGCGCACTCCATCATCATACTACTCCTCACCCCCCAGCGCATGGAAGGCTGCCCCCTCCGGCACCTCTTCAAAAACCGGCGGCGAGTAATTCTCGGCAAACTGCGTCTCGCCGGCGCCCGTGTTCGTATCCTCGCGCCAGATCTGCAGGCCCTTTACGGCACTCTGCAGGGTGGCCACTTCCTCCCGGCTGATGGGCTCGTAGTCGAAGAAAGCAATGTGGTACTTCTTGCCCTCCGCCCC
>CAYQKY010000051.1:0-43897 GCA_964418125.1 uncultured Phaeodactylibacter sp.
CGCCGAAGTCCGGGTAAAAATTCTGAACACTCCCAGTTCAATAATTCGGCCCTTTTATCAAACCACATCCCTCTCAGTCCGATGCCCCATTTACCCCGCCAAAAGAGTCCAAAGTTCTCGTCCACCGAAACAAAGCCCAAAAAACCTCAACCAGGGCCATTTTTCTGAACCTCATTAATACGATGCCATTTCCTGTTTTTTTTCAAAATGCACTCAAATTCCTCCCCAAAGCCTGTATTTTTGAAATGCGAAGTGCGAAGTGCGAAGTATTCCGACTTCCGATTTCCGACTTCGAAAAGCCTTAACCAATGGAATCCATTAGTGTATTCGATATGCTCAAGATCGGCGTCGGCCCCTCCAGCTCCCATACCCTGGGGCCCTGGCGCGCCGCCGAGCGGTTCTGGAAAGAGCTGCAGGCCAGGGGAATATTGGCCGCCACTCATAGCGTCAAGGCCCACCTCTACGGCTCGCTGGCCCTTACGGGCGTGGGCCACGGCACGGACATTGCCGTGCTGCTGGGCCTGAGCGGACAAGACCCGGAAACCATTCCGGTAGAAAATGTGCAGCGCCTGCCGAAACAGATCGCCGAAGAAGGCCTGCTCTACCTTGCCGGCAACCGGCCGGCGCCCTTCAATCCTGCCGACACCATAGCATTCCACTACTCAGAGCGCCTGCCCGGCCACGCCAACGGCCTCATCTTCGAAGCGTACGGGGAACAGGGAGAAATGCTGCACGCTTCCACCTACTATTCCATTGGCGGAGGCTTCGTGGTAAAGGAAGGGGAGGAAATACAGGAAAGCTCCGTCCGCCTGCCCCACCCCATTGCCACCGCCCGCGAGCTGGAACAGTACTGTGCCGGCCACGATGCCGCCATCTGGCAGGTGGTTATGGAAAATGAAAAGGCCTGGCGCCCGGAGGCGGAGGTCAAAGCGGGCCTGCTGCGAATCTGGAATGTGATGAAAAACTGCATCTACCGCGGATGCCACACCCGGGGTATCCTGCCCGGCGGCCTGGAGGTGAGCCGCCGCGCCGCCGACATCCACGACAAACTGCGCCTGCCCTGCGAATACAGCAACGCTGACGAATGGGTGCGCTGCCTGGTGCGCTCCGATTTCGAGTTTTCCAAAGTGCTCAAATGGATCGGCTGCTTCGCCATGGCCGTCAATGAAGAGAACGCCAACTTCGGGCGCATTGTGACGGCGCCGACCAACGGCGCCGCCGGGGTCATTCCCGCCGTACTGATGTATTACCTTTGTTTTACGGAGAAAGACATCAGCGAGGACGACATCGTCAAATTCCTGCTGGTGGCCGGCGAGGTCGGCAGTATTTTTAAGAAAGGCTCCACCATCTCGGCGGCCATGGGGGGCTGCCAGGCTGAGATCGGGGTCTCTTCAGCCATGGCCGCCGCCGCCCTTGCCGAAGGGCTTGGAGGCAGCCCCGCTCAGGCCCTGATGGCCGCCGAGATCGCCATGGAACACCACCTCGGCCTCACCTGCGACCCCATCGGAGGGCTGGTGCAGGTGCCCTGTATTGAACGCAACAGCATGGGCGCCGTCAAGGCCATCACCGCCGCCAATATCGCCATCGAGAGCGACCCGAAAAAGGCGCGCGTCCACCTCGACGAGTGCATTAAGACCATGTGGGAAACCGCCCAGGATATGAATACCAAGTACAAAGAGACCTCCCAGGGAGGGCTGGCGGTGAATATTTCTATTAAGGTGCCTGAATGTTAGGGGATTCGTTGATTCGGGATTCGTTGCCCGTCTCCTTTGGAGCCGGGTAATAACTCAGGAACCAGAAACCAGGAACAATCCCGGATTTTCCAAAAAAAGTAATACTTTCATCATCGCTCTTTATATTTATTGGCCTACTCCAGAAACCGACAACCAACAACGCCGTCAATGCCAACCTATCACATACACATCGAAGGGCAGGTCCAGGGCGTAGGCTTCCGCCCCTATGTCTACCGAATGGCAACAGAGGCCGGCATGAATGGGTGGGTGAGCAACACCAACGACGGTGTACATATAGAAATAGAGGCAAGTCCGGAGGAGGCTGACATTTTCTACCAGAGCCTGGTCGCAAAGGCCCCGATTATGTCGCTTATCCTCCGGCACTCTATCCGGAAAACAGAAGACAAGGAATTCCAACGCTTTCAGATCGTAGACAGCAGGGAAGGCGGAGAGGCCCGCCTGCTGATTACTCCTGATTTTGCCATGTGTGAAGCCTGCCGGCGGGAACTGCATCAGGAAAACAACCGCCGCTACGGTTATCCTTTTATCACCTGCACGAACTGCGGCCCGCGCTTTTCCATCATCAGCCGGCTGCCCTACGACCGGGAGCGCACGACGATGGCCCCCTTTGTGATGTGCCCGGACTGCCGCTCGGAATACAATGATCCGCTGGACCGCCGCTATTACTCCCAGACCAACTCCTGCCCGGCCTGCAGCATACAATTGTCCCTTTACCAGAAAGACAAAACCCTGGTTTCCACCGATACCGCCTTCATCCTCCAGAAGGCCAGCCGCCTCTGGGAAGAAGGAAAGATCATCGCCATCAAAGGGATCGGCGGTTTCCTGCTCACCTGCGACGCCACCAACGCCGCTGCCGTCGAAGAGCTGCGGCGGCGGAAGAACCGCCCGGCCAAACCCTTTGCTCTGATGTACCCCGATACGGATATGCTCCGGCAGGACGCCAGCCTGGAACAGGAAGCGGAGAAGCTGCTCCAGTCCCCGGCAGCCCCCATCGTACTGCTACCGGTACAAGAAGCGCCTCCTTCCGGCATTGCCCTCGAGCCGATAGCGCCCGGCCTGGGCCGGATCGGCGCGATGCTGCCTTATGCTCCGCTCTACGAGTTGCTCCTCCGGTACTTCCCGCGGCCCATTGTCGCTACGAGCGGCAACGTCAGCGGGGCGCCCATCTGCTACGAAAATGAAGATGCGCTGGCCAGCCTTTCCGCTATCGCCGACTACCTGCTGCTCAACAACCGCGACATTGCTACTCCGCAGGATGACAGCGTTATCCGGCTGAGCCCTCATTACAACGTTCCCATCTATCTGCGTCGCTCACGGGGTTATGCCCCGACCCTGCTGCCTCCCGTCCCTGCAGCAGAAAAGGAGGCCGTACTGGCCACAGGGGCGGAGCTCAAGAGCGCCTTTACTCTGCTGCATGCCGGCAATTACTACGCCAGCCAGTATATGGGCGCCCTGGGCACGCTGGAAACCCAGGAGCGTTTCCGGGAAACGGCGCAACACTTCTTATCTCTTTTCGAGGTGCAGCCCGGCATTATCCTGGCCGATAAACACCCGGGGTATTTCAGCACCCAGCTGGCTCACGAGATGGCGGAAAGATGGAATATTCCCGTCTTTTCGTACCAGCACCACATCGCTCACTTCGCCGCCCTGCTGGGCGAGCACGGCCTGCTGCCTGCCGGGGATCCCATTCTGGGCATTGTCTGGGACGGGCTGGGGCTGGGTGATGACGGCCAGATCTGGGGTGGAGAGTTTTTCATTTATGACGATTATTCATTCCGCCGTTTTTCCCAATTCGAGTATTTCAACTACTCCCTGGGCGACAAGATCGCCCGGGAGCCGCGCCTGTCGGCGCTAATGGCCGCCCATGGCCTGGAAAAGGCGGAGGACTGGCTAAGCCCGAAATTCAGTAAAACGGAGTGGAAGGTCTACCAACAGTTAATGGAGCGGGAGCCCAGTATCCAGACTTCCAGCGCAGGGCGCCTGTTCGATGCTGCCGCCAGCCTCCTCACGGGCCGGGATGTATGTACTTTTGAAGGGGAAGCTGCCATGCTTCTCGAACAGCTTGCCCACCGCCATTGCCGCAGGAACGGCCTGGACATGGAAAGCCATTACCCCTGCATAAACGAGGAAAACGGCCAGGTGTCCTCCTCTTCCCTCATAAACGGCATCCTGAACAGCCTGGCCCGGGGCGAGGAACGGGAGGCCATCGCCGCCCGTTTCCATTATTCCCTGATCAAAGCAGCTGAGGCTGTTGCCCGCCAGGCGGGGGCTCAAAAGCTGGCCTTCAGCGGCGGCGTCTTTCAGAACGCTCTGCTGGTAGACCTCGCCCACCATCACCTGGGGGCGCAATACGAACTGTTCTTCCACCGCCACCTGTCCCCCAATGATGAAAGCGTATCCTTTGGCCAGTTGATGTGTTATTTTATTCAGAAAGAACAGGCGAAAGTGCCCCAATACAGCAATTGATCAAAAAAGAACCACTCTGTTCCTTTAATATTCCGGAATAACTCGTTTATTTCATAGCACAGGAATAGGAACAGGCCAACTAATCTGGACCATGAGTAAGAAAAAAATAAGAATGCAGCTGGACTGCCCCATGCCCGAAATGGATTTTGACATCATCACCATGGGCCATGGCAGCGGCGGCCTGCTGACCAACAAGCTCCTGGAGAGCGGCGTTTTCAGCCTGTTGAAAAACGAGAAGCTGGATACGCACCACGATGGCGCCATCTTCACCCTGGACGGCCCTATGGCCTTTTCCACCGACAGCTTCGTCATTTCGCCCATTTTCTTTCCCGGCGGCAACATCGGTGAGCTGGCCGTCAACGGAACGGTCAACGACGTGGCCATGTGCGGCGGCATCCCGAAATACATCTCCCTGAGCTTTATCCTGGAGGAAGGCCTGCGCATGGAGGATTTCTGGGATATCCTGGTCGCCGTGAAGGCCGCCAGCGAACGGGCCGGAGTGCTGGTCGTCACCGGTGATACCAAGGTGGTGGAAAAAGGCAAAGGCGACAAGGTCTTTGTCAATACAACCGGCATCGGCCCCCTTCATCCGCAGGCCTCGATCAGCCCCGGGCGTATCCGCCCGGGAGACAAGGTCGTGGTGAGCGGCAACCTGGCCACCCACGGCGTGGCCATCCTCTCCGTACGGCAGGGCCTGGAATTTGAGACCGACATCGAAAGCGACACCTGCAACCTCAACCATACCATAAAAGCACTGCTGGATGATTTCGGGCAGGACATACACCTGCTGCGCGACCCCACCCGGGGCGGGGCGGCTACTGTGCTCAATGAAATTGCCAGGGACACTAAACTGGGCGTGGAACTGCAGCAGAGGGCCCTGCCTGTGGACGAACAGGTAGAAGGGGCCTGTGAGATCCTCGGGCTCGACCCTCTCTATGTGGCCAATGAAGGGATCTTTATCGCCGTTGTCAATCCCGGGATCGCGGAACCATTCACCGAAAAACTACGTAGACTGGATTACGGACAGCAGGCTGCCATCATCGGCGAGGTGGTGGAAGCTCATCCCCGGCAGGTAGTGCTGGCCAGCAGTATCGGCGGCAAACGGGTGGTGAATATGCCGGTGGGCGAACAACTGCCGAGGATCTGTTAAGGGGAGAGGAATTAGTTTTTTGATTACTACCAAGAAGTAAACATGGAAAAGATTGAACTAAACGTACTGGGACAAGCCCGCAGCGAATCGGCTCCGGACCACTTTGCACTTATCCTTGAAGAAAAGGTTGGCAGCCGCCGCCTTCCCATCATCATAGGCCCTTTCGAAGCACAGTCGATCGCCATCGCCCTCGAAAAGGTGGATACCGGACGGCCGATGACCCACGACCTGTTCAAGAATGCCATCGAGGCCCTGGACGCCACCCTGGCAGAGGTAATGATCGACAGCATCCGGGACGGGGTCTTCCACGCCAAGCTTGTCTGCGAGATAAAAACCATCGGTAAGGTCGTGGAAGTCGATGCCCGCACTTCCGACGCCATCGCCCTGGCCGTTCGCTTCGGTTGCCCGATCTTCACCTTCCGGGAGGTAATGACGGAGGCCTCTGTCCAAACGGAACCTGCACCTGCCGAGATCCCCAGCACGAAAGGCGCCCTGCAGGATTATTCCACGCCTCAACTGGAGGAACTGCTGCAGAAAGCCCTGGAAAGAGAAGATTACGAAAGCGCCGCCAAGATCCGGGACGCGATAAAGGAGAAGGACGGATGATTCAGACTTCCAGGACTTCATCACCGGCAATGACGTATACCCTGTCGCCGTTTTTCGGCCGCACCCTGCCCATGCCCGTAAAAGCTCCGAAGGCGGGAAGAATGCCCTGGTATTCTCCAAAATAGAAGCAGGCGAGGCGGGCGCGCTGCCGGCCGTTACCCCGCAGATATACACAAGGGTGAATGTGGCCCGCCAGGTTATATAACGGAGCAGGCCCTTCTTCCCGCGGGTGATGCGTAAACAAAAAGGGGGGCAGTTCCAATCCGTCCCGATGGACAACGAGGTTGGCCTGCCGGTAGTATCCTTCCGGAAGGATATCGTGGTTCCCCGGGATGAGTTCAAAACGCACTGGATGGAACTGTTCCATCAACTGCCGGAACTCCTCCCACTCCCGGTTGTAATCGCTGTGAAATAGGTCGCCCAGAAAAAGGACCCGCCGGGGGTTGAATTCCAGGATGAGGCCGATCAGGCGGCCCCGGTTGGCATTGCTGATATCTGCAGGAACCGGCAGGCCCTGACGGCGGAAATGCGCCGCCTTGCCCAGGTGCAGGTCGGCCAGGAGCAACGCCTCCTGCTCTTCCCAGTAAACCGCCCGGAAAGGGTGCAGCAGAAGGCGCTCACCGGCTACCTCCACCATTATCCTGCCATTACCATTTATGTGGGGCTTCATAAGGCCGAAGATAGGCAGAAAAAAAAACGTCTGCCCAGCAGAGCTAGACAGACGCATCAAAACAAAACGAAAAACCAACTTTAAACAAGTCTTTTATACTGATCCGCGCAAAATCGATGACGCGGTAATATGCTTGTGCCGGATTGCGAAAATTTCCTGTTGAAATTATACCTTCCCGTTTACCGTATTAACTCCATTCTGTAATTTTTTGTTGCAAACGGACTGTTAATAATTTCTTAAAACGAAAAGGTATCGCTTTAATTGCCAATTGGTTAGGATGGCAGGCTATTTAAGCCTGCAATTTAAGGCCAATATGCTTTCAATGCAACCTTAAATTTGTCCGGATCTTCCACTTTTATCTTGAAATTACGATTTACCCGGCTTTAAGGCGTACGGGGACCTCCTGGACACTGCCCCTCCGGTTGATCATCAGGGTGACCAGGTCACCGGCTTTGGCCCTGCCGATGATCTCCTGCAGTTCGGGCACGCTTTTTACTTCCCTGCCGTTTACCCCAACGATAATGTCCTTGGGCTGAAGGCCTGCATACTGGGCGGAACCGCCATCCACCAGTTCTTCGATGACCACGCCCTGGCTGATCTGCACACCCAGCTCCTGGGCATATTCATAATCGAGTTCAGAAATGGTGACCCCCAGGAATGCGCGCCTGAAACTGCCGTACTCGATGATGTCGTCGGCAATGCGGGCCACGAGATTGACCGGTATGGCGAAGGAATAGCCGGAAAAGACGCCGGTTCGGGTGGCGATGGCGGTGTTGATGCCCAGGAGGCGCCCTTCTGCGTCCACCAGGGCGCCGCCACTGTTACCGGGGTTGACGGCGGCATCGGTCTGTATGAATGATTCGATGGCGCGGCCACCGCCCAGCAGGTTGATGCTGCGGCCTTTAGCGCTGATGATGCCCGCTGTCACCGTTGACGTAAGGTCGAAGGGGTTGCCGACAGCCAGCACCCACTCGCCGATCTGCGCTTCATCGGAGTTAGCCAGCTCCAGGGTAGGGAAATCAAAACCTTCGATCTTGATCACAGCCAGGTCACTCTTCTCATCCTTTCCAATTACCTGCGCCTGGAAAGTACGGTTGTCAAAAAGCGTCACTTCCACCTCGCCGGCATTTTGCACCACGTGGTTATTGGTGATGATGTAGCCGTCGGAAGAATAGATCACGCCCGAACCGGCGCCTCCAGGATGAGGCCCACGGTCGCCGAAGGGGTTGAAATCGTCGCCGAAGAAAAAGCGGAAAGGGTCATTCTCCATGCGCGAGTTGGCCACGGTTTTGTTCATAGCTGAAATATGCACCACTGCCGGCATCGCCCGTGCGGCGGCCACTTTAAAATCGAACGGGACAGCATTGAGCTGTGCCGGGACGTTGATATGCTTAACGGGCTGGGCGTAGGTAGTGGGTTGAATGGCAGGAGCGGCAGGCTGCAGCAGGCTGTAGCCCCCGAGGGTGATCAATCCGCCGATGATGCCAGCCAGAACCAGTGAAAGTAGCTGCTTCATTTTGCTGTTTCTTTTCTTGTGGTTAAACGAAGTGCTTTACGGGGCCTTATACCCTGCGGCACAATTGTATAAAATTTTGATAAAGCGCAAGGCTTTGGGAAGTAAAAATTTCAAAAAGAACGACAAACAATATAAATTACAAAAAAAAACTACTATCCCAAAAGCTTTGTTATCGGCTGATTTTCCTTTAACAGGAAATTAACAGCCACTTATCCGTAAGTATATTCTGGAACGCTACACTCAACTTTCCATGAGGAGGCCAATCTCCAACCGGCGCCGGCCGCAAAACCGGCCCGCAAAACAGTTGAGGATGAAGTATTATAAAAGCCAACTGGATAGCAACTACACGCGAATGAAAAAAACGCCCATTGATGGAGTGGCCCTGATGGCTATACTACAGCCGGAAACGGAACTGGAGCGTTCTTTCCTGCGCGACCCGGAATTCCTCAGGGGCCTCAACTGGGGCGTCCCGCGTTTCGGCCACCCCGAAGGTGAGGTCTACAAACACATCCGCGAAGTCCTGGACAATATTAACCGCCTCACCCTAACTCCTGAAGAACGGGAAAAACTCCGGCTGATCACTTTCGTGCATGATACTTTCAAACACCTGGAAGACAAGAGCTATCCCCGGGACTGGTCGAAGCACCATGGCGTCTACGCCCGCCGCTTTATCGAAAAATATACCGGCGACCCGGTGGTGCTCAAGGTTGTCGAACACCACGACGAGGCCTATTATGCCTGGCGGCACAAACACCTCTACCACCAGCACCGCGAAGGGGCCGAACGCCTGCAACGCTTACTCGACAACATGGGCGAAGACATCCAGCTCTACTACCTCTTCTTCAAGGTAGATACCCAGACCGGTGATAAAAACCAGGCCCCGCTGAAATGGTTCGAGATGGTGGTGGAAAATATTGAGGTGGTGCCTTCGGTATGGTGAGCCCTCCCCTTCGACAAGCTCAGGGTGAGGGTTGGATGGTTTCATGGTTGAGTGGTTTCTCTGCTCCATGAATGGGTATTGCCATTCTTGAAGAAAAATTGGATATTATAGAGGATTGGAGACAAACAGTAATGCATTTTTCACCCTAAAAACCCGCCGGTAATGTGAATAAAACACCCTCCACCCTATCCATGCCGAACTTTCTTTTAGCAGTACTGAGCCTTATCCTCCTTTTTGGCTGCAGCGGCCAACCGGCTGCGCCGGAAAACGTGGAGAACCTGGAAGGCACTGCGCGAATGGCAGCGGAGTTGGGCGCCATCTATGAACATGCCCTAGCGGACCCCATGCCCTACTTTCACCTCAACAGCCGGCGGGTAGAGCAAATGAAGGGCCAGGCCCGACAAATGGAAGGCGAACAGGCGCTCGTCTACCGCTTTGTCATTGCCCGGGAATTGCTGCAGGCGGGAAAAACGGAGGAAGCGATCTCCGGATTGCAGCAGATCATTAGAGAAATTGGCGAGAGCCCATCCAGGATAGAAGCCGAAAACAAGCCTCTTTTCGACCAACTGGCCATTTCCTATCTGCGCCTGGGGGAGCAGGAAAACTGTATCGATAACCATACGGCGGAGTCGTGCATCATGCCCATTGTCGGCCAGGGCATTCAGGTAAGGCAGGACGGCTCCCGCCGGGCCATCGCTCTCTACGAGCAAATGCTTCGGCAGTTCCGGAGCGATTTCGGCTCGGCCTGGCTGCTCAATGTCGCCTATATGAGTATTGGAGCCTATCCGGACGGCGTGCCGCGCCCCTACCTGATCAAAGGCCTGGCCCCTCAGCCGGATCACGCCTTTCCCCGGTTTCCCAATATTGCACCAAGCCTTGGACTGGCAACCAACGGCCTGTCGGGCGGCCTGTGCATCGAAGATTTCAACCGGGACGGCCACCTCGACCTCTTTATGACCTCCTACGGCCTCAACGACCCGCCACATTTTTTCCTTGCTGACGGGCAGGGCGGATATGTGGACTACACCGAAAAAGCCGGGGTAAAAAGCCTGGTGAGTGGCCTTAATACCATCCATGCCGACTATGACAACGACGGTGCCAATGACATTCTAATCCTGCGCGGGGCCTGGCTGGCCGATGCAGGCAACCATCCTAATTCCCTTCTGCGCAACAATGGCGATGGCACCTTCGAGGATGTAACCCACCAGTCTGGCCTGCTGTCCTACCACCCTACCCAAACCGCCGCCTGGGCCGATTACAACCTGGACGGTTATCTCGACCTTTTCATCGGGAACGAATCCAATACCCGGTGGCAGGATATACTTGCCCAAAACCGCAGTGAAAAACCACAGGTTCACCCCAGCGAATTATACCGCAACAATGAAGACGGCACGTTTACCGAAGTGGCCAAAGCCTCCGGCATCAACCTGGAAACCTTCGTCAAGGGCGTGGTGTGGGGTGATGTGAATAACGACGGCCTGCCGGACCTCTATGTCTCCGTCCTGGGCGCCCCCAACCGGCTCTACCTCAATCAGGGCAGTACTCCGAACGGCGGCTGGCACTTTGAGGAAAAGGCCGCTGAAGCCGGCGTAGACAAACCTGTCTTTTCCTTTCCCACCTGGTTCTGGGATTTCGATAATGACGGCTGGGAAGACCTTTTCGTTTCGAGCTATGACCTCCGCCATTTCGACCAGTTGCACAGCGATATGGCCCGCGAACTGACGGGCATGCCGCTGGACGCCGAAGCCTCCCGCCTCTTCCGGAACAACCGAGATGGCACCTTTTCTGACGTTACCCGCACCGCCGGCCTGTTCAAGGCCCTCTACAGTATGGGCTGCAACTTCGGCGACCTGGACAACGACGGCTGGCTCGACTTTTATGTGGGTACCGGAGCGCCCGGCCTGCGGTCGATCATCCCCAACCGCATGTTCCATAGCATTAATGGCGAACATTTCGAAGAAGTGACCTTTGACGGCGGCTTCGGCCATATACAGAAAGGCCATGCCCTCGCCTTCGCCGACCTCGACCGCGATGGCGATGACGACATTTACTCAGTAATGGGAGGTGCTGTGGAAGGTGATGTTTTCCCGAATGTCCTGTTCGAAAATCCGGATGGCTGGAATGAGAACAACTGGATAACACTGCGACTGGAGGGCAAAACCGCCAACCGTTCGGCTATTGGCGCCCGCATTGAGATCATTGTCGAAGGGGGCAGAAAGATCACCCGAACGGTAAGGACAGGCGGCTCCTTCGGGGCGGGAAGCCTCCGGCAAAAGATCGGCCTGGGGGAGGCTGGCCATATCGTCAGCCTGCGTATTATCTGGCCGAATGCGGAACATACAGCCGAAACCCATACCGGCCTGGCTCTAAACAGCTTCTACCTCATCGTCGAAGAAGAACCGCCACAAATGCTTAGCCGGCCTCCGGTTCCCTTCCTCAAAGATATAGTGCCCAACCATCACAGCCATTAGTTCATGCCGGAGCGGCCAGAAGCCTGGTTGCCTGCAAATTTTGTTTGTCAAATTGCATTCCATCTACTTTCCTGGCATTGTGGACGAAACGGCTGTATCTTATAAGTATCTGTTAACCCTAAAAGCTTCAGGACCATGAGAACTCTGTTTACCCTTGCGCTCTTATTCTTTTCCTGCCTTACCATTTCCGCCAACGGCATCTGCATTGTCAACGCAGAAGATGGCGTTTACCTGCAATTGAAGCAAAGCACCGTTGAAGTTACGGCCAACGGCCAAATCGCCACTGTTACCGCTACTCAGGTATTTTTCAACCATCTGGAGGAAGCCACCCGGGTAAAATACGGCTTTCCGCTCTCCACAACCGCCAGCGCCACCAGCCTTCGCTGGAACAACAATGGGCAATGGTACGAGGCGGAGTTCTCTCCCACGCCCCAGGATACGACGCTTCCCGGCCCCGGTCCCGGCGGCCCGTCTTTTGCGGAGCAAATCCGCAATTACCTGGGCGAATCCCCCCTATACTTCGACCTCGAGCAGGAAGTTCAGCCCGGGGGTATGCTCATTGTAGAACTGACCTACGTCGACCTGCTGCCTTATGCCTTTAACAAGGTGGAGTTTTTCATGCCCAACGACTACACTTCCCTGCAGGAAGAAGCCCTCGATGAACAGCACTTTCGTTTTGAACTTCATTCGGAGCGGGCCATCGAATGGATCGAACTTCTCAGCCACAGCGGCGGCGCCGTCACCAATGACGGGAATACCGCCGTCGTGGAATGGAGCCGGGAACAGCAGCCCGCCGATAAGGACTTCCGGCTGCAGTACCAACTCAACGCCACCGAACTGGGCCTATTCCCCTTCAGCACTTACCTCCCCGACTCGGCAGCCAACTGCGACGAGCACGGCCGCGGTTTCTTCGCCTTCATCGTCGAGCCCGACCCCAGCGAGAATACCGAGGTGATCGATAAGGTATTTACCCTGATCATCGACAAATCGGGCAGCATGAGCGGCGATAAGATCGTTCAGGCCCGGGACGCCGCTTCCTTCATCGTCAACAACCTCAATGCCGGCGACCGCTTCAACCTGGTCAGCTTCGACGACCAGGTGAGGAGCTTCCAGCCGGGGCACGTCCTGGCCTCGGCCGGCAACCGGCAGCAGGCCCTCGACTACATCGCCGGGCTGTTCGCAGGCGGCTCCACCAACATTTCGGGAGCTTTCTCCCAGGCCATCCCACAGTTCCAGGGCTACGGCAACGACCTCGCCAAGATCATCATCTTCTTTACCGACGGCAGGGCCACCGCCGGGGTTACGGATACTGAAGGCATATTACAGGGCATTCAGGACGCCCTCGTTGTCAATGAGGTGGAAGACCTCAGCATCTTCACCTTCGGCATTGGCAACGACGTCAACAAACAACTCCTGAGCCGGATCGCTACCGACAACCTTGGGCTGGCGCGGTTCCTCGAGAACGACGAGCTGGAAGCAGCCATCAGCAATTTCTACCTGACGGTCAAAAACCCGGTCCTGCTCAACACGGACATGTCCTTCTCTCCGGAGGCCATCACCGAAACCTACCCCGCCAACCTGCCCAACCTGTTCAGGGGGCAGCAGTTGATCGTAGTGGGGCGGTACGAAGAGGCTGTGCCCGTCACCGCTCACTTCTCGGGCAAGGCCTTCGGCCAGCCGGTGTCTTATGACTATCCGCTGGCCCTTGCCGACGCTTCCGTCGACGGCTACCAGTTCCTGCCCCGCCTGTGGGCAAAAAAGAAAATGGAGCAGCTGCATGCCGAATACTTCAATTACCCGGAAGATTCACCGGAGGCCATGGCTATCGAAGAAACCATCATCGGCATCAGCCTCTGCTATGGCGTGATCAGCCCTTTCACCAGCTTTTCGGATGAAACGGAAGAACCGCCGGTAGTGGGGATTTTCGAAGAGGCGCTACAGGAAGATACGCCCACCCTCAAGGCCTTTCCCAACCCCTTCCGCACCTACACCCTTATCCGGATACCGCTGGAACGGGATTTCTTCGGGCCCGGAATACTGGAGATCCTCTCCGTTGAAGGTAAGGTGCTGGCAGAACTGCACATTCAGCTCGGCGCCGCCGGCATACAGGAGGTGCGCTGGGACGGCGCCGGCCGCAACGGGGAGCCCCTGCCGCCGGGCGTATACTATTGCCGCATCTTTCTGGATGGAAAGATGTATATGGGGAAGCTGGTGAAGCATTGAACGGGCCTTAGCGCTTCCTTCCCCTGCCGGCTGCTTCACCGCACCAGCATGACCTCCCCGGCCGCCACTTTCATCTCCTCCTCCGGCGGTATCCGGTATTCTACCCGGTACACATAGGCGCCGGCAGGAGCCGGTTTGCCTGAGGCGGCGCCATCCCAGCGGGCGTCAGCGCCCTGCTCGTCGTAGAGGAGAGAGCCCCAGCGGCTGAACACCCGCAGATGAGCCAGCTCTATATCCGAGCCGAAAGGCTGGAAGAAATCGTTGCGGCCATCGTTATTGGGCGAGAAGGCGTTGGGTAGAAAAATACCCGGCCGGCAATCGCCTGGGAGCACGAGAATGTTCAGAAGGGTATCACAGGCGCCGTCGGAAACCCGTACCCCGTAGGTTCCGGGTTCGGCAATGGCATAGGGGTTATCGGTGGCGCCGTCTTCCCACTGTACGGACAAAGGGGCCCCGCTGAGAGGCTGTATCTCCAGAAGTACCGGCCGGCCCGGGCAAACGGAGGTATCCGGTAGTGGGCGCAGGAGGATAGGCGGTGAAAAAGTTATCCGGATGCTGTCCTGCCCCGCGCAGCCCGTAGCGCCGTCGGTGACGGTGAGGCTGTAAAGCCCTTCAGAGGAAGCCTGGAGGCGGGGTATTAAGGCGGCGGTGCTCCATTGGTAGGCCGGCTGGGAAGCATCGGTTTGCGGCACGATCTCCAGGGAGGATGCTCCGCAGAGAGTGGTGTCCGGGCCGAGTTCTACTGCCGGAGGTGGATGAATGCTCAAAAACAGCGTATCGGAGCGGGTGCAGCCGGCGTCATTGGCTGCGGTGAGGATGTATGCGCCGGGCTCCCCGGTATTAAAAGTTGGAGCGTTACTGCCATCCTGCCATTCTAGAATGTACTGCCCCGGCTGCAGGCCGCTGCTGAGCACAACAGTTTCTCCAGAGCAAACAGCGGTGTCAGGCCCCAACGTGAACTCCGGAGATTCCTGCACCCTCACTTCCGCATAAGCCGTATCCCGGCAGCCAAAAGCGCCGGCGATGTGGCGGATGGTGAAGCTCCCGGGTGTATCATAACGGACGGTATCGGAAGGATGTGTGGAACTGGGAGGGGCAGCGCCTTCGAACGACCATTCGGAAGCCACATCAAGGCCCGTTTCCTGCTGCCGCACCTGAATGCTGTCGCCCGCACATAGAAGGGAAGTGGCAGTAAATTCCGCCGAGAACCAGTGTTCATCACAGTAGGGGATGTCCGTCAGATCAACCGGCTCTTCAAGTAATGTCATCGGCTCGTAGGCAGAATAACCCTCTTCCGTCCAGTTGATAGAGGTATACTCCGGGAAAGGCGCATCTTCGGCCGATACACTACAAGGGGAATGGGTAATGCAGCCTTCCACTTCGCCCTGTGCATCTACCTGTCCAATGGCCGTGGCCGGCCCGTCATCTGTAGTAGCGAGCCAGGCCAGCCCGCCCTGCGGACGGGAGATCAGGTTGACGTTGGAGAACAGGGGTGCATAATTAGCTCCTGTGTAAACCTTACTCCAGGCAAGGCCGCCATCCGCCTGGTTCAGGCGTAAAATATATGTTTCCGATTCCACACTATGATTTGAGATGATATTCAGAAATCCCGGTGAGAGCCGGAAATCACTTCCAACCGGCACTCCTTGTATCCGCTTGCACCAGGTGGGCTGCCCATCCGGTGCGTATTTTGCATAACGCGGGCCATCTGCAGAGATATGGGATTCATAGCGGTTCCCCTGCTCGTCAAAAGCAATAACGCCGGCGCGTGTGTTTTCTGAAAAGAGAGCCTCCTCAGCCGTACCGGCCGTGGCGTCTATTTCCAGCCTGATATAGTTCACCTCATCATCCGTATTTCGGGTCGGAGAGACGCCGCCGTACAACAGAGCTTTGTTGTCCGGTGTAAAAACCGCGCTGCAATAAAAGTAATCTTCATATCCTTCGATCGTATATTTTTTTGCCCACTGAAGCTGCCCCTCGGGATTCGTACACAAAAGAAAAAAACCGGCCCTGTCTAACGAGGTGCTGAGTAAAATCTTATTGCCCTGCCTGTCGACATCAAGCCCGTAATCCGTCCAGCTCACTACACCGGGGAGGCGGTAGGCCCACAGCAAGCCCCCTTCGCCATTGACTTTAAAGAAAACGGTGTGTGCCCCCGGGGCCGACTGGCCGGCAACTGCGACAAAGCCGCCATCGGCAGTACCGACAATATCGCCTATTATGTTGAATGGGTTATCAGAGGCCGCATCCCGGAATGCCCTTCCCCAGATCGCAGAACCGCCGGCATCCAGCTTACTGATGATGGCGGCGTTGGCATTAAAGGAAAGGGCCGCCATAGACTCACCGTCACTGCCGGCAGCCAGGCCTCCCCAGAAAAAGAAACCATCCGACTGATAGCGTTTGAAAAAGGTGGGTTGAGCAGTAGCCATGCTTACTATGGCCAGGCTCCATAGCAGAGTGGTACAGAGTCTTTTCATCAGAGCGCGAATTTGGAGAAGTCAAAAATGTATATTCAAAGTAAAAACGCAGGGCTAAGAGGCCGTGTGCCGGGAGTAGATTTTTTAACATTATCCGAGACTGTTTAGAAATGTGCGTCCTTAAACAAAACACCCTTTATTTTCAGCGGCCTGGCGAGCAGCACCCATTATGCTGCAGACAATCCCTTCCGGCAACTTGCCTTTCCCCTCCGGTTTGCAGACCTTTACAACACAGACAAATCCCATCGTTATGAAACACATCGCATTCCCGGGCATGCTGCTTCTTGTCGGCGTTCTGAACAGCATTGTCGCCCAGCACTCCAACGTTCTGGTGGGCACGGACAACGCCCCCAACGAACCCGCCATCTGTATCAACCCAAAAAATACGCAGGAACTGGTAGCAGGAACGAACCTCAACAACGTCTATTACTCCCACGACGGCGGCGCTTCCTGGGCCCGGGCGGCCGTCTCCTGCCCCTGGGGCATCTGGGGCGACCCGGTCATCGGGGTAGACACGGCGGGCGACTTCTACTACCTTCATCTCTCCAACCCGCCCTCCGGCAACTGGATCGACCGCATCATCGCCCAGAAGAGCACCGACGGGGGCGTCAGCTGGTCGGATGGCAGCTACATGGGCCTGAACGGCGCCAAGGCGCAGGACAAGCACTGGATCGCCGTCGACCGGCAAACCAACGCCCTCTACGTCACCTGGACGCAGTTCGACGACTACGGCTCCACTTCCCCGGCGGACAGCTCCGTCATTCTGTTTTCCAAAAGCACCGATGCCGGCCAAACCTGGGCCTCCCCTACCCGCCTCAGCGGCCTGGCCGGCGACTGCATCGACGATGACAATACGGCAGAGGGCGCCGTTCCTTCCGTAGGCCCCAACGGCGAGATCTACGTCGCCTGGTCGAACCGCAGCAAACTCTGGTTCGACCGTTCCGCCGACGGAGGCGAAACCTGGCTGGAAGAAGATATCCTCATCGCCGATCATGTTGGCGGATGGAACCACGACATCCCCGGCATCTATCGCGCCAACGGCTTCCCCGTCACTGCCTGCGACCTCAGCGGCGGCCCATACCACGGCGCCCTGTACGTCAACTGGGCCGACCAGCGCAACGGCACGGACGACACCGACATCTGGCTCATTAAGAGCGCCGACGGCGGCGAAACCTGGAGCGAGCCCCGCCGGGTAAACGACGACAGTCCCGGCAGGCACCAGTTCTTCACCTGGATGGCCGTCGACCAGGCCACCGGCTGGCTCTGGTTCGTCTTCTACGACCGCCGCCACTATCCGGACAACCGCACCGACGTCTACATGGCCGTCTCGCAGGACGGAGGCGAGACGTTCACCAACTTCAAGGTGAGCGAAAGCCCCTTCCTGCCGACGGACAACTACTTTTTCGGAGACTATACCAACGTGGCGGCCCACAACAATGTCGTGCGGCCCATCTGGACGCGCCTGGAAGGGAACAGCCTCTCCATCTGGACAGCGCTCGTCCGGACGGATCTCATCAGCTCCGCTCCGCAAGAACCGGAACAACGCTCCTTACTGCTGGAAGATCCATTCCCGAACCCCTTTTCAAACGAAATGGGCATTTCCTTCAAGCTGCACCGCCGCTCGCTGGTGCGCCTGTCCATAACGGATCTTCAAGGCAGGGAACTGGCCCGCCCCATCGATGACGAATGGCGGGATTACGGGAAATACCTGGAAAGGATAGATATGGACGGCTTCGGCCTTCCTCCGGGGGCATATTTCCTTCTGCTCAGCGTGGATGGAGCGGTGGAAATGCGGAAGGTGGTAAGGGCCAATTAAAAAAACCTCATTTCCTCAAAGCTCCCGCCCGGTTGTATTCAAAGTTCATCCGGGCGATGTGGCGGATGGATATTTCCTGCGGGCATTCCACTTCGCAAGCCCCGGTATTGGTACAATGGCCGAAACCTTCGGCCTCCATCCGGGCTACCATTTTCCGGGCTCTTTCGGCGGCTTCGGGCCGGCCCTGCGGCAGAAGGGCCAGGTGGCTGACCTTTGCTCCGGTAAAAAGGGCTGCCGAAGCGTTCTTGCAGGTGGCCACGCAGGCGCCGCAGCCGATGCAGGCGGCTGCATCGAAGGCGGCTTCGGCAACGTCATGGCCAATGGGGATGGCATTAGCCTCCGGCGCGTCTCCGGTTCGGGTGGAAATGTAACCGCCTGCCTGAATGATGCGGTCGAAAGCGGAGCGGTCGATGCGCAGGTCTTTGATGACGGGGAAGGCCCGGGAGCGGAAAGGCTCCACGTAGATGGTGTCCCCATCCTTAAAGTGGCGCATGTGGAGCTGGCAGGTGGTGGTGGCCGCCTGGGGGCCGTGCGCCCGCCCGTTGATGAACATGCCGCACTGCCCGCAGATGCCCTCGCGGCAGTCATGGTCAAACTCTACCGGCATGTCGCCTCTTTGGATCAGCTGCTCGTTGAGCACGTCGAGCATTTCCAGAAAGGACATCTCGGGGTTGATATCCGAGAGTTCATAATCCATCATCCGGCCCTGAGCCCGGGCGTTTTCCTGCCGCCATATTTTGAGTTGTATCTTCATTTGTAACTTCTTACACTTGGTTGAATGGTTTCAAAAACAAGGCCTTCCCGGTGCAGTTCCGGTTCATCTTCAGGGCCGGCATACTCCCAGACGTAGACGAACTGGAATTGATCGTCGCGGCGCTGCGCCTCGCCTTCTGCCGTCTGGTATTCCTCCCGGAAATGAGCCCCGCAGGACTCGTCGCGCGTCAGGGCGTCGTAGCACATCACTTCCGCCAGTTCCAGGTAATCGGCCACCCGGCCCGCCTTTTCCAGCTCTGAATTGACCTGGTCGCCACCGCCGGGCACTTTCAGGTTCTGCCAGAAATCGGCCCGAAGGGCGCGAATATCGTCGATGGCCTGTTGGAGGCCCTCGCGGGTGCGCAAAACGCCGCATTTATCGTACAGCAGTGCGCCGAGTTCTTTGTGGTAATCGGTGGCGGTGCGGTTGCCCTGAATGGCGAGCAGGCGGGCCAGCTGATCGCGCACTTCCCGTTCGGCGGTTTCAAATTCCGGCGCATTGGGGCTTATTTTGCCCGTGCCCAGCTCGCCGGCCAGATAATTACCGATGGTGTAAGGCAGGATGAAATAGCCGTCCACGCAGGCCTGCAGCAGGGAGTTGGCGCCCAGGCGGTTGGCGCCGTGGTCGGAGAAGTTGCACTCCCCGATGGCGAACAGGCCCGGGATGGTGGTCATCAGTTCGTAATCCACCCACAGGCCGCCCATGGAAAAGTGGGCCGCCGGCGATATCATCATCGGGCGTTCGTACGCGTTGTGGCCCGTGATCTTTTCGTACATGCGGAAGAGGTTGCCGTAGCGCTCGCGGATTGTTCCTATGCCGTATTCGCGGATGGCGTGGGCAAAATCGAGGTAGACGGCATTGCGTTGCGCTCCTACACCGAAACCAGAGTCGATGCGTTCTTTGGCGGCGCGGGAAGCGATGTCGCGGGGCGCCAGGTTGCCGAAAGCGGGGTAGCGCCGCTCCAGGTAGTAGTCGCGCTCCTCCTCGGGGATCTCTCCGGGCGGGCGGGAGTCGTTGGCCTTTTTAGGCACCCAGATGCGGCCGTCGTTGCGCAGGGATTCCGACATGAGGGTGAGTTTGGACTGGTAGGCGCCGGATTGCGGCAGGCAGGTCGGGTGGATCTGTGTCCAGCTCGCCGCAGCGAAGCCCGCTCCCTTCTTATGAGCGCGCCAGATGGCGGAGCCGTTACAGCCCATGGCCAGTGTGGAGAGGTAATATATCTTGCCGTAGCCGCCAGTGGCCAGCACCACCGTATGTGCGGCGTGGCGCTCGATGGAGCCGGTATCGAGGTTGCGGGCAATGATGCCCCGGGCCTTGCCGTCGATCACCACCAGGCCCAGCATTTCATGGCGGGAGAAGAGCTCGACATTGCCCTCCGCCACCTGCCGGCTCAGGGCCGAGTAGGCGCCCAGCAGCAGTTGCTGGCCGGTCTGGCCCCGGGCGTAGAAAGTGCGGCTCACCTGAACGCCTCCGAAGGAGCGGTTGGCGAGGTAGCCGCCGTATTCGCGGGCAAAAGGCACACCCTGAGCGACCGCCTGGTCAATGAGGTTGGCGGAGCACTCCGCCAGCCGGTATACGTTGGCCTCGCGGGCGCGGAAGTCGCCGCCTTTAAGGGTGTCGTAGAACATCCGGAAGGCACTGTCGCCGTCGTTGTGATAATTTTTGGAGGCATTGACCCCGCCCTGAGCCGCCACGGAGTGCGCCCTGCGGGGCGTATCCTGAAAACAGAAGGATTTCACGCGGTAGCCCATCTCCGCCAGAGAAGCGGAGGCAGAACTGCCCGCCAGGCCGGCGCCCACCACGATAATGTCGAGTTTCTTTTTATTATTGGGGCTGACCAGCCGGCAGGTGGCCTTATAGCGGCTCCATTTCTCCTGCAGAGGCCCTTCCGGTATTTTTGCATCTAATTTCATGGCAGTGGCGTCGGTTTGGTGAGGAATACCCAGATGGGGATCAAAATAAAGCCGGCGGTGATCAGAAAAGTGTAGGCGCGGCCGGCCCAGTTCATCCAGCGCCCGTATTTGGTGTGATACAGGCCAAGCGACTGAAAAGCGCTGTAGAATCCGTGCAGCAGGTGAAAGCCCAGCGCCAGCATGGAAACGATGTACAGCGCCACGTACCACCATTCGCGGTAGGCCAGCACCACTACCCTGTACAGGTCTTTGCGGCCGGCCATATCCATAGGCACTTCTCCGAATTTATAAGGGTACCAGAAATTGGCCATGTGTACGACGATAAAGAAAAAGATGAGCGTACCCAGTATTCCCATGTTGCGGGAATACCAGGGAGAGACGGCGCCCCTGCGGTCATAAGCGTAGCCCTGGCTACCCAGCGCCGCCCGGCTGCGCAAGGTTAATACAAGGGCATAGATGGTATGGGCGATGATGCTGGCATACAATACATAAGACACCACCTTGATGAGAATATTGTGCGAAAGCAGCTCTGAGTAGTGGTTGTACTGCAATTGCGCTCGTTCTGCGGGCAGCAGCAGCTGCAGGTTGCCCGCCAGGTGGATCACCAGAAAGAAACAGAGGAACAGCCCGGTCAGCGCCATCAGGTTTTTGCGAGCCAGGCTGTTCGGCAGGGAGAGTTTTCTGAACATTTTTCCAGTTTAATGGCAGTTAACTTAGAGTAAAGGGATACGCCCTTCGTACTGATTGACAAATCTAAGGAATGAAAGGCGGGGCCGGGAAGATAAACGTCATACCTATAGGGTGAGGAATGTCATCATAGGCCAACGGTTCCACCGACTGGAGGAATGGGGAGGCAACAACATCTTTCACGCCTGCATCCAATTGCAGCCGGACGCCCGCCCCGAACCACCAAGCTCAATTTTACCAGGATCGCACGGTTAGAAGCGGTAACCAGGATATTCGGCTTCTGTCTCCCGCCAAAATTAAATGTTCTTTAACAAACTATAAACCCAAAAAAAGGATTATACAAGTAGACGTTGAAGTGATTGATTGATAAAAGCCAATGCTATGAAAAACAGAAAAATATTCTTTCCGATCCTGGCATTGTTCTTCTTTACCGCTTTTACGGCATTTGGAAATGACCTCTGCTCTACGTGCCCGAAAAGTGATGATGGAAAAACATTGCCCGTCGTTCAACCAATAGAAAGGCTCCTGCCTGCCAGCGTTTCTTCTTTATACGTAACGCCTGATGCAGTGGTTCTGAACCCGGACTTCGGCAGTATGTACCTCCACCCCGCCGAAATGCTCATTGGCCGCGTGCCGGGCGTTTGGGTTACGGGGGGATACAATTTCTACCGCATCCGCATTCGCGGAGCGGTGGGGCCGCCCCTGCTGGTGATCGACGACATGCCCTTCTACAACAACGACGACCAGATGCTGAACAATCTGCTCTGGACTATCCCGCCGGCCGACATCGAGCGGATCGAAGTACTGAAAACCGCTGCCGGCGCCAGCTTCTACAGCCAGGCTGGAAATGGGGTTATCCGGGTAGTAACCCGCAGAGGCGGAGAATAAGCTTGGAATGAAGAGGTAATGTGATGAGGCAGGTTGTCCGTTTTTGTACCACTTCCGATGGAGTCCGTATTGGCTATGCCAAGACCGGCACGGGCCCTCCTCTGGTCAAAGCGGCCAATTACCTGACCCACCTGGAACACGGCCGCAAGAGCCCCGTCTGGCGGCACTGGCTGAAGGAACTCTCCAGAAACAAAACCTTCATACGCTACGATACGCGGGGTTGCGGGCTTTCCGACCGGAATGTAGACACGTACAATATGGATGCCTGGGTGCGCGACCTCGAAGCCGTGGTAGCCGGCGCCAGGCTTGAGAGGTTTCCCCTGCTCGGCATATCTCAGGGGGCTTCCGTTTCCATTGCCTATGCCGCCAGGCACCCCGAAAAGGTATCCCACCTCATACTATACGGCGGCTATGCGAGAGGCCGGTTCAACCGAGGCCTGGCTCCCGCCGATAAAGCGGAAGCGGAAACCCTGATCAATGCCATCCGGCTGGGTTGGGGGAGAAAAAACCCGGCTTTTCGGCAACTCTTCACAACGCTACTGATCCCGGAGGGAACAGAAGAGCAGATGCACTCCCTCAATGAGCTCGCCCGGATATCCGCCCCCCCTGATAATGCTGCCGCCATGGAACGGGCATTCTATCAAATTAACGTCACCGCCGCCGCGAAAAGGATAAATGTCCCAACCTTAGTCCTCCATGCCCGCCAGGATGCCTGTATCCCCTTTGAAGAGGGACGCCTTATGGCGACGATGATCCCTGATGCCCGCTTCGTCCCGCTCGATAGCAAAAACCACATCCTCCTGGAAAACGAACCGGCCTGGAGGCGTTTTCTTTCCGAGATTCGCACCTTCCTGGCGTCCGGCGAAGAGGATTCCGGGGCATCCGGCCTCCCGGAAGCTTTCTCCCAACTCACCCCCCGGGAAAGCGAGGTCCTAGAACTCGTCGCTCAGGGATTGAGCAACGATGAGATCGCCGGCCGGCTTTTCATCAGCTCCAAAACGGTGCGCAACCATATCACCCGCATTTTCAGTAAACTCCACGTAGACACGCGGGCGCGGGCCATTGTACGGGCCCGGGAAGCGGGGGTAGGAACCGGCAATAACCAATAACCATTTTCGTGGGGCCACAGTCCCAGAGATAGAATAGCATTCCGCCCCGGATTGAGGCACTGGCCCCTTGACGCCCCGCCCGCCAATGGGTATACTTACCCTGGTATAATGAATTCTGGCGAATTAAAAATCAAATGAACTATGGCAAGCAGGATCTTAGCATTTCTGTACGGCATTGTTTCCTATCTTATCTTTCTGGGTTCCTTCCTCTACGCGATCGGCTTCATCGGGGGCTTCCTGGTCCCCAAGACCATCGATTCCGGAGAAACAACGGCCTTTCTGCCGGCCCTCCTCATCAACCTGCTCCTTCTGGGCCTGTTCGCCATACAGCACAGCGGCATGGCCAGGCAGGAATTCAAGGAATGGTGGACGAATATCATCCCTAAACCCATAGAGCGCAGCACCTACGTTCTGCTGTCGAGCGCCGTGCTCATCCTCCTGATGTGGCAATGGCGCCCCATGCCGACTGTGATCTGGAGCGTCGAGAACGAGATCGGCCAAAACCTCCTTTGGGGGCTGTTTGCTCTGGGCTGGCTCATCGTCCTGGCCTCGACCTATATGATCAGCCATGCCCACCTGTTCGGGTTGAAGCAGGTGCGGCAGTACCTGAACCGGAAAAAACTTTCCGGCCCCCGGTTTCAAACGCCCGGCTTCTACCGTTATGTGCGCCATCCGCTCATGGCCGGCTTTTTCATCGCCTTCTGGGCAACGCCGCACATGACCCTGGGCCACCTCCTATTTTCCGTCGCCACCACCGGTTATATCCTGATCGCCCTCCGGCTCGAAGAGCGCGACCTGATCCGCCATTTCGGCGACAGATATCGCATGTACCGGCAACAGGTGCCCATGATCTTCCCCCTCCCCGGGCAGAAGGCCAGGGTGGAGGAGCAAGTGGATTGACTTTGCTCAGGCTTAAAATAAATTCTTGATTATCAATAATATACACCCAAAAAACTTTCCTTTCCGGCTTGTTTCCCGTATTTTATAAAGGAGCTGCGCCAGCATGCCTCCAGTTTGGCATGAATTACACCATCAGGCAGCCCTGATCGTGGAAATGCGCGGGCGCGGCGTCTATTTTTTAAGCAAAAACAGAGAGTGATGAAGGCCCAATATGATACCGTTGTGATCGGCGCCGGCCAGGCGGGCCTGGCAACAAGCTACTACCTAACGCAACAAGGCCGCGAACACGTCGTCTTTGAACGAGAACGGATCGGCGAGGCGTGGAGGAGCGGGAAATGGGACTCTTTTACCCTGGTAACCCCTAATTATATGCTGCAATTGCCGGGGTTTGCCTATGAAGGTGACAACCCCGAGGGGTTCCTCGAAAAGAAGAAGGCCATTCAGTACCTTGAAGACTACGCCGCCCGGTTCGGCCTTCCGGTGCAGACGGGCGTGGAAGCCTCTGCGGTGAAAAAACCGGACAGCCGGGGCGGCTTTCTTGTGGAAACTAATGCCGGCCAGATGACGGCTTCGAATGTAGTGGTGGCCACCGGATCTTTCCAGGAGCCTTGGATCCCGGCATTCAGCTCAAGGCTCGCGCCGGAGATACACCAGCTCCATTCCAGCGAATACCGCAACCCGCAGGAATTGCCGCCCGGCGCCGTCCTGATCGCCGGCAGCGGCCAGTCGGGCTGCCAGATCGCCGATGAGCTGAATGAGGCAGGCCGCGAAGTATTCCTCTGTACAGGCCATGCCGACCGGCTGCCCCGGCGCTATCGCGGCAGGGATTCTTTCTGGTGGGCGGAAAAACTGGGCATCTTCGAACATACCGTGGAAGACCTGCCCTCGCCGGAGGCGCGTTTCAAGGCCAACCCACAGGTGTCCGGCAAGGATGGTGGAAAAACCCTTGGCCTGCATCAGCTCGCCGCCGATGGGGTGCAGCTCCTGGGGCGGATGGAGGATGCCGACGGAACAACGGCCTACCTGGGCGATGACCTGAAGGACAACCTCGCCCAGGCGGACAAATTCGCCGCCGAGTTCAAAAAGGGCGTGGATAAATACATCGAAAAGACGGGCATGGATCTGCCCGAAGAAGAAAAAACAGAACTAAAGGCCGGTTACGGAACAGAGGCGGTGGAGCAACTCGATCTTGAAAAGGAGGGCATCACCACGGTGGTCTGGGCGACGGGCTATGATTTCGACTTCTCCTGGATCGATTTCCCCGTTTACGACGAAGCGGGCTACCCCGTGCAGGAACGCGGCGTAACCAAAGAGCCCGGACTCTATTTCGTGGGGCTGCACTTTTTGCACTACCGCAAATCCGGCCTCCTGCTGGGTGTCGGTGATGATGCCGCTCACGTCGCAGAACATATTGCCGGCCGCCCGGTAGAACCAGCATTATTGAACCAAAAGTAAAAAGCATGAACCTCGCCCGGGAACTCCAACCTATCGAACCCAAAGCGCGCCCTTCGCCCTGGCCCGGGTACGAACACTTCCGTGGTTACGGCGTAATGATGCTGCCCTTCTCCTCCGGCCACCTGTTGGGCCTGCGCGTTTTCCCTCAGAACGTCTTTGCGCCGTACTGCTCCGTCTGGCACTGCACGCCCGAAGGGGAATGGTCGATATACAACGACGGCCCGTCCCTGCAGACAACCTGCCCGCGCTGGTGGGGCCCTGCCCTGCGGCACGCTGAGCTTACTGATATTGAACTGAACTGGGCCGGGCCGAACGAACTTCAGGTAAAAATGAAGGAGCCACGGCTGGAATGGACGATGCAGATGGCCGCCCCCTCACTGCTAAAAGGAGCCAATGCGATCAACGCCGCCATCCCGCTCCGGGCCTGGAAGTTCAAACCGTTTGTTCGCCTCCAGGAATGGCTGGCAAAGCAGGTGCTCGACATGGGTAACCTGCGGTTCTCCTTTGTGACGCCCAGCGGTAAAGATGCCGTTGTCATTCCGCAAAATATCTATATCATCCGGTCATCGCAGGCAATCTGGAAAGGAAGCGATCTCGGCGATCCGGTGCGGCTTTCAGAGACGCCCCATATTGGCAAGGTACCGTTGCCTAAAGATCCCGTATTCATGATCGGGCAGGCGTATGCACGGATTGATGATCCGGAGGAGTACCAGCGGGTGCGGAGGCAGGTTTCCGGCAAGGTTGCCCGTTCCACCGGTTGATCTCCTCCTCCACGGACAGAGGCAGCCGGTAAGTTGCCAGCTGCCGAACAAGTTCGTATTGTATTTCTCCCCAAAATACATTATATTGACCTACCTGAATTCGAAGCACAACTCACGCGTTCGCCCAATTTTTCCTCATAGCTGAAACACAACTCCAAAGACAGTTTTTCAAGCCTTTTTCAGTCGCCACCATCCGGCGGGGCCCCTGATCTTCCTTTTCCGGCCGGGGCTGTTCCGCCGCCTTCACTCTGATTCTCTCATTATAAAACTGTTTGGAATATGTTACCAAAAACGATGAAAGCTGCCGTAGTACACGAATTCGGCAAGCCCCTGAGCATTGAAAGCGTCAGTGTTCCCCGGCCCGGCCCGGGGCAGGTCCTGGTGCGGATGGCCGCCTCGGGTGTCTGCCATACCGACCTCCACGCCGCTGACGGCGACTGGGCGGTAAAGCCCAAGCTGCCCTTCATTCCCGGCCATGAGGGTGTCGGTTATGTGGCGGCGGCAGGCGCCGGGGTCAAGCACCTGAAAGAAGGCGACCGGGTGGGCATTCCCTGGCTGCACAGCGCCTGCGGTTCCTGCGAATACTGCTTCACGGGCTGGGAAACACTTTGCGAACAGCAGCAGAACACCGGCTACTCCGTCGACGGCGGCTTCGCCGAATACGTGCTGGCCGACGCCGGCTATGTCGGGCGGATCCCCGACGGGCTGGATTTCCTTTCCGCCGCACCGATCCTGTGCGCGGGCGTCACCACCTACAAAGGGCTCAAAGAGACGGATACCAAACCCGGCGAGTGGGTAGTTATCGTAGGCGGTAAAATTCCTGTTGTTTGATCACGTCGGTTGTGCCCACTCAATAGTGATGCGGCGCCCGTTCCAGTCCACCTCCTGCCTCAGGCCTACATTGTTGATCCTGCCGAACGGGTAACGGTGAACGGCTCTGCCCTGCACATCGTAGACGATCAGGCCTCTTTGCTTGTCCGTCCCGATGATGGCATTTTTGGAGGCGTCGCCGGAATGAATGAAAATGACGGCGGCGTCATCGGGGCCGGCCGTGGCTGGGAGGCTGCCCGCTTGATCCTGCAGATGAATGCTGCGAGGCATGCTGGATGTCATGCCAACAGGAGGAAAGCCCGGGCGGGTACATTTCAACCCGCCGGTAAAATTCATGCTAGTTTCCGGGAATTAACTCTAAACGACTCTCAAGGGGCATTAGGAAATAATCTCCCCATTTCTTACCTTGCCCCCATGTCACGCTCCCGCCGCCTAGCCGCCATCATGTTCACCGATATCAAGGGGTATACGGCCCTCATGCAGCAGGATGAGGGCCGCGCCATGCAGGCGCGCAACAAGCACCGCCGCATCTTCAACGCCGCCACCGAAAAGTACGGCGGAACGGTGCTGCAGTACTACGGCGACGGAACTCTCAGCATCTTCGACAGCGCCCTCGACGCCGTGCAGTGCGGCATCGAGATGCAGCTGGGCTTCCGCGAGCCGCCTGAACTGCCGGTGCGGATCGGCATCCATACCGGCGATATCGTCTTCAGCGAGGAGGAGATCATCGGCGACAGCGTCAACATCGCCTCCCGCATCGAGTCGCTGGCCGCGCCGGGCAGCGTGTTCCTCTCGGATAAGGTCTACGATGAAATTAAAAACCAGCCGTCCATCCGGACGGTGCGCCTCAAAGCCTTTCGGCTGAAAAATATTGAACAGCCCATCGAGGTGTACGCCATCGCCAACGAGGGGCTGGTAGTTCCACCGCCGGAAGGGGTGACAGGAAAAACGGAGCCGGAGCAGCCGCCGGCAGCCAAACCCCGGGAAGGCGGCATACCCATCCTGGCCACCAAGCTCTTCATCCCCAATCCCCGGCACAACATCATCACCCGCCCCCGCCTGAAGGAGCTGCTGGACAGAGGGCTGAACGGCAAGCTCTCCCTCATCTCCGCTCCCGCCGGCTTCGGCAAGACCACTCTGGCCGCCGAATGGGCCGCCAATTGCGGCCGCCCCGCCGCCTGGCTGTCGCTCGACGAGCAGGACAGCCTACCCACCCGCTTTCTGGCCTACCTCACCGCCGCCCTGCAGAAGATCGAAGCGGGGTTCGGAGAAAGCGTTCTGGCCATGCTGCAATCGCCCCAGCCGCCCTCCACGCAGGCCATCCTGACGGCCCTGATCAACGAGATCGCCGCCCTGCCGGAGCCATTTGTCCTTGTGCTGGACGATTACCACGCCATCGATTCCAAAGCCGTGGACGACGCCCTGGCTTTCCTCCTCGGCCACCTGCCTCCGCAGATGCACCTGGCGATCACCACCCGGGAGGACCCCCAATTCCCCCTGGCCCGCCTGCGCGCCCGCGGCCAGCTCACCGAGCTGCGCGCCGCGGGCCTGCGCTTCACGGCGGAGGAGGCCGCCGGCTTTCTCAACCAGGCGATGGGCCTGAACCTCTCGGCAGAAGACGTAGCCGCCCTGGAAAGCCGCACCGAAGGCTGGATCGCCGGCCTGCAGATGGCCGCCCTCTCCATGCAGGGGCGGGAAGATACCGCCGGCTTCATCCGTGCCTTTACCGGCAGCCACCGCTTCGTACTCGATTACCTGGCGGAGGAGGTGCTGAACCAGCAGCCGGCGGCCACCCGGAGCTTCCTCCTTCAGACCGCCATCCTGGAGCGGCTGTGCGGCCCGCTCTGCGACGCCGTCACCGGGCAGGAGGGCGGTAGCCGGATGCTGGAAGAACTGGAGCGCGATAACCTCTTTGTTGTCCCGCTGGATGACGAGCGCCACTGGTACCGCTATCACCACCTCTTTGCCGATGTGCTTCGGGCCCGGCTAAAGGAAGAACAAGGCGGCCAGGTATTCGCCCTTCACCGGCGGGCCAGCGAATGGTATGAACAGCACGGCCTGCCGGCCGAGTCCATCCGCCATGCCCTGGCGGCAGACGACCTGGAACGGGCGGCGGCCCTCATCGAGCGCACCTGGCCCGCCATGGATGCGAATTTCCAGGGCGCCGCCTGGATGAAATGGGTAGACGCCCTGCCGGAAGCCATGATCCGCAACCGCCCGGTGCTCCTCATGGGCATCGCCTGGGCCCACCTCAACGACGGAGAACTGGAAGCCGGCGAGGCTCGCCTGGAAGAGGCCGAAAAGTATATGAACCAACCGGCGAATAAAATGGTGGTGGCCGACGAAGAACAGTTCCAGTCCCTCCCCGCCTCCATAACCATCGCCCGCATCTACCTGGCGCAGGCCAGGGGCGACGTGGCCGCCGCCATAGCATACGCACAGGGAGCCCTGCATGCCATACCGGAAGACAACCCCATCGCCCTCGGGCAATGGTCGGCCCTACTGGGTACCGCCTACTGGTCGGAAGGCAACCTGGACGCCGCCCATCAGTGCCTGGCCGACACCATGACCCACTTCCTGGCGGGCGGCGTCACTCAATTTGCCATCAGCGTCACCTACGGCCTGGCCGATATCCGGATCACACAAGGCCGCCTCGGCGACGCTATCAACACCTACGAAAAGTCTCTTCGGCTAGTGGAAGAACAGGGTCAGGCCGCCTTGCGCGGAACGGCAGAACTCTACCTGGGGCTGGGCGATCTGCACCGCGAGCGGGGCGAAATGGAAGCCGCCGCCCGGCAACTGCAGAAAAGCGATGAGCTGGGGGCGCCCGCCGCCCTGCCCAACTGGCCGAGCCGCCGCTGCATCGCCCACGCCCGTTACGAAGTAGCCCGCGGTAACCCCGACGGCGCCCTCGCCCTCCTCGACGAGGCCGAACGGCTCTACTTCCGGACGCCCTTGCCCAACCTTCGCCCCATTCCGGCACTGAAAGCGGCGCTGCTCGCCCGCCAGGGCCGCCTGGTGGAAGCGCAGAGCTGGGCCCGCCGCAGCGGCCTGTCGGCGAAAGACAAGCTCAGCTTCCTCCGGGAGTTCGAACACCTCACCCTCGCCCGGGTGCTCATTGCCCAGTACCGCAACAACCCCGCCGCCCATTCCATCGAGGAGCCCCTCCAACTGCTGGATCTCCTCCTGCAGGCCGCCGAAGCCGGCGGCCGCACCGGCAGCGCCATAGAGATCCTCATCCAGCAGGCCCTCGCTTACGAAGCGCTGGGCAATACGGAACGGGCGATCGCCCCGCTGGAGCGCGCCCTCGCTCTGGCGGAACAGGAGGGCTACGTCCGCATCTTTGTAGATGAAGGGGCGCCGATGAAGCGGCTGTTGGAGAAAGCAGTTGCCGGGCATGGCCGGCCCGCCTACGTCCGGCAACTGCTGGCTGCCTTCGGATCCGTTGAACCTGCTGCCTTCGACTCCGCTCAGGCAACAGGTGTCCGAGCGGAGCCCAGGACACCTGTCCTGAGTGAAGCCGAAACCCTCAGCCCCCGCGAGCTGGAGATCCTGCAGCTCATCGCTCAGGGCCTGTCCAACCAGCAGATCAGCGAGCGGCTCTTCCTCGCCCTGAGCACCGTCAAGGGCCACAACCGGAATATCTTCGACAAGCTGGGCGTGAAACGGCGCACCGAGGCGGTGGCGCGGGCGCGGGAGTTGGGGGTGATTGGTTGATTTTCACCCGGCTGAGGGACGAAGACGGGGGGGATTCGTTGATTCGTTGATTCGTTTTGCCAGTGGCACCTCTCCCCGGGAAAGCCCTCGCTGTTCCGGCTTCCCACTTTCGCCTTCCTATTTCCGACTTGCAAAACAGTACTTTAGTAGGTTTACACCAATACCTTTTTGCCGGCATCTTTGTCCATGACAAAACCACACACCATCATGGCAAAGCAAAGCAAAACCGCCATCCACTTCGATCAACCCCTGGTATACCAGATCCGGCTCCGGGGGCACCTCGGCCTGCAGTGGACAGGCTGGTTCGAAGGGATGTCCATTACGCTGGAGGAGAACGGCGACACGGTGCTCACCGGGCCGGTGGCCGACCAGGCCGCTCTGCACGGGCTGCTCCGCCGGGTGCGCGACCTGGGGCTGCCGCTGCTGCTGGTGGCCTGCGTGGAGGAGGCGGGGTAGAGGGAGGCAGTTCGGTTTTCGAATTTCGCTATTCGGCGGCGTGGGGATAGGGGCGATTCGCGGTTCGGATTTCGCAGTTCGCTACTTGCATGGATTACCTATTTCAATTTAATACTGTGTCAAATAAGTTTAATAACATATCTCCGACGGCTTTTGCCCCTGGGCGTCGTTGCGAACTCCTCACGTAGCCCCGGCTATGCTCGTCGTCCGCGCCTAGCCCAGAACCAAAATCCACTCGGATCTATGTCACGAAACTTAATTGACACAGTATTTAATATGATGGGAGCATAACTTTCCCCGGGAAGTTCGAAGCCGGCGGGAATAAGCCAAAAAACTTTCGTGGTTCTTCGTGCTTTAGTGCCTTCGTGGCGAAAAAGCACTGCTCCCTAACCGCTAAAATTTAAAAAAATGAATACTATGAAAGCAATTATTGCAACCGGATACGGGTCACCCGATGTCCTTCAACTTCAGGAAGTAGAAAAGCCGGAACCCAAAGACAACGAAGTGCTGATCCGGATACTCGCCACGGCCGTCAATTCCGGCGACTGGCGCATCCGCAGCCTGGACGTGCCGGCCGGCTTCGGCCTCTTCGTCCGCCTGGCCTTCGGTTTTTCCCGGCCCCGCCAGCCCATACTGGGGGTGGTGCTCGCCGGCAAGGTGGAAGCCGTGGGTAAGAACGTGCAACAATTCAGGGCCGGCGACGAGGTGCTCGCCATGGATGGAGCAAATATGGGCTGTCACGCCGAGTATAAGGCGATGCCGGAAGACGGGGCCATCGCCCTGAAACCGGCCAACCTCTCCTTCGAGGAAGCCGCCGCCATCCCCTTCGGCGGCACCACGGCACTGGACTACTTGCGCGATAAGGCAAAAATCAAGAGTGGCGATAAGGTGCTGATCAACGGCGCCTCCGGGGCTGTCGGCATCGCCGCCGTGCAACTCGCCAAATACTTCGGCGCGGAAGTCACCGGCGTGTGCAGCACGGCGAATGTGGACTTTGTAAAGTCCTTCGGCGCCGATAAGGTGATCGATTACACCAAAGAGGACTTCACCCAAAATGGTGAAAGCTACGATATCATCATGGACAACGTTGGCAACGGTTCCTTTTCGCGGTCCGGAAATTCGCTGAAGGAAGGCGGCCGCCTCCTGGCCATTGTCGCCGGCCTGCCGGAGATGATCAAGGCGCCCTGGGTTGCCCTAACGAGCAGCAAAAGGGTGATCTCCGGTACGGCTCAGGAACGGCCGGAGGACCTCCGCTTCCTGGCGGGCCTGGCCGGGGCCGGGCAGTTCAAACCGGCCATTGGCCACCGCTACCGGTTTGAGGAAATGGCTGAGGCGCACCGGCAGGTCGATACCGGCCACAAGCGGGGGAATGTGGTGGTGACGGTGGGGGGTGATTCGTGATTCGTGATTCGTGATTCGTGATTCGTGATTTGTTGATTTGTTGATTTGTTGATTTGTTGATTTGTTGATTCGTTGATTCGTGAATTCCAGGGGGTTCGTACTGTCAGGGGTGAGTTCTATCTCAGTGAACCAACCGTACCACACTATTGAAAGCGGAACGAATTAACAGGAAAATTCAAGCTGCTGTGAAACAGGACGTTAAGAGGCCACGAAATCGCCTGTTAATTCGGCCTAGCCGCACCAGCAGTAAAGAATTGTTTATCTTCATCCGTACAAACTCAAAACGGAAAACCATGAGATACCTGTTCCCACTGCTCCTGCTCGGCCTCCTCTCCTGTAAAAACAGCTCAGGTGAAAAGGCGATGGACGCCCCGCCCCCCGCCGCCGATACGGCCGCCTACCCAGCCATCGGAGCAGTCATCGTCCTGGACGACAGGCTGAGCGAAATACTGGACACCAACGCCGTCGTCGAAGCCCTCGCCGAAGGATACGAATGGGCCGAAGGCCCCCTCTGGCTGGAAGAACAGCAGGCGCTGATCTGGTCGGACGTGCCGCAGAATACCATTTTCCGCTGGAAAGAGGGCGAGGGCGCCTCGGTATACCTGCAGCCCTCGGGCTATACCTCCGGCCCGGAGCGGGGCGGCGAAACCGGCTCCAACGGCCTGCTTCTCAGCCCCGATGGCAGGCTGGCACTCTGCCAGCACGGCGACCGCCGGGTGGCCATGATGGACGCGCCGCTCAGCAGCCCCAGGGCGGATTTCATCACCATCGCCGATACCTATGAAGGCAAGCGCTTCAACAGCCCCAACGACGCCGCCTACGATCAGGACGGCCACCTGTACTTCACCGACCCGCCCTACGGCCTGGAAAAGAATATGGACGACCCCGCTAAGGAGATCCCCTTTCAGGGCGTCTACCGCATATCCCCGGAAGGGGAGGTTTTCCTGATGACGGACGAGCTGTCGCGGCCCAACGGCATTGCTTTCAGCCCGGATTTTTCCCGGTGCTACGTCGCCAATTCCGACCCGGAGCGGCCCATCTGGATGGTGTATGAGGTGGACGAAAACAAGAACTTCAGCAACGGCCGGGTGTTTTTCGACGCTACTGAACTGGCGAAGAATAAGCCCGGCATGCCGGACGGGCTGAAAGTCAACAAGGAAGGGATTCTGTTCGCTACCGGCCCCGGCGGCGTCCTGGTTATCAGCGCGGAAGGCGAGCACCTGGGCGCCGTTTCTACCGGGCAGGCGACGGCCAACTGCGCATTCAATGCCGACGAGTCGGTGCTGTATATGACGGCGGATAAATATATCGCCCGGGTGGCGCTGAAATAAGCAGTGATGAAAACTGATCCTTACCAACTCACCGCAGCTTCCATACAGGAGCCCCCCACCAGCCTCCGGGAAAAACTGAAGCACCTGGGGCCGGGCTTTATTCTATCGGCAACTATCGTCGGTTCAGGAGAGCTCATTGCTACTACCACGCTGGGAGCGCGGGCGGGGTTCATTACCTTCTGGGTCATCATCGTCAGCTGCCTGGTGAAGGTGGCCATTCAGATAGAATTCGGCAAACATACCATCCTTACAGGAGAAACTGCTATGCAGGCCTTCCACCGCCTGCCCGGCCCGGCTTTCGGTAAGGCCCGCTGGACGGTATGGACGATCTTTCTGGTGATGATCGTCAAGCTGCTGCAGGTGGGCGGCATCGTAGGCGGAGTGGCCATCATCCTGAATATGGCCCTGCCCGGCCTGAACCTTTTCGCCTGGGCTTTCGTCGTAGCGATCGTGGTGGCCGCGCTGGTCTTCAGGGGGTACTACCGGTTCATCGAACGGTTCTCTGCCGGCATGATCGCCTTTTTCACCCTTTTTACCTTTGCCGCCCTCTACTTCCTGAACTATACGCCCTACGCCATCCAATGGGAGGACATCCGGCTCGGGCTGCAGTTTGACCTGCCCAAAGAAGCGGTGGCGGTGGCCATCGGCGCCTTCGGCATCACCGGGGTCGGGGGCGAGGAGATCCTTTATTACAACTACTGGTGCCTGGAAAAGGGCTATGCCGCCTATTCCGGGCCGGCGGAGGGCAGCCCTGGCTGGCAGGGGCGGGCCAGGGGATGGATCCGGGTGATGTACCTCGACGCTCTGCTGGCCATGACCTTGTATACCATCGTCACGGCCGCCTTCTACCTGCTGGGCGCGGCGGTGCTCCATGCCCAGGGGGACGTCCCTGAGGGGTACGCCATGGTGGAGTCCCTGTCGCGCATGTATACCGAATCGCTGGGGCCGGAAGCCAGATCCGTTTTCCTGTTCGGAGCGTTCATCGTACTGTTCTCCACCCTGTTCGCCGCTCTGGCCGCCTGGACACGGCTGCTCTCCGACATCTTCGGCCAGCTCGGCTGGATCCGGTTTTTCAATCTGCCGCAACGACGCAGGTCTATCGCCGTCCTCGCCTGGGCCCTTCCGCTGATCTGGGCGCTGCTGTTCGCCTTCATCCAGCTGCCGGTAATGATGGTGATCAGCGGAGGCATCGCCGGGTCCTTCCTGCTGTTCCTGGTCGTCCTGGCAGCTATTCATTTCCGGTACCGGCGCCTGCCCCCGGCCTTCTCCCCCGGCCTGCTGTATGACCTGGCCCTGTGGGTGAGCATCCTGGCTATCCTTTCGCTGGGGGCGTATGGAGTGGGGAAGTGGGTGGCGTAAGGGGGGGGAAAAGCCTGCCTCGGGCTGCAATTTCTCTTATCGCTCGAGCCGTTTCCAAACCTCCTTATGCTTCTTCTTCCGGTAAGCGCCGGGGGGTTCCCCGTATGCCGCCTGAAATTCGTGGTTGAAATGGGCCTGGTCATAATAGCCCGCCCGGAGGGCGATGTCGGCCAAGCGGAGGCCGGCCTCCCTGTCCAACAGCCGCCGGGCGTATTCCATACGGGCCAGCATTGAAAAGAACTTGAAGTTGACGCCGGTGGAATTGTGGACGAGCCGCTGCAGGGTGCGTTCTCCCAGGCAGAATTCTTTCGCCAGAGCGCTCAGGCGGGCGGCGCCGTGTTTGTCCGCAATGTGGCGTATAACCTGCCGGGCGCGCCGGGCGATGCTGATGGGGGGCTTCAGCTGTTCTATTAAAAATTCATCGAGTTTATTTTTCCACCGCCCCTGCGGGCCTTCCCGGCGCAGGGTTTCTACCAGTTCTTCGAGGCCATCCCGAAAGATGTACTGCAGTTCCGCTCTGGTGTCGGTGATGTCTGACAGCGGGAAATCCAGGAAGGGCTGCACGCCCCAGGGCGTGAAGTGGATCATCACCTGCTGCAACGATTGGGTGGGGATAAAGAGATGGGGCCGGGAGTAAAAGCCGTTAAGGGTATAGGCGCCGGCCGGCTCCAGCCGCCCCCCTGCTTTTTGCAGGGAAGGCTCGCCGAGGAAGAGCACAATACGGGTATTGCAGGACGGCATGGCCCGGAATTCCAGGCGGCGGGTCATTGCAAAGGGCACGTCGACAAAGGTATAATGCTGGATGTAGTCCCGCAGGGCAGGCGCCGGGAGGGCATTATGAAAGCATTTCTCCTTCATTTTGTCAGGTTTTTACAATCCTGAGAAAGACGGTTCCTTTAAATTGGTAGCCAAAGAAAAATACTAAACTTTATGGAACACACCAAAGATCAGATCAAACCATTCAACCGGCGGTTCAACCGTTCGGAGTCCAGAGCCCTGCTCAGCGGCGGGGCGGTGATCACCTGGCTGGCCACCGGCGAAGAGACGGGCGGGCAGTTTTCCCTGTTTGAAGCAAAGGGCATCCCCGGAATGGAGCCGCCCCCGCATACGCATGCCCATGAGGACGAAACGTATTACCTCCTGGAAGGGGAAATGTCCTTCACCGTCGGCGGCGATCAATTTCGGGCCGGGCCGGGCGAATTTGTTTTCCTTCCCCGCGGCGTCCGCCATGAATTCAAGGTGTTGAGCGAGCAGTTCCGCTGTCTTGTCAGCATTCACCCTGCCGGCCTGGAGGATTATTTCGAACCGCTGTCCACGCCCCATACTTCCGATGACATCCCACCGGTTAAACCCGGGCCGCCGCCGCCCGAAGTAGCAGAAATGATGCAGGCGCTGGATAAAAAGTTCGGGATTGTATATCACATTTAACAACCCCAAGAATCATACTATATGATTCAAGATTTCAGCACCAGGGCTCACTCTACCCGCTCCACCATCCGCGCCTCGCTGCCCACGAACACAATGGCATAGGCCGCCAGCTTGGGCGCCTGCCGCAGATCCTCGGTTTGGAGGTATTCCTGAAGCTGGGTGCGGGCTTCCTCCGATTTTTCCGGTAGCCGGGCGGCGTCCTTTTTCTTCAGGTATTTCAGTTCGAATGCGAAGTTCCAGTGGACGGGCACGCCGGGCAGGCTGGTGCAGAGCAGGTCGACAAAGCGGCGCTCCATCTCCGTTTCGCTGCGGATGAGGTACACGTTGGAGGGCGTGAGCAGGGCGGCGAAGATGGCCTTGAGGTTGCTTTCGTTGAAATTGCGGGCGTCGCGCACTGAAAGGCGGCCGATCACTTTTTCCACCAGTTGGAGGAACGGCTTAAGGTCGTTATCCGCCGCCATGGATACCACGGCCCGGCTGATCTCTTCGTACATGCCCTCCTTCAGCTTTGCGCGCTGGCGCAGCGTCTCGGCGAAATATTCGTAATACAGTTGTTTGATCACGGCGTTGGGCGCCCGGAACATCCAGCCGCCGCCGACCGGCTTTTCGTAAACGGTGAGCATGCCCAGCCAGAAGAGCAGGCTGACATAATCGTCGTGCTCCCACTGCCGCTCGAAGCTGAACTGCGTGGTAAGCGCAGCCCGGGCCCCGCCGCCGGCCAGCACCTCCTCCAGGATCTCGAGGCTGTGTGCCTCGCCGCCCACTCCCAGCATGCGCCTGATCTTGCCGTAGTCGCTGGCGATGTTGTCGTCCAGCATTTTTTCGGGATAGGATTGGTATCGTTGGTAATGGTTCCCAAAATAGATCAGCATATTGGGGTTGTACAGCCGGTTGGGGGCGGAGGGGTGGAACAGATAGCCGTTGTACCAGTTCCGGATATCTTCCAAAAGGGCCGGCATTTTATCCTTGGTAATCCCAATGTGGCCCAGCATTTTAATGGTTTCCTCCTCTGTGAAGCCCATCATGTCATGCAAGCCAGGGTCAAGAGAAACTTTTTCTCCGATATTGAACCCGCTCGTCAGGCTGTCCACCGTCACGGGACTGACGCCGGTGACGAACATCCGGTCCACCAGGCCGGCCTTGGTTTCTTCCTTGATGACTTCATAGAACTTGCGCACGAAGCCGATGCGGCCGACGATCTCCCGGAAATGCTCCAGCTGAAAGGCGATCAGTTCATTGGCGAAATGATCGTACTCGTCGATGAGGATGTATAGTTGTTTACCCGGCGCCTTATCCCGCACGATCTCGAACAAGGCCTTCAGGGCGTCATTGGCGGAGGCCTGCCTTTTGATCTCCTCGCGGTCCTCTTCTTGGAAATAGCCCCGGTAGGCGGAAAAAAAAGCCAGAATACCGAATTTCACTTTGCTGGCGAACTGCTGAAATACCAGTTCCCGGGTATCCGTCAGTATGCCGCTGAAGTCGAAGTTGAGCACCAGGTAGCGGTTGGCCAGCGGCGTGGGTTTTTTCCCGATGTAATACTTCCCGAACAGGCGGCCGAACTCGTCCTTCCATTCTTCCCCGTAGTAATGCCCCAGCATGGAGATAAACAGGCTCTTGCCGAACTTGCGCGGCCTGAGGTAGAACAGGAAGCGGCTGGCCAGGCCTTCCAGGTGCTCGATGTAGGCCGTGCGGTCGACGTAGTAGAACTCCGTGGCCACGTTCCGGAAATTGCTCTGCCCGTAGGGTAGTTTCATACGGTAAAAATAGCAAAAGTCCGGCAATAACCGGTTAATAAACCACCTTTGCGCTTCCCTCAACCGCCAACCGGCCAGGCCGAAACCGGCCGCTTTTCCACCAGCCCTTCCAATTCTTCCACTGCCGTATCCCGCTGCGCATCCGCCAGGATGTGCGCCTGCAGGCGGGCGGCATTTTGCCGGTAGCCAGTGTCTTCCAGGGTGCAGGCCACCGCCCGCCGTATGCGGGCCACTCTGGCCCCGGGGCTCAGCTTAACCCCCACCCCGTGATAAGCCGCCTTGGCGGCGTTGTCGCTTTGGTCGCGCCCCATGGGCAGGCAGACGAGCGGCAGGCCGGCGGCCAGGGCCCGCATGAGGGTGCCATGCCCGGCGTGGGTAATAACGAGATCGGCATGGGGGAATACCTGAGCGTGGGGGGCAGACCTTACCGCCACCACGTTTTCCGGCAGGTGGAGGCCCGGCCCGCTGATCGCCGGCCCCAGCGTTACCAGGCCGCGTACCGGCATGGCGCCCAGGGCCTCGACGCACCTTTCGATGACGGGAAGCTGGTTCTGGAAAGTAGAAGAAAGAGAAACCACCACCAAAGGGCGGCCGTCATCGGCAGGCCAGGGGCTTTCCCAGGGTTCCACCCAGTCGGGGTCGTCAAGCACCGGGCCGGTGTAACGCACATTGGCCGGGGCGGGTTCGATGGGGAAGTCGAAGGCCCGGCTGGTTTGGATGAGGCGGCGCTCCGCCCGGTGCACCAGTTCAAGCACATTGTCCAGCGGCGGTAGCTGATGCTGCGCCCGCACCGCGTTGATCCGGCCCAGGCCCCGGTTGAAAACCAGGTTGAACACTTTGCCCAGCAGGCGGTCGCGCCAGCGGCCAACGAGGCTCTTTCCGGGTAGTAGGCCCATCATTCCCGGCGGGCGGTTGGGGCCGGGAAAGTACTCGGGCATGTGGAAGGCCACAACGCCGGGAACGCCCAGTGCTTCGGCGGCGATCAGGGTGGGAAACAGTAGGCAGTCGGCCACCAGCACATCGGTAGGGACGGCTTCCATGGCTTTTCGGGTTTCCCGAACGGTAATCTCCGCCGGGCCGAAGATGATATTTTCGAAGATGGGATTAGACAACGGCCCGGCTTTCCAGTCCCCGAAGATGTCCTCCGTACGGCCGGTGCGGGTAAAATATTCGGAAAAGGGCAGGAACTCCAGGCCGTATTTTTCTGCGGTGCCCTGCAGGCAGGGCTCCGCCAGGACGCGAACCCGGTGGCCTCGTTGGGCCAGCCGGCGCGCCAGGCCCAGGACGGGCGGGATATTTCCCCCGCCGTCGATGGTGACGAATAAATAACTTTTCTGCATGTTTCAATTGGGTTTATCAGCCTTTGCGATCAATCCTTCCACCAGGCGCCGCATGGTTTCCAGGGTTTCCTCCGCACTGCGCCCGAGGTCGCGCCGCAACAGCTTCCACAGATACACATCGGTGGCGGCGATGAAGGCCAGCAGGCTCGGCTCGTACCTGGCATCGGAAGGCCCGGGAAGCCAGGGCGCGAAGACCCGGGCGCACCACTGCCGGTGGTAACGCCGCCCGGCCTCCAGTATTTTTCGCGCCGCCGCCAGTTCCTCTTCCATGGCAAGCGTGCGGATATTGGCGTCGCCGTAGGTTTCGTAATCGGCCAGCAGGATGCGCAGGGCCGCCGGCACATCGCCCGCCGGCGCCTGATCGCGCTTTGCCATCATTTTGGCGGCGTCCTGCTCGATGCAGGCCTCGAACAGGCCCTCTTTGGAGCCGTACTTCCTGAGCACAGTCCGCACCGTCACTCCAGCGCGCCCGGCCACTGCCTCCAGAGTAATCTCGTGGAGGGGCGCCTCTTTCCATAGGCCTACTGTAGCGTCCAGAATGCGCTGCCCTGTCCGGGCGGCGGTCCGGGCGCGGGCCTTGTTGTTGTAGGAACGGGTGGTTTTTACTGATTTCATGTCGCAAATATAGACATTAATTTATTTCATGTCAATATAAGTGACATTAAAATCTGAAAAATAAGGCGCCTATGCTACAACTCCATGCTACCCGGCCTGTAGCGATACACCCAGTCCATTTTCTTTTTCTCGAACTGGATAAAATGCCGGAGCATCAGGTCCCGGAAAAAAGTGGCGAGGGGGTATTGAGCCCGTTGGGAGTAAGGCCAAGGAAGACGCCCCCTCCCATTTCATTTTCTTCGCGCGCCTCATAGAGGGTGACGCCCATTCCGCGGCGCTTCAGGGCCATGGCCATGGCCGGGCCGGCGATGCCGGCCCCGATTATTATTGCATTCATGGTTGTTTGGTTTTGAGGTCAGTGGGAATTGGTTCGGAGAAGGGCCGCCAGGCCCAGGTTTGCCAGTGCGAATAATCCTACCCGCAGGTAATTCAGCTGTCTCCACAAAGCCGCCTTTTCCACCAGCCCGCTATCTACGGTGTCGCTGTATGGCACCTGCTGGAATTCGATAATGGCAGGAGCGAAGTAGGCCAGCGTCCAGGCCCGCACGCCGATATGGATGGCAATCAACAGTAACATCGGGTTCCGGCGCGCCGGGATGCGCCAGTTGAAGACGAGCGCGGCGATGAGGCTGAGGTCGTGAATGGAATGAACTACGATCCAGAAGGTTTTTAGATCCGGAGCGTAGGGCGCCCGAAAGAAGGCCAGGGAGGCCGGCGGCGCCTGTGTCCAGGCCGGTATCATCAGGGCCGTTTCCCAAAGTTGGGCCCCGTTCATGACAAAATATGCCGAAACAGCGATGAATAACCACAGATCGGCCTTCGGAATAGCTTTCATTTGAAAATTGGTTTGCATGACTTTTTTCAGTTTTTAGTCGGGTAATATTGGATTGCTTCTTTTTTTAGAGCCGGCATTTGTATTTTTACTCGAACACTAATAATCTAATTAACTAAATATCTTAGCCACAAAGATAAATATAAAAATGACATGAGCAAAAAAATGTTGCCAAAAGATCGTTTGATCGGGGAGATCAACAGGTTGGGCAGGGAGATGTCGACCACCACCGTAGTTTTTCACCAGGCGGTAGCGGAGAAGGCGGGCCTGTCCGGGGCCGACCATAAGTATGTAGATGTTCTCTTTCGGAATGGCTCCATGACGGCCGGCGAACTGGCGGAGCACACCGGCCTGACCACCGGCGCTGTAACGGGGGTGATCGACCGGCTGGAAAAGGCCGGGCTTGTGCGCCGGGAGCGGGACCCGGCCGACCGCAGGAAGGTGCTGGTAGTGCTGGATGAGAAAGCGGCGCGGGAACGCATCAGCCCTGCCTTTCGGCATATGCAGCAGGGTTTGGGCCGATTATACGACGGTTTTTCTGAGCAGGAACTCCAGGTGGTAAAAAGGTATCTGGAAGGCACAATAGCCTTTTACCAAAGCCAGATAAAACAACTCAGGGAGGGATAAACCGTTGAATCTATAAATATATCAAGTTTAACGAACCTTGAAACCAGCAGAAGCCACCATTTTTGAGAACGAACGCCCCGCCCTCATCCGCTTGACGGCCCTCTGGGCGCTCAGCGAGGCCGGCCTGGGCGGGCTGATGCACCTGCTCCGCACCCCCTTTACCGGCATCTTTGTCGGCGGGGCAGCTGTACTGCTTATTGCCATGATCGCTCATGTGGCGAAAAGGCCGGGGCCTGCTATTCTGCGGGCGGTGGTGCTGGTGCTTATCATCAAGGCGGCGGTGAGCCCCCATTCGCCACCGACGGCCTACCTGGCCGTCGGGTTTCAGGGGCTGTTGGGCGCCCTGCTTTTCAGCCGGCTGCCGTCGTTCCGGCTGGCGGCCCTGCTGCTGGGCGCGCTGGGGCTGCTGGAGTCCGCCCTGCAGAAGCTGCTCGTCCTGACGGTGCTCTTCGGCATGCCGCTCTGGGAATCGATCGATGTTTTTGTCGATTCTGTGCTGCAGAAGTTCGGCCTGCTGCCCGGGGGAGCGGGGGCTCAGGGCAGCCTTTGGCTCATCGGGCTGTATGTTGGCCTGTATCTGGCCGGCGGGTTGTTCATCGGCTGGCTGGCCGGCCGGCTGCCGGCGGAGGTAAAGGCTGCCGCCCAAAGGCTCACCCTGCCGGCCGTACGGCCCCTGACTACGGAAGGAGCAAAGAAAACCGCCCGCCGGCCTTTCTGGCGGCGGCCTATGATGCGGTGGATAGCGGCCATCCTGCTGGCCCTGCTGGGCATCTACCTGCTGGCGCCGGGCGCACGGGAGGCCCTGGCGCCCTTGTGGCTGCTGGTTCGGGTGGCAGGCATCCTCGCCGTCTGGTATTTCCTGGCGGCGCCCCTGCTGATGGGCCTCTTACAACGCTTCCTGAAAAAGAAAGCCTCCGACTACCGCGAGGAGGTGGACGCCGCCCTCGGGCTGCTGCCCGTTTTTCGATACCTTGCCCGGGCCGCCTGGATCGAAACGCGGCGGCAGAAAGGATGGCGCCGCTGGAAGGAACTGGCCGTACGCCTCATTACCTATGCCCTGCTGTATTCCGGGAAAAACCCGGATGATAGGGAGCCCAGCATAATCGTATTTACCGCGCCGGTCAACGCCGGCAAGACCACCGCCCTGATGAATTGGGTGAAGGGCAAAGAGAATATAGGCGGCTTCCTCGCCCCCGATATCGACGGCCGGCGGCGCCTGTATTTTCTCCGGAGCCGCCAATTGCACGACTTCCAACTCACCGAAACAGCGGCGAAAAAAGCAGCCCCCGGCGAGACGGTGGCCGTCGGCAGGTTCTTCTTCGATGCCTCCGCCTTCGCCCTGGCGCGACAAACCTTGTTGGAGGACAGCGAAAGGGGCAGCAGTTGGGTCATTATCGACGAGATCGGCAAGCTGGAACTCCAGGGCGAAGGGCTGGAGCCGGCCGCCGGCAAAGTCATCCGGAAATTTCAGGCAGGAGAAGCGCCAGGAAAATTACTTCTGGTGGTGCGCAGTGAGCTGGTGGAAAAGGTGGCGGCGTACTACGGGCTGGAGCAATATGCAGTTATCCGCCTGGGGGAGGCGCTGCCCCACTGAGTAATAGGCAGGCGGGAATTATAATACAAACTCAAGGAAGTTATCCCTGTTGATCA
>CAYQKY010000052.1:0-43599 GCA_964418125.1 uncultured Phaeodactylibacter sp.
GGGCGTCCGTGAGATATATCTTTTGCTCCTCTTCTTTATAACGGTTGGTTTTCAGTTCCTTTTTGACCCTCTCCTGCAGGACTTTGAACTCCTCCGGCGAAGGCGCCCTGTTGTTCCTGGCCTGGAATTCCCGGGCTTGGTACTCTGCCATGTACCGGGCCGTCAGGTTGAGCGCTTCGGCAGTGTAGTCCGGCCCGCGCTGCGCCCCGTCGCCGAAGAAGCTGCCGTGTTCCATCAGAGCGTATTTGTGGAATACCTTCTGCCCTCTGGTTATGGCTTCCTTCTCCATGGCCACCTCGCCGGAAGCTTTGGCGAAAGCGGCCTCGGGCGGCGCGTCGAAATAGGTTTGATAACCGATCATGCCTACCCCTGCCAGGCTGATGATCAGGATGAAAGTCAGCGGCCCCCACCAGTTTCGGGTGTTCATGAAGTAATCGATGTTCTTCCCGATCCGGCCGTTCTTCCGTGGGTGGTCAAGTTTTTCCATCGCTATGTCGTTTGTCATTAAAAAAATATCTGTATCCGAAAAGGCTGCGATGCTTATTGTTGTAAAAATAAATATTTAAGAGTATTTTATCTTAATTTAAAGACATAAATTATTCTCTTGCAAAGATCCAGCGCCGAAGAGGGAGTGTATCTCTGCTGCGCTGGCATATACAGCGGCATACTGCGGCCTGACAGGCTTATTCTGCAAAAAGTATTTTTCGGGAGGGGAGGAACTTTTCCCGGATTTTATTGCTCAGATTATCGGTAACCTACCGCCCCAATGCCTCGCGGCCGGCCGCCGTCAGGCGATCCAGCGACCAGGCGGGTTCCCAGACGAGATTGAGGTCTACTTCGCAGGCGGGAAAGTTGCTGGCCAGCAGGTGGTAGGCTTCTTCCATGATCACGTCGCCCAGCGGACAGCCGGGGGAGGTCAGCGTCATATCGACGGCGATCCTTCCGGCCTGTTCATCCACCCGGATGCCGTAAACCAGCCCCAGGTCGATAATGTTAACGGCCAGCTCGGGGTCGATGCCCCTTTTCCGGTAGGCTTCCCAGAGGAAGGACAGAAATAAAAGCAGCCCGGCCACTACGCCTGCGATGCCGGCCAGGACGCCCGGGCGCCATTGCAGCCCCAGCGCCATAATGCCCGCCAGCAACCCGCCGTTGACCGCGTAATAGGCCAGGTGCAGCTTGCGGCTGTCCAGCCCGTGCGACACCATGAACATGGGCAGCAGCCGGCTGCCCACTCCCATGATCAACTGAATGAACCAACCCACGATGCCGGCATGGGCGTGCAGTTTCAGCAACTCGAGGTGGGGCGTGCTCAGAAAGGCATGGCGGAGGTTGAAGGCGAGGGTGGCGCCAGCCGCCACCGTAAACACCAGCCAAAGCACCGCCGTGAGTATGAAATCCTGCTCCACCGTTTTCTTGGCCGAACGCCGGGCGGTGGCCATCACATTGACGCTGAAGAGCAACACGGCCGTTATGGCCAGCAGAGCGGATATATGCATCAGGGCATCCAGATGGAACCGCCAGAACATCACGGCCAGCAGAACGGCGGCCAGCCCCAGCAATACTAAGGCGGCGGCGGCCAGGCGCTCGCTGAACAACTTCACTTCCATGACCACGGGGATGAGCTGATACAGGGCGCCGAAAATGACCATGGTGATCCAGCCTAATGCCAGCAGATGCGTGATGGCCAGCAGCTTCGGATTGAAATAATGCCCGATGAAGGCTTCAGGGAAAAGAAAGATCAGCCCGGCCGCAGCCAGCCAGGAAAATCCCCCGAAAATGAAATGCGGAATGACCACCGAGGAGGAAGGGGCGTTCTGGCTAGCTATCTGCGCCATACTACCGGTGAATTAACATTTTCACATCCCCTTCCCCCAACTCGGCAATCCAGGTTTTATACCCGCGCTCTTCCAGCTCGGGCAAAAGGTATTGCGGAATTTTCTTGTGATGGACGAACAGCGCGCCGCCTTCCGGCAGGTCTCCAAGTTCATTGAGAATAGTAACCAGGGGCAGAGGCATCTCCAGATCGCGCACATCCACCTCGCGGCAGCAGAGCTCATGAACGGATCTCTCTGTATTCAATGCGTCCACAGAAACGCGGGATAGCCAATTTCCACCCGGCTTTTCTTCCTGTGCCTCCGCCACTTTCAGGAAAAAAGTATGCACCGCGCCGCCTTCCGCTCTGGTGAAACTGCCATAGCCCTTTTTCCGTAGAATCTTTATGAGCGGCGTCGGTTCGAAGGAGTTGACCACTTCCAGGGCCTGCCCTTCCGGAAGGGTTTTCAGCGCGTTCATGATCGTCTGGAAGGGGTCGGCGCCGCCCTCCAGGATGGGCCGGACGTCGAGCGCCTGCACCCTTCCGGACTGCACGGCGGCCATTACCTCATCATCCGCCCGTGCCGGCGCTTCCGGCATGGCCTTATGCGCTGCCTGCACATCGGCATCAAAGCCGATGCCACGTAGTTTTTCCAGAATATCCTGCACCGAACACCTGCCGATGCGAGCGGCGTCTTCCACCGTAACCCTCGGCGCCAGCACCCTGCGCAGTATCGGGTTGCGCAGTTTGTTGAAATGCGGGTTGATGGAGGCGATGGCTTCAATGGCCTCGCTGTTGTGCTTGAGGATAGCCGCTATCCTGGTTTGGCTGTTGATCTTCATTTTTCCAGGTTTTTAGCCCAGCAGATTTGCCTCCATATCCACTGCTTTGGGAAACAGGATATTGTTTTCCAGGTGGATATGCTGGTGCAGGTCCTGTTCGAACTCATTAAGCTTGGCGTACAGCACCCGGTACGACATGCAGGCATCTTCCGGCGGGGTGAAGGAATCACTTAGTTTCCGGATCTCTTCCATGCTCCCGCCGGCTGATTCGTGTTCGGCTTCCATCATTCGAATGGGGTTGGCGATGGTTCCGAAGGGTGGGCGGCCGATCTGTTTTCCGTCGCGCCGGGCGGCGGCCAGTTGTTTGATGTAGGGGAACAGGATGTGCTCCTCCTTGTGCATGTGCATCTGCAGTTCCTGCGCAACCGCGTCGAAATGGCGGGCGATATCCACCGTTTCCGGATGGCTGTCGCCATGTACGCGGGCCACTTTAGCGCTCAGCTCGTACAACATGGGCAGCGATCCGGTTACATATCGATGGTGGGTTGCGACAATGTAGTCTGCCAGGAAATCAGGCTGCCAACGGTTGTAGTCCTGATGGATGGAGCCGCCCGTTGTCCCGGCCTCCGCCAGTTCCTTTTTGACGGTATCCGGGTCGATCCCCTTTTTCCGGCAGGCTTCATCCACCGAGCGCTTGCCGCCGCAACAGTAATCGATGCCATATTTGCGGAACACCTCCGCCTTGCGGTAGTCGGCCGCTACCAGTTCGCCGATCGTGGCCGGTTTTTCGTTCCCCTCCAGCTTGGTGATGCGCACCTGCCATACATCGGGCCCCTGCGCCAGATACTCCCAGCCGAATGTCTGCCCGCGCTCCGCGATCATTTGGTAATAAAGCGGTTTGGGGTCGTGGTCATTGTGGATCACGAAAGCTTCCCCGCCGCTCAGTGCGTCAAACCGGCCGAAGATCGCGGGATGTTTCAGCCTCGGTTCAATTTCGGTTACATTTAATATTTCCATATCAGTATTTATTTTTGATGAATGCTATTATCTTTTCAGGCAGCCCCCCCCTTCCTCCACACTCCCGGCCAGTTCGGAAACCGTCGTATGTTCGAGCATTTCCCGGAGCCCTTCCCGGATGTGCTCGAACTTGTGGTGGATGGGGCAGGGGCGGGTGGCATCGCATTCCTTCAGGCCCAGGCCGCATCCGAGGTACAAATCGGGGCCATCTATGGCCTTGACGACCCGGGCAAGCCGGGCCTGGCCCCCGTCCATGTCATACCCGCCCCCGGGCCCTTTCACCGCATGGATGATGCCGTTGCGGCTGAGCGCCTGCAGTATCTTGGCCGTAAAGGCCGCCGGAGCGCCGGCCTCCCGGGCGATATCCTTCAGGCTCGCCCGCTGCCCCTGTGCAGATTGCCCGGCGATGTAGATCGCCGCCCGGATGCCGTATTCACATGCTTTGGAGAACATTGGCAATGTTTTAAGACCAAAATAGCTTAAATTTTAATTTCGGACAAATTTGTCTTTATCTTTTGTTAAAAAAAAATCCCCGCACTCAGGATCAGAAGCTGCATAAATTTTAGGCATAAGGCCCAGACCTTCATTTATTTGGATTTACTCTAAATAATAAAAAAATAAGCCTTATATGTCTTAATTATAGCAAATTTATGGAAATTTGAATTAAGACTAAAATGTCTTAAAATAACTTTGAAGTGCCGATTATCCTTTTAACCTGAATTCATCACCTAAACGCTTCACATGAAAGCAAACTCAATATTTCTCACCCTACTCGGTTTGCTTTTCAGCGGTTGGTCTCCGGCTCAAAGCGGAGGCGCGGCCGTAGCCGAGTTATTTCAACTGAAATGCGGCGTTTGCCACACCATAGGGCAGGGCCGGCTGGTTGGCCCGGATCTGGCCGACGTACAAGGCCGGCGTTCAGAAGAATGGCTGATCGAGTTTATCCGTTCATCTCAGTCAATGATCAATAAAGGGGATCCGCAGGCGCAGGCCTTATTTGAGGAATACAACCGGGTCGTCATGCCCGATCCAATGATATCGGATGGCGAGATCAAGGACATCTTGCAGTATATCGCTGAAAATTCAGCAGGCGGCGCCGGGGCGGCCGCTTATGTATCTATTCTGGCAGATACCAGCCCTGAAGAAGTGGAACGCGGCCGTCGGCTTTTCGAAGGCAGGATCGTCTTTACCAATGGGGGGCCATCCTGTATTGCCTGCCACAACGGCCTGAGCAATACATTTTTTAATGACAACAGCTATGCCAAAGAATTGTCCGCTTCCTTCTCCACACTCGGAGAGCAAGGCGTGAGGGCTATTTTGGAAAACCCGCCTTTTCCGGTCATGGACGAAGCCTTCAAAGGACATACGTTGACGCAGGAGGAAGTCCGGGCGCTGCTGATCTTCCTCCAGAGCGCCGATCCGACAAGGGGGGCGCGCGCCCAGAACTCGCCTTCCTCAGGTTTGTTGTTGTACGGCCTTCTGGGCGGCCTGTCCATGATCGTTCTTTTTTCGGGCTTGTGGTACGGCCGCAAAAGCCAGAGCGTCAATCACTCCATATATAAGAGACAGATCAGATCTATTAATTAAAGCATAAAGCACCCTGATATGAGTTGGATCCAAGACATCATTTCTCCGCAGACCCGACAGTGGGAGGAATTCTATCGCAACCGTTTCCAGCACGACCGCATCGTGCGCAGCACTCATGGCGTGAACTGCACCGGAGGCTGTTCCTGGCAGATCCACGTCAAGGACGGCATCGTCGTCTGGGAAACGCAGCAGTTGGATTATCCGCTTCTGGAAAGCACCCTGCCGCCTTACGAGCCTAGGGGATGCCAGCGCGGCATCTCCTACTCCTGGTATCTTTACAGCCCCTTGCGCATTAAATACCCGTTGATCCGGGCCGCGCTGGCGGAAGCCTACCATGCTGAAAAAATAAAAGCCGGGGGGGATGCGATGAAGGCATGGGAAAACCTGCAGGACAATGAGGAGGCGCGCAGGGCGTACCAGCAGGCCAGGGGGAAAGGCGGTTTTCGCCGGGCAAATTGGGATACCGTACTGGAGATTATGGCCGTCGCCAATCTCTATACCGCCAAAAAATACGGCCCCGACCGCGTCATAGGCTTCTCTCCAATCCCCGCCATGTCGATGATGAGCTACGCCGCCGGCGGCCGCTTCCTGCAATTGTTCGGCGGCGTTAACCTGAGCTTCTACGACTGGTACTGCGACCTGCCTACGGCCTTCCCCGAAATTTGGGGCGAGCAGACCGACGTATGCGAAAGCGCCGACTGGTACAACGCCAAGATGATTGCCGATATGGGCGCCTGCCTGAATATGACACGCACCCCCGATTGTCATTTCTTCGCCGAGTCCCGCCACAACGGCACAAAAACGGTCGTCTTCGCACCTGACTTCAGCCAGGTCTGCAAATACGCCGACCAGTGGGTGCCCCTGCACGCCGGCAGCGACGGCGCCTTCTGGATGGCCGTCACCCACGTTATTCTCAAAGAATGGCACCACGAAAAGCAAACGCCGTCTTTCCTTAAGTATGTCAAACAATATACGGATAGCCCATACCTGGTGAAATTGGAAAAGGAAGGAGAAGGATGGAAGCCGGGGCGCTTACTGCGGGCCAATGAACTGCAGCGCTTTAAAGATATCGAAAACGGAGACTGGAAATTTGTCAATATCGATGAGGACAGCGGCGATTTCGTAGTGCCTAAGGGCAGCAGTGGTTACCGCTGGGACCAAAAGGGAGGCAAGTGGAACATGAAGCTGGAGGACGGTGAAACGGGCCAGCCCTATGATCCGGTTCTCACCTTCCTGGAGAAGCACGAAGAAGTCCTTCAGGTTGAATTTACCGAGTTTGGGCTCTCTAACCGTCGCCACAGAGGCGTTCCGGCCCGCTATGTGGAAACGAGCGGGGGGCGCGTTCCCGTCACGACCGTCTATGATCTGACAATGGGGCAATACGGGGTGGCTCGCGGATTGCCCGGAGACTATCCGGATGATTACACCGACCCGGATGCTGCCTACACCCCCGCCTGGCAGGAGATCTTTACAGGCGTCGACTCCAAAACAGTACTCCAGTTTGCCCGCGAGTGGGCCCATACCGCCGACGTCACAGACGGCAAGTGCATGGTTATCGTTGGAGCGGGCATCAACCACTGGTACCACGCCAACCTGATGTATCGTTCGACCATTATGGCGCTGATGCTCACGGGCTGCGTCGGCAAGAACGGCGGCGGCATGAATCACTACGTTGGGCAGGAAAAACTGGCGCCGGTAGATAGCTGGGGCGCTATCGCCTTCGCCAGAGACTGGGTGGACGCCGTACGCCTGCAGCAGGCGCCTATCTGGCATTATATCAATACCTGTCAGTACCGCTACGACGGGCAGTTCTCCAAATACAACACCGTGCCCGACAACAAATGGACCCGGCAGCACACCGCCGACACCATCTTCCAGTCGGTGCGCATGGGATGGATGCCCTTCTACCCGCAGTTTAACGAAAACACGCTCGGCCTGAGCAAGGAAGCGCAGGCAAAAGGCGCCAGGGATGATGCGGAGATCGCCGATTACGTCATGGACAAACTCAAGTCCAAAAAGCTGAAATACTCCGTGAGCGACCCGGAAGCGCCGGAAAACCACCCCAAAGTATGGTATATCTGGCGGGGCAACGCCATCCTGGCCAGCATGAAAGGCCATGAATACGCGCTGAAGCACTACCTGGGTACGCACAACAACGCCATTGCCGAAGACGCCGAAGACCACACCGAAGAGGTCAAATGGCACGAAGTAGCGCCCATCGGCAAGATGGACCTCGTCGTCGACCTTAACTTCCGTATGGATTCTTCCGCTCTGTACTCCGATATCGTCCTGCCGGCCGCTTCCTGGTACGAGAAAGCCGACCTCAACAGCACCGACCTGCACTCGTTCATCCATCCTTTAGGGCAGGCTATCGCCCCCGTGTGGGAATCCAAGACCGATTGGGATATCTTTAAACACATAGCCAAAGCGACAAGTGAACTGGCCGAAAAGCACCTGGCCGGTCCGCAGAAGGATATCGTCCTTTCTCCCCTTTCCCATGACTCGGCAGGCGAGATCACACAACCGGAAGTACGGGACTGGTACAAAGGCGAGTGCAAACCGATACCGGGGCAGACGACCCACAAGATCGCCATTGTAGAGCGGGATTATACCAGGATATACGACAAATACATATCTCTGGGCGATAATATTCGTGATAAGGGGCTGGGCGCCCACGGCAATCACTACAGGTGCGAAGACGCGTTTGACGAAATGCTTGAGTCCAACCATTTCCCAGTTGAAAACTCCAACGGCCAGGCGCGTCCTTCCATCAGGGAAGACGAATGGGCCGCCAACGCCGTGCTGCATCTCTCGTCACTGACCAACGGCGAGCTGAATGTACGGGCATACCAGAATATGGAAAAGAAAACAGGCCTGCCCCTGGCCGGCCTGGGGCAGGGCAGCAAAGACGTCCGCATCTGTTACGCCGACCTCCTGGCCCAGCCGCGCCGCTATAATACCTCGCCTGTATGGTCGGGGCTCATGAACGGCGGCCGGGCCTACGCCGCCTACACTTACAATGTGGAGCGGCTCGTGCCCTGGCGAACGCTCACGGGCCGGCAACACTTCTACCTTGACCACGAATTGTATATCGCTTATGGTGAGCATTTACCCACTTACAAGCCTTCTCCCAAACCGGAAGCTTACGGCGACCTGCGGGAGACTATTAAGCAAGGGGAAGCTAAAATATTGAACTGCCTCACCCCGCACGGCAAGTGGCATATTCATTCCACCTACATGGAGAACCTGCGCATGCTGACCCTTTCGCGCGGCTGTGAACCCTGTTGGCTCAATGAGCAGGACGCCGCAGATCTGGGGATCAATGACAATGACTGGGTGGAAGTGTACAACGACCACGGCGTGTACTGTACCCGAGCGGTGGTCAGTTCCCGGATACCGCGGGGCGTCTGTATTGTTTACCACGTTCCGGAGCGAACGGTGGGCATCCCCAGGTCACAGGTACGTGGAAACCGCAGGGGTGGCGGACACAACAGTTTCACCCGCATCCACCTCAAGCCCAATTTTCTGGCCGGCGGTTACGGGCAGTTCTCTTACCACTTCAATTACTGGGGCCCTATCGCGCCAAACCGGGATACTCATGTGATCGTCAGGAAGATGGAAAAGCTGGTGTGGTAGAACCGTTCCACCCTGATTTCTTAACACAAAAGAACAAAATGCATCATGGACGTACGCGCACAAATATCAATGGTATTCCACCTCGACAAATGCATTGGTTGCCACACCTGCTCTATCGCCTGTAAAAACATCTGGACCGACCGGAAGGGCGCCGAATACATGTGGTGGAACAATGTGGAGACCAAGCCCGGCACAGGTTATCCCACGAAATGGGAAGACCAGGATATTTACAAGGGCGGCTGGGAAAAACACAACGAAAGCATCGAGCTCAAAGGCGCGGGCAGGAAAAAAGGCCTGCTCAACATCTTTCACAACCCCAACCTGCCCGTCATTGACGACTATTACGAACCCTTCACGTATAAGTACCTCGACCTCATCGAGTCGCCGGCTGCCGACGATCAGCCCACAGCACGCCCGGTGTCGCTGATCACCGGCAAGCCCATCGATATCAAGATGGGGCCCAACTGGGACGACGACCTCAGCGGCACGCCCGATTACGCCCGGCAGGATCCCAACCTGGAGGGCTTGTCGCCCGCCGAGCGGGAAGCCATGTTCCAACTCGAACGCATGGCCTTCTTTTATCTGCCGCGCATCTGCAACCACTGCCTTAATCCTGCCTGTGTAGCCTCCTGCCCCTCGGGCGCCATCTACAAGCGGGGTGAAGACGGCATCGTGCTGATCAACCAACAGGTGTGCCGCGCCTGGCGCATGTGCGTAACAGCCTGCCCCTACAAGAAGTCCTACTACAACTGGCACACCGGCAAATCGGAGAAGTGCATCCTCTGCTATCCGCGCCTGGAAGCGGGCCATGCGCCCGCCTGCATGCACTCCTGCGTGGGGCGCATCCGCTACCTCGGCGTCATCCTCTACGACGCCGAGCGGATCGAAGCCGCCGCCTCATCCGAAACGGAAAGCCTGGTCGACAGCCAGCTCGACATGCTGCTCGACCCTTTTGATCCGCAGGTCATACAGGCGGCCAAGGAAAATGGCATAGCCGACTCGACCATCAAGGCGGCCCAGTATTCGCCTACCTACAAATTCGTCAAGGAATGGGGCCTGGCCCTGCCGTTGCATCCCGAATTCCGCACCCTGCCCATGTTGTTTTACGTGCCTCCCATGCTGCCGGTGATGGCTTCGCTGAGCGAACAAAACCTCAGCCAGGGCGAAAAGCTGGACCCGATGGCCAAATTCTGGCCCGATAACTGGCTGTACGACACCAGCACCGAAGAACTGTGGGGAACGATCGAACAGGCCCGCTTTCCGCTGCGGTACATGGCCAACCTGTTCTCCGCCGGCGATACAGAGAAGGTCAAAGGCGTGCTGAAGAAATTAATGGCCGTGCGCATTCACCGCCGGGGCCTTACCGTGGGCGATATCCCGCCCGAAAAGGTAGAACAAACCCTGCGCGAAGCAGGCCTGAATGCTGAGGCCGCCGACGAAATTTACAAACTGACTTCCCTGGCCAAATTCGACGAACGGTTCGTCATTCCGCCCGCCCACCGCGAGCAGGCCATCGAGATGCTGGAATTCACCGGCGACACCAAAGGAAATGCAGGCTTCGGTTTCAGGGAAAAACCACAGCGCGGCTTGTAAAATTTAAAACGGCAAGCAAGTAGTTAATAAACAAAATAGCCAAGCAATTACTATGAAATATTCCACAGTGCATTACGATCTTCTGGCCGCCGTTTACGCTTATCCGGAAGAGGATTTCACGGCGAGGGTGCGGAGCGCCCGGGATTTTCTGGACGGATACCTTCCGGAAGCCGGCGCCCTGTTCCGGCCTTTTGCAGATCTTATGAGCCTCCTGTCCCTTTCCCAACAGCAGGAATTGTTCATTCGCTCCTTTGAGGTGCAGGCCGTCACTACCCTGGACCTGGGTTACGTACTTTTCGGCGACGATTACAAACGCGGCGAACTGCTGGTAAACCTAAACCGGGAACACTGGGAAGCCGGCAACGACTGCGGCGTGGAACTGGCCGACCACCTGTCCAACGTATTGCGTCTGCTGCCAAAGATCCGGGATGAAGCCCTGGTGGAAGAACTGGCCAGGCGGATCGTTTGGGCGGCACTCAAGCGTATGATCCGTGGCTTCGAACCGGAACAGATCGAGCTGAAGGAAAAGTTTTACAAGAAGAAATACAAAACCATCCTGGAACGGCCTGGAAATAATAATGCAATCTATGCCGACGCCCTGAAGGCGCTTTATTGCCTCCTGCAATTCGATTTTGGGTTTGAAGAAAGGCAACTTCCGGAACAGGTGTCGGACTTTTTAAAGAACCTCCGCACAGAAGTAAAACTCGAAGACGATCAATAAAAACGGCTGCTCATGGATATTTTTTTTAATACCCTCAACAATTTTTTCCTGATCGGGCTGCCCTATATTGCTTTATTCGTCTTCCTGATCGGATCCATCTGGCGCTATACGAATACGAAGTTCAAGTATTCATCCCTGTCTTCCCAATTTCTCGAAGGCAGGCAGCTTTTCTGGGGTTCGGTACCCTTCCACATCGGCATCCTCTTCCTCTTCTTCGGGCACCTCACCGCTTTTCTGATCCCTCGCGGCGTGTTGCTGTGGAACGCCCATCCGGCGCGGCTGATCGTGCTGGAGGTGGCCGCTTTCATATTCGGTATCGCCGTATTGACCGGGCTGCTGAACCTGCTCTACCGGCGGGTGGCCAATTCGCGCATTGCCGTAGTGACCAGCAAGATGGACTATGCCATTCTGGCGCTGCTTCTGTTGCAGGTGGTTTCAGGCTTGTGGGTAGCCTACAGCTTTCGCTGGGGTTCTTCCTGGTTCGCCTCCGTGCTGACGCCCTACCTTTGGTCGGTCTTCACTTTGCAGCCCGATATCGCCGCGGCCGCCGCCATGCCCTGGGTGGTCAAATTCCACATCGTCGGAGCATATCTTTTTGTGCTGCTTATACCGTTCTCCCGCCTGGTCCATTTCCTGGTCGTACCTCTCGATTATCTGTGGCGGCCCTATCAGCAGGTCGTTTGGTACTGGCCCCGCAGGGAAGTGCGCAAGGCCTGGACGCGCTGGCCGCAAAAACAACCGCAGAATAATTGATTTTTTCAAAATTTGGAAACAGGTATGTACAGCATGTTGTTGGCAGCGGTTACGAATCAAGAGCTACTGGCAGGCCAGTTGGTCAAAGTCATTCTCGCTCTGCTGCTTTTGCTGGGAGCAGGTGTCAACCTGCGACTGGCATTAAAGATGCCTGGCGCGCCAGGGCAATTGTCGCGTTTGGGCCTGGCTATATTCTTCCTGCTCCTGGCTTTGCCTGTTGCGCGCTGGATACATATTGACGGAAGTTTGCTGCTCAGCCCGGCGTACACAGTGGGTACGACGACTGGCTTCTGCGAGGCTTTCGCCAAAGGCAAAGCCGTGGCATTTGAATACGAAGCCGGAGGCCAGCGCTACCAAAACTGCAATACTTTCCATCCAATACCCGTCGATAGTATCGTCGTGCCGGGCGGAAAATATTACGTGCGCTATTCTGTCAGGTACCCGGAAAAGGGCCGGATAGATTTTCATAGGATCGTAAACTGATTGAACAGATGCAGGCAACCGTCAGCTTCCAATCCCACAAGGTGCTCTTTTTCAATACCCTGGCCTTTATAGTATGCTTTGCCGCCTGGATGATGAATGGGGTATTGGTGACTTACCTGGTGGATAATCAGGTGTTTGACTGGGATTCGGTGCAAATCGGGGTATTAATGGGCGTTCCGGTGCTGACCGGGGCGATCTTCCGTTTACCTGCGGGCATTTTGACGGATAAGTATGGTGGCCGGCCGGTGTTTAGCGCTTTATTGGCATTGTGTGCCGTACCGATGTTTCTCGTTTCTCACGCCAACAGTTTTTGGGCGTTCGCGGCGGCCAGCTTCGGGTTCGGGCTGGCCGGCGCCGGCTTTGCAGTGGGAATTGCCTTCACTTCCGTATGGTATCCTAAGCATTGGCAGGGAACAGCATTGGGGATCTTCGGGGCTGGCAATGCCGGCGCCGCCCTGACGACCATGTTTGCTCCGGCTTTACTGAATGCGTTGACGCAAAACGGCGCCAATATCGAAGAATGGCGGGCATTGCCTAAGATCTATACAGCGGTACTCCTGGGGATGAGCCTTTTGTTTTTGATTTTCACTTCCAACAAAAAACCAGGATCCGGCAACCGAACGTTACAGTCCATGCTTCGCCCTTTGAGAAAGGTAAGAGTCTGGCGTTTCGGCTTTTACTATTTTCTGGTCTTCGGTTGTTTCGTTGCTTTCTCTCAATGGCTGGTTCCTTATTTTTTGAATGTCTATTATCTTCCGCTGGTAACAGCTGGCATTCTGGCCGCTTCCTTTAGCCTGCCCGCTGGCCTGATCCGTGCCCTGGGCGGATGGCTATCCGATCGACGGGGGCCCAGATTTGTCATGTTCGGTGTGTTGAGCGCTTCGGCCTTGATCAGCCTGTTGCTCATCTTTCCTAGAATGGATATCTATTCTCCGGGAAGCGGCATAATGGCCGTGCAGGGCGGTACGGCCACTCATGTTTCGGAAACGGAGATAAAGGTCGATGGCCGCACATACAGCCTGAAGAAACGAACCTACGAAGAAACCGATTATGAAGCCAGAGCACTCATCTTTCCCACTAAAGACGTATGGCAGGAACCGGTGGTCGAAGAAGGCCAGGAGGTCGCTAGAAAACAACTCCTGGCTAAAGGCGTTACGCGTATTTTTTTCCAAGCCAACATCTGGGTATTTACCGGGCTCGTCATTCTCATCGGCCTGATGTGGGGCATCGGTAGCGCGGCGGTATTCAAATTCATTCCCGACTACTTCCCCGAAGAGGTGGGCGTCGTCGGCGGTATGGTGGGCGTCATCGGCGGACTGGGCGGTTTTTTCTGCCCGGTCATCTTTGGTTATTTACTGAAGGCCACCGGTATCTGGACGAGCTGCTGGATGTTCATGCTTTTGCTTTCGCTGATTTGCCTGGTATGGTTGCATCGGGCGGCGCAGCAAGCATCCCAAAAGGAAAAAGCTGATTTAATGCAACACCAAAAATAGAAGATCATGCCTACGCCAAAAGACAAAATACCCAAACGATTTACCCGTTTCATGGAGAAATATCCTGACATCGGGAGCGCCTATTTTAAACTGGGCGAAGCCGTGCACCAGGCCGGCCCGCTCGACGACAAGACCCGCGCCCTGATCAAAGTGGCCATCTCCGGCGGCGCCAAACTGGAAGGGGGCTTTCATTCCCATGTACGCAAGGCCATACAGGCAGGCGCCAGTAAAGAAGAGCTGCAACACGTGGCCCTGCTGGCACTGCCCACCCTTGGCTTCCCTTCGATGATGGCCCTGCTCTCCTGGATCGATGATATTTATAAGGACGATAAATAGATTCTAACGCCATGCACGATTTTAAAAAGCTCAATGAGACAGATCCGCTCAAAAGAATGGCTGAAAAAGAAAGCGCCCGGGAGGAGTTTTCTCCTATGGATCCGCCCGACGCCTACGCGCCGCCCGCGTTGGAAGACGCAGGCTATGACGACATGCACCCCTTTCTGCAAACGCTAATGGACGAACACAAGGCCGCCGTCGAAGCCCTGGACGCCTTCGAAAGCGCCCTGCTCGGCATCCAGGCCCGGGGGTTCAGCCGGGAGGCAGATCAAAAGCTGCGCGATTTTTTCGACTACTTCGATAACCATCTCTCCCCTCATAACCGAAAGGAAGAACGCGCCCTCTTCCCTTTGTTGCGTCGCCGGCTACTCGAAAGCGGCGAACACGACAAAGGGCCCGGCACCGTCACGGGCGTCGACGTCCTGGAAGACGATCACGTTCAAATCCTGCAACTGGCCGCCGTAGCCTTCAACTTTTTCGCCCTGTCTGTGCGCCTGCCTGATGCCGCCTCCCGCGCCCTGGTCCTGGATGCGGCCCTGGAGCAGGGAAAATCGCTGGTGGAGCGGCTCAAGCTGCATATCTTCCGGGAAGATAATGTGGTGTTCGCCCAGGCTCAACGACTGCTCAGTCAAGAGGAACTGGACGGGATTCCCCGCCAGATCTCGGCCATTTTTTAAAGGGGGTGATAAAAATCCGCTGAAAATTGCTCTGAAAGGGCCGGCCCACGCAATCGAAGCAGGTGCAGGCACGTTATCTGTAATATTGTTTTAAGATAAAAAAGTCTTAATTATGAAAAAAACAGTACCCTTTATTCGCGTAGCGCTCCTGACGCTGCCCTTCGCTCTGTTGCTCTTCTATGGCTGCGACAAAGAAGGGGAGTCCGCCGACAGCATCGTCCACCTGAACTTCGACCATACAGTGGGCGGGGAGGAATTGCAATTGAACGATACCTGGTACCCCGGCGCCGCCGGCCATCCTTTCCAGGTGGGCCGCCTTAAGTATTACACCTCGAATTTCGCGCTGGAAAACGCTGGGAGCGGGCGTTTCGAACTCCATGAGGTACATTACCGGGATATAGAGAATCCCGAAACCCGCACTTTGGAGTGGCGGGGCGTCCTGCCAGGAGAGTATAACGGGATTTCCTTCATCTTCGGCCTCGACGAGGCGGCCAACGTAAATGGCGGTCTGCCCAACACCACTACCAACATCAATATGGAATGGCCACTGCCCGGCGACCAGGGCTATCACTATATGAAATTTGAGGGCCGTTACAACCGGCAGGGAAGCGGCGATATCAAACCATTCAACCTGCATACCGGAGCTACAGGCAACAACCAGAACTATGTACGGGTGATCCTGCCCTTCCACCACCCTGTGAAAATGTCGGGCGGCGCCTGGCAGATCTGCCTCAATATGGACCTGAACGAATGGCTGCAGAACCCTCATATCTACGATTTTGAAACTTTCGGCCCCATGATCATGGCAAACCAGAACGCGCAGCAGTTGCTCAAAGAAAACGGCGCGAGCGTGTTTAGCCTGAGCACAGTCGAGAAAGAATGATGGCCGGGAAAAATGTATTACCATGAAAAGTAAAACAGCTTTTATATCGGCCCTTGCGGCGCTTCTTTTGGCAGTGGCCTGCAGCCATGAGCCGGCCCCGCCTCCTGAAGACGGCTGGGTGTACAACCCCACGCCTTACGGCTTTCAACCGCCGGCCTTTTTCCCGCTGCTCGACGTTCCGCCCGATAACCCAATGACGGCGCAGGGAGTGCAATTAGGGCGGATGCTCTATTACGACCCGGTATTGCATCCCGACGGGGCACTGGCCTGCGCCAGTTGCCACCTTCAGGAAATCTCCTTCACTTCCGGGCCCGCCGTCCTGCCTCACATCAACCTGGGCTGGAGTACCGCTTTCCTATGGGACGGCCGCGTGCAGGGCTCGCTCGAAGACGCCATGCTTTTTGAGGTGAAAGATTTTTTTGGGACGGACCTCAGCCGCCTGGAAGCGCACCCCGATTATCCACGCCTTTTCTACGAGGCCTTCGGCGAAAAGGGCATTACATACGAACGCGCAGCCAAGGCCCTGGCCCAGTTTCAGCGCATCCTGGTTTCCGGCAATTCAAAATACGACCAGGCACTGCGCCAGGAACCCGGCGTATTTCTGTCTGATGCGGAAGTGAACGGCTACGAACTTTTTTTCAGCGAAAGAGGCGACTGTTTCCACTGCCACGGCGGCATACTGTTTACCGACAACGATTTTCACAACAACGCGCTGGAAGCCAGCCCCGAAGCGGGGCTGGGCGGCGTTACGAGCTCGCCTCACGACATCGGCAAGTTCAAAACGCCCACCTTGCGCAACATTGAGCTGACGGGCCCTTACATGCACGACGGCCGTTACGCCACGCTCGAAGAAGTGGTTGATTTTTACAGCGAAGGCCTCCATGCTTCTCCCACAGCCGACCCGCTGATGAAGGCGCTTCCGCAGGGCGGCAAACAACTCACTGCTCAGGAAAAAAGCAACCTGATCGCCTTTTTGAAAACGCTGACGGATACGAGTTATACTGCCAACCCGGCCCTTGCCACTCCTTTTTGAATTAGAACTTACGTTTGACCTTTAGGCTGCAAACTTGATATTCTTTTTGAAAAAGGTTACTTTTGGGCAAAATCAATCTGGTTGAAAACAGCAACATCCACCATCCTGGCCATTTACTTTCTGATGCTGGCGTTCCTGCCCTGTGCGGACGCAGCGCAGGCCTGTGTTGCTGATGCCCCGGAACATTCGGCTGAAATAACTACCCTGGCCAGCCATACCCATGGCCACCACGGCGAGGGAACTGACCATTGTTCTCCGCTTTGCGTCTGTTCCTGCTGTGGTTCTTTCCTTTTGCCGGGGCTGAAGCTGGCGCCTCCTGTGCAACAACGGGAAATTATCGAAGAAGCGCCGCTTCTGCCTGTTCACAGCATAGAGCGCCTTTACCTTCCTTCCGTTTTCCGCCCTCCTATTCCGGCCTGATCTTTTCCTTTTTGTTTTTCGTGAGCATTTGCCGGTAGGTAAAGGGTAAATGGATAAGTGCCGGACAGAATAATTTACTAAAAAATTGGATCGTTCGCGAGCGCCTACAAGACGCGATGCAGGATAATTTGCCGGTCTCTGACTGGTGTAAATTGGCAATATTAGCGGCATACGCAAGTCTGCATGCCTTCGCCCTGCTACGGCAGCCGGAAGCCGGAGAGAGACTTTCCAGTTATGCCGCCTCGAGGCACACCTGCCCGCCGTCCGCGTGTCGCCGAAGCTTTAGCGGAGGAGCAAGCCTCGGTGCAGGCGGGGCCTCTCGCGAACATTCCGATTTATTGGTAAATTAAACCTGTCCTCCTACTTACCGCTACTTTGTCAAAATTCTGGCAAGATCCCCAATGGCTGCAATCGGGTAGAAAATAACCAACAACGTATTCTCCCACAGGCCATCCAATAACCTTTCCTTTCCCTCAGCTCCGCTCATGCCATTTTCCAATTAGAAACCACACCCAATGATCAATAGAATCATCGCTTTTTCCATAGAGAACAAGCTCCTCATCGGCTTATTGACGCTCGTGCTGACCGGCGCGGGCATATGGAGCCTCACAAAGGTGCCCATCGACGCCGTGCCCGATATCACCAACAACCAGGTGCAGGTGATCACGCAGGCACCGAACCTGGGCACCGAAGATATTGAACAGTTTGTTACCTATCCCGTGGAGGTCGCTATGGCCAACCTGCCGGGAGTGGTGGAAATCCGCTCCGTTTCCCGTTTTGGCCTATCCGTCGTTACCATCGTTTTTGAAGACGACATGGGGACTTACCTGCCCCGCCAGCTGGTCAACGAAAAGCTGGCGGTGGTGAAGGAAGAGATTCCGGAAGGCTTCGGCCATTCTTTTATGGGGCCTATATCTACGGGCCTCGGCGAAATTTACCAGTATACATTGAAAGTCGATCCGGCATATCAGGGCCAATACTCTACTATGGACTTGCGCAGCATCCAGGACTGGATCGTGCGCCGGCAGATGGCCATGGTGCCGGGCGTCGTTGAGGTCAATGCTTTTGGCGGGCAGATCAAACAATATGAGGTGGCCGTCGACCCTGACGAACTCCGGGCCATCGGCATTGCCATTACCGACGTGTTCCAGGCGCTGGAACAAAACAACCAGAATACCGGCGGCGCCTACATCGAAAAGGATCACCAGGCCAATTTCATCCGGGGGGAAGGCCTGGCGCGCAGTATTTCGGATATAGAAAACATCGTGGTGAAAACGGTGGGCGGCATCCCAATCCGGATAACGGATATCGCGAAAGTTCAAATTGGCAGCGCCGTGCGCTACGGCGCTTTCACCAAAGACGGGCAGGGGGAAGCCGTAGGCGGCATGATCCTGATGCTGAAAGGCGCCAATTCCAACGAGGTGGTCGGAGCAGTCAAGGATCGAATGGCACAAATCCAGGAATCGTTACCGGAGGGGATAACGATTGAACCGTTCCTGGACCGCAGCGCCCTCATCGCCAGGACCACCGGCACCGTCTCCACCAACCTGCTGGAGGGCGCCCTGATCGTCATCTTCGTGCTGGTATTCCTGCTCGGCAACTGGCGCGGCGGGCTCATCGTGGCTTCGACTATTCCCCTCTCCCTGCTCTTCGCCTTTATCCTGATGAAGGCATTCGGGGTATGGGCCAACCTGATGAGCCTGGGGGCTATCGACTTCGGCATTATCGTGGACGGGGCGGCCATCATCGTGGAGGGTACTGTATTCCTCATGGCGCAACACCTGCGCGAAGGACAAGCGCCGGATGCCGGCAACCGCGATGAAATTGCATTTACAGCATCCAGCAAGATGATGAACGCCGCCTTCTTCGGCCAGCTCATCATCCTGATCGTCTTTCTGCCTATCCTCTTCCTGGAGGGCGTGGAGGGAAAGATGTTCCAGCCTATGGCTCTGGCCTTTACGTTTGCCATGCTGGGCGCCATGATCCTCTGCCTGACCTACGTCCCTGTGGTTTCCGCCCTTTTCATCCAGATACGAAAGGAAAGCGGAAAGTCCTGGGGAGGCCGCCTGGTGGGCTGGCTGGAAGCCAGGTACGAAAAGGCCCTCCGAGGGGCGCTGAAAAAATCCCTGGCCGTTATTGCTTCAGCCCTGGCAATATTCATTATTGCCGTTATAGCTTTTACCCGCATGGGCGGAGAATTTATACCTCAGCTGGACGAAGGAGACGTCGCCTTCCACATCATCCTTAAGCCGGGCAGCGCGCTGTCGGAAAGCATCGAGACGTCGACCCGGATCGAACGTATCCTGCTGGAAAATTTCCCGGAAGTAGAACACGCCATGACCCGCTTTGGCGTGGCGGAGGTGCCGACCGACCCCATGCCAATGGACATCGGCGATTGTTTTGCGATACTCAAACCCAAAGAAGAGTGGGTGTCGGCGGAGTCCAAAGAGGAGCTCATCGAAAGGATGAAGGAAAAGCTCAGTGTCGTTCCCGGAGTGAATTACGAGTTCACCCAGCCTATCGAGATGCGGTTTAATGAACTGTTGACGGGCGTGCGGGAAGACATCGCCGTGAAACTATATGGGGAAAACCTGCAGTTGCTGGCCGAAAAAGCGGAAGAGATGGGCCGCATCATCGCCGCCGTCGATGGGGTAGGGGATATGAGAGTAGAAGCCACTGTCGGACTTCCCCAGATGACAGCGAACTACCGGCGGGACGAACTGGCGCAGTACGGCCTGAATGTCAATGACATCAACCAGGCCGTCGAAACGGCCTTTGCCGGCGGCAAGTCCGGGGTGATCTTTGAAGGAGAAAGGCGCTACGGCCTGGTTGTCCGCCTGGATTCCATTCACCGCACCAACATCGACGACCTCCGCAACCTGTACATCAATACCCCGAATGGCGCCCAGATTCCGCTCAAGGAACTGGCGGACATCAGTTATGAGCCTGGCCCAATGCAGGTCAGCCGGGACAATACCAACCGGCGGGTTTACGTGGGCGTGAACGTGCGGGGCCGCGACGTGAAGACGTTGGTGGAGGAAATCCGGCAGAAATTGAATGCTCAGCTCGACCTGCCTCCCGGTTACTACATCCGTTACGGCGGCGCTTTTGAAAACCTGGAGAGAGCCACCAACCGCCTGCAGGTTGTGGTGCCCGTTGCCCTGGCCCTCATTTTTGTTTTGATATTCTTCGCTTTGCGGTCCTTCAAGCAAAGTGTCATGATCTATATGGCCATTCCGCTGGCTGCCATCGGCGGCGTATTCTCGCTGTGGCTGAGGGAGATGCCGTTCAGCATTTCCGCCGGCGTTGGCTTTATCGTGCTATTCGGCGTCGCCGTCCTGAACGGCCTGGTGCTGATCAGCGGCTGGAATGAACTGAAAGCGGAAGGAGCAACAGATTTGAAAGAGCGTATCATTCAAGGGGCCAGAAGGAGAATCCGGCCTATTTTGCTTACCGCCCTGACCGATATCCTCGGCTTCCTGCCCATGGCCTTATCGGCTTCCGCCGGGGCCGAGGTACAACGGCCGCTGGCCACCGTCGTTATCGGGGGCCTGATCACCTCCACGCTGCTTACGCTTTTCGTCCTGCCTATCCTGTACCGTTGGACGGAAGCCCGTTCCTTCCGGCGGGCGGCAACAGGCAACGCCTGGATGGTTGCCCTTCTGGCCGGCGGCCTGAGCTGCTTAACTTGCACGTCAACGGCGGCGCAGCAGCCGGGCGCCCTGCCTTCCCTGGCCCTGGAGGAAGCGGTGGAAAGAGCCATTGCCAACTACCCAAAAATAAAGGCCGCCCGCCTGGAAATTACCCGCCAGCAGGCACTGAAAGAAACCGCCTGGGACCTGGGCAATACCCAGGTATTTACCGGCGGGGAAGAATTGGGCAATGGAAGCGGCGGTGTTTATACGATCATCGGCGCTCAGCAACAGAATATCGATGTATTCGGCATCGCTTCAAAACGGGAGTTGCAGGAACAGAGGGTGGTACTGGCAGAAGCAGCGTTGAACCTGAGCGAGATCGAGATGAAAAGACAGGTGCAGGAGGCCTGGTTTGCAACATACATCGCCCGGAACAACCTTTTGCTGTACCGGCGGCTGGATTCCGTTTTCCAGCAGTTTCAGCGGGCGGCGCAGCTGAGGTATGAGGTGGAAGAAACCTCAAAGCTGGCCTTTCTGGCCGCCTCCAACCAGGTCAGGCAGATCGCCCTGCAGAAGGAGCAGGCGGCCTTCGATTACGCCACCGCCCTGCAGAAGCTGAACCTGTGGCTGGCCGGCGATTCCCTGTACACCGTTTCCGAAACCCCTGATGACAGCTGGTTCGAACCCCTGGAACCGGCTGGCCTGGCCGGCGGACATCCTCTGCTGGCTGTGGCCGCCCAGCGCATAAAAGTAGCGGAAGCGGAACGCCGGGTAGCCGAGGCCGCCCTGAAGCCCCGGTTCAATGCCCAATATGGCCTGCAAAGCATTGCCGGCGAATTCACCTTCCATCAATTTCAGCTGGGCGTTACCATTCCCTTGTTTGCCCGGCCGGAAAAAGGCAGGATTCAAGCCGCCGGCATCCAGCAACAGATCGCAGAACAGGAATACCGGCAGAGCCGGCTGGAGCTCCGCTCGGAGTACCAGGCGCTCCGGCAACAATACCTGAAGTGGCAAGCTTCCCGGCGCTTTTATGAAGAACAGTCTCTTCCCCTGGCGCGCGAACAATTGCAGGGCGCGGTGCTGGCCTACCGGGAGGGCGCCATCGACTACGTATCCTTTATCCAGAACCTCCAGGCAGCCGTGCAGGTGGAGGTGAGCGCTCAGGATGCCCTGGGCCGCTACCTGGAAGCGAAGTTCCGGATGAAGTATTATCTGAATTCATCTGATTAAATATTTGCTAGGCACTAGACTTGACAAGTTTGACTACAGGCCTCTCTTTAGGCAAAACTTGTCAAGTCTTCCACAAAAAAAATAGAACCATGAAACTCAAAATCAATTATTTTCCAAGCATGCTGGCCGCCCTCCTGTTTGTAACAGCCTGCGGAGGCGGGAATAACCACATGGAACACGAAGACGCCCATGTTCATGAAGCAGAAAATGGCCATCACAGTCACGATGAAGAAGGAGAGGGCGCCCACCTTTCTGCCGAACAGTTTGCAGCCCTGGAAATGATCACCGGCGAACTGCCGCGCCGAAATATTTCCTCTGTCGTAGAGGCCAACGGCCAGCTGGAAGTGCCGCCACAGAACGAAGCTACCGTCACCGCCGTCGTCGGGGCCAATGTGGCCACCATCGAGGTGATAGAAGGAGACGACGTGAAAAAAGGGCAGGTGCTGGCCTATCTTTCCCATCCCAACATTACGCGTATGCAAAGCGAGTATCTGGAGGCATATAACAAGCTACAATTCCTGGAGCAGGAGTATCAGCGCCAGAAAACCCTCTATGAAAAGGAGGTGGGGTCCGGCAGGGAATTCCAGCAAACCCAGGCCGATTACCGCGCCGGCCAGGCGATGGTAAAAAGCTACGAGCTGCAGCTCCGGCAGCTCGGGCTGGGCCCTGCGCCTATCCGGGAAGGCGAATTTTACAGCCGGATGCCGGTTGCCAGCCCGATCAGCGGCACGGTCACGCTGGTGGAAGTGAAGACCGGCCAGTACGTTCAGCCCGACAAGAACCTTTTTGAGGTCGTGAATATCGGGCACATCCACGCCGACCTGATGGTCTTTGAAAGGGATGTCTACAAGGTGGAAAAAGGCCAGCAGGTGCGGTTTACCGTTGAGGCCCTGCCCGGGAAGGAATTGTACGCCAGGATCTATTCCGTCGGAAAAAAATTCGAACAAGGCCCGAAGGCCGTGCATGTGCACGCCGAAATTGAGAACAAAACGGGCAAGCTGATACCGGGCATGTATATTAAAGGAGAAATACTGACGGACAGTACGGAAACTTTTGCGCTGCCGGAAGACGCCATAATCAAGGATGGAAGCCGGTACGTGGCGTTCCTGGCCGAAAAGGAAGAGGCAACCGGCGATTGGGTTTTTGAGCCCATCCCGGCCGCCCCGGGAGTCTCCAACGGTGGCTGGGTAGGGGTCGAGCTGCTGCGGGAAGTCCCGGAAAATGCCCAATTCGCTTTGAACAATGCCTATTACCTCATCGCTGAGATGAAGAAAGGGGAGGCGGAACATTCGCACTGATATTGGCAAGCAATCCTAAAATATCCGACTATGGCTGATAACAAGAATTATCAATCTCACTGGGATCAGGTTTACAACAATACGGAAGCCTGCAGGCTCGGCTGGTACGAATCCACTCCCGAACCTTCCCTAAAGCTGGTGAAACCAGGTGGTTTCGTTATCCTCGCCGCATTCCATTTGAATGGGGCCGCGAAATGCAGTGGCCTGCCCGTTCACCGGTACGATCAACAGATGATGGCCGAAAAGCTGGGAAGCGGTTTTGAATTGCATCGGGCGTTTGGCTACACTCATACTATGCCTTCAGGAGACAAGCGGGAATATATTTATACACTCTTTGAAAGAAAATAAATGGAAAAGACTCCTTACGGGACGGAAAAAGCCTAAAAGGCGCCAGGGCTGGCCGACTAAAAAACACCGGATGCCTACTGTTCGGCCCATCGGTAAGAAGTGTTCAGCAGGCGGTTGCCGGCCAGGAATGCCTTCTGCTCGTCGCCGAGGAACTCAAAGCAAGCAGCGAACAGGATCATGCTGTTGATGCCGATGGTCGTGCCCATTACTCACTGATGCGCAGCCGTTGCCGGCTGACTTTATCGGCCAGGCCGGCCAGAGAGGTGGTTTCGAATTCCCGCTTCATCGCGCCCTTCGCCTCTTTCCAGAAATCGTGCACCGGGCAGGGCGCGGCCTCGCCACAGCCGGGCAGGCCCAGCAGGCAGGAATCGAAAAAATCATCTCCTTCAATGATCCTGACGACATCGATCAGGAAGATAGCCTCGGGGGGGGTAGCGAAGGCCACACCGCCGCTGGGGCCGCGGTAGGACTTCAGTATGCCCTTCTCAGTGAGCGACTGGAAGGTCTTGGTCAGAAAGTGAAAGGATATATCCAGATCTTCGGATATTTCCCCGATACTGACATAGGGGGGATCGCCTTTTTTCAAAGCCATGTATATCAAAGCTCTTAAGCCATAAACACAGGCTTTTGAAAGTACTTTCACGTTAAGGTAATTTAAGGCTTACAGGGCTTAAATATAAATTTGTTTAACGGATTCTCCAAATGCCGGGTTTCATTTTTGATAAAAAATTGTTACCTATTCGGATGGGAAAGGCAGGAAATTCCGGCTTTATTAACTTGTTTTCTCCAGGAACGGCCTTAAAAGAGTAGAACATATAAACTTTGAAGGGGATCTGCATAAAATTATTTTATCCTGTAATGATCCCCTTCAGTTCATCAAAAGTGAGGGGCAAAATGACTAGCAAAAACCATATATTACATATTACAAAATAGCGCCCCTCGCTGATGTTAAGATGATTTATCGGCATTGTTTGCCAAATGTTTAGTCTGCTTCTTTCTTTATTATTTGCCCGTTTGCAGCTATTGTGACCTCCCATTCATCAGTTTGTGAATCGAGTTCCAGCTTATAAACAGCGTCGGAACCTGTAGTTGTCCTTTGGGAATCTTCTATAGTATATCCCTTAAAATCAGTATTAACCCTGGAAAGAACAGCCTGCGGCAATTCGCTTTGGGCAATGTCTTCCTTGTGTTTGACCAATTCGCCAGATGAGTTGTACCAAATATCATGGTCAATATTACCCTCCGTTTCAAATTCTACTTTGTACAGTTCCCCGTCCATTTCCCAATCCACGTCAGTGGCTTGTGGGTAGGCGCTCTTAAATTTATTGACGAGGACAGAAGGAACATTGCTTTCTGAAATATCCTGTCCCATGGCAGTGTTAGAAAACAACAACCCTGCAGCCAGAGTGATCAAAATACTTTTTGTCATTTCTAAAAACTTTAGTTGATAAATTAATAACGCAAAGGAAAAGGATAAATCTGGAAACAATTGGGAATAAAATGCTGCCGGTTAAAATTTAACTGAACCGGATTTCAAAACAATGCCTGCCTGGATAGGAATAGGAAATACCGAAACCGTACAATTTGCAAATAGCATGGACGATGGCTAAGCCCAAGCCTGTTCCCTTTTGAGATTCAGAATTATTGAAAAAGCGCTTAAAAATTACTTTTTCGTCTAATTCTCCGCTTTGAGATGTATTGCTGACAGACAAGGCGCTATGGCTAAGGTTCACGGTTACATTCCCGTGCTCTACATTGTGAAAAATAGCATTTTTGACGAGGTTTGAAACCAAGATACTTGCAAGGTGAGCGTCCATTTTCACCTCAACGGAATCCGTTTGCTCAATGGCAAGCGTTACATTTTTAAATTGGGCAAAGTCTTCCAAATCGCCGGCGATTTTTTGTACCAGTTGATTTATGGAGATGAGTTGGTTGTCAAAAAACTCTTTATTCTCGATTTTACTCAACAGCAGGAGCGATTTATTGAATTGTTTAAGCCGGGCAGTCGTCTGCAATACTTGTGTAATGACTTCAGCATTCTCGTCCTTCAACTGCTTTTCTTCAAGCAACAATTCCAGCTTATTGGTGATGATGGCTAAGGGTGTTTGCAATTCATGGGCGGCATTTTCGGTAAACTGTTTCTGGAGGTTGTAAGTTTCCAGCGTGTGAGCAATAAGGATGTCACAGGCTTGTTTTAATTCTACAAACTCCTGCGTTGTGGTTTGAATCGGGGGAATGCCTTTGTTTTTATCAATCCGGAACTCTTTGAGTTGTTGCAATAACCCATAAAATGGTTTCCACAATTTTCGCAGTACCAGGTTATTGATGACAATGATGCTGACAACGAGTATTATGAAAAGCCAGATAGTTGACCAAAGTAAGTTGGATATCTGGTCATCTTCCTCCACCATTGAAGAAATGACCCGAAGCTTATAATACCGCTTGTCGAGTTCGAAAGCGGTGGTAAGCATACGCACAGGTTCCAGTTTTTCTTCATTGAGCATATACATCAGCGTATCCTTATGCGTGTCCCTGATGTTTAGGGCGATTGGTTTGGGGATTTCCTGTATGGCGTAGTTGCTTTCGTCAAATGTATGTTTTCTTAAAACAAGCGTGTCTTTTTGTGCTTTTTGCAAAATGAGCAGCCTGTAGTTGTCCAGGCCATCATCAATACTGTCATGAATTTCATCCAGCATGTTGAAATAAAAAACAGCCGCCCAGGTGCTGACAATAACAAAAATGGAAACAGTCAGGTATGCCAGGGACTGGTTGAGCAGCCTCATGGTTCAACTATTTTATAGCCAATTCCGTATACCGTTTGGATTTCGACCTGGGCTTGAACCGCCTTCAGCTTTTTTTTCAAATTCCTTATTTGAGAATAAATAAAATCAAAATTATCCGCCTGGTCTATGTGGTCTCCCCATACATACTCTGCTAATGCAGCACGGCTGACTAAGCGTTTTTGGTTCAACAAAAAATAATTCAGGATGTCAAATTCCTTCCGGGTCAAAGGCACAACCTGATTATCCACCAGAAAGAGCCTTTCATCCAGGTCCAAACAGATATTACTCATTTCAATAGTGTTCTTGCCCTGCAATTTGTTTCGCCTCAATACGGCTTTCACCCTGGCATTGAGCTCGGCTAAATAAAAAGGCTTTGTCAGATAGTCGTCCGCGCCAAGGCCCAACCCGGCCAGCTTGTCATCTAAAGAATCTTTTGCAGAAATAATGATAACATTTTCTGTTTTTTGCCTTTCTTTGAGTTCTTTCAAAATGTCCAGCCCGCTGCCGTATGGGAGCATGATGTCCAGTAGTATGCAATCGTACTCATAAACAAATACTTTTTCCAGTGCGGTATTAAAGTCCGATGCTGTCTCAACAACATAGCTTTCCTTCTCAAGAGAATTTTTTATGGCCTCCCGAAGGCTTTGTTCGTCTTCTATTACTAATATCTTCATCTTGTAAAGATGCGGTAAGATTCTGGAAAAAGTTAGGAATTCCTGCTTTCTTCAAATTTCGGGCAAATCAATACGCAACTCCGCCTCCTGGAATTGCTATATTTGTGCGGACGGCTTTTTAACCGAAATACAGGAGAATAGCAATATATTTCACATCTAAAATACTTTAAACTGTATGAAATACCTAATCGCTGTTTTTGTGTCGATTCTTTGGATAGGATGTAACACTCAAAAGAGTATGAACAAACCAACAGAAACCGATAAGTCCGGGATAGAAAATGTCCGCTGGTCGCTTGTCGAATTTGATGGCAAACCTGTTCCTGCATCCATAGCGGGAAGAGTTTCTGTTCTTTTATCCGGTGAAGGCAGAAAGCTAAGTGGCTTCAATGGATGTAACCAGCTAATGGGTACTTATGAAGTCTCCGGCGGATTGCAGGTTTCATTCTCCAGGATAGCTACCACTCGCAGGGTATGTCCAGAGACGGATGATTGGAACGAAATGGAGTTTAACCAGATGTTAGAACAAGCTAACAATTATACTATCAATGGTAATAAGTTAATGCTTAACGTGGGTAAGAGAGCCCCGTTGGCCGTTTTTGTGAAAACGGAAGAAAAAGACATTGCCAACAAGTATTGGAAGCTAGTAAAACTGAATGGAAAAACCGTACAGATGGCTGCCAAGCAGGAACGGGAACAGTACTTTATTTTACGGCATAACAACGCAGTCACAGGGTTTGCCGGCTGCAACCTGTTTTCGGGAAGCTATACTCTGGAAGAAAGCAAGTTAAGAATAAAGTTCTCCGATATGCTCTCTACACTACGAGCCTGCCCCGGCGTGGAAGTGGACGAGTCGGAATTCTTGCAGGTTTTTGAATTGGCGGATAATTACACGCTCAATGGAGATACTTTGATGCTAAATTTGGGCAGGCGAGCGCCTTTGGCAGTTTTCGAGTCGGTCTATTTTTGATTAATTTTGCGACTAAGAGATGTTTGGCGGCTTATTTCATTGCAGGGTATTTTGTTCTTTTATAAATTTTCTATAATGGAATTTTTTCAGACATACAAAGACAAAATTCTTTACATCATTGTTGTTTTATTAACAATAATAGCGCTTCGCATCCTTACCAACTTCATATATAAAAGATTGGCAGTGCGAGCTGAGAGAAAATTCCCGGGAGAAGGTGCAGGCACACTTCATTTAGTCAAGCGGATATTGAATGCCCTTTGGCTTGTATTAGGGGTCATTACAATTTATTATTTGAGCACTCCGGAGGATAGTTATACTTATACAGCTTTAACTAAAGACTTCCAACTGTTTGTCTATACAGGTTTGGTTGCGGTAGCTACCATAGTCAGTGCTTCCACGGTCAATATTTGGTTTAGGCATACCATCCAAAAAAAGAAGCTGAGTAACTCCGACACTACCAACTTAAGGTTTTTAAGATACATAGTTGTTGTCGGAATTTATATTGCCGGGTTTCTTGTGGCCATTTTGGCTTTCCCTTCACTCCGAGGCATTGCGCAGACCGCTTTGGGCGGTGCAGGTATTGTTGCTGTTGTAGTAGCTATTGCTTCGCAGGAAGCGCTGGCAAATATAGTGAGCGGGGTTTTTATCATCTCTTTTAAACCCTTTAAAGTCGGCGATATAATAGAACTGGAAGGCACAATGGTAGGGGCTGTCACAGACATTACGCTACGACATACCGTTATTCGCAACTTTGAAAATAAAATGATTGTGATCCCCAACTCTATTATTAACAAGGAGAAGTTGGTGAATGCGAATATGGGAGAATTGAAATGTTGCGAACGAATTGAGATTGGTATTGCTTACAAGAGCGACATTGATCTGGCAAAAAGAATTATGCGGGAAGAATGTGAAAGCCACCCTCTGATTCTGGACAATCGTACGCATCAGGAGCGGGAACAGGGATTGCCCGTCGTTAAAACAGCTGTCACTCGTTTAAATGACTTTTCCGTTACCATCAGAGCCTGGGCCTGGGTACGTAACTTCGACGATGTTTATCAACTGCGGTGGGATGTTTACGAAAGCGTGAAAAAACGCTTCGGCCGGGAAGGAATAGAAATACCGTTTCCATACAGAACAGTGGTCGTGCGGCAGGAGGAAGATTTTAAAATAAAGGTGGACGATACATCTCAAATAACTAAAAGCTAAAAACAAAAATGTTTGAGAATAAAGAGTTTCTGCTTTAAAAAACCCTCTTCCATGATCATGTATTATAAAATGAGTTTTCTCTATTTTGGCCGGCTTCTACCAGGCGCCAGAAGGCTGGAGCATCTCCCGGCAAGGTTAATTCATCCACCTCTACATCAATGCCTTCATCCGCCAAGAGGGCAGAGCAATAATATAGAATATCCGTTTTGCCGAAGGTTGATCTGTATTCAGGCTGCACGTCCTTACTATTTGCCAAACACAGGTTGCATTTGGCTTCATCAGCCTCTGTATAGGCAAGATCCAGCCGGCTGGCAATATCAACAATGAAGTTATTATGCATCCGGAGCGCAAAAAGTTCTTCCTGAGTATAGATTCTTTTACCGGGATCAGGGAAGAAAACCTTATTGATTTTTATTGTCATAACCAGATGATTTTCTATGAATTTATACTTGGTTGCAATAGGTTTTCCCGCACCTGAAAGGCCGGGAAAACCTATTGCCGTTGAGTATAGCCAATATTTTCTTCCAAACAAACTCTAACCCGAAAAACGTATACGGCGCCTCCGTCTGATAGAAAACTATGGTTTCCAGGGAAGCCCAACCACTCTCTGGCCGACTACAGATCCCAAGCCTGTGCCACTCTCAGAGTCAGACATGAAATGCACCCCAAGCGGCACCCGGCTATACGCATTTTCCAATGCCATTTCCCCGAATGAGTTAAATGTCCTGGGGGCGCCCCTGAATTCAGTCCGCCCTTCATGGCTGCGGTCGGTGAAAGCATAATTACTGCCGAAAACATCTTCCAGCACCACCGAAGCCGCCGCCGAGAACGTCGCGTGGCCGGATGGGTAAGTTGGGAAGTTAGGGGTGTAGAACCCGCCCGAGCCATCCGGGCACATCACCGTGTTCCATTCGGGGTCGTTCATATATTCGCGGATATAATCGATAGGGCGGAGGCAGTTGAAGCGGTATTTTTCTCCCCAGCATTTCACGCCGGCATCTGACAGTGCCATGCCGAGTTTAGCATAGGCCACTATCGTTTCAAGCATGTCGGGCCGTTCAATGGCAACCACCTGGTTGGCAATGCTCACCCACCTGCCTGCCGGGCTGAAGGTGAGGATGGGGCAATCGTCACTCCAGAATTCAGCGATCCAAAGCTCTTCCTCGTTTTCTCCGGCCTTTATTTCATTGACAAGATTCCGCGTTTCCATAGCTTCCGCATATAGTTGCGATCCGGGGCTTGTGTCGAAGGCCGGAGGCGGGGGAACGCCATCCGAAGCAAGCGCTGCAAAGGCCCTGGCCTTTCCCCAATGGGGCAAAAGAGCGGGCTGAAAATCGGGATAGGTTGGTTTCCAGAGCCCCACGCCTGCCGGGGGCGTGAAGGTGGGGTCTGTATTGTGTAAATACCCCTCGTGCCCCCAGGTATCTTCTGCCGACCATTCATAGACCACCTGAGCGACATACCGGCCGTATTCTTCCGAACGGCGATAAACATCAGGGGAGGTTTTTGACTGCAAACTGTTGCGAAGGGCTTGGCTGACATCCAGCATCCGGAATTGTTGCTCGGCGGGGGCGGTCGGAAAGAACAGCTCGAAGGCTTTTTCGTAAGCCGCATTGAGGCAAACCTCCCAGTGATATTCCACACCTGCCGCCGGCATCTCAATATCCAATCCGGGAAAATAACCGGAAAAGCTCCGGTACGCTCCATTACTCCCATGTACGGCCGACTCATAGGCGATCAGGTTGATGTAGGCGTTATTCCTCGCCGAAACGGGTGGCTTATACCCCGGGCAAAACCTTTCTACTTCCAGGTAAAGTTGGTTCCACCTCAGAGGAATGTTGTGAGAAAACTGCGTTGCCGGATTGCTGCTTACAACCACAGCATCTTCTTTTTGACAGGCATTCAACAACAAGGCGAACGCCAGGCATAACAAATAAAACTTTTTCATGGATTAATAATTTGTAGTAATAAAATGCTTTTGCTTTTCTGATTGTTAATCACAGGCCTGGCCGAGGATTTCCTCATATATGGCCTGGTAGGAGGAGAGCGCCTCTTCTCCTTTTTCATGGCTTATTTTTTCAAAAAGGGCCATTTTCTGAGATTCGGCCTTCATGAGTTCCTTTTTCATAACTGCGATCCTTTCCGCCATTGCGGCATCTTTCTTCTCCGTTTCTGCCAGCATCTGTTTTACCCCATCATCGACTGTTTCAAAAGATTCGAACATCCGGATCAGGCTGGCATTCCTTACCCTCAGCATATTGTTTTTTTCTTCCTGCGGCATATTCTCCGGCAGGCTTGCTTCAAGCCGGGCAACGGTATGATCCCATTCCCTGGAAATGCCGTCCTTCATAGATTGCAATTCGCACCTGATGGCTTTTTCTTCCTGGAACAGCATTTTTAATTCACTCCCTTGATCCGTTTTTTCAGCACAGCCGGCTAATAAGGCCAGGGAGAAAACAAAAAACGGGCATACCGTAAATATTAAAAGCAGTTTCTTATTCATGTTCAAATTTTACAATGCAATACATGCTCTTACAAATAGATCTTTCTATTTCTGACCTTCACCAAACCACGCTTTTTCAATTCTCCGATGGCCCGGATCACGGTTTCAACCCTTAGGCCCACCAGGCTCGCGATAGCCTGCCGGGTGATATTCACTCGATATTCTTCTTCCACTTCAGCGTTTTTTTTAAGGTACCGCAATAAGGCCATGATCCGGTGTTCCGCTTCATGCCCGCTCATCTCTTTGGCGATCATGGCTTTAAACTGGAGGCGTTTGGAGATAACCCGCAGCAATTCAATGCCGGTCTCGGGCTGCGCTTTAAGCATTTCAAAAAACCTGTGCTTTTCCAGGCAGATCAGGCTGGTGGGCTCCAGGGCCTCTGCATTTGCAGGAAAGGGGAACCCTCCCAAAATTGCCGGTTCGCCAAAACTTTGGCCGTCCCTGAAGATTCCCTGTATCATTTCATTCCCCTTATCATTGTAGTTGTTCATTTTTATTGCCCCCGATAAAACCTGATAATAAAACACGGCAGGATCCCCTTCCAGGAACAGGATCTCTCCCCTGGCCAGCTGTTTTTCAACTGCTCCGTGCTTTCTCAGTGTCGCTACATCAATCATTTTCTTTGCTTTATGATACAAGTCATAAAATGACTGTGGGTACTGCCCGTATCTTGCCGTTGAAACAGAAAACAGAGAAAGATGGTAAAGTCAGCTTCTCAAAACGTACTGGAGAAAGAAAAACGAAATCAAGGTTTCCTTGCCAGATACAATGAATTTTGCCGTAGACAGGAAAGCCAGGGCATCCTCTGGTATTTGATTCCCCTTATGTCGCTGCCTGCGGCGGTCATGCCGGCCAGCATAATGGCCATGTCCTGGCTGCCGGGGTATATCCCATTTATTGCCGTCAGCATTTTATTGTTTTTCACTAATGTTGTACTCACCATTGCGGAACAGAGCAAAAAGGTGGTTATCACCTTTTATCTGTTCACAGTCTTGTTCCACATAATGGTTCCGTTTTTCATTTTTGTTTTTGAACTGATGGCGAGTTAGTGCCTAAGTTGGGTTTATCCCCCCGGCACTATGTGCACGGGGCTGGCTATTTGAGCTGCAAATGGCCGATTTTAGAACCCTGCCTGCCTGGACTCAAGGGCAGGCAGTTTTTTTACTTTGTTACTTTGCCATTCAAACAAGCATTTGGTCAGTCATTGCCGGCATTTCTCCAGAAATCATTGGCCCTGGCCACTGTTTGAAAATGTATGGCCACAACTTGTGAAGCATAAATCAGGAATTCGGCATTGCCACCGTACTCCTCCCTGCCCGCTTTCAGTACCTCCATATCAGGCTGAGTATATTTCACACCCATGCGCGCCAGCTTAATGGCCAATTCAAAGCCTTGCTGCGGAGTTTCTGTTTTCAGGGTATTCAGCCAATCTTCCATGATATTTTTTTTTTGTTCAATCAGTTTTAAATTCTATTCCCAGAATTCATCCTGCCATTCCCCGGCCTTGGCAACACTGTGCGAATGTTCTTTTTCAATTCTGGCCAACTGTTCTTCAGTGGCCGCCTTTTCAATTTTTTCGAACAGCTCCCGTTCTTCGAAACGGATATGGCTAACCAACTCTTCCTCCAGGAGCGATAAATTGACCTCCAGGCGGCCAGGTGTATTGAATAACCGCTTCAGGCGGGCATGTTCCCTCAAAGCCCTTTTTATCAATTTATCTCCTTTGCCTAAAATGGGGAACATATATTCTTCTTCAAATTCAAAATGCTGCTGCAAATGGTTTTCCCAGAACCAGTCCGTATACTTCTTGATCCTTTTTAATTCAACTTTTTGCTTTAATCCTTGCCGTATTTTCCAGGAAAGCAATAAGCCGTGATGGTGTTCGCGGCTTACGGGCCGCAGTGCAATATGTCGTTTGATCGGCTTTGGCATAATGTTTATATCAGTGGTTTTGTCCGGTTGTCCCGGTAATATTCAATCTTTTGAAGAAACATTTCCGCCATCCTTTCTGCCCGCCATTTGGCTTCCTCTGCTTTCTCTCCGGAAAAATGCTGATCTACTGTTTCAGAAAACAGCTTTTTCCAGCGTTCAAAATGCTGGCTACCGACAGGCAGGCGGGCATGAGGGCTGAACGGGCTGCCGTAATAGGTATGTTCGTCGAGCAGGACGGTTTGCCAGAACCTGTACATCTTTTCCAGGTGCTCCGGCCAGCGGTCCTGAATGACACCATTAAAAATATCAGCCAGCAAGCCGTCTTGCCGTACTTTGCCATAAAAAGTGTCGACCACCAATTGGATGTCCTCTGTGTTCAAGATATCGCCCTTTTCCTTCATGCTACATACTGGACAAATTTGTCCGGTTTTATGTCAAAAAATTTATCGTTTCAGAAAAGCCGGGCGCCGATGCAATTCATTCGCCAGGTCCTGTACCGTTGTACTCTGCAGCATTTCTTTTAATTCATCCCGTATAACCTTGAATTGAAAGTGTAACGGGCAGGGTTTCGATGCGTTGCATTCCTTCAACCCCAGGCCACAGCCTCTGTATACCTTATCTCCATCAATAGCCTTTACAATGTGGCTCAGCCGGATCCTGGCGAGCCGCTCATCGGATATTTCATAACCGCCGGACGGCCCTTTGTAAGAGATTATGATCTCGTGCCTGGACAGTAATTGCAGGATCTTGGCGGTAAACGCCACGGGTGAATCAATCGCTTTGGCAATTTCCGCCAGGCTGGCCCGCTCGCCCTTTTCCGCTTGCCGGGCAAGGTAAACACTCGCTCTGATCCCATATTCACATGCCTTTGAGAACATGGCTGTTTTTTACTACAAAAGTAATGAGAAAATTATTTCGGACAAACTTATCCGGTAAAAATTTGCCTGTTTTAAAAATTTTGAGCTATTGGTGAAACAGATCTCTCCTCCTGGCCACTTTCCTGTTCGGCCGGCTGGAGAAGGCCTGGCAGGGGCAAACCGAAGCACAGCCCCGGGAGGCATAAAATTGAAACAAATACTTACCCCCCACTCCCAAGCGGCTGTTTTGGAGAGAAAAACATTTACTGAAACACCAACCTGCCGATCCTCACTTTCTCATCCGCTCCCTCCATCTGATAAAAATACAGCCCTGCCGGCAGCCCCTCACGGTGAAGGGCAAAATCCGGAGCCCGCAGGCCCCGCTCCTGCCGCACCACCTTACCCGTTGCGTCGAGCAGCCGAAGCCGGATATCTCCCGCAGAGGCAGGCAGGGAGAAGCGGATATCTTCCTGCGCCGGGTTGGGGTATGCCTGTACGTCGTTGGCGGGGCTCTCCACCTTCCGGATATCCGTTACCACCCCGGCGGTGTCTTCGGTGTACATGACGATCATGACCATCATCTCATCCTCGGAGGTAGGGCCCCAGCCGACGGGCTGCGGGCCGTCGTTGACCCAGGAGGCCTCGTGGATCAGGCCGTTCTGGCTGTTGAAGGTGATGGGTTCCAGAGGAAGGAAGTACCGCATAGGGATGTGCTGATAATCGAAGAAGGGCGCCACACAGCCGGGGATGCCCCGGGCACAGGCGGCGTCGTAGATCAGCTCGCCGCGCTGCCCTCCCGGCAGGCGCCGGTAGATCTTATAGCCGGTACCGTATTGGTGGGTGTGGCCCATGAGGCCCCAGACGAATACTTCTCCCAGATTATAAGTAAGGTGCTGGGTGTGGGTTACCGGCGAGCCGTTGTTGGGGATGGGAATGTTGGTGTTGGCGATCAGGTCGGTCTTCATTTCCTGGGCGGCGGCGCCGGCCGGTTGGGTATAGATGTTGATATAGGTTTCCGCCTGATAGACGTTGGTGGATGAGTAGTTGATGTAGTGGGAGTTGAGGTCCAGCACCAGTTGGTTGTCCCAGCGGAAGGCCGTGCCCTGGGGCAGTTTCAGGTCGGTGGATTCCTGTACGGCTGCCACCAGGCCGATATCGGAATGGTTGGAGTTGAGGCGCAGGCCGTGAGGAATGCTGTTGGCGCCGCCCGGGTTGAAATCGTAGAGGATGAAGTGATGGGAATAGGCGCCGATCTGCACGTCCACGCGATTGACCTCTACATCGGCGGGAAGATCCAGCTCGTATTTCTGGAAATATTCTGCTTCCCCGCCCGGCTCCAGGTAGAAGGGCCCCATCTTGACCTGAAAGCCTTCGCCGGCGGCGGGGGCCGTCGGTGGGCCTTCGGGGAAGGCCTGCTGGGCGTTGCCGCTGTAATATTCGTCCAGTAATTCCTCATCGGCAACCGTGCCGCTGAGGGGCGCCCCAAAGAGTATCCATTGCCGGATGAGCTCTTTTTCCACATCCGTCAGCTGGGGCTGCCCGTAGGGGGGCATGGGCTGGTTTTCACCGGCATCCAGGCCGATGGTGGGCTCCAGCCCCTGGTTGGCCTTGCGGAAGAGCAGGCTCCGGCCCAACCTGCCCGGGTAAATGTATTTATGCCCTTTGGCGGCCGAAGCCTGGTTCGCGGGGGTGACATTGAACAGGTGGCTGCGCACCTGGAGAGCGCGCGCCGTTTCGGTTGTTCCGTCTCCCTGCAGGTCGAGGCCGGCCTCCGGGCTGTCGTGGTCGTGGCACTGCACGCACTTTTCCTGGAAAATGCGGTAAACCCGTAGCGTAGTGGAGGGCGCCTGAGCGCTGAGCGTGGAAGTGAGAAACAACAAGGACATCAGAGTAGTAAAGATCTTCATGTGCTGAGATTTTGGGTGATGAATCAGGGAGTTGGCCTCCAAACATGCTCTCACCAATTGCCCCGGCCAACCAGGCGGCCAATTGGCGGATACAATTTAAAGATGCTTTCAATAGAATACTACCCCTACGGGCTGAAGTTTAGGCTCCCGGAAGGCATTTTGGTGTTTAAGGGGAGGCTGGAGATCGAAGGCAGGGAAGATAGTCGTTACAATTGTAATGATTATTTTTATAATGATTATAAAAGTAATGATTACTTTTGTAACGACTGTATGGATAATGATGACAACAGGTTTTGTACCTGTTCATTTGTCAGCTATTGCCAGAGCCCTGTTGCCTTCTTCCCTGTCCCGGCACACTTATTCCTGCTTTGCTTACTGTCCAGCCTACCAGCTTACCCCCGCCCCGCCGCCGCCGGAGCTGCCGCCACCCCAGCCGCCGCCACCGCCGCCGCCAAATCCGCCGCCGCCACTACCGGAGGAGCGCACCTTCTGGGGTATGGTTTCGATTCGGACGTCCCGGTAATTGCAATTCTTACAGGTGTAGGTGATCTCCCGTTTGCCGCTGTGGGAATAGGTGGCGTGGCTCAGTACCCGGGAGCGTTGTTTGAAGTAAGTGAGGTAACCGCACTTGGGGCATTTGTCGTATTTGGCCCAGCGTTTGGCGTAACGCAGGATGAGCACGTCGTCCCGGTCATCCGTTACCCATACGTCGTAGTCCACTGCGCCTATCTCCTCCTCCGTTATCTGTCCTTTTTCCAGGAATTCGTCGTCGGCATGTTCGTCCAGCTTGTACATGAGCTTGCCGTTCACCTTGCTGTAGCGCGGGTGGTTGCGCAGGTATTTCAACAGCCACTTCAGGTAAAAATATATGGCGATAAAGGGGATGGGGAAAAGAATAATGAAGAACACGGAGTGAAAAGGCCGGATGGCCATATACCGGTCGTACAGTTCCTGTTTGCTGAAGCGGGTATAGAGCAGCCAGGCCAGGAGAATGAGGAGGAAGAGGGCAACTACGACGATATACCAGCCGAGCGCCGCCGGCAGGCCGGGTACGGGCCGGAAGGGCTCCTCCCCCTTCAGTTCGGAGCGGATCTCTTCCAGGGCTGCAGGGTCTTCCAGCGTTTCCTTTATTCGGGCGGTGGCGGCGTACAGGCCTTGTCCGTACTGCCCTTCCCGGAAGAAGGGCACCAGTTCCTGCATGCCGATGCGGTAGCAGATGACGTCGGGCAGTACGCCCTCCAGGCCGTAGCCGGTTTCGAACTCGGTGCGGCGCTGGTCCATCACGGTAAAGATGAGCAGGCCGTTGTCCTTGTCCGCCTGCCCGATACCCCAGTGCCGGAACAGGCGGGTGGCGAACTCCTTGGGGTTGTCCTCCCCTATACTGTTGACGATGACGATGGCTACCTGGGCGGTGGCGTTGCGCTCCAGCCCGGCGATGAGGGCATTGAGTTGCTGCACCTCCCCGCCGGAAAGCACATTGTCCGGGTTGCTGACGTAACCGCCGCCGCTTTGTTTGGGGCCGGGGATGGTTTCAACGGTGTAAATGGTTTGGGCCAGAGCCAGGCTGCCGGAAAGGAGGAACAGAAGCAAGAACGGGAAACGGTGCATTATGGGGTCGTTGTTTTGGATACCAAGATAAATACACGATAAGAAAAATGGAGTGACTTATGTTAGTATTCGCCCTTCGTTGCTATTATCCGGTTCTACGTCCGGGTTTGTCCGATAAACGCCACCAAGGCTGGGCTAAACGGAGGGCCCTGCCTGGCACGGCGAAAGGCTGGCCTCCCCGGTACTTACACGCTGGCCAGGCTTTCGACGGAAAAAACCGTGGCGTTAATAATTGTTAAAAAGTGGGCGTTCCTGCCGGAGAAGGCTATTTTAGCGACTTTGGAAAATTGTGTATTTGTATATGTGTGTATTGGTGGGGCCGGGCGGCCTGCCTCCCTGCGAGGGCCCTCCTGCATAATTCCACATATGCGAATCCAGGGCTAAATGGCCTTTCAACGGCCCACCGGGCCGCAAAATTGGTAGAAAGAGGCAGGAATCGTTGCCCTAAGGCCCAGGCGCTTACGCTTGCTTCAGCGCCGGGACACGGGCCGTAATCTATAAGGGCAATGTGCCTGGACACAAAGGTGACATTCCGGCCCGCTGGGCCTGAAACGGCGCCTTGGGCTTCTTTTCTACCAACATTTAGGCCCTAACGGGCCAAGCCTTGGCATTTTAGCCTCCGGCTCCTGGGCAATCCCATGGTTTTAGCCCTGGATTCGCATCACATATACACGAATACACATATACACGAATACACGAATACACGAATACACTTTGATCATGCCAACGCCCGAGACAAACCTAGGCCAGCATCACGACGAATCCCCTCCGGCCCTGTTCAAAACCTGGGGCAGGATGTACGCATTCGTCCTTATCCTGCATGCCATCATCATCACCTTGTTTTATATCTTTACCAGAACCTACTCCTGATGCCGGTTTCAGAAATAACCTGGCAGGGGTTTTCATTGTCGTCAACCTCTGTTGCTGCCCTATGGATTCAGGCAGTGTAGCTCGTACGTTCAAACCAACCTGGCCCTTGGCGGTTGTTCGGCGTCAGCTGTTCGGAATTCGGCAAGGTATGGGGAGCAGGCAAAAGCGTTGGAGGAAGGCCAGGCAATATAACAATAAAACAATATAGCCATATAACTACATGAGCACCCTCGATTGGATCGTGATGTTAGGGACCCTGCTGGGCATTGTCGCCTATGGCGTCTGGAAAACCCGCCATATCAATACCGTACAAAGTTACCTGCGCGGTGAGGATGACCTGCCGTGGTGGACGATCGGCCTGTCCGTGATGGCCACCCAGGCCAGCGCCATTACCTTTTTGTCTACGCCGGGCCAGGCCTATGAAGACGGTATGCGCTTTGCCCAGTTCTACTTCGGCCTGCCGGTGGCCATGGTCATTCTCTGTATTTTCGTGCTGCCGATGTACTATCGCCTCAAAGTGTACACCGCGTACGAATACCTGGAAGGGCGCTTCGACCTGAAAACCCGTACGCTGACGGCTATACTGTTTCTCATACAGAGAGGCATGGCTGCCGGGCTCACCATTTATGCGCCGGCCATTATCCTGTCCACCATCCTGGGCTGGGGCCTGAACTGGACGATCCTTTTCATTGGCCTGATGGTGATCGTGTACACGGTGGCGGGGGGTACCAAGGCGGTGAGCATGACGCAGAAGCAGCAGATGGTCGTCATCCTGAGCGGCATGTTCATTGCAGCAATTATCCTGGTCTTCAAGCTGCCGGAGGAGGCCAGTTTTGGCGATGCCGTCGGCGTAGCCGGCAAGATGGGCAAGCTCAACGTGGTGGACTTCGAGTTCGACCTCAGCAACCGCTACAACTTCTGGTCGGGCATGCTGGGCGGGGTGTTTCTGTTCCTGTCTTATTTCGGGACCGACCAGTCTCAGGTATCCCGCTACCTGGGGGGAAGGTCATTGACGGAAAGCCGCCTGGGGCTGTTGTTCAACGGCATTCTGAAGGTGCCCATGCAGTTTCTCATCCTCTTTGTGGGCATTCTGGTATTCATGTTTTTCCAGTTTCAGCAGCCTCCTATCCATTTCAACAACGCTAACCTGGAGAAGCTGGAGAACAGCCGCTATAAAGAAGAACTGGATGCTCTGCAGGCCCAGTACAATACGCTGTTCCTGGAGCGCCGGCAGGAGGTCAGCTATATGATGGACGCCATCCGGCAGGATAACGAAACGGCCATAGAAAAGTCCAGGGCCCGTATCGGAGGCCTGATGGCCAAAGACGAAGCCTTGCGCAAGGAGGTCAACCAACTGATCCTGAAGGCGGCTCCTGCTGCCAAGACCCGGGATACGGACTACGTCTTCATCACCTTCGTCATGAACTATCTTCCCATCGGGCTGGTAGGGTTATTGCTGGCGGTGATCTTTTCAGCGGCTATGTCGTCTACCTCTTCCGAGCTCAATGCCCTGGCGTCGACCACGGTTATAGACATTTACCGGCGCAGCTTCGTCACCAATAAGAGCGACCGCCATTATCTGGCCGCTTCCAAGGGCTTTACGCTCTTCTGGGGGGCGGTCGCTATGATCTTTGCCGCTACGGCCGGCCTGTTCGAGAACCTGATCCAGGCGGTCAACATAATCGGTTCGCTCTTCTACGGCACGATCCTGGGCGTTTTCGTGGTAGCCTTTTTCATGAAGTCGGTAGGGGCAAGAGCCGTTTTCATCGGTGCGCTGGCTGCCGAGGCTCTGGTCTTGCTCATTTTCTGGCTGAGCACCAGTGACACCTGGTTCCTGCTGGGCGATAGCTGGCGCCTGTTTAAGATCGCCTACCTGTGGCTCAACCTGATCGGCTGCCTGCTGGTGATGGGGATCTCGTGGTTGCTGGAGCGGATGAGGGGATAACTTCCTAATTCACCCACCCATACCAGGGCGATTCCAGTTTGTGCAGCAACTCTTGCGCCGCTTCCTGAAACTCATGCCCATCGGCGGAGGCGATGCGGCGGGCTTCCGCTTTCACGTCCAGGGGAGGGGAAGGAATGGACGGGCTTCGGCCCGAGCTCAGCCGGACGGCCGCCAGCAGGCGGCCCCATTCGCTTTGTTCGCGGTAGTAGGTGCGGCTGAGGTTATCGACAGGCGCATCCGGCAGCCGGGCCAGCAGGGTGCCGAAGGCCCGGTAGGCGGCAGGAAAGTCGCCCTGCCGGAAGAGGCGGTGGGCTGTCCTGAAATCCTCATTTATAGCTTCCTGTGTAGTTGGTTCTTCGCCCAGGGTTCCCTCATCGAGGGGAGGCTGATAGTATCGTTCGACGATAGCGCCGGCGGAGAAGTTTTTCTCCAGGTACCAGTTGAAGCTCAAACCCAGCAGCATCAGGATAGCGGCGGCGGCGGCGATCCGCGGCCAGAGGGGGCGCCGCGCCGCTACGGTGAGCTCCGGCTTTTCCTTTTTCTCTTTTTCCCAGCCTTCCATTCTGTTGCGGAAAGCTTCCAGGCGGGAGGCTTCCAGCCCATCCAGCGCCTGCCGGTAGGCGGCCACTTCGGCGGCAAAGGCATCGTCCTCCTGTATGCGTTTTTCCACGTACTTGCGGGCGTCGCCCGTGAGGTTTCCATCGAGGTACCATTCGATGAGTTCCGTTTCGTCGGCGCCGCCCTGTGCCCAATCCGATTCCCAGGCGGCCATTTGATGGCGGAAGCCTTCGCTGCGCAGGGCGTGCAGGCCCTGCAGGGCTTGCCGGTAGGCCCCGACTTCCCGGCGGAGGCCTTCCTCCTGTTCCAGTTGCGCTTCGAAGGCCGCGCGTTCGCTTTCCTCCATCTGCCGGGTGAGGTAGCGTTCTATGGTTTCGATATCGTAGGGGCCTGAGGGCATTTCGTTTTGGTTTTAGTTTTAGTTATAAAAGTTCGCGCAGTTTTTTGAGGCAGTCGTGTTTGCGTTTGCGGGCGGCGCCGGCCGAGGGCAGGTTGAGCTCTTCGGCGATGGCTTCCATGACGAAGCCCCGGAGGTAGGCCAGCTCGAGCACCTGCCGGCAGGGTTCCCCCAACTTATCGAGCAGACGGCGGATGAGCTCCGCTTTGGCGCTCTGTTCCTGCCAGCTTTCTATCTCGGGCTCCACCGGCAGGTCGGGAATGTCGTCCTCCCGGTTGCCGGTATCGGCGGCTTTTTTTTTCAGCAGCATTTTGCCGATGCCAAAGAGGTAGGTCTTCAGGGTGCTGGCCAGCGGCGGCTGCAGTTTGCCGTTGATAATATTGTGGTAAAGCACTACCATGGCGTCCTGGTAGAGCTCGACGGCCCCTTCGGGGGGCATGGCGGCGTACTTGATGAAAAAGAGCCGAAAGGGGCTGCGCATTTCATCGTAGAGCTCTTTCCAGGCCTGGCCCTTGTCGGCCGCTAAAAGTTGCAGTTTGAGGTCGTCATCCGGGTATTTACTCATTAATGGGCTCGGTTTAAGCTGGTGTTACGAATTGCCGTCTTTTTTTGCGCAGAAAATGGACTGAGGGCAGGAAAGGAGGGGCGCCTCGCCGGTTGTGGGTAGCGCACCTGCCGTGCCGGTATCCCGTGAAAGGCCCTTTTCTACATCGCCCCGCCAGGGCCGCCAGGGCCAGTTACGGGGGGCTAAACCGTAAAGTTAGGGATTTTGATGCGATTCGGAGACAGGCTGAAGCCGGGGTTCTCAATTCAATGCTAAAAAAAATAATTTTTTTTGAGGGAAGCGTAACGTCTTTTCATTTACCGGTATAAAGAAGTAAAACCCCTAAAATCCAAACCCCGGAAAGGTGGGTGGCAGTTGCCATACTGCCTTTCTTTATAATCCCGTGAAATCCCGTTACGCCTTTTAGGCCTTCCCGGAATACATAGCAACCCTTTTTTGAAGCCTGGGCATTCCAGATAAAAGGGAATGAAGGCCCGCCTTCGCCAAGGCTCCGGACGGGTAAAAATGAAGGAGTGAATGAAACGCTCTGTTCATTTCGCTTTGGAAAGCATGGTGTTGTGTGTCTTTTCCAGGCCGTTCATCCAAATTCCCGGGCCTGAGGGCTTTATGGCCTTATTCACTCAATCATTGTTCTCTGTATAACCCCCAAAACCCATTGCCGGCCCCGGAGGAAACAAAGGGGCTGTTTTTATTGAAGTTGGTAAACATCCCATTACTCCCGGCAGCCAGGCGAGCTTGAATGCTTCTTCGTTTGACACCGATCCCAATTGCAAAGGCTAAAGCCTGGCTGCCTTTTTCTTTCGGACGGGCTTGCCCGGCTGAGGAACGAAGACGGGCCGGAATTTTTCCAGGGAGTGCTGCCGGGATAGGGCTGAAGATGCTTCCACCATAAAAAACAGAGCTTCCTTAACAAAAGGAAGTTTGAAGGCGGAATGGCTTCAGACAACCCGAAACCCTTTGCCTTTCCAATAGTTTCAATCCTTACCTGCGGACTGCTTTCCGATCAGGCCTCCACCTGCATAGCCTGTTGGGGGTGGGCGCAGTTGCGATTTGTCCCCGGTACTCGGATGAATAAACTTACTGAATCAA
>CAYQKY010000053.1:0-5407 GCA_964418125.1 uncultured Phaeodactylibacter sp.
TAAGCCTGGAAGTTGAGGTTTTCATTTCGCAGGGCTTCGGCGGCGATGGCGATCATCGCCGGGTCTCCGGTTTGCATGGCCTCCAGGAACATGCCCATCAATTCCCTTCTCACCTGCCGGTAGCCTTCGCCAAAGAAGGATCGAAAGTCCGTCCGGCTGCTGATAGACGCCAGGGCTTCCATCGTGGCGGTCCGGATGGCAGGCGTCTCTGCCCGGAACCCTTCGTTGTAGATATGCCGGTAGTTCCATCCGAATTCGCAAAGCGCCTGCATCGCCGCTGCTTTTTCATAAGGGGAGTTGGCGCTGCGGAAGCGTTGCCGCAGCTCGGCGTTGATCGCATCCCGGTAGTCTACATAATAAGCGGGAAGGTGGCGGTTGGCGGCCTGGTACATCCCCAGCTGTACCTGCCAGGACAGGGTGTCCTTCGCCAGTTGCCAGTATTGAGTGGCATCCTGGGATTGCCCGTTTTCGAGGAAGAATTGCACCGCCCGGTTGGCCACGTGTATGTTGTTGGACCGCAATGCCTGTAAAACCACGGGCTTTGCCTTTTCATAACTGAAGTTGCCCAACGCCCGTATAATATTGCACTGCACCCGGTAATCCTCCTCCTGACTGAAGGCTTCCGAAAGGGCGGTGAGTGCGGCTTCCGGCCGGGTTTTTCCAAGGGCAATGGCCAGCGCCATACGGATGCGGGGGTCTTCTTCGGCACGTACGGCATCAGCCAGGTTCGGAACCTCCGAACTGTCGATGCGGATATTCTGAGCCCGCAGGAGATAATTGGCGGCGATCACCCTGCAGTTAACAGGGTACCGGTTGTCGGTGGCCAGGGCCAGCATCCGGGCGGTCCCTTCCGGTAAGGTGAGTCCGCGAAGGGCATAGCGATAGATGCCAAGGGCCTGCCCTTCCAGCAGCAGGGTGTCTGCGGGTTGGTAAGTCGTGATCGTACTCAGGGCCAGCAGATTGTCTTCCGAACCGCATTTTCCTATGGCTTCCAGTATTGCCCGGTTGGCCTGCCAGTAGGTTCCGCTGGTATCTTCCCGGCTGAAAGCCCCGAGGAGCAGTTCCTCGCCCGATGCCGCTCCGGCCTGGCCGATGGCAAATGCCGCCGCCGCACGTACTTCATCGGCGGGGTCGGAGAGCAGGAGTGCGAGGCTGTCGTTGGCCGCAGCGTCCCGGACCGACCCGAAGGCCATGGCCGCCAGGTAGCGGTAAGTGGGGTTCTCGTGGTGGAAGAAGGGATAAAGGCTGTCCTTGAGCTGCCGGTCCTGAAAATCGCGGATCTTCTGAAATACAGGGTCTTCTATATCTATGGTGATATCGGTGGGGACTTCATCGGAGGGCGGAATGCACCCCCAGGAAAGAAGCAACCCGGATACGATAATGCTTAAAGCGATTTTCCAGTTCATACGAATGGATTGGTTTTATAGTTGGTTTTCGGTATCAGGGAAAGGAATGAAGGATCGAAGGAATGAATGGGGCGCTGGGTTCCATCAATCCATCAATCCTTCATTCCCTCATTCCTTATTGAAATTCCTCCTCCTCCGCCGGCCCCCCGATCTCATCTCCGAACATGTCTTCTCCAAAGCCTTCGTCCTCAAATTCGTTGTCTTCCAGGGGGAGGGGAGAGCGCTGGTATTCATCGCAGTCCATTTCTATACCGATATCGCCGGGCGGCCGGTGGAAGCGGGCGGTGGCATCATAGCCGATATCTTCTGAAGCTTCCAGCCGGTGAAGGAATTCCCGGAAGAAAGGTTTTGCCATATAGGCGCCCTGCCCGTAGGTCAGTGACCGGAAGCGTATCCAGCGGTCTTCGCCGCCCACCCAGGTGCCGACTACCAGTGTAGGAGTGATGCCCATGAACCACCCGTCGACGTAGTCGTTGGTCGTTCCCGTTTTTCCTCCCACTTCGCTCTTCAGCCCGCCGAAGCCGGTGCCGGCGTATTTAAGCATTTCCACCATGACATAATTGGCATTGGGGTTGATGGCCACCCGCTCCTGGGGGAATTCTTCGTAAAGGATGCGGCCGTTCTTGTCTTCGATGCGCAACAGGTAGATGGGTTTGTTGTAGATCCCGTTGTTGGCGAAAGTGGTGTAGGCGCCGGTCATCTCCATATTGGTCAGGTCGGTGGAGCCCAGGCAGATGGAAGGCGATTTTGGCACCCGGTAGCGGCCATTGGGGTACCGCAGGCTGCTGTCGATGCCCATCTGGTTGACCAGCCCGCGGACGGGTTCGGTATCTCCCAACTGTTTCATCAGATGGACGGAAACGGTATTCTTCGACCGGCGCAGGCCTTCCTTGAGGGTCAGCAGCTCGCCTGTATAAGTACCGTCGGCGTTGCGGGGCGTCCACTCCTGGGCCAGGAAGAAATTGCCGTCTCCCGGGGCGATGGTCTGAGGCAGGTCGTAAACCTGATAACAGGGAGAGAACCCCTGCTGGGCAATGGCCGTAGCGTAGACGAACGGCTTGAACGTAGAGCCCACCTGCCGGCTGGTGCGGTTGTGGTCGTACTGGAAGTACTTGAAATTGACGCCCCCGACCCACACCTTGACATATCCCGTGACGGGGTCCACCGCCAGGATGCCGGTCTGCAGGATCATGCGGTGATACTTCACCGAGTCCAGGGGCGTCATGATGGTGTCCTTTTCCATCTCGGGCGTATCGTAGGTGAAGACCTTCATTTTGGCAACCGTGTTGAAAGCCTTGTCCACCTCTTCCTGCAGGGCGTGCCACTGGGACTGCAGGGCCTCGAAATGGCGGCTGCGCTGCACCTGCCGGTAATTCCGCGCCAGGGAAGAGCTGATCAGGTTCTGGCGTTCCAGCCGTTCGATGACCCCTCCTTTTTCGGCATCCTCAACGATACGCTCCACTTCCCGGTCGTCGGGGTGGAAAATGATGCCTTCAATTTCCTGTTCGAGCTGGTCGAGAATGCCGGCCAGGTATTTGGACCGCAGGCTCTGGTAGCGGTCGGACTGGCGGACCAGTTCCTCCAGGGACTCCTTACGGATAGGCACCGGTACTTCGTGGTCAGAGCCGCTGGTATATTCCCAGGGATCTTTCCGGACAACCTTCCAGGTATTCCAGAAGGCCTTCTGAACCTTGGCCATGTGCTGAGCCATCACGGTTTCGGCCAGGCGCTGCATGTCGGGGTCAATGGTGGTGTAAATGCGGAGGCCGTCCCGGTAGATGTCGTATACCGACCCGTCCGACTTGCGGCATTCCTTGCGCTCCAGGATGCTCTTGATGTCTTTTGCCAGTTCCATGCGGAAATAGGGAGCGATGCCGTCTACGTGGGTCTGGCGGGTGAAATTGAGCCCCAGCGGCAATTGCCGGAGAGTGTCGTATTCCGCCTGTGTGATCATGCCGTTCTTCTGCATCTGTTTAAAAACGACCATGCGGCGGTGCAGTACGGTATCCGGCCTTCGCAGGGGGTTGAACAGGGAAGGGTTTTTCAGCATGCCCACCAGCACGGCGGCCTGGTCGACGGACAGGGAGTCCTGAGGCACGCCGAAATAGATCTCCGAAGCGGCCTTGATTCCGTAGGCGCCGTTGATGAAGCTGAATTTGTTGAGGTACATCGCGATGATCTCCTCCTTGGTGTAGCGGCGTTCGAGGCGGACGGCGATGATCCACTCTTTCAGCTTCTGGATGACCCTTTCCGTTATATTGGAGGCCGCCTGGCCGGTGAACAGCAGCTTGGCCAGCTGCTGGGTAATGGTGGAGGCGCCCCCGGAGCTTTTTTGCCCCAGCAGAACCGTTTTGATGGCTACGCGGCCCAGGGCGGGAAAGTCAATGCCGCTGTGCTCGTGGTAGCGCTCATCTTCGGTAGCGATCAGGGCGTTCACCAGGTGAGGGGAGAGCTCGCTATAGGATACCGGCACCCTGTTTTCGGTATAATAGCGCCCGATCACTTCGCCGTTGGCGGCAAAGATCTGCGATGCCTCTTCACTCTTGGGGTTTTCCAGCTGCTTGACGGAGGGCAGGTTGGTGAAGGACAGTATGATAAAGGATAACAGGATAGCCGCTATGCCGCCCAGGCTGATGTACCACATCCACCGGGTGATCCTGCGGTAGGTTTCCTGTCTGTTATTGATATCGTAATCCATGGTTTGAATGTGATTCAGGGTGCAAAGTTAGCGAATTCGGGATAAGTTATCCGACTACTTTAAGTTGTTGTAGAAATCCAGGCTTTCGACGATGCGTTCCGGCGGGCAGTGCCGGTTGATCACCGCCCGGCCCACCGGATTGATCAGGCTGAAATTGATGCGATGCCCTTCGTTCTTTTTGTCGTTGCCCATGAGGTTCAGGTAGGCTTCGTAATGTTCCGGTTTCAGCGGTTGATGGCCATAGTGGCCTATTATATAACGCGCTATCTGCTCTACATCGTTTTCCGGCAGCCCTACTTCTTTGGCCGAGAGGTAGGCCTCGCAGGCCATCCCTATGGCGATGGCCTCTCCGTGGAGCAGGGGGGTATCGGTTTCCAGGGCGAAGCCTTCGATGGCGTGGCCGATGGTGTGGCCGAAATTGAGCGCCTTGCGCAGGCCATTTTCAAAGGGGTCGGCCTCGACGATCTTTTTTTTGATATGGAGGGAAGGTGTGATCAGGGCTTCCCAGCCGCCCTCGCCGAGGCGGCGCAACTGCCGGAGGTGCTCCCACTGGGTGGCATCGGCAATGAGGCTGTGTTTGATGATCTCGGCATAACCGCTGCGCACCTCCCGCCGGGGCAGGGTTGCCAGAAAGGCCGGGTCGACAAAAACGCCCAGCGGGTCCCGGAACAGGCCGATGCTGTTCTTGACCTGCATGAAATCCACGCCCAGTTTGCCGCCGATGGAGGCATCGACCTGAGAAAGCAGCGTGGTCGGTATCTGTATGAACCGGAGCCCCCGCTTGAAGGTGGCGGCGCAGAAACCGCCCATGTCGCCGATCACGCCGCCGCCGAGGTTGAGAACGAGCGCGTCGCGCCCGGCCTGCCGCTTCATGAGCTGCGCCCAGATGTGCCGGCAGGTGTTCAGGTTCTTGTGCCCCTCTCCAGGCGGGATCAGGATCAGATCCCAACCGATATCCCCCAGCATTTCCTTCAGCAGCGGCAGGCAGTGTTTTTTCGTGTTGTCGTCGGCAATGACGAACAGGGCGCTGTAGGAAAGCTTTTCGAGGAAACCCGGCAGGGATCGCTGAAGCGGCCCTACATATATGGTATAGTCTTTCAGTTGAATGGACTCCATGGTTGTTGTGTTGCCTTTTCCTGTCCAAAACTACGGTTCGCCGGGCGAAGGGGCAAATGATTTGAGAATTTGTTGGGAGGGAGTTAGGGAACGTGTATTTGTGTATTCGTGCATTCGTGTTCCAGTAGTTGCCCGTACTGCCCTCACAAATGCACGAATACACAAATGTACGAATACACGAATACAC
>CAYQKY010000053.1:5507-43411 GCA_964418125.1 uncultured Phaeodactylibacter sp.
CCGTACTGCCCTCACAAATGCACGAATACACAAATGTACGAATACACGAATACACCTTACAAATTCTCCAAATGCTCCAGCAGCCAGCTCTTTTCCGTCAGGGGGTTGGCGCTCATGATCTCGGTTTTGAGTTTGGATTTCTGGTTGTTGTCATAGGGGTTGACGCGGACGAGCTTTTTGGTGTACCGGATGATATTCTGGTAGTTGGACTTATAGGAGCCCGTCAGGTCCTTGCGGTGGATATAGGTGCGCATACTTTCCAGGAGGGATTCCAGGGCGTCGTACTCATCGGTTTCGTAGAAGATCTTGATCAGCATCAGGCGGGCGTTGAGGGTGAGCAGCACGTCATCGTAGTCGACGTGGGCGAGCAGTTCCATAGCGGCGTCATAGTCTTTCTTCTCGAAGAGCAGCTTGGCCTTGCTGTAGTGGACGATCGTATCCCGGAATTTCGGCTGTAGATACTTCTGGTAATCGGAGATGAAGGACTCCACCCACTGGAATTCTCCCAGGCGCAGGGCGATCCGCATGACGTTGAGAAAAGTGAAACGGGATATGATGCCGCTTTCGATCAGGATGCCTTCTTCGATGCCGCTGCGGTAGAGTTCGAAGGCCTCCCGCACGAAATTGGCTTCCCCGACGTTCATCTTTCTGATGCAATAATTGATGGCCATCAGGAAGATGTCCCGTATTTCGGAATGGGAGAAGAACTGGAGGTTGTTCTGGATCTCCTGCCGGAGCAACTGGAAATAATCACTGTTGCCTTCGTGGGTGAAAGCCATATATCCGTAATAGTAAATCGCTATGGCGGGGTGTTTCATAAACTCCGAACGCTTGACGTACTGAAGCACTTCTTCCAGCAGGCCGATGTTGTAACGGGCCTTGTATACCGCCTGATGGGCGATCATGAGGCAGCTCTGGCGGAGTTTATCGGCCAGGAAGGTCGTATCGAGTGCATCCGAGACCTCCTGAAGGTTCATTTCGGCGGTGCGCTTCTTGCCTTCCTGGAAGGTATATTTTTCCAGTTGCAGCAGATATTCATTGCGCAAATAGTGCTCATCCCGATAGGGGGCTTTCTCCTGAAGTGTTTCTACCGATCGGATGGTTTTCTGAAAGGCCTTGTCGAGCTTTCGCTTGCGGTAAACGCTGGAGAGGGCCATTTGCGCACGCACTTCGTCGCCGCGTTGTTCTTCGTAGATGAGAAATTCTTCGATGGCTTTGAGGAGAAAGTGCATGGTTTGCCGTAACTTGGCATCATCAAAAGGTTCTCCGTCAAATATTTTGGAGAATACGCGTTCCTTTCGCAGGAATTTCTCTTCCGTCAGGTGAGCGCCCGCCATCAGATAATCGAACAGTTGCACGACATCCTCGCGCTGGTTGTGCACCGGCGAATTTAACCACTTTCGCAGGCTGCGGGTTTCTTTTGCTGAGAACGTCCGCATTATAGCAACTAAATGGCTGTTTTCCATAATTTAAGCAATTAGCCTTGTTCAACAAGAATTAAAGCAGGTTGCTATCGTTAAGTAATTGTTTTTTAAGTATTTTGTGGTTGCTCGGGTGTTTTTAAGCTGATAAAAATAGCTTGTTTTTTTCAACAAATTACATTTTTTGTCTTTGTTTTTACCTATGAAACCTAACATTTTTGTACCAGGAAAAAAAGGTAACGGCCTAAATCGCTCGCTAATGACACCAAAGAAAGCATATAATCCGATCTCAGTGGTTCGTACCCTTAAGGCACTCGCCCTTTGGGCAGTTGTTTTTGTGGTATCCTCTCTTTCCGTAGAGGCGCAGGGATGGGAGAAGACCTTTGGTGGCAACAAAGAGGACCAGGGCCTCACCGTTATCCAGGCCGTCGACCGGGGCTACCTGGCCGTCGGCTTCAGCGAGTCCTTCCCCAATGGCCCCGACCAGGACATCGATATTTACATCGTCAAGACGGATATCGACGGTGTGATGGCCTGGGAAACTACTTTCGACGCCGGCCTGACTGAATACGGTAACGCCGCCCTGCAAACAGCCGACGGCGGCTTCCTGATCGCCGGCGAGGCTTCCTTCGAATCCGTCCAGGGCCCCTTCCAGGCCTATCTGCTCAAGATCACCGACCGCGGAAAATTCCAGTGGAGCTATACCTATACGGATGAACCGGGCACCAGCATCCGCATTAAGGATGTGTGCCATTCTCCGGATGGTGGCTACCTGATGGTGGGTTTCATTGAGTATGAGGATGCCAATGACGATATCTTCCTGCTCAAGGTGGATGAAAACGGGCAGGAGCAATGGCGCAAAATCTTCGGCATTGCCGGGGATGATATGGCCGTGGCCGTCGACGTGCTTGGCGACGGCTACGTCATTACCGGGAACGAGGACAACCCGGAAGGGGTATTCGACCGCGATATGATCCTCTACCGCCTGGATGGCAACGGCGGCGTAGTCTGGAAACGCGGTATGTCGACCATCGAACGGGAGGTGGGCAATGACGTTTTAGTGACCCGGGACGGCAATATCATCATTGTAGGAGCAGTAAGCGACAACAGTGATGCGGCCCTCTGGAAGTACGGCCCGAACGGCAACCCCCTTCTGCTCCGGACCAAGGACATGTTCGGCTTCGGCGATGAGGCCAACGCAGTTATCGAACTGGCTGATGGCAGCCTGGTTTTGGCCGGTTATACCGAGGTCAATGCCTCCAACGTCGATTTCCTGCTCCTCAAGTACAGCCAGGAAGGCAACGAAGTCATAGAAGAATGGGCCACCCACACCGGTGATGTGGAAAATACGGACTTCGCTACGAGCATCGCCGCTACTGCCGACGGCGGCTACGTGCTGACCGGCTACAACGCCAAATTCCTGAATATATTCAACGACATCGTCCTGACCCGCACCGACGGGCAGGGCAACATCTATACCAACTACATAAGGGGTAAAGTATTTTACGATCAGGATGAAGGTTGCGACCTGGACAATGGGGAGCAACCTTTTTCCGGTTGGCTGGTTCGCGCCAAAGGAGTGGATAAGACCTTCTTCGGCTCTACGGACCAGAATGGCAACTACCTTATCCGGGTAGACACAGGCTCCTACGTGGTGGAAGCCATTCCCGTCAACTCCTACTGGGAGAGTTGTTTCCCCAATGGCATCCCTCTTACACTTACGAATTTCTACGATACTACGCTGGCCCATTTCCCCATCAAAGATATGGACATCGCCTGCCCGTACCTGGAAGTGGATATCTCCACGGCCTTCCTGGCCCCTTGTACGGACGTGGTATACACAGTGGATTATGAAAACACCGGAACCGTCCCGGCCGATAATGCCTACGTGGATGTAGAGCTGGATGATGAGCTCTCTTTCCTGAGCGCCAGCCTTCCGGCTACCAGCCTTGGCGGTAATACCTACCGGTTTGAACTGGGAACCATTCCCTTCAACGGCTCCGGTGCTTTTACCATCAATACCCAGATGGCATGTTCCGGTATAGCCATTGGCCAGGCGGGGCTGGCGAGCGCCCACATCTACCCGGATTCCATCTGCGTAGAGCCCGACCCCAACTGGGATGGCTCCAGCGTCGATGTAGACGGGGAATGTGTGGACGATAACCTGGAGTTCAGGATACAGAATGTGGGCCAGGGCGGCATGCTTTCGCCCCGGAATTACTTTATTGTAGAAGAGGACGTCATGTTCCTGACCCGCCCGTTCGACCTGGATGTGGGCGAAGATACCACCATCATCATTCCGGCCGACGGAGCTACCTACCGCCTCATTGCCGAGCAGTCTCCCGGCCATCCGGGCAACAGCTACCCAACAGTCGTGGTGGAAGGCTGCGCCACCGGCGGCAGTTACAGTACGGGGTATGTAACCGATTTCCCCGAAAACGATTTCGATGCCTTCCGGTCCGTACAGGCCGACGAGATCGTGGAGGACATGGAAGCCGTGCGCCTCATTACTCACCCCAGTGGCTATCAGGACTCCATCATCGCGGGCAATACGCCGATCACTTACCGGTTCGTATTCCGGAATATCGGAAATGACACCGTTTCGCGGGTGATTATCCGGGATACCCTGCCTCCGGGGCTCGATCCGGCTCTTATCGAGCCGGGCGCCAGCAGCCATCCCTACCGCTTTGAGGTATATTTCAACGGAGTGGTCAAATTGTCTTTCGACAATATCCAATTGCCCCAGGACCCCACCGGGCAGGATCCGTCTTCCTACGGATACGCTGAATTCAGGGCCGGCCAGCAGCCGGACAACCCGATAGGCACCGTGATCGATAATGTGGCCACCGTAATCTTCGATTACTATGCGCCCATACGCACCAATACTACCCATCACGTGGTTGGAGCAGAGCGCCTTTCTCAGCTGGTTGAGGTCATCGTTACCGATATAGAGGGGCCGGATGTGCCGGAAGGCATGCAGGTAAAAGCATACCCGAATCCATTCGTGGAGCAGGTAACCATAGAGGTGGAAGGCTGGCCATCAGGCGGCCCGCTGGAATTCACTTTGTTCAGCCAGGACGGAAAGCTGGTGCGTATTGCCAGAGAAAGGGCCAACGCCTTTACTGTGCAACGCAATGCTCTTCCTGCCGGCACGTACTTCTACAGCCTGAGATCTGAAGGAAAACTCATTGGCAGCGGCTCATTGATCGTCCGCTGATCCTTTTCCGGCGTTTCGCCCTGTAAAATGGAGGGGCGCCGGCATAATCCCAAAAAGTGGCTTGCGGTTCCCTGCTAAAAATGTCGGCAGGGAACCAAAAAAGCCTGGGATTGAATAATTTAAAAGAAAGATCACGCGTTATTATAAAGAATTAGGTCGTCTTATTATTTCATGAGATTATGATTTGTTATTAGCAAGAGGCTCCGCCGGTACGGCGGAGCTTTTTTTTTTGCCCGTAAAACCAAAGCGGCCGGCCAGGAGGGAACTGGAGCCGCTTTGCTTTTACGGGCGGAGCCATGCCTTTTGGTGCTTTCGGGAAGTTTGTGGTTCGGAGGAGGCGTGTGGAGAAAGATTCAGGCGACAAAGAGTAGCAGTCCTTGCCAAAAATGGCTACCGAAGCAGCAAAATCATAGTAGAAATAAAAAAAATCAACTTTTTTTCCTTAGTTTATTCGAATAAACCGGGCGTAAATTTCAACAATTAAAATGGGTAAAATATTTAATAACTTGCTGATAAACAGTTTTTTGAATAGAATAAAAAAACAAACATGTTTAAATTTACGCCCAAAATTTTCAACAAAAGGGTTTTTTTGTCTTTGTTTTCAGAAAGAAACCCTTGCATATTTGTATTGTAATCAAAAGGAAATGCGCAAAGGCGCAGAAAAGCTTCGAAAAAGATCGGAGTAAAAAAGAAAAGAGCGGTAACAAAAAAAAGGTTCCGAAAGAGTATTGAGAGGCTATCCCAAAGGCTACGAACAGCAAACCGATTTCACCATCGGAACCAAACCAACTTCATATTTGATTTGCCGCCGGTGGCAGTGCTGAGGAGGCTTAAACTTACGGGCTTGATCCCAAATCCCGATTCCGAATTGCCCAAAAGCCGAAATACACCGTAAGGGACTTTCTTGAAGCGCTGCCGCCCATTTTGAAAACAGAAGACAAAATATCCGGGTGATCCCGGCCGTTGATTAGACGGATAAAGAACTATGATCACAGGTTTTACTATTCAGCCGGAATGTACTTCGAAAACGAGATAGGTGATAAAAGGCTCGGATCAAAGTACAATGATCATAATCCCATCAGCCGTTGGTTCCTTGCCATTCATTTTGGCAAGGAACCCCAAAAACTTGAAATCAAGGGAACTTTGATAAAGATAAATTCGTTTTTTCCAAAGAATTAGGTCGTCTTATTATTTCATGAGATTATGATTTGTTATTAGCGAGAGGCTCCGCAGTGTTGCGGAGCTTTTTTTTTGCCCTTATGCGAGCGTTGGTGTCGTCGTCTTATTATTTCGCTTTAACAAATCAATAACAAAGATAGAAATAATATATATTTATCAAAGCTTTTCTCCTCCCAAATGCAAATTTTTATAAGTTTTTCCGGAATATCAATACCCGGTTTGGGGTAAGTTTACCGGCCATACCAGGTTTGAGCTCCCTATCATTGGTTCCGCGCTTCCAACTGTTCGAGCAACCACGCCCGCTCCGCCAGGGCTTTCTCTTCCAGTATCTCCTGCTTTAACCTTTCCTTCTCCATCCGGTTACCGGGCGTAAGTTCTTCGAGCCGGCGGATGTACCGGAGCATATTGCCGTAATTTTCCCGGTGGTAGGCCACCGCTTTTTTTCGGCGGAGGAACACCTTCATGGCTTCCATCTGTGCATCCAGCGGGCCGGTTTCGCCCGTTTCGTAAAAGATCTTGATGATGATGGTTTTGGCGGAGAGCTGGAGCAGCGGTTCGCGGAAAGGCGCCTGCTGCAGCAACTGCAGAGCCCGGCCGTAATGCCGCCGGCTGTATTCCAGGCGGGCGAGGCAGAAGCTGAACATGCTTTCCCGGTGTTCGGGCTCCAGCTTTTCTTTGTAGGTGTGGAGGAAGTTTTCCACCCATTTGTACTCCTTAAGGATCAGCCCGAGAGTGACGATGTTGCGGTAGGTAAATCGTGACAGGCGGCCTTCGCGGATGAACAGCCCCTGGCCGAGCCCGCGTTCATAGAGCTCCAGCTGGCTTTTCAGGTAACGGCCGTCTCCTTCATTGTAGCGCCGGGTGCAGTAGTTGATCCCCAGCAGGTACAGATCCTGCTGCTCTTCAGGAGGAAAGAGCTGCCCTTTTTCGAAAAGCAGCTGCTTGAAACGCGGGAAATGCCCACCCTGCCCAGGTTCGGAAAGGGCGCGGTGGCAATGGTAATAAATGGCAACCGCCGGCAGTTTAAGCAGTTCGCTATTTTCCAGAAAGGCCAGCAGTTCCTCTACCATTCCCAGCCCGTAAGAAGCGCGGTAGACCGCCTGGTGGCTGAGGGCCAGGCAGGCCTGCCGCAGCTTGGCCGACAGGAACCAGGCATCCAGGTTGCGGGCGATGCCCTGCAGGTTGAACTCGCCGGTCCGCTTGCGGGAAGCCAGGAACTGGTACTCTTCCACCTGTAGCTGAAACTGCCGGCTGAAGAAACCCGAGTGGCGGTAAGGGGCGTTAAGGCCTTCCTTGTGGGCCGTTCGCAGGCTTCGCCTGAAATGGCGCGGAAGCTGCCGCCTGCGATAAGCGCGCGCCAGGGCCATCCCGTTGTCCGCTTCGCTTTCCGTCATTACCTGGTGTTGAAAAAAGCGCTCCAGCAGCTTGAGCAAAAAACTCATGAGCACCCGCACGCGGTGGTCGTCGTATTCGGCCGGGCCGAATAGATGGGTGAAAGCCTGCTCCTTGTCCGGCACCACCCGGTGCACCCAGAGGCATTCCGCCAGGTAATCGTACAACTGCACGACGTCTTCCCGTATATTGTAAAAAGGGGAGCGGACGAAGCGGCTGAATTCGCGGCGCTCGCTCTTGTCCAGTGTCTCCAGGGCTTCCAGCAACAGGCTTTTTTTCATAGTTGGCCAGGCTTGGGCTATTGAAATCGGTATTAAGTTATTGTGCGTGTAACTTAACCTGCCGGGTTTTCTGCAGCTTCCAAACAGCTTAACCCGGCAGCGTTTATCGGATAAGAAGGAAATGGCAAATGAGCACTTACGGGCTGCTTCGGCCGTTTTCCCGTTTTCCGAGCCTTCGGCGAACACTGCCGGCTTGACAGAACAGGGCATTACAGAAAACCCGACAGGATGTGGCGTCTTTATCCGCGGATATTCATTTTATGAAAAATTAAATATGAAAGACAAAAAGTCACAACCCATCTCAAGAAAAAAGAAGTTCACTAAAATAAATGTAACTATTCACTGGACAAACTCAAAAAAATGTCTTTGCCTTTGGGAAAAAGAATGGGGATCTTGGTAAGGTGAAATTGTAAATCATAATCGCGCATGAAGGTTATAATCCCCTTTCTTTTGTTTTTGATGGCCCTGCCGCCTGGTTTCGGCCAGGGAACCGTTACGGTATCCGGATTTATCCATACACCTTGCGGACATCCTCTTCCCGGGGTGGAGCTACTGGGTACTCAGACAGATTCCACCGGTTACTACAGCGTAGAAGTCGGGGAGGGAACCGTATTTTCAATTACCCCTTTCCTGCCGGATTGGCCTTATCCTGACCTGGATACCAATGACCTGCAATTGTTGCACAACATCCTTACAAGCCAGGCCGGCTTTTCTTCCCCTTATCAGGCTCTGGCCGCCGACCTGAATTATGATGAGGAGATTTCTACTTTTGACTATGTTTTGCTCCATAAACATGTATATGGGGTTCAACCGCTGGGAGCATTTCCCCTCTGGCAGTTCTTCCCAACCGGTTTTGCCTTCCAGGATGTAAATGACCCCTGGCAAAGCCTTGGCGGCTTGAGTACAACCTATACTGCTTTTCAGGATACCGTTATCGATTTTATTGGCGTTGCCAGGGCTGATATGGACTGCAGCACTGTACTCTGGGCGGGGCCCACCGGTACGCTCAGGGGCAGAGCCGTAGTGGATCAGGATGCCGATTGCCTGGCCGGCAACGACGAACCGGGCTACGCCGGCTGGACAATACAAATTGTGCGCGACGCCGGCGGTGTTTTCTATGCCACCACCGGGACGGGCGGCTTCTTTGAAACTGAACTTCCCCCAGGCGGTTACCGGGTTTCCGTTTTGGCTCCCAGTACACTCTGGTTGCCTTGTGTGGACAGCATTCCTGTCGATATTGACGAAAATGGTATTTCCACCCTGGAATTTCCCTTTCAGTCCGCAGCCGATTGCCCCTACCTGGAAGTCGACATTTCCCCTGCCAGCCTGCGCCGTTGCACCACCAATACGTATCAGGTGCGTTACTGCAATTCCGGCACGGTTCCGGCGGAAGAGGCCTACGTGAAAGTCACCTTCGACAATTACCTGGATGTGGTAGGCAGCAGCCTGCCCTGGAGTTCGGCCAGCGGGACAACCTATACTTTTCCCCTGGGCAATATACCCGTTGGCAGTTGTGGTTCCTTCAGCATCCAAACCTACCTGAACTGCGACGCCCTGTTCGGGCAAACCCACTGCGTGGAGGCGCATATCTTTCCGGATTCGCTCTGCACGCCTGTACCCGGCCCGCTGTTGCATCTGGAAGGCAACTGCACCGGCGACAGCGTACAGTTCCACATCGAGAATGTGGGCGGCGACATGCCGGAAGTACGCCATTTCATCGTCATCGAAGACGACCTCGTCATGTTCAACGGGCAATTCCAGCTGGGAAGCGGCGAAACTTTTGAACTGAGCCGGGCTGCCAACGGCTCAACCCAGCGCCTGCAACTGGAGCCCGCCCCGGGCAGCCCTTCCGGCCTGGCGGTGGAAGCCTGCGGCGCCACCGGCCCTGAAGGGCCGAGCCTGGGCTATGTCACCCAATATCCCACCGGGTCCGGCAATCCGTTTATCGACATAAATTGCCGGGAAAACACCGGGCCCTACGACCCCAACGACAAGCAGGCTTTTCCCAAGGGGCAGGGTAACAGCCGCTGGCTGCACCCTACCTCAAGCCTGGAATACCTCATCCGCTTTCAGAACACCGGCACCGATACGGCTTTCCTGGTAGTGATCCGCGACACCCTGCCGGTGGAACTCGACCCGGCCACCCTCCGCCCCGGCGCCTCCAGCCATCCCTATACCTGCACCCTGCGGGCTAACGGCGTAGCCGAATTCCGCTTCGACAACATCATGCTGCCCGATAGCGCCGCCAACCTGGAAGGCTCCCAGGGTTTTGTCCAGTTCTACATCGAACAAAAAACCGGCAACCCCAATTGGGCTATCATCGAGAACAGCGCCGCCATCTATTTCGACTTCAATGAGCCCATCATCACCAACCTTGCCTGGCATATAATAGACGACTTTTTCATGCTGCCCGAACATGCCCGCCTGGGGGGGGCGATACAGACAGAGAATGGCCGATCCCTGGGCGCCAACACCCTCGTGTTCCTCATCCGGAACCAGGATACGATCGCCGTTGATACGGTCAATGCCGGCGGCGGTTACTTTTTCGATATGCTGCTTCCCGGGCAGGCCTATACCGTGGCGCCCTACCGAAACGATGATCCTTACAATGGCGTTAATTTGTTCGATATGGTGCTGCTGTCCAAGCACATGCTGGGCATACAGCCTCTGGACAGCCCCTACAAATTGCTGGCGGCGGATATCAACTATTCGGGCGCCATCTCCGTGCTGGATATGATCGCATTGAGGCGCCTTATCCTTTCGGACGACACGGAACCATTCCCGGAGAACAAACCCTCCTGGCGTTTCGTGCAGGCCTATTACCTGTTTCCCGATCCGGCCAACCCCTGGCTGGCGCCCTTCCCTGTCACCGTCACTTTCGATGAGCTCATATATGACAGCGGGGCCGATTTCACCGGGATTAAGGTAGGCGACCTGAACGGGGATGCCCGCCCCAACCTGTTGGGCGTGGAAGGCCGGGGCCGGCTGCCGGTATGCCTGGAATCAAAAACAGAGGAAGGCGGCGCCGTTTGCCATTTGGCGGCGGCCAGGCCAGGCGAATGGGTTGCCTGCCAGGCAGGGCTGCAACTGCCGCCCGGTGTTGCCCTGCAGGGCGTCCGGGCGGGAACAGCAACCGGCGAACTGGCCTATTCCCTTTCCGAAAGCGGCTACCTGCGCCTGTGCTGGTTCCATACCGAGGCAGTGTCTTTTGAGGAAGGGGCGCCCTTGTTCACCATTGAGTTTTCGAAGGGTTTTACTCCAAAGGAATTGCTACCCGGTTTTAGCCTGGCCTTCACCGATGAGGGGCAACCCTATGAATTGGTGCTGGAAAACCAAAAAGGCGAACAGGGCGGCATTCAGATTTTCCCCAACCCGGCCGGCGGCGCCTTTACCATTAGCGGACATACTGAGGCTGCGGAGGTGTACATCCGGATCTATGGCCTCAGCGGGCGCGCCGTATACCGGGCGTCAGCGCCGGGGGGCGGCAACTGGGCCCATGTGCTTCCGGAAAATGCCCTGCCGGCAGGGGTGTACACGGTAGAGGCCAGGGCCGGCGGACAACGGTGGATAGAGCGGCTGGTGGCCGGAAGGTAGGGGGAGTGGAAAAAGGTTTGGAAAAATACCGGCAAATTTTGTTTTGACGCCGCCTGAACGTCTCTAACCCTTCTTGAAAAAGGGAACCCAGGGCGGCGTCAAAACAAAATTTAATGCGGAGCTCAAATGGCCAATCCGTTCAGTTCGCGTTGGCCTGTTTCCCTTATCTTTCCAACTGTTCCAATAGCCACGCCCGTTCCGTCAGCGCCTCCTCGCCTTCGATCATTTTCCGCAGTTCGTCCACTTCCTGCCGTTCGTGCCGGTTGAGGTGCAGCAGCTTCTGGGTATAGCGAATGATATTGCGGTAATTGCGGCGGTGGTAGCCGATGATGTCTTTACGGCGCAGAAATACTTTCATGGCGTCGAGGTGGGACTCCAGGGTGTCGAATTCTTCCAGTTCGTAAAAAACTTTGACCATCAGCGTTTTGGCGGCCAGGTTGAGCAGCAGGTCCTGGTATTCGGAGTGGCGGAGGTGTTCCAGTGCCTTGCCGTACTGCCGGCGCACGTAGGCCAGGCGGGCCAGGCTGAAGCGGTACATACTTTCCCGGTGTTCTCTGGGCAGCCTGTCTTTGTACTCGTGGATAAAATTTTCCGCCCATTCCAGTTCCCCTTCCTTGAGAGCCATTGCCACGGCGTTGCGGTAAGTGAAGCGGGAGGCCTGCCCGTCCTGCAGGAGCCTGCCGGTTCGGAAACCTTCCTTGTAAAGGTCTAGCCCTTCGCGGGCGTAGGCCTCTCGGCCGGCGTTGAGTTCGCGGATGCAGAAGTTGATGGCCAGAAGGTAGAGGTCGCGCGCCTCATCCGGTGGGAAGAGGTGGCTTTGGTGGAGCAGGATCTTTTTAAAATGCCGGAAGTGTGTTTCCGGGGCAATGCCTTTCAGCGCGTGGTAGCAGTGGTAGTAACCGGCGATAGTGGGGAGGCGCAGCAGGCCCTTTTTGTCCACGAATTGCAGGGCTTCCTCCAGCAGCCCGAAATCGTATTCCCGCTTGTAGACCGCCTGATGGGAGAGCAGGGAGCAGGTCTGCCGAAGCTTGCGGGCGATGAAGGCCAGGTCGATGGTGTCGGAGATCTCCTGCAGGTTGTGCTCGCTGATGCGCCGCCGGCTGGCGGTAAAAGCGTACTGTTCGAGCTGAATGCGGTATTCGTACTCGAAATACTCGGCGTTGCGGATGGGTTGCTGTTCCTGCTGCCGGGCCAGTTGGCGCATTGTCTGTTGGAAATGTTTGGGCAGCCGTTTCTCCCGGTAGGCCCGCGCCAGTTCTATCTTCTGTTGCCTTTCGTCGCCCAGCACGGCCTGCAGGGAGAGGTATTGTTCGATGGCTTTAAGCAGCCAGCTCATGGCGTAGCGCACCTGCTGGGCGTCGTAGGGGCGGCCGGGGTAGAGCACTTTATGGGCCTGCTCTTTTGTAGGGCCTACCTTCAGGGTGAACACCCGTTCTGCCAGGAATTCGAAAAGTCGCGCCACATCCTCCCGCTGGTTGAAAAATGGCGACCGCAGGAACTTTCGCAGGTCCCGTACTTCCTTCTTGCTCAGGCTTTCCACAACGGCTATTAGTCGGCTGCCTTCCATTTTTATTTAAATATTTTTTTAATATGATTGATGATTAATAGCTTTTAGTTCTGTAAAACTAGGTTTTTCTATTTGGTGTAATGAAATTTTAATTGATAAATGCTCTTTTTTGTTTTTGATATTGCCATAGAGTTCCCCAATCTTTGTAGTATTCAAAAACCAGGATCCCTATGAAGATATTCAGTTACGCTGTTTCTCTGGCCATCAGCCTGTTTTTTACTTACACTCTTTCCGCTCAGGGCTGGCAGAGGGCCTATCCCGATACGGCCGGCGCCTTTTCTTATTTCAGAGAGGCAAAGCCTACCCCGGATGGAGGCTACATAGCGGTGGGCACCCGCAGCCTGCCTACCGGCGCCATTCGCGATTATATACATTTGAAGAAAACGGATGCCGTCGGAGAGGTGCAGTGGGAATTCTCTCACCGGGAAGGAGAGGTCGGGAAGGATGAAGGCCTGGGGGTGGTTGTAGCGTCCGATGGGGGCTATTATGTGCTGGGGAGCACCTCAGTGGATGACTGGCAGTTTTCCATCCTACTGCTCCGGATCGATGCCATGGGGGACACCCTGTGGACGAAAACCTATGCTTATCAGGATACCCTGCCCACCACGCTCGGAGGATATGATGTAACGGAGGGTGGGGGCTTCATCCTGGCCGCCGGGGTCAACAATCCTGATTCCACAGCCGGGGCATATTTGCTTGAAGTGGATGCGAGCGGCAACAAGCTATGGGAGAATTTCTACGGCTGGCCGGGCAACAACCCTTATCCGCCTCTGGAAGACATCGTACAGCTCAGTGATGGCGGCTACATCGCCGCCGGGCCCTGGAATAGTTTTCAGATCCCCCGCCTGGTGCGTTTTGACGCTCAGGGCGACACCCTCTGGACCCGGCGCATACAGGTTTCCACAGGAGATGAGCTCTGGGCCGTGCGCCCGGCCCACGGCGGCGGTTTCATCGCCTGCGGAAGCGCGACCGGTTTTGCAGGGTACAGCACGCTGGTTGTCCGGACGGACGATATGGGCCATGAGTTATGGCAGAAGTTCTATTCCCTTGACACCAAAGCAGTGGACATAGAGCTCACCCCCGATGGCGGCTACATCCTTGCCGGTTCTCTCGATAATTTCATCTATTACCCTACTGCGCCCACCGGGTTCCTGCTCAGGATCGATGGGGACGGCAATGAGCTCTGGCAACGTGAATTCACTAACCAAACCTCCGGCTTTAACCGGCTGAGCAGCGTGGAGCTCACCCCTGACGGCGGCTTCATCGTCGCCGGCGAGTCGCGTTGGAACCCCTTCCTGGCCAAAACCGACGGCAACGGCTTCGCCATCACCAACTGGCTGCAGGGCAAGGTATTTCGGGATGGAACGGAAAATTGCAGCCATGACAGCGGCGAGCCCGGGCTGGAGCAGTGGATCGTGCGCGTAGAAGGCGGCGGCCTCATCCAGTACGCCACCAGCGATGCCGATGGGGAATACAGTATCCTGGTAGATACCGGCGATTACACCCTTACCCTGGTACCCCCCAACGCCCTGTGGGCGGCCTGCGAGCTGTCGGTAGATGTCACGCTTCAAAATTTCTACGATACTACCCGTGTCGACTTCGCTGTATCTACCCTGGCCGATTGCCCCCTGATGACGGTGGATGTTTCCACCCCTTTCCTGCGGCGCTGTTTCGACAACACCTACACCATACAATACTGTAACGAGGGCACCGTTGCCGCAGAAAATGCCGCCGTGGAAGTAGAACTCGACCCCTACCTCACCCTGCAGAGCGCCGAGCTGCCCTATACCGTCCTGGGCAATAACCTGTACCGCTTCGAGCTGGGCGATGTGCCTTACGATACCTGCGGGAGTTTCCGCTTCACCACCTATCTGGACTGCGATTCCACCGTCCTGGGCCAAACGCACTGTGTGGAAGCGCACATCCTCCCGGATACACTGTGCTTCGACACCATCACCAACATGGCGTTGATCGAGGTGGAAACCCGGTGCGAAGGTGATTCCGTCCGGTTCAGCCTCCGAAATGTGGGGGATACCGACATGAACGGCCCGGCCCAATACATCGTCATCGAAGACGATGTGATGTATATGAACGCCCCCTTCGAGCTGAACGCCGGCGGATCCCTGCTCTTTTCCCGCCGCGCCAACGGCCTGGCCTACCGCCTGGAAGCGCCCCGCCTGCCGGACAGCAATAGTGAAACATACGTCAGCTCGACGATCGAAGGTTGTGGTTTCGACTCCGGAGGAGGGTTCAGCCTTGGGTTCGTCAACCAATTCCCCTTATTGCCCAATGATGATTTTACCGATATCGAATGCCGGGAAAACATCGGCGCCTATGACCCCAACGACAAACAGGCTCTGCCCGTGGGGTATGATGAAGAGCATTTCATCAAACCAGGCGTGGACATCGAATACCACATCCGCTTCCAGAATACGGGCACCGATACGGCTTTTACCGTCGTCATCCGGGACACGCTTTCCCGGTGGCTGGATCCTGCCAGCGTCAGGCCCGGCGCTTCCAGCCACGATTACCGCTGGGCGCTGAGCGGGGAGAACGTACTCACTTTCACGTTTGGCCATATCATGCTGCCGGACAGCAACGTGAACGAGCCGGCCTCTCACGGATTTGTGAAGTTCCTCATCAGCCAACGTCCGGGTAACCCGCTGGGGGAGCGTATCGAAAACAGCGCCGCCATTTATTTCGATTTCAATGCTCCGGTAATCACCAACACGGCATTCCATACGCTGGGCGAGGATTTCATCCGGGTAATCAATGACGGCAACCCCGGCGCCGGCCCTGCCCGCATCCGGGTAAAGGCCTATCCCAACCCCTTCATCGACAGGGCTACCCTTTCAGTAGAAGGCCTGGAGATAGTATCCGGAACTTTCCTGTTGTACCACAGCGACGGGCGGCTGGCGCGGCACCTGCCGTTCCGGGAGCGGCAGTTTGAGCTGGATGCCGGCGCGCTGCCGGGAGGAATATACTTTTTCCAGGTAGTGGTGAATCAGAAAATGGTAGGAAGCGGGAAGTTGATGATCGGGGAGTGATGGTTCAATTGCTTGACTGTTAAATGGCTGTATGGCTGGAAGGGCTGGCGTCAGGCAGGCTGGCCGTAACAATCAAACAATTTCAGCCATCAAACAATATAGTCAGGCCACCATCTCGGCAAAATCCGCCCGGAAGGTAGAGATGTCGAAGGTTTCCATGGCTTGCCGGGGGATGGATTGAAGGGTAGACAGCAGTGCCGAGGCCATCACCAGTAGCGTCTCCTTTTCTTCGGCATTGTGCAGTTCTTTTTCCGGCAGGGGGACGGTAAGCTCCAGTAAGCGCTCCTCGGGGTGGTACCGGAAGCTGCCGTCGGCCTCGATGTCGCTTACACTGAAGAGAATAAATATTTCGTCGAGCCCGTCGCCGTATTTGAAGAGCTGAAAATTCTGATTCATCCATTCTTCGAGGTACTCCCCGTTGAGGTGCTTGGTCGTCTTGGACGTGCTGATGATATTGACCTCGAAATTCCTGCCTTCCATAGTTATGAGTTTTTTTGCGGTTTAACCCCTGCGGCATAACCATCGAAGCCGCTGCCCTGGCGGTGGGACGAATGCAGTCGGCAGTTTGCTGCTTATGCAGGGGTAAACCGCATCCTGCAGTCCAGAGACAAATCCATACCCACCGCAAGATAATTGCCGGCTGAGGTTTTCCCGATGGGCAAAGTTCAGGTACCCTGTTGATTTTTGTCATTGCACATTATCCCCTTAAGAATGTATTTGAGGCTGTATGCATTTGCTTTTTGGGCGTCTTGGAGCTGTGAAAGGAGGAGGGGCGGGGCTTTTTTATTTTACCTTTTCCGTCTTTCTTTTCAGCCAATGAGGGGCCAAAGGCATTTCACCTAAAAAATATAGCCTATGAAACCATGGATGTGTGTAATGATAGCCGGCCTGATGGCCTTCGCATTCAGTTGCCAGAAAGAAAGCCTGTCCGGCATCAGTAATGAGGAACTGAGCCTGCGGGGGCCGGGCGATGAGGGCTCAACATTTACCATAATGAAAAACCTTAAAGCCAGCTACGAGCTTTTTGAGGTTGACGCGTTGCCGGATGAGGAGGCACTGAACGGCCTGGAGCCACCCAAAGGCTACGTGCCCAGGATGTATGCCATGAATGGTACGGCCACTTTTCTGGGAGAGCTGGCGCCCGGAATGAGTTATGAGATCCATTTCCTGCCGCCGGATGCCGACCTGGAAAAGGACACGGTTGAGGCCTGGGCCTGCGGCCGCCTTCTGAGCCAGGAAAACCACGACGCTGTGCGTTATGTCGGGGAGTGCACCTGGTATCCCGATGGCCGGCGGGAGTCGAGATATGGATTTTTCCGGGGATCGGGCTGCTTTGCCGAAACCCGTGGCTGGATGGTGGGCGAAGGCCTTGCCAAGAATGAAGGGGCATATATGAAGCTGGAAGCCAGCGGTAAAATGTCCATGCCGTTGTTTGAAGCGGAATCCTCTCCTCCGGAAGATCTTTGATGTTTGTTTCGGCCCGGGGCATGTTTTCTGAAATCAGAACATGGAACCGGGGGCTCCAAATTACCGTCGATTTCTTCAAGGGGCCGGCCTACTGGAAGAAACTAACCGGAACAGGAGGAGGAATAGTGTTTTACGGAGGAGAAGAACGACAGGAGCGCTCAACGGGCTTCAATGTGTAACCCTGGAGAGCGCTCGGAGTCACTTAGGCGGTTGAAAATTGTCCGTTGCCCGGAGCCTCCGTTTTGGCCGGCAACGGACAATTTTCAACCCAAGCGCTAAAACTCCGCATTGCCTGGAGTCCGCGGGAAGCCGATCACGTCGCGGATGTTGCCCATGCCGGTAATGAACTGCACCATGCGCTCGAAGCCCAGCCCGAAGCCGGCGTGGGGGCAGCCGCCGAACTTGCGCAGCTCCAGGTACCACCACAGTTCCTCTTCGGCGATGCCCATGTCGTGCATGCGCTGCACGAGCACATCGTGGCGCTCTTCGCGCTGGGAGCCGCCGATGACCTCGCCGATGCCGGGGAAGAGCACATCCATGGCGGCGACGGTGCGGCCCGGCACTTCCGGGTTTTCCTCGTTGAGGCGCATGTAGAAGGCTTTGATGCTGGCCGGGTAATCCCGCACGATGACCGGTTTCTTGAAGTGCTTCTCCACCAGGTAGCGTTCGTGCTCGGCCTGCAGGTCTTTTCCCCATTCCACATCGTATTCGAACTTGCCTTTCTTGTAGGGCTTGGAGTTGCGCAGGATGCGGACGGCCTCCGTGTAGGTGATGCGCTCGAATTCGTTGTCGACAACAAAACGCAGCGTTTCCGTCAGCCCCATAGGGCGGCGTTGCTCCCTGGGCATGTTCTTCTCCTGGTTCTGAATGCGCTGGTCGAGGAAAGCCAGCTCATCGGCGTAGTTGTCGAGGACGTAGCGGATGAGGTACTGGCAGAAGTCCTCCGCCAGGGCCATGTTGTCGTGGATGTCGAAAAAAGCTACTTCGGGCTCGATCATCCAGAATTCCGCCAGGTGGCGGGAAGTGTTGGAGTTTTCGGCGCGGAAGGTGGGGCCAAAGGTATAGACCTTGCCCAGGGCCAGCGCGCCGATCTCGGCCTGCAGCTGCCCGGAGACCGTCAGGTTGGTGGGTTTTTCGAAAAAGTCCTGGCTCCAGTCTACCTGCCCGTCTTCGGTGCGGGGTGGGTTGCCCACATCCAGCGTAGTGACGCGGAACATCTCCCCGGCCCCTTCGGCGTCACTACCCGTGATGATGGGCGTATGCAGGTAGAAGTAACCGTTATCGTTGAAGTATTTGTGAATGGCGTATGCGATGCCGTGGCGGATGCGGAACACTGCGGTAAACGTGTTGGTCCGCATCCGGAAGTGCGCCTGTTCACGCATGAATTCCATGGTCTGTGCCTTGGGCTGCATGGGGTATTGCTCCGGGTTTGCCTCGCCCAGGATCTCCAGGGCTTCGGCCAGTACTTCCACATCCTGTCCGGCGCCCTGCGATTCCACCAGCTTACCGGTTACCTTGATGCAGGAGTGGAATGTAACCTTCTTCAGCAGCCCTTCATCGAAATGTTCAAAATCGACGACCACCTGCAGGGTTCTCATGCTGGTGCCGTCGTTGAGGGCAATGAAGCGGTTGGAACGGAAGGACCGCACCCAGCCCATGACGGTGACTTTCTGCCCCAGCAGGCCGGTATATCCGGTGAGGATGGTTTTTATTTCGGTTCGTTTGCTCATGGCACTTTGAGTGGACGTGTTCATGCGTAAAGGTGTAAATGTGCTTAAGTGTAAATGTGTATCTGCCTTCGCTGAAGCTACGGCGGACAAAGGAAGTTGCGAAATTACAGGTTTTGGGCAGAAAGATCAAATGGGAACCAGATTTTGGTGGTATGAAGATGATGGTTGCCGGATCCGGGCTGGGATGAGTGAGTTGGGCCATCGGGAGGAAGGCCAGGGAGAGGCCGTTATTTTCATAATGATTATAAAAATAATAATTACTTTTATAATCATTACAAAAGTAACGATCACAAATATGGCCATTACAAATACAGTCGTTACAAAAATAATGATTACAAAAATAACGAACTTTCAGCCTTCCTTAAATTTCTCCCACCGTTGCTCCGACCTTTCCAAAAAGGATTTGAATTTATCGGGGGGCCCTATCCTGAAATTGCAGGGCCGTCCGTCCAAAGGATGGGAAAATTCCAGCCCCACTGCGCAGAGAAACAACCCTTTTCCCTTCAGGAGCGGCTTGTCTTTGGTATAAAGGGAATCGCCCAGGATAGGGCAGCCTATGCCGGCCAGGTGGCGGCGCAGCTGATGGGTGCGCCCGGTGCGGGGGTATAGTTCCAGCAGGGAGAGCCACTCCACTTTGAGGGAATGTACCTGGCGGAGCCTGAGGAAATCGGTATGGGCCTCCTGCCCGTCGACGGGCTCCCGGATGGCGCCGTACTCGGGGGCCTTTCCTGCAACAACGGCCTGGTAGGCCTTTCGCACGGTTTTCTCCGCGAACTGCCGGCTCAGGGAAATTGAGGCGGCATGCGATTTGCCCACCAGCAGCAGCCCGGAAGTCAGGGCGTCGAGGCGGTGGACGGGGCGGGGCCAGGGCAGGGCGTCGGCGGCTTCGTAAGGAGATAGGTTAAATTGCAGGGCATTTACTACGGTCCGGTACTGGTTGCCGCTGGTGGACAGGCCGGCGGGTTTGTTGACTACTGCCAGATGTTCGTCCTCATAGACAATCTCGAGCGGAAGCTCGAGGGGCTTGGGCGGGCTAAGGGCCGAAGGCAGGAGCTCGATGCGCTGGCCGGGCAGCACCCAGTCGCCGGTTTGCCCGGGCTGCCCGTCGACCAGCACTCCTCCGGCCTTGATGGCCTTCTTCATGCCTTTGCGCGACGGAATGGCGCTGAACACCCGGGGCGCGTAGTCGCTCAGGCGTTCGCGGGGCGTGCCCGGGGGTACGGTGTGGGACTCGATGGGGGGCGATGAGGGCATGGTCAGATGGTTTGATGGATGGATTGGTTTCCTGGCATTTCGCCGGCGAATTGCGAATGCCGAACACCGAACAGCAAAAACCGCGGACTTACGAGACCCATTCCCGCACCTGCTGCCGGTAACTCTTTCCGATGGGCAGCTCTTTCCCGTTCTTCAGGCGCAAAGTATTGCCTTCCACGTAATCAATATACTTTCTTTGTATGATAAAAGATTTGTGGATACGGAAAAAATCGGCTTCGGGCAGTTCCGTTTCGAAACCGGACAGGGTGCCGGGCGTCAGGAGAAACTCTTCCTGTAGCCATACTTTCACGTAGTTGCCGTAGCTCTCCAGGTAGAAAATATCCGCCAGGCTGACCTGTACGTGCCGTTTGTCGGACTTGATAAAAATTTGGGTAGGTTCTTCTGTAGGCGGCTCCGGCAGAGCAGCGGAGGAGGTGCGCCCGGCCTGTTTCATCTGGTGTAGTTCGTATGCTTTATTGACGGCTTTCAGGAACCGTTCGAATCGAAAGGGCTTCAGCAGGTAGTCGCACACATTCAGCTCGTAACTCTCCAGAGCATACTCCTCGTACGCGGAAGTGACGATGACGATGGGTGGGGTGCTGAGTGTTCTCAATAGCTCCAGCCCCTTCAGCCGGGGCATCTGTATGTCGAGAAAGGCCAGGTCGATCTGCTGCGTATTCAATGCCGACAGCGCCTCGGTGGCCGAATAGCACTGGCCGGCGATCTCGATAAAGGGCGCCTCCCGGGCGTACTCCAGGATGACCTTATGGGCCAGCGGTTCGTCGTCTATGATGAGGGAACGCAGTTTCATGACAGGTCCAGTTTCAACGTTGCAGTGTAGGTATTGGGCCCTTCTTCCACAGCGAGCTCATGCCGGTTCGGGAACAGCAATTCCAGCCGGCGCCTCAGGTTGGCCAGCCCGATCCCTCCGGGTGAAGCGACTTTTTCTTCGAAAGAGTTCCGGCAGGAAAACGACAGGCTTTTTCCATCGCTCTCCAGGCAAAGGTGGAGCGAGCAGGCTTCCTCTGCCGGCTCGATACCGTGTTTGAAGGCATTTTCCACCAATATAACGAACAGCAGCGGAGGAATGTGCAGTTTTTCATCAGCAATATCTTTTTCGAACCGGAAGTCCAGGTGTTTGTGCAGCCGGATTTGCTGCAGGCGGATGTAGTCTTCGATATATTTCACCTCTTCGGCGATGGCGGCGCTCTCTTCCCTGCCATTATATATGACGTATCGCATCAGCTCGGAAAGCTGCAGGATGACCTCCGGCGTTTGCTTGTCCCGGGTAATGCTGAGGGCGTATAGGTTATTCAGGGTATTGAAGAAGAAGTGGGGGTTGACCTGTTGTTTCAGCAGGGCGAGCTCGGCGGCGGTTCTTTCCTTTTCCAGCGAGGCCAGTTTGCCGGCCTGTTTGTACCATTCCATACCGACGATAAGCGGGGCGCTGAGCAGTATAATCGCGAAGGGGACCCCTCCCCGGTCGGAGGGAAAGATCTCGGCTACCGGATAGGAGAGGAATGTTTCCGCCTGCACCACCGGCAGCCAGTTGAGGAGCAACCCCAGCACCGGATAGAAGAACAAAACCGTTGCGGCTACCCCAAACCCGTAATGGAGCACTCCCTTTTGCTTCAGCAGCCTGGGCACCAGGAAGTAATGGTTGACGAAATAAAAAAAGGAATACGCCAGGATGATGAGCAGGAACTGAACGGTGTACCCGAAAAACAACGGGGCTTTCTGTACGAACCCGAAGAAACTGTCCGGAAAAGCAGCGGTAAACGGCCGGTAGGCGAAAGCCATTCCCAGGAGGGCCGCAGCGCCTACTGCCAGGATCAACAAGGCCTTTTGCAGGCTCAGCTGCCGGAACCCTCCCGTCCGGCGAAGGAGGTAGTCATTGGCATGAATGGCCACTTCCGTAAGGAACAGCCCGGCCCCTGCCACTTCTGCAAAACCGGCAGGCACGGCCTCACCCTCGGGCGGAAAGAGAAAGAGGCTTTCCGCCCAGAAGGCCTGCCCCGCCGCCACCAACACCGGGTAAACCACAAAAATGATGCACCACAGGGCCAGGTAGGCGTATCGCCCCAGCTCCTCTTTCAACCGGCGCCGGTAACCGGCAAAGGCCAGAACCGGGGCAAAAAGGACGGCAGTTGACAAAACGTAAGAGCCGTAATACGCCCGGGTATACTGCCCGGATTCTACCATCATCACATAGCTGAGGAACAGGATCACCGTGAAGAATATCCAGGCGGTATTGGACAAGAGCAAGTTTTCGATCTTTCTTTTTATGCTTTCCATAAGTGTCTTTGCCTTTTGCCTTCAAACCAAGGGAAAAGGATAGCCGATACCAAATTGAAATGGCCAGGGGCATGCTCCCGGTGATCAAGGGCGTTGTTTCAGTAGCCAAAGCGCTTTTGGTTGTTCATCATGGGTTTCTTCCCGTTCACCACTCTTAATAGGGCGCTCGGTGGCGGCCCTGTATTTTTGTCCAAGATCACCAAATTACCCGCTTTATGCAACTGGCCATTTCCAACCTCACCAAAGTATACCCCAACGGCGTCCGGGCAATAGATAACCTCAGCCTCGGGATCGGAACCGGCATGTTCGGCCTGCTGGGCCCCAATGGCGCCGGCAAGTCCACCCTGATGCGAACCATCGCCACCCTGCAGCGCCCCGATGTCGGAGCCATTACTTTCAACGGCATCGACGTATTGAAGGAGCCCCTCCGCCTGCGGCGGGTGCTGGGCTACCTGCCTCAGGAGTTCGGCGTTTACCCCGGCGTATCGGCGGAGGGCCTGCTCGACTATTTCGCCACCCTGAAAGGCGTCGCTTCGCGCGCCGCCCGCCGCCGCCTGGCCGGAGAGGTGCTCGAACTCACCAACCTGTACGAGGTGCGCAAAAAACATGTCGACACCTACTCCGGCGGCATGAAACAGCGCTTTGGCATCGCCCAGCTGCTGCTGAACGCCCCCCAGCTCATCATCGTGGACGAGCCCACCGCCGGGCTGGACCCCGCCGAGCGAAAGCGCTTTCTCAATATACTCCGGGAAGTGGGCGCACGCTGCACCGTCATCTTTTCCACCCATATCGTCGAAGACGTTAAAGAGCTGTGCACCGACATGGCCATCCTGAACGGCGGCAGGCTGCTGCTGCGCTCCTCGCCCGCTGAGGCCACCGAAGCCCTCCGGGGGCGGATATGGGCCCGGGCGATCCCCCGGGAAGCGCTGGAGGAGATGGAAACCCGCTACGGCCTGCTGTCTTCCGGGTACAACCCCGATCATTCTCTTGCTATCCGGGTGTATGCTCCGGAGCGCCCTTCGCCGGACTTCACCCCGGCGGAACCGCAGCTGGAGGACGCCTACTTTCGGGCCCTGAAAGAAGATAGCATTGCAGAGGCAAATACATAGGCCAGGTATTTCAGCATAGGAACCATTACACCAACATGCAACGGCAACCTTATTATGTTTTTCACCATCTTCCGATACGAACTTCGCCACTGGATGCGGCAGCCCTCCGTCTATGTTTACGCCGCCATATTCCTGTTCGCCTCCGCCGGCGCCATGGCTGCCCGGGCCGGTATTTTCGGTGAGCAAATAACCGAGCCGGGTTTTGAAATACTGGCCAATGCCCCCCTGCAACTCCAGGAGATGGGGAGCTTCTTTCTGAAGCTCCTCTTATTCCTCCTGCCGGCGGTCATCGGGGTGTCCGTCCACCGGGACTTTAAGAGCAACATGTATGCCGTCCTGTACACCTATCCATTTACAAAAAGGAGTTATCTTCTGGCCAAGTTTTTCAGCTCTTTTCTCGTCCTGATGCTGATCACCACTACCATCGGTTTCGGTTTTTACATCGGCGCCCGCCTGCCCGGGGTAGACCAGGCCCTGGTTGGGCCCTTTCGGGCAATGGCTTACCTGCAGCTCTACCTGGTATACATTATTCCCAATGTATTGTTGTTTGGGGGTGTCGTTTTTGCAGTGGTGGCCTTGAGCCGCAATACCTATGCCGGTTTCATTACCCTCATTATCCTGTTCTTTATCCAGATGCTCGCCGGGAGTTTGCTAAGTAGCATGGACAACCGGTGGCTGGCGGCAGTACTGGACCCTCTCGGGCAGAAAGCCGCCCTCTATTCCACCCGGTACTGGACATTTGGCGAGCGCAACGAGCTGCTGCCGCCCGTATGGGGCCCCGTTATTTACAACCGCCTCACCTGGCTGGGCATTTCCGCTCTTATCTTCGGGTTGGGGTATAAAAAATTCTCGCTGCACCACCAGCCTCTTTCTCTGTGGGGAGGGAAGTACCGGCGGGAACGGAAACGGGAACGGGAACGGAAACGGAGCGATAATTTTGGGGGCATCTTCAAATGGAGCCTGCCGGAGGTGGCCTGCGATTTCTCCTTCGGGCAACAGTTGGCGGCCACCTGGCGCTTATCGGCCGCTGAGTTTGCCCACATCCTGAAGAGCCGGCTGTTCCTCAGCATTCTCGCCGGCGGTATACTGATGGTATTCTTTCAGCAGGCGGAACTGAGCCCGGCGTACGGCTTCCGCCTATTGCCGGTGACCTGGAAGATGCTGAAAGTCCCGGCTTTTCTGTTTCTGGGCGTCATTCACCTGCTTACTTTCCTGTATGCGGGCATGCTGGTGCACCGCGCCCGGATGGCCAGCATGGATCAGCTGGTGGACGCCAGCCCCGCGCCCGGATGGGTGCTGCTGATGTCCAAATGCCTGGCCCTGGTGAAGATGCAGGCGGTGCTGTTGGCTTTGATCATTGCCGGAGGGGCCATGGTGCAGGCCTGTAACGGATATTATCGGTTTGAGATAGGGTTGTATCTGTTCCATCTCTACGGGCTGTACCTGCCTGGCCTGGTCGTGTGGGCCTTCGCCTCCCTGTTTGTGCAAACCCTGTTTACCAATCCATACATGGGCCTCTTTCTGCTCATCCTCGGCTCCACGGGGATAACGGGGTTACCCGAGCTGGGTGTCGAACACCCTGTTTTTCGGTTCAATACAGCTCCGGAATTCACTTATTCCGAAATGGATGGCTTTGGGGCTTCCCTGCCTCCTTACTTCCTGTATAAGTTCTACTGGGCGCTGGGCGGCCTGGCTCTGCTGATGGGCGCCCTGTTGTTCGGGAGGCGCGGGCTGGTGTTTTCGTTCGCAGAGCGCCTCTCTCTCGCCGGGGAACGCTTCCGGGGGCCGGCGGGGGCGGCCCTCCTTGTGTTCTTTACCGGTTTTCTCGGGCTGGGCCTCGCCATTTACTATGAAGATAAATACCAGTACGGGAAGATCAATTCCACAGAAGAGGAAGAACAATGGATGGCGGACAATGAGAGGAAATACAAGCGGTACGAGAGCACGGTGCAGCCGCGCATCACCGCTGTAAAACTGGATGTGGCCCTCTTCCCCGCAACCCGCAATTTCACGGCAGCCGGAACGTACACCCTGGTGAACCGCTCCGCCCGGACAATAGACACCATCCTGGCCAACTACAGCTACGACGAACAAACCACCTATCGCCTGGACAGGCCGGCACGGCTCCTCAGCCGGGACACTTTCATCTGTTTTGATATCCACCTCCTCGACGAAGGGCTGGCGCCCGACGACAGCCTGAAGATGTACTTCGAAGTGCGGAATGAGCCCAACAGCCTCTTCCGCAGCAGCTCACCGGTGAAACAAAATGGCGCCTTTTTCACCAATGAAATATTTCCAGGACTGGGCTACCGCCCGATCGAACTGGGCAATAACGCCCGGCGCGCCCGATACGGCCTGCCGCCCAGGAAGAACGATAAGCCGTATCCTTCCGATAGCACCGCGTTGTACAATTCCTATTCCTCCCGGGACTCCGACTGGATCACCTTCGAGGCCACCGTCAGCACCTCCGAGGATCAGGTAGCCATCGCTCCGGGCTATCTTCAGCGGGAATGGGTGGATAACGGGCGCCGTTTCTTTTATTACAAAATGGACAGTAAAATTAAGGGCTACTACGGGTTCAATTCCGGGCGGTACGATGTGAAAAAAGACAAGTGGCGGGGTGTCGGACTGGAAATTTACCACCATCCCGCCCATGTTTACAACCTGAACAGCATGATGAGGGGAATGAAGGGGGCTTTGGCCTACAATTCCAGGTACTTCGGCCCGTACCAGCACCGGCAGGCCCGCATCATCGAGTTTCCGCTCACCCTGGGCGGGTTCGCCACCACCTTTGCCAACTCCATTCCCTTTTCCGAAGCCCAGTTCCTCACCGATGTCCGGGAGCAGAGCATCGATTTTCCTTTTTACATTGCAGCGCACGAAATGGCCCATCAGTGGTGGGGCAACCAACTGATCCCCGCCGATGTGCTGGGCGCCAAAATGCTGACCGAAAGCATGGCGGAATATACCGCGCTGAAAGTCCTGGAAAAAGAATACGGAAAAGACAAGGTGCGCCGCTTTCTGCGCTTCAACCTGGACCTGTATCTGAAAGGCAGAGGAAGAGAAAGCCGCCGGGAACGGCCTCTGATCTACGCCAAACCTCAGCAGGAGTACATCACCTACCGCAAGGGCGCCCTGGCCTTCTATGCCCTGAGTGATTATATCGGAGAGGAAAAGCTGAACGCCACAATAAAATCCTATCTGGATGAGGTTCGCTTCCAGGAAGCCCCCTACACCACTTCTCTGGAAATGCTCAGTCACATCCGGCAGGCGGTTCCCGATTCCCTGTCCTACCTCATCGAAGTCTTTTTTGAAACCATAACTCTATACGATAACCGTCTGGAAAAGGTTGAAGTGAAGCCTTTGGGCGGCGGCCGGCATCAGGTCGACATCGAATTTATCGTCAGCAAATACCGTAATGATGAACAGGGGAACCGCGTTTTCGGAGAGCGGTTATCTTATCGGCCGGCAGGATTGGAGGCCCCAATACATTCCCTGCCCTTAGCGGATTATGTTGAAATAGGCATCTTCGGAGAGGGCCATGCCGAGCTGTATCTCCGGAAGCACAAGGTTACCCGGATACAGAACAGGGTGAGGCTTATTGTAAACGGTACACCCCAAGCGGTGGCGGTAGACCCTTACTATAAGTTAATCGACGCGAGCCCGGATGATAATTGGAGCCCATTGATTGAATTTTGAACAAACTCTTATACACTTACAAATTTTCGCAGTCACAAGGGCTTCATTCCAAAAACCGCTCCCTCAGCTCTGGCGTAGGCGCCATACACTGGTCCTTCTTGCCGAACCAGCGGTACCGGTTGCGGGCGATCCAGTCGTAAACGGCGTTGCGGATGGGGCGGGGGATGATGATGAGGGCGTAGAGGGCGGGCCAGAGGCCAGGCAGGCGGCGGGCGGCCCGCAGAGCGGCATCTGTCCGGGTGTATATCTTTCCTTTTTCGATCAATATGATGGTGCTGACATCCCGGGGCGCTTCCGGGAATTGTTCCAACAGTTGGCCGGCGGCTTTCGATTGCAGGGAAGCGAAGCGGAAGGCGCCTTCCGGGTCCCTTTGGATGATGAACTGCACAGCGCCGTTGCAGAGGTTGCAGACGCCGTCGAAAAGCAGGACGGGATGGTTGTTCATGATTGTAGAACGCCTGCACGCCGGAGTAGTTCAAGGTGTTGCCAGGGCGTTTAGCCGGGTAAAATGTATTTAAGATTTCTTAAATTGTTAAATCTTCAAAATAAATAGGGGGAGGGGAGGGGAAGTATTATCTTAATCGAAGTTGGATTAACCATCCGGAAAAATATTTTTTGGATACTCATAATTATAACCATGGACCGCCACTTTCTTTCCCTTAGTATTCTATTCCTTTTTTATACCACCATGAGCTCTCAACCCCTTGCTTTGGCTTCGGCCAGCTCTACCCGGACTTTTAAGGAGGTAAAACGAGAGGAAGGCATCCGTGTCTACGAGCGCTGGTTCGAAGTGGAAGGAGAAGGCCGGGAAACCCGGGAACTCAAGGCTGAATTCGAAGTGCCGGCCGGGGTAGAGGAGATCGTCTCCTTCATCCGGGAGCCGGAAAAGGTGATCCGGTGGATGAGTGCTGTGGGCGAAGTGAAGGCCATTGAAGGGCAGGGCTCCGGCCAGTGGGTTTCTTATATCCGCTACGATGTGCCCTGGCCGCTCAACGACCAGGATTGCATAATGCGCTATCACCTGATCCGGGAAGGCGGGCGCACGTTGGCCTATTTTCGTTCCGTGGCTGACAGCCGCGTTCCCCCAGAAGATGGCGTCAAACGCCTGGAAGGCATACAGGGGCTGTGGCGCCTGCAGCCGCTGGCTCCTGGCCGCACCAAAGTAACCTATTCCATGCTCACCCTGGAAAAACCCACCTTGCCGCGCTGGGTGACCGACCCGGTCGTGCGGGGGAATGTTCTGGACAGTATGACTGCCTTTTTGGAATTAATGAAGGAATGAAGGAATGGTTAACCCCATTCGGTCCATCACTCCTCCACTAAATCACTCATTCAAAGAGGGCCGAATACAGCTCCTGTATCTTGCCCACCGTACGTATTTTAATATCGAATCGTTCCGGATCCAGCCCTTTGGTATTGTATTTGGAGATGTAGATCTCCCGGAAGCCGAGCCGGTTGGCTTCCTGTATGCGTTGTTCTACCCGGTTGACGGCGCGGATCTCACCGGACAGGCCCACCTCGCCGGCAAAGCAAACATTGGTAGGAATGGCTACGTCCTCCAGAGAAGAGATCAGAGCGCTGACGATAGCGAGGTCTATGGCGGGGTCATCGACGCGGATGCCGCCGGCGATGTTGAGGAAGACGTCATTGGTGGCGAAGGGCAGTCCGTTGCGTTTTTCGAGTACGGCCAGCAGCATGCTCAGGCGCCGCAGGTCGAAGCCGGTGGCTGAGCGTTGAGGAGCGCTGTAGACGGAAGTGCTGACCAGGGCCTGTGTTTCGATCAGCATGGGGCGAAGCCCTTCGATGGTGGCGGCGATGGCGCTGCCCGAGAGGTCTTCATCCTTCTGGGAGAGCAGCAGCTCGGAAGGATTGTCCACTTCCCGCAGGCCGTTGCCCTCCATTTCGTAGATACCCAGTTCATCCGTACTGCCAAAGCGGTTCTTTATCGTCCGAAGTATCCGGTAAGTATAGTTCCGGTCGCCTTCGAACTGCAGTACGGCGTCAACAATGTGTTCAAGTAATTTTGGCCCGGCGATGGACCCTTCCTTGGTAATATGGCCGATGATGAAAACGGGGATATTGCTTTCCTTGGCAAAGCGCTGGAGCTCTCCGGCGCATTCTCTCACCTGAGAAACACTGCCCGGCATGGACTCGATATGGGGGCTGGACAGTGTTTGTATAGAATCAATTATAATAAGGCTGGGCTTCAGTTGCTGAGCGTGCCGCAGGATCTTCTCGGTATTGGTTTCTGCGAGAATGAAACAGCGCTCGGCATTGCCGCCAATGCGGTCGCTGCGCATCTTTATCTGCTCGTCACTTTCTTCTCCTGAAACATAGAGAATACTGGCCGGCAGGTGAAGCGCTACCTGGAGCAGCAGGGTGGATTTCCCGATGCCGGGCTGGCCGCCGATCAGTACCAGGCTCCCCGGGACGATCCCCCCGCCCAATACCCGGTTCAACTCCCCGTCGGGAGTAGCCAGGCGGCGGGTATTGCCGGCCTGTATGTCAGCCAGAGCTACCGGCCGGGGCCCGCCCCTCCCTGCATCGTTCCTCCACGACTTATGCTTGGATTCCTGGGTGGTTTCCCGGGTGATGACCTCTTCGATATAAGTGTTCCATTCGCCACAATGCGGACATTTCCCCATCCATTTCGGAGAGGTCGCCCCACAATTTGTACAAGCAAATATTTTTTTAACTTTCGCCAACTTTTTATGCTTTTATTGTTTATCTTGACCTGTCGCCCACTTATATTTTGATTCCCGGATGACAAACCAGCCTTGTTAAGAGGCCGCCTATTTTTCGGGCGCCGGCAATTTAAACAAAAAAGAGTAGTCAAAAAGGTGTTGTGGTTTTTAAAAATATTTTTTAAATTGGCAGAAGAAAAGAAGTACGTGCTTTTAAAGAAAGGCTGTAAAAGTTAAAATTCGTTTTCTACAGCAAAAATTCGCTCGAACGCTATTGAAATTCGAAATATCTGTTAACTTTGCGTTAAGATAACACTAAGAGAGAACAAAAGTGTCTCTATGGTGTATCTCGATAAGTTATGATATCGATCCTCTTCGATGAAGAGCATTCATATGTAGATTGTTTTCATTTGGTTTTTTGGGGTTATACAGGGTGCTACGCCTCGGCGTAGTTGCCCTGTTTTTTTTACAATGCTTCAGTTATCCTTTCCGCAAACGCAACCCGTCGCAATCTTTTTCGAAGCTTCCTCCAGGGCTGTAGCATTTTCAGAATCTACAAAGCGTTTGCCTTTCCAGGAATAGATATCTTTCAGTTCTATCATCTTGCCATTCGGGCCTTCGGCCAACAAGTTATAATGGAAATAAACCTTGGCGCCCACGGGGGCGAAGTAGTAAATGTACCAGGCATCGGATTCTCTGACGCCGATGCAGCCATTGGAGTAGGCCCTGCTCAGGGTTTCAGGGTTGGTAGTGGGGTGGATCAGCTGGCCTAACCGGCGGCCATTGATTTCCGGCTCTATCCAGGGAATGACAGGCATGAGTGTTATTCTGCCGTCATCACGGCGGGTATGGGTAAAGCGCTGTCCGGTGGCCGGGTCAAGAAAGAGTGGATAGCGGGCAATTCTGACGATCCGTCCTGATCCGGGCATAGTACGGAGGTCTACGGTTGTGCCTGCCAGGGCCAGGTATTTTTTCTGGTTTCGCCCTACCCGAACCGGAAAAGTGTAAATCGTATCTTCTCCTTCGACGACCCGGAGCCTGAATTCGGGAATGTTGAGGTCAATAAGCGTCTTGTCCATGCGTTGATGCAGTTCCCGGGCCTGTTCCTGGCCGGGCAGGATAAGGCTATCCCCCCTTCGCAGGACGATCAGTTCCTGCTGGTCGTACACAAAGCTGTCCCTCTCCATCATCCGATAGTAATCGGTATTGGCCAGGCTGTCGATGATCCAGGGGTTGGCCCGCACCAGCAGATGTTCGGTGAGGGGATAAGGCGCCAGCGTATCTTCGCAGGAGATGATAGAGTCGAGGAAGGCAAAATAATCGCTCATCTTTACATCCCGCTCAAGAATGAGTACCCTTGCCGGCGCTTCCGGCAAGCTATCTGATTGTACTGTTATGACGCTATCCTCTGGAGGCAGCGCCTTTGGCGCTTCCGGTTGCGGGCCGTTCTGGCAACTGTTGGCCAGAAGACAGCTCATCAACAGGAGGCGGAAAAACCTTGCGCCCATTTTTTCTGAGAAAGTAAGAAAAATGCCTTTAATATGCGATGATATTGGTCAGTGGGCAGGTACATAATTTCCCCCTACCGGTCCGCACACCGCACGCAGCGTGTGCTTTCCGGCATATACATCAGGCGGGCTGATGGTATGGGCTGCCGGCAGCGGCTGCAGGCCCCAAAGCCGGGGCTGTCCACTTTGGCCAGGGCCAGGCGCAGGCTGGACAATTTGCGGCGGGCGGAGCGCAGGGCCGCCTCGGATACCCCCTTGCTGTTGATGGCATCCATGCGGCTGACACGGCCGATCGCATTTTCCGGCGAGATGGGGCGGGTGGCCTCTTCCAGGCGTTCCACTTCCTTTTCCATTCTGGCGATCGTTTCCACGATCTTCTTTTTGAGGACTTCCCTTTCCTGGCTGGTCATAATAGCCGCTTTTTTAAGCGCAAAGCGCGGATGGCACTGCAGAGCGTGCACATCCGCGCCTGGCGTATGGTGGTTGTAAGGCCGTTAGAGCATGTTTGGAGGGCGCCCTTTGGTCAAAAAACGGCCTCCGTCTCTTAGTCGTTAGAAGAGAAAATGGCGATCAGGCGGAGGATCTCGATGTAAAGCCAGACCAGTGTAATGAGCAGGCCCATAGCGGAGAACCACTCCATATAAGCCGGCGCGCCGTATTGTTCGCCTTTTTCGAAATTGTCAAAATCCAGCAGCAGGTTCAGCGCGGCGACGGCCACGATCACCAGGCTGATGCCGATGCTTACCCAGCCTCCTTCGTGCAGAAAAGGCATATTCACGCCGAACATGGAAAGGATCCAGTTGATCAGGTAAAATACGAAGATGGCGCCGGTGGCCATAATGATACCGGCACGGAACTTGCCGGTTACCTTGATGATGCCGGATTTATAAATAAACAGCATCAGGAAAAATACGGCCATGGTAAGGGTGACGGCCTGGAAGATGATGCCGTTGAACATACTGGCGTAAAGGGCGGAGATGGCTCCGACGAACAGGCCTTCCAGCCCGGCGTAAACCGGCGCCAGGGTGGGCGACATATGCGGCCTCATCGATGCAATGACGACCACGATCAGCCCGCCGATCGCGCCGCCCCAGAGGAACAGCTGGCTGGGCATAGAAAAACTGATAGCTGCGGTCAGCAGCATGATGCCCCCCAGAATTAGGGATTTGTTGATGGCGCCCTGAACGGTCATCCGTTCCACAATGCCGCCGGCAGTGCGGGCCATATCGCCGTCCAGCACTTCATGTGCCGCCTGCTGATAGGCGGACTCTTTCATAACGGGGTTGTGAGACTCTAAAAAGCCTTTTCTTCTGCTCATTGTCGTAAATTAAGTGATTTTAGGGGCCGGCGGTAAGCCTGCCTCATTCATTGCAGCACTTAGTGCTTGTTTGGAGGTAGTCATTTGGGCTGCAAATGACCGCCTTTGGAACCTCATTTTGGCTTTTTTCTCGCCCGTAGCCCGGCTATGGGCGAGAAAAAGAGCCTCATGAGAACCCAAAGTCAGCCATTTTCGTTTCCAAAGCACCACCTCCAAACAAGCACTAAGATAGAACGTACTTCGAATTAGTACAAACTTTGGGAGGGAATAGTTTTATGGGTTCATGGATTCACAGGCCCATGGGTTCATGGAGCGCCTGGCCTACACCCATGCACCAATGAACCTATGCACCAATGAACCCCCGTCCTCGTCCCTCGGCCGGGTAAAAATCAACCAATGAACCAATCAACCAATGCCCTCTCACGGCCGGGCATATCCCAGCCTGGCCAGCAATTCCGTGCCGTAATAACTATCCAGCCCGGCGACGGCAACGACGCCCGCCTTATCCAGGTTGAGGTGGCCGTCGGGAGACAGGAAGCTGTCATCGGCCAGGACTTCCACAACTTTTCCAATGATCAGGATGGCGCCGTTGGCCTTTATGTGGTGTTCTTCCTTGTACTGAAGGCCGAGCTTTACCGGGCTCTCCTGTACGTATGGGGCCGGATGGGCATCGGTATACTGGGCCGTCAGGCCGCAGGTTTCAAATTCGGAGACTTGCTCTTCGTATTTGGCGGAAGTCTGATGGGCCTTTTCGTAGAAAGCCTCAGACACCGTGTTGATGGTGAAGAACTCCCGCGCCCTGATGTTGTGGTAGGTCTGCCGGGGCACCGTCAGCGGGCGCATGATGAAGCCGAGCAGGGGAGGGGTGGCGCCGATGTGCACCACCGAATTGAAAATGGCCACATTGGCCACATCGCGGTGGCTGATCGTCCCGATGAGGGTACAGGGTTTGAAACCGGGAAGGCTGTTGACCAGGTTGCGCCGGTAGTGGCGCTCCATGCCGAGGATGTTGTCGAGAGAGAAATGTTTTTCCATATGGGTAGCTTTTTATATTAAACCGTTCAGGAAGAATGGTGTTGGGAAAATGAGGTAAGAATGTTGAGCAAAGCGAATTAATATTGTTAAATTGTTATATGGTTAGATTGTTCGTTCAGGCTGGGCGTCCTTAGCCATCCAACAATCCAGCCATTTCAGCTGGCCCAGAGATACGGGCCCGGCAATGCAACCATGCAACCATGAAAGAAGACCCCATCAAAGTCCCCGCCTTCACCGAGGAGCAGAGCCGCTACACGCCCGAGCAGCGTTCCCGGCTGATGAGCAGGATCCGTTCTACGGACACCAAGCCGGAGCTGATGTTGCGCCGGGCGTTGTGGGCCCTGGGGTACCGCTACCGAAAAGATGTCAGGGACCTGCCCGGCAAGCCCGATATTGCCATCAAGAAATATAAAGTGGCTGTCTTTGTGGATGGAGAGTTCTGGCACGGTTACAACTGGCAGGAGAAAAAGCCCCGCATCCGGCGCAACCGTGAGTACTGGATTCCCAAGATCGAGCGCAATATGCAGCGCGACCGCCAGAATACCCAGGCTTTGCAGGACAAGGGCTGGACGGTCTTCCGGTTCTGGGAACATCGCCTTAAAAAGGAGTTCAACACCTGCCTGGAAGCCGTGGTGGAGGAACTGGAACGGAAAAAGAGGGAGGTTGGTTGAGCCCCCCCCCTTCGGCAAGCTCAGGGCAAAATGGGTTGATTTTTCCCTGCTGCCCGTTTTATATTTTTTATCGTTTTATTTCTTGCTTCCATTTTATCGTTTCTGTCGCCTGTTTTCCAGTAAAAAAAGGGAAAATGCTTACCTTAGCCGTGAAAAATTACCTGGAAGATACCCGCCCCCTTTGAACAAACAAGAAAGCATTTCCAAAAGCTAGCGATCAACCAGAAAAGCCGTTGCTTTGCCTGGCCTTTTCAGAATTCGTAAACCTCAACAATTTTCAAAAGTATATGAATAAAGTATGGAAAAACCTCTGCCTTGGCATAACCTTCTCTTTACTGCTTGGCTCAGGTGTTTTTGCTCAATCTCCGGATGAGGCCAAACTGCCGCCGGAACTGCTGCAGGCCATTGCCGAAGCGCCGGAATCCTACCACTCCGTCTTTATGTTGCTGGAAGGGCGGGTTGATATCCTTGCTCTGGAAGAGGAGCTCGCCCAACGCCGGGCCAGCCTGGAAGAACGGGCCTACGAAGTAACCACCCGCCTGCAGGCGAAGGCGGCCGCCACCCAGCCGGAGGTGCTGGGCCTTCTGAAATCTATGGAAGGTATCCGTTCAGGAAGTATCCGCCCTTTCTGGGTTACCAATGCCATTTTTGTGGAGGCTACCGGCCCGGCCATTGCCCGGCTCAGCCGGGAAAAGGCTGTGGAAATGATCTTTCCCAACCATGAAATAGAGGTCATGGATGATGGGGCGGAACGGGTTCCGGCGCCCATGTTACTGAACAATGCCGAGCGCGGGCTCCGGGCCATTGGCGCCGATCAGATGTGGGCGATGGGTTATACCGGCTACGGCCGCAAGGCCATGATAATCGATACCGGCGACGACGTTGAGCACCCGGCCCTGCACAATCAGTTTGCCTACCACACCCGGGAACTGTCCGAAGCCTGGGCGAGCCCGGGAGAGCCCCAGTACTGCAGCGACCACGGCACCCACGTCACCGGAACCATTGTCGGGCTGGACCGATTGCAGAATGACACCATTGGCGTGGCCTTCAACGGCCAGTGGATGGGCGGCCCGGTAGTATTGAGCGGCTGCCAGTATCCCAGTAGTGTCCTGAATATTTTCGAGACCTTTCAGTGGGCGCTGGACCCTGACGGGAACCCTGCGACCACAGATGACATGCCGGACGTGATCAACAACTCCTGGGGAGGCCCCCTTCCGTCGTCTGCTGATTGTGGGGAACATCCTTCTCTTTCAGTGATCAATGCCGTCATGACGGCAGGTATCGCCTCCGTGCATTCCGCCGGAAATGAAGGCCCGGGATCTTCCACTATCGGCAACCCAGCCATTAACAATAGCAGCCTTGTCCGGGTTTTTTCGGTTGGCAACCTCAATGGAAATGAGAACTCCCTGCCGATCAATCCGGGATCCAGCCGCGGCCCCAGCGTCTGCGGAGGAACCGGCTCCCTGCAGATCAAACCGGAGGTGTCGGCGCCGGGCACCAACGTCCGGTCCAGCGTTCCCGGCGGGCGTTACGAATCCAATACCGGTACTTCCATGGCAGCGCCTCACGTTTCCGGCGCCGTTCTGCTCCTCAAGGAGGCTTTCCCTTACCTCACCGGTGAAGAGATCCTTCTGGCGCTCTATTTTTCCGCTATTGACCTGGGCGCTCCCGGGGAAGACAATGCCTATGGTATGGGGATCATCAATGTGCCTGCCGCTTTCCAGTACCTCATCGATCAGGGCCACGAACCGGTTCCGCCGGTGGAAACGGACAAGGATGTGATCCTCCTTCGGGCTGAAACCCGTGATTTCAACTGCGGAGAGCAGCTCGCCGCCCGCCTTCTGGTGGAAAATGGGGGTACAGAAACCATCACTTCCCTCGATATCCGCCACGCTCTGCGGGGCGATGGAATCCCGGCGGTATTCACCTACCACTGGGAGGGCAGTATAGAACCCGGGCAGCGGGAATACCTGCAATTGCCTCCCATCCCTTCTGAGGCAGGAGAGTTTGAATATACTGCTCAGATCTATAAAGTCAATGAAGAAGATGACCCCCGCCATCTCAATAACCAGCTGAAACAGCAGGTTAAAGTCGTGTCGGAGGAGCTGCTCGCCGCCCGGGTGGTTGGTAATGGAGTGGCCTGCCAGAACGGCAACGCCATCGTTCAATCGCTTTACGACGGCCCGGCAACGGTACGCTGGTACAATTCCCCGGTAGAAGGCAGCCTGCTGGCGATAGGGGAAAAAGTCATCGTTCCGGTGGGCGAAGAAGCAACTACTGTATACATGGAGGTATCCCCGATCCAGAAGACAGCCCGGGAAGATAACCAGGCGGGTACTTCCCAGTTCAGTACTGCCGGGCAGGGCCTGGTTTTTGATGTTTACACGCCTTTCATCATCAAGTCGGTGAAAGTTTACGCCGAAGAAGCAGGCAACCGGCTGCTGATCCTGCAGGGCCCTGATGGGTACTCCAGAACCCAGGTAGTATCCGTAGTGGCAGGTGAACAGCGCATACCCTTAAACCTGGCAGTGGAGCCGGGAGAGGGCTGGGAACTGCGCCTCAGGGCAGGAAAGGCGCTAGGGTTCAATCTGGCCGGCTCGACTTTCCCCTATACCATTCCCAATGTAGTATCTATCCGGCGGTCAACCCAAAGCCCGGCTTTTTACCATTATTTCTACGACTGGGAAGTGGAATTCCCCTATTTTTGCGGCCGTACGCCCGTCGAAGTACCTGTAAAGGAGGCGGAAAATACGCCCCAGCCGGCTTTTAGCCCGGCCAGCGCCGAGCTCGACCTGTCCTCCGGCCTTAATGAAGTGTCGTTCATCGACCTTTCCGAAGGGGCCACCTACTGGTGGTGGAGCTTCGGGGACGGCTCAGGCAGCACCCTGCAAAACCCTACCCATGCCTACACGGATACCGGTTATTACCAGGTGATCCTGTCCGTCCTGGGGGAGGAAGGCTGTATCAGCAGCACCGAAGGGGCCGTCACCGTCACCGAGGCCAACGTCTCTTCGGTAAACCAGCTGGCCCGGAAATATGGTATGGAAGTGTTCCCCAACCCCGCCCGGGATGTACTTTACCTCAGCATGAACCTCCCGCAGGCCCGTCCGGCGGAAGTCCTTCTGGCCGATATGCTGGGCCGCCCGGTTTGGCAACAACGCCTTGAATTACTGCCGGATGCAGCGGCAGAGATACCGGTAAACGCTCTGCCGGCAGGACTATATACCGTAGTCGTTCGCCTGGATGGCCAGCTGGTGAGCCGGAGAGTGGTGGTGGGGCGGTAAGAGAAATGAGTATTGAATTATTATAGTGTATACTACCTGGGCAAACGCAGATCCATCACCCCCTGTTTCCTTTCCGACATCCGTCGGAACAGGCCCCCAAGGGCAGAGGTGATTGGTTCTATTGAACACAGCTCCGGAGGAGCCTAATGTTG
>CAYQKY010000054.1:0-43164 GCA_964418125.1 uncultured Phaeodactylibacter sp.
CGGCTAGAATCTGTCGCCGCCAAGCGGCTTTTTTAAAGTAACAAAGTAGTATTAAGAGGCTGTTTCATTTATATCCTTCGGTTTTATTATGGCTCTTTTTCCGCCATGCGGCAGCTTTTTTTAACCCCGCAACCCCGGCTACGAGACTAAAAAAGAGCTTTGCCTGTCTCCGTCGGCGATAGCCTTTGGCGACGAGCCGACGAAAAAACTAGCCTCATAATAAATTCCAAAGACATAAATGAAACAGCCTCTAAGTAGTCGGACAGTGTAAGGTTACGTATAAATCCGGGCTCAATCAAGTCCGAGCGCAATGGGCATACCTTCGTATTAAGCTACGGCAACCAGAGAAAATTGCGCCCCGACAGCCCGGCCTCGGGCGCCAATTTATTTCATCAGTCGCTTCGCTCGTGTCCCATTAGCGCGCGAGTTAATCCAACATCTCCCAACCTTCCCGGTAGGTTCTCCCCACAAACTGGTTGGCCTCTTCCAGGTTGGTGATGCGCATATTCTCCCCGTCCCACAGCAGCTTTTTGCGGCCGAAATACTCCATTCGGCCCTCACTGTTCTCCTCCCTGAGCATGTAGCTGCGGATGGCGAGGTTGCCCATCAGGACGGTTTCCGTCATCGGGCCGGCATAGTCGAAGGAGGAAGTCAGGGCGCGGTGCTCCGGGCTGTCGAACCCCGCCTTGCAGGCATCCACCCATTTGCGCTGGTGGCCGTATTCGGGCTCTTCGTTTTCCTCCGTTTCCGGGCCGAATTCCGTCGTGCCGTCATTGAGGTAGAGCTTCGGCGTCAGGGGGGAGCTGTCGTTGATGTTGGTGGAGATAAGGCCGTTCTCCCCGATGATCAGCACGCCGTTCTGGCTTTGCGGGCCGCCGATATCATGATCAGCAGGAATGATGGCCGGATGAGCGGGGCGGATGCCGCCGTCGCTCCAGGTCATTTCTATCGAGGTTCCTGTCTTTTCCGTTGCCTCGAAATGCAGGGTGATGAAGGAGGCGGAAGGGCATCCTTCCGGATGATAGTCCGGCGTCCACATTTGAGAATAGATGGACGCTACGCTGCATTCCGCATCGGTGGGGTGTTTCAGGCCCAGGGTACGGTAGGGGATGTCGATCAGGTGGCAGCCCACATCGCCGAGCGCTCCGGTGCCGTAGTCCCACCACCCTCTCCAGTTGAAGGGGTGCAGGTTGGGCGTGAAGGGGCGGTAGGGGGCGGGCCCCAGCCAGAGGTCCCAATACAGCTCTTCAGGCTTCAGGCTTTCATCCGGTTCCGGCATGGCGAAGCCCTGCGGCCAGACGGGGCGGTTCGTCCAAACCTGCACTTTCGATATTTTGCCCAGAACACCAGAGTCCACCCATCGCTGTACCATGCCGAGGAGCGGGTTGGAGGCTCCCTGGTTGCCCATCTGGGTGACAACTTTTTTCGTCCTGGCCATTTCGGCCAGTATTCTGGCTTCCCGGATATTGTGGGTCAGCGGTTTCTGGACATAGACGTGCTTACCCCTTTCCATGGCGTAGGCCGCCGCCGGCCCGTGGACGTGGTCGGGCGTGGAGATCGTTACCGCATCAATGTCTTTTTCCTTATCCAGCATTTCCCGGAAATCGTGATACAACTTCGCCTGCGGAAAGGCCTCGACGGACCGTTTCGCCGAGCCGGAGAAATCTACATCGCACAGTGCCGCCACTCTTTCCCGGCCGTTGACGGAGGCATTGCGGATGTCGCTGGCGCCCTTGCCCCCGGCGCCGATGGCCGCCAGGTTCAGCTGGTCGCTGGGGGCAGTGAACCCCACGCCGCCCAGGACATGGCGGGGGACAATAAAGAAAGAGGAGGCAATCATTCCTTTTTCAATAAAGGAACGGCGGGAGAGGGTAGAGGGGCTGTTTTCTCGCTTTTTCATAATGACGGCTTGGGAACTTCTGATTAATGGAGCAGACAAGATACTATAAAAAATAAAGCTTCAACCCTTCAGTACTCAGTTCTTAATTACCTTTTGGGTATAAACTTTGTCATCATGGCCCAAAATATGAAGCAGGTACATCCCGGCCGGCAAGCCTGGCAGGCCCAACTGTATTTTTTCTTCTTCCTGGTAGTGGTTCTCGAGTATGGTTTTTCCTAAAACGTTCAGCAATAGCAGCGTGGCGCCTTGCCTGGGCATTTCAACATTCAGCGTATTGGTAAATGGGTTGGGATACACTATTATTTCAGCATTTTCAACTGGAGGTGGGCCAGCCTCCTGGTTTTTGATACAATCGGACGGCATAACATTCAGGTTGAAGCTTTTTTTATAATCGCTAAAGTTGATGGCCCCCGGCGCGATGCTGCTGACAATAAAAGCTTCGGTCTCGGATATTGCTTCGATGTGGCGCACCCGCTCTTCATTGCAATGGCCTACGGAAAAAGTTTGCATGCCATCGGTTGTATAATGTACCAGTCCGGTGTTATCTACCAGCCAGCCAGCCTCCGGGCTGTGGAATGAAAAGTCTCTGACGCTAAAATCAAGCTCAATTGAAGTCGCGCTCAGGCCCCCATCTGTGGTTACAGCCATTCCCTGGCTGCTTATGGCGTATCCTGTATTCTCATCAAAAAAGTGCCAGTTATGAATATTCAAGGGTGGAGGTATGGTATCCCAGGCCAAGCCGTCATCATACGACTTTATCAGGTAATGCGTTACCCACGGCTGGATTCCGGTATATCCCCTGCCGATCAGCAGAGAATCATGGATGTATTGTATTTTTTCAATGGAAAAATTGTAGGGGAAAGAAATTTCTTCCCAATTATCCCCATAATCAAATGACCTGTAATACCTGCGGGAAGTTCCTACCGCCCAGGCTCTGCCGTCTTCATTCACTTCTACATCCAGCATAAAGTAAGAACCGGGGACTTTTTCTTCCCAATTCAGGCCTCCATCGTGCGTAACCAATATCGCTTTCTGGCTGCTTTCTGCTCCATAATGGCCACAGGCCATCACTCCGTTCAGGGCATCAAACATCTTCAGGCTGTATATTACCCTTCGTACGCCGGCAGGAACAGGCGGCAACGTGATCTTTGTCCAGTTTTGTCCGCCATCTGTGGTCCGGTGCAGGTTGGGGCCATTCCACTCGTGTATAAATTCCAGGTTTTCTGAAAACCGGTGGACATACAAAAAATCAAAAGTATCCACTGCATAATCAACAACCCAGGGTTCACTAAAGCAGGCCGGTATATTTTCGATAAATCGCTCATCGCCGGTATGGCATTCGTTAGAAACGCTTACCGATAAAGCATAACATCCCGGTTCTTCGTATACATGGACAGGGCTTTCTGCAGCATAGATATTGCCATCGCCAAAGTCCCATTCGAAAGCGCTGGCAAAAATGCTGTTGTTTTCGATGGATAATTCAAACTCATTGAGGTTTGAGTTGAAACTCAATACGGGTAGAGCGCAACTCAGCGAGTCACACAGGCCGGCTTGCATCTCATTGATCCAAAGCAAGTCGTTTCCTTTTTTGGCGCAAACAAATTCGTCATAACCTTCAAAATCTGCAAAAAAAGGGATCAAGCCATGTTCAACATCCCCTATTCCTTCTATCCAGGAGGCTGATACCTGGCTCCCGGATGTTAGATCATATCTCATTCTCTCTTCTCCATTCAGTAACGCCACCGGATATTTTGCAAAAAGGGTAAAACCTTGATAGTAGCCTTCGGAAATCGTTTCCCCTGTTTGCATGCCAAAATCATAAAGCAAACTTTTATCACAGCCCGGGCGAAAATACCTGTACACTTTTAGCCCTTCCACCCGAAGATACAGGTGAAAACCACTCGTATTGTGAATGAATGTAAGCACCTCCTCTCCACAGATGGAATCCCTTTGATGGAAGGTGTAGGACGTTGAGTAGGTTCCATCGTAAAAATTGTAATGGAATGCATTAATGCTCAGGCCTTCTTCAGAAAAATAGGCTTCTATATCCTGGGCACTCAGCACGGGGCAAATTAGTGAGGTGAAGATGATCGGCAAAAAGTAAAAATGTTTCATGGGTATTGGTTTTAGATAATAGAATGGCGGAGGCCCTGATACCGGCCAAGCCTATGCGCGCTTCGTTAAGAGTTTGTCTAAAATTCAAAGGGGGTAGAATAGGGTCAAAATACAGAATATTGAAGCATTTTTGCGAATTAATTGCCCAAGGCCCACAGTTTTTAAAGACCTTGAAGGGGAATGCCAATACTTCACCATGAAACAGTTGCCTGTTTTTCTCCTCCTTGCGGGCATCACGGCCTGCCGGGCGCCGGAAGTGGCGAAAATGCGCCCCCAGAACCCGTCGCCGATGGTGGAATACACCCGGCCCCATTACCGGGCGCCCTTAGATGCAGTTCCTGATGCCGGGATCATAGTGGATCTTCCCGAAGGGTTTCAGGGCAAGCTTTACGTGCCCGAAAAATGGAGGAACGCAAAACGCGCCCGCCTGGCCATCCATTTTCACGGAGACAGCCGGGTTGCCCAATACGCTATTGATCAGCAACCGGAGCCCTGGGTTCTTTTTCACTGCCACTGGGGGAGTGGGTCTTCCGCCTATAGCCGGCCCATTGAGGGAGTTGGGGCGGATGCTTTTCTGAATACGGTATTTAGCGCTATCAAAAAGGAACTGCCGGAGGTACAGATCGGCAGTGTCTGCCTGAGCGGATGGAGCGCCGGCTATGGGGCGGTTAGAAGCCTGATCAGCGATCCGGAAGCCACCGCCCGAATCGACGGCATCCTGCTGATGGATGGCCTGCACTGTTCCTACGTGCCTGAAGGAAAGGTGATGGCTGAAGGCGGGATGATAGACAGCACCCAAATGGCGCCCTTTCTCGACTGGGCGAAGCTGGCGGCGGCCGGTGAGAAATCCTTTCTGATTACGCACTCTTCCGTTTTTCCGGGCGCCTACGCCAGTACTACCGAAACGGCGGAGCACCTCCTGCAAACGCTGGGTATCGGCAGGCTGCCCATGCTGGCGGAAGGCCCTATGGGTATGCAGCAAACCTCCGTTGCCGGCCGGGGGAAATTCGGGGTGCTCTCCTTTGCCGGCAACTCGGCGCCGGACCATGTGGATCACTATCATGGGATGGGGATATTTTTGGAGCGCCTCACCCGGTAATTTCAAAAAACGATGAAATTTTCGTTCTTTGGCAAACGCACCAATACACTAAGTCTGATGAAAGGAAAAGTATGCATTGTCACCGGCGCCAACGCGGGCCTGGGGTTTGAAACCGCCAAAGGCCTGGCGCAAAAAGGAGCGGAAGTGGGGATGATCTGCCGTTCGGAAGCCAGGGGGCGGGAAGCACGCGAGGCCATAATCAGGGATACGGGAAACCAGCGCGTGCACCTTTTTCTTGCCGACCTGTCTAAACAGGACGATGTCCGAAGGATGGCGGCAGCGATTCGCCGGGCCTTTGGCAAAGTGGATGTATTGGTCAACAATGCGGCAGTGGTGGCCTCCGAACGCACTTTAACGGCAGACGGCATTGAAATGCAATTTGCGGTCAACCACCTTGCCGGGTTTTTACTTACCCATTGTCTGATGGAGGGCTTACTGGCCAGCGGCAGCGCGCGCATCGTAAATATAAGCTCGGGCAATCACCGGCGGGGCAGGATACATTTTGAAGACATCAGCCTGGAGGCGGGCTACCATGTTCTGAAAGCCTACAACCAGTCGAAGCTGGCCAATGTGTTGTTTACCTATGAACTGGAACGGCGGCTTAAACGAAACGGCATTCAGCACATCACGGCCAATTGTGTGGACCCCGGCACCAACTTTACGGATATCGGGACGAAAGCCACCGGCCGCTGGCATGCCCTGGCCTGGAAGATCCGGCGCCTGGTTTCCATGTCGCCGGAGCAGGGAGCGCAGTGCCAGATACACCTGGCTTCCTCGGAAGAGGTGGAAGGAATAAGTGGAAAGTTTTGGTATAAAAGCAAGCCTTTGCCCTCGGCAAGGCAAAGCTATGATGAGGCCGCGGCCCGTGCGCTGTGGGAACTGAGCCAGAAGTGCTGCGACATGGATGATTTCTTCAGGATTCGGTAGCGCTCACCGCTCTTCGCTTGATCCTCTTTTCGGGCCCCAGCACCAGCAACTGCAGTACCCAGTTGGCGTAGCGCCCGAAATAGCGGATCATGAAATCCATGAAATAGGCATCTTTGCCGATCAGCACCCGCTTCTTCTTTTTCTTAATGGCCCGGATAATGGCCCGGGCGGCCTCGTCGGGAGAGGTAAGCGCTTTCTCGCGGTGCCGTTCCGCCAGAATTGCTTTTAATTGCTGGTCTTGCCAGCCTTCGCCGTGCAGGGTGATGTTGGAAGACACTCCACCTGGTAAAACGGATGTTATTCTGATCGGGGTATTTTCCACTTCCTGGATCAGGGATTCGGTAAATCCGCGAACGGCGAACTTGGAGGCACAATAAGCGCTTCGATCCGCTACGCCCCCCAGGCTGAAGACACTGGAGACGTTGACAATATGAGCTTCCGGCCGTTCAAGCAATTTCGGGAAAAAGATCTTTGTACAGTGCAGCGTACCCCAGAAATTGACCTTCATCATCCATTCCCATTGCTCCCAGTTGATCTCATGTACCGGCATCCGGGCCAGGCTGACGCCTGCATTATTGATGAGTACGTCCAGCTTGCCATGGCTCCGGATGACGTCCTCGGCCAGGCGGCTCACGCTCTCCCGGCAGGCGATGTCGGTTCTGTGTACGGTGGCGGTTCCGCCGCTGTGCAGGATCTCCTGATGTACTTCCTGCAGGTAGGCTTCGTTGATGTCGATCAGAGCAAGGATGCTGCCTTCCTCCACCAGCCTCAGCGCCAGTGCTTTCCCAATGCCGGAACCAGCGCCGGTAATGGCTACTATTTTACCTGATAGTTGCTTCATGCATTTACTTGATTGGAACGTTAGCCTATGGGCCAGGTAATGGGCGGTGGTTTCGGGTGGTTTCGGGTGGAGCGGCCAGCTTCTTCTTTCCTGAGCGGCGAAAATAGTTCATCCGGCCGGCTTTTCAAAGCCTTTCAGTTGTATCCGTACGCTCAACCCCTAAAAACCTGCCCCGGGAGGGAAGCTTGCGGCGGTTGCAATTCGATTATGTGGATTCACTGATCATCCATAACCCCCCCTTTTGAGTACCTGGACGGGAATAAGAACGATCACTATGAAATACTGGAGCGGCTGAAGGAAGAGGGAAAGATCAAGGCCTACGGAGCTTCTTTGGATACTTACGAAGAAATGAGCCTTTTTATGGAAACCACGAATGCGGAAGTCATCGAAGCGTTCTTCAACATCCTTCATCAGGACGCTTCCAGGGCATTCGGCCTGGCCTGGAAAAACGATGTCGGTGTCATCGTAAAAATACCCCTGGATTCCGGTTGGCTTTCCGGAAAATACGGGCCGGATAGTGTATTTAGCGACATCAGGGCCCGGTGGTCCGAAACGGACATCAAAACCCGGGCGGTTTTGGTGGAAAAAGTGAAGGACATCATTGGAGAGGAGAACGATCTGGCGCAAGCCGCTATCTCATTCTGCCTCGCTTATGATGCCGTATCAACCGTTGCTGTTCCGAAGGGGATATAACCGGCTATGGAGGCCAGCCCGAACACCTGGAATAAAGGGCGCTGCTGCATAAACTCCGGATAGTTAGTTTTTCATGGCTTCAGGCTTCGTGATATCTTAGTTCAAGTTCTTAATCCTCATTTCAGGTTACTCGCTTCGGCCTTGTCAGCAGCTTTTAAAGAACTGCTGTTGCTCAAGTTTGGCTTCCAGCGCTTTGGCCGTTTTGGTAATCGACAGGCCTCCCAGATTGTTGCATCGCAGGGTGTTTGGAATGCTGTTCCCTGCCTCATACATGGCTTCGATGGCCTCATCCAGCGGAATTAAAGGATCATAGTCGGCAAGGGCCATATTGGTGCAAGACAGGGCGTTGGACGCCGCCATCACGTTTTTCCCCAAACAGGGGGCTTCCACCCGGTTGGCGATGGGGCCGCAAACCATCCCCAGGGAATTCTGCAGGGCCACCGAGGCGGCGCCCAGCACCGCCCCCGGAAGGGCGCCGCAAGAACCGGCGGTGGGCGCTGCCACGATCACACCCATAGAGCTCTTGACTTCCATCATTGCAGACACATACATCACGATGTGGTTGAGCACGTTCCCGTCGGCCAGCCTGCCCTCTTCGTGCTTCTTTTTGAAATTGGGCGATTGCGAATATTGGAAGAGGCTTTGTAATTCCCATCACAAAAACAGGTGTTGACATACCTTATCTTTGAAAAAAATTCTAAGCATCATGCCAACTGAAAAAATGACCTCCGAAACATTCAGGAACGAAGTTTTTGATTATACCACCGAAAAGGAATGGAACTTCAAAGGCGAAGTGCCCGCCATCATTGACTTTTACGCCGACTGGTGCGGCCCCTGCAAAATGGTGGCCCCCATTCTGGAGGAATTGTCCAATGAATATAAGGATAAGCTCATCATCTATAAGGTGGACACGGAGCAGGAGCGGGAGTTGTCCTCTATTTTTGGCATCCGCAGTATCCCTTCCATCCTGTTCATCCCCGTGGAAGGACAGCCCATGATGCAGGCCGGCGCGCTTCCCAAAAGCGTTTTGAAGAACATCATTGAAGGGGAGTTGATCAAGAACTGAGGAAAAGATAGCGTTAGCTGGGTATTTTCACCCTTTGTATCATGAAGCTACGACACATCGATTTCTTCCCGGATTCCTTTTTCGTGGGCGCCCTGTTCCCTTTTGTGGAGAACGGGGAGTTGTGCCTGTTGTCCGTTTAGCATCTGGACAAGTATAGAAAAGGGGAGTCCAATACCAAACTGCCCGGAGGGTCGGGCGACAAAAGATCGGTTTCCGATGATCATTACCAGTACTTCCTGGAGATCAAGGAATGGTGGGATAAGCACGGAGGCCGCGTGGAAATTCCTCAGCCCGATGAGGAGTTTGTGCCCCTGGACAAAGATATCATAGTGCCCCGCCCAAAAATGCCCCTGCTGGAATTCGAAGACATCCTGATCGAGTCGCACTGCCGCCCGGCCGAATTCTACCTGGGACAACTGAGGGAGAAGGCTCGCCAGGCCCGTAAGGATGCAGAAGACGAGAGCGCCTGAGGGCTTGTCTGAAAAGTCAATTACATTGGACGCTTTGCATTACGGCCCTTAACCGTATACGAAGTACGAGCTTGTCCAAGCTTAGAATGGTACCCATCTGCGGCTACCACCCTTACCTCCCCGTCAAAAATGGATTGTGCATCCGCTCATATCCGATATTCGTATCCGGCCCGTGGCCTGAATACACCACCACATCGTCGCCCAGGGGGAATAGCTTTTGGGTGATGCTGTTAATCAGAGTGCGGAAGTCGCCGCCGGGGAGGTCGGTACGGCCGATGCTGCCATAGAAGAGTACGTCGCCGGCTATGAGGAAGCGGTCTTCCTCGCAGAAAAAGGAGAGGCTGGCCGGGGAGTGGCCGGGGGTGAGGATGGCCCGGAGCTTCGTCTGGCCGAATTCGACAATATCTTCCTCTTCAATGAATTTTTCCGGCTCGGGGGAGAGCGGGCCGGTATCGGGCATGCCGAAGAACCTGGCCGATTGGGGGGCGGCTTTCAGCAGGGGCAGCTCGCCGCGGTGGATCTCCAGCCCCAGGCCGTAGTGCTCAGCGACAAACAGGTTGCCGAATACGTGGTCGATGTGGCAGTGCGTATTGATGAGCCGCACCGGCTGCAATCCATTTCGTTCAATTTCCTTCACCAGATGTTGTTTTTCCTCCCTGGTATAGCATCCCGGGTCGAAAATGACGCACTCGCCACTCTCATCATAGACGACGTAAGTGTTTTCCTGAAAAGGATTGTAGGTCAGCTTTAAGACTTGCGCCATTTTTTTATTTGCAAGGTACGGACATTTCGAGGCTTTTCGCAAAAATAGGCCTTTAGGGTATGGTACTGCTGACACAAAAATGATATATTGAACAAGGAAGTAATGAAAAGACAGGATTTGGCGTTCAAATATAGCTGTATGCAGTATGTTTTTTAGAATAAAGCGAACTGGCGCTAAACTGTCCACTGCTTTTTTCTGTCTTCCTTTAAGATAATTCTATTACGCCGGATATGCAGAAACTGATCTACACTCTTCTTTTTTTCTTTCCTGTCCTGGCCCTTTCAGGCCAGGGAACGACTCAGGTAGAATTTGGTAAGAACCGCGTCCAGTACCACCAGGACTTTGCGGAGTGGTCGCAATATGAAAGCGACAACTTCATTACCTACTGGTACGGAGAAGGGCGCTACGTGGGCCAGGCCGTGGTGCAACTGGCGGAATACGATTTTAAGGACATCCAGAACGTCCTCGAGCACCGAATCAACGAGAAGATACAGATCATTGTCTACACTGACCTTACCGACCTCAAGCAGAGCAATATCGGTAGTGAAGAAACCTTTACCAATACCGGCGGGCAGACCAAGATCGTGGGCAACAAGGTTTTTGTCTATTTCAACGGCGACCACAACAACCTGCGCAAGCAGGTGCGGGAAGGCATCGCTTCGGTCTACCTCAACGCCATGCTCTTCGGCTCCAACCTCCAGGAGATCGTCCAGAATGCCGTGATGATGAACCTGCCGGAATGGTTCAAAGAGGGGCTGGTGTCTTACGTGGGGGAGCGCTGGAATACGGAACTGGACAACCGGCTGCGGGATTACATTCTGAGTGAAGACTTTGAAGGCTTTGAAGCCCTGGCGGAAGAAGACCCTCAACTGGCGGGCCACTCCCTCTGGTATTTCATCGGCGAGAATTACGGTAAATCTACCGTATCCAACCTGCTCTACCTCACCCGCATCAACCGCAGCATCGAAAGTGGTTTCCTTTACGTTCTGGGCAGCCCGTACGAAATGGTGGGCGACAGCTGGGCCGTCTTTTACCGGAAGCGGTACTCCGCCGAAGTCGCCAGCCGTTATGAGCCCGGGGGGGATCCGCTGGAAATAAAGAATAAACGCAACCTGCCTATCACCGAAGTAAAGCTGAGCCCTGACGGCACCAAGGTTGCCTACGTCACCAACGAGATCGGAAAATATCGAGTTTATCTTCAGCACGTAGTTACCGGAGAGCGGGAGGTGATCTTCAAGGGGGGCTTCCGCAATGCCTTCCAGGCCACCGACTACAATTATCCTCTGCTGGCCTGGAACCCCAATAACCAGCAGGTGGCCATCCTCTATGAACGCCGGGATGTCCCCAAGCTGATGATCTACGACATCTATACCAAAAAAGGCACGGTGGAGGACCTGTCGACGGAGTACCACCGGGTGTATAGTATGGATTACGTCAACCCCATTACCCTGGTCTTCTCGGCGGCCGTGCGCGGCATTTCGGATATCTTCCTGTACTATACCAATACCCGCCAGACCCAGCGCATCACCAACGATTTCTGGGATGACCTGGACCCCGCCTATGTACAGGTGGGCAACCGCAAGGGCATCCTTTTCTCCTCCAACCGGCAAGACTCCCTGCTGGAACAGGAAAAACTGGATTCTGTACTTCCCATCAACACTTACGACATTTTTTATTACGACCTGGAAAACCGCTCCCGGGAACTGGTCCGTGTGACCCACACCCCCTACGCCAATGAACGGTCGCCGGCAGCGGTGGATACCACCTGGTTCTCCTACCTCAGCGACCGCAGCGGAGTCTACAACCGGGAGATGGGCTATCTGGAAGAATACATCCACCATTACGACCAGATCATTAAACTGGAGGATGAGACCGAGATCCGCCTGCATATTGATTCCACGCTCGAAGAACTGGATTCTGCTCTGATCGATACCATTCTCATTGAGCCGGTCATAAAGCAACGGGCGGTAACCCACGTCAATTCCAACTACGACCGGAATATCCTGCTCCAAACCACTGCACCCAAAGTGGACAGGGTGGCCGAGCTGATCTACCGCAATGGACGGCATCAGGTATATGTTCGAAAGATGTACCCCGATTCTACCGCCACGCTGTCGGATACCCGCTACCACAATAAACGGTCGGTCGAGGCCGAAAAAGCCATATTGATCGACCCTTCCAAAGCAAATGAGCCGGAGACTACAGTTCTGGGCGAGGTGAAGGAAGTAACGGCCGATGAGGTCCGGGTAGAACCGGCCCGGCAGGATACCGGCAAGGTAGACATAGACAACTACCTTTTTCAGAGCGAGTTCGATGATGAAGAGGCGCCGCCTACCGTCATTATCGTAGAAGAGGAAGAAGAAAAGGGAGAGGAAAAGGTCAAGATCGTTACCGGGTCCAGAAATATCGCCGCCCTGATCGGAAGGCAGGAAGAGAAAGGCATCTATGAGTTCCGCCCGGGCGCCATTACTCCATACCGGTTGCAGTTCCGCACGGATTATGTAACTACCCAGCTGGACAACAGCCTGCTTTTCGACGGGCTGAACAGCTTTGCCGCCAATCCGGACGAGTTCAACTACCCGCCCCCGGGCATTCTGCTGAAAGGCAACTTCAAGGACCTGTTCGAAGACTATGAATTTGAAGGAGGGGTACGCATTCCCACCACCTTCAACGGCAGTGAATACTTCCTTGTATTTAAAGACAAGAAAAAGCGGCTGGACAAGCAGTTTGCCGTATATCGCCGCAACCAGCGCTTTTCGGGTGAGAGCCAGACCTTCGTGCCCAACCGGCGCGAGGTGAACGTCGTGCTCGGCCAGGCGGGGGTGCGCTATCCGCTCGATATCTTCCGGAGCCTCCGGGCCACAGGAACGCTGCGCCGCGACCGCATTACGCAGCTGGCTACCGACCTGCCTACATTCAATACGCCCAGCCGGACGGAGGAACGTATCGGGATGAAGCTGGAATACGTCTTTGACAATACCCTGGATGTGGCCCTGAACATAAAGAACGGCACCCGCTACAAGGCGTTTGCCGAGGTAGTCAAGCGCTTTGACCTGAATATTGACGACGGCGTATCGCTCAGCTTCAACGAAGGGTTCATGACCATCCTGGGGTTCGATGCCCGCCACTACCAGCGCATGCTCAAGCATTCGGTCTTCGCCGTCCGCATGGCGGGAGCTACTTCCTTTGGCTCGGAAAAGATCCTGTACTACCTGGGCGGTGTGGACAACTGGCTCTTCACCAGCTTCAACCAGGAAATTCCCAGCCCCCAGAGCCCAGAGTTCGCCTATCAAACCATCGCCACCAATATGCGGGGTTTCGACCTCAACATCCGCAACGGTAACTCCTACCTGCTGATGAATGCCGAGATGCGCATCCCCATCTTCAAATATTTCTCGAAGCGCATCCGTTCGCCTTTCTTCCGCAATTTCCAGATGGTGGGATTTTTTGACCTGGGAACGGCCTGGGAAGGCCGCGACCCCTTCAGTACGGATAACCCGCTGAATACCTCCATTATCAACAACGGCGACCTGATCACAGTGAAGGTCAACTACTTCCGCGACCCGGTCGTTGCCGGCTATGGCATCGGCGCCCGGGCGGTGCTCTTCGGCTACCTCGTCCGGGTGGATTATGCCTGGGGGGTCGAAACGAAAAGGGTGCAGGACCCGAAGCTGTATATCTCCCTGGGGATGGATTTCTAAGATGCCTGGAGGAATTTGCCGGCACGCCCGAATTCCCTATCTTTGCACTTCTTTGGGAAGCAGTGCAACTCTAAATCTTACTGGGTTGTTCCTGAACTGAAAATTTTTCTACCGACAAGCATTGGCCATGGCAACACCACGCACGGTTGCATTCTACACATTGGGCTGTAAGCTGAACTACTCGGAGACCTCCTCCATCGGGCGCCTCTTTGAAGATGCCGGCTACACAGAGGTAGGGTTTCGGGACGGCGCCGACATCTATGTCATCAACACCTGTTCGGTGACGGACTTTGCCGACCGCAAGTGCCGGCAGATCGTTCGCCGGGCGTTGAAGCACGCTCCGGAAGCCAAGGTGGTCGTCGTAGGATGTTACGCTCAATTGAAACCCGAAGAGATTGCCGATATAGAAGGGGTAGACCTGGTGCTGGGCGCCGCCGAAAAGTTTCGCATTCTGGAATACGTCGACGAGCTGAGCAAGGCGCCGGGTAAGGGTATGGTGCACGCCGGGGAAGTGTCGGAAGCCCGAGACTTCGTCAATGCCTTTTCCTTTGGAGACCGTACCCGTTCCTTCCTGAAGGTGCAGGATGGCTGCGATTACAAATGCACGTTTTGCACCATTCCGCTGGCGCGGGGCCGCAGCCGCAGCGACACCATTGAGAATGTGGTGGCCAATGCCCGCAGTATTGCCGAAAGGGGCGTCAGGGAGATCGTGCTCACCGGAGTGAATATTGGAGATTTTGGCAACGGCACCGAAGTCATTGAAGGGGAAAGGCCCAAAAAGGAAGCCCTCTTTATCGACCTCATTCGCGAGCTCGACAAGGTGGACGGCATCAGCCGCTTCCGCATTTCTTCCATAGAGCCGAATCTGTGTACGGATGAGATCATCGAGTTTGTGGCAGGGTCGGAGCGCTTCGTCCCCCACTTCCACATGCCGCTCCAGTCGGGCAACAACAAACAGTTGCGGCAGATGCGCCGCCGCTACCAGCGGGAGTTGTATGCCGAACGGGTAGCGAAAATAAAGGAGCTGATGCCCCACGCCTGTATCGGAGTGGATGTGATCGTCGGCTTCCCCGGCGAGACGGAGGAAGATTTTCTGGAAACCTACCGCTTCCTCAACGAGATGGACATCAGCTACCTGCACGTATTCACCTATTCTGAGCGGCCCAATACGCCGGCCATGGAGATGGGCGAAGAAGTGGATATGGAAGAACGCCGCCGCCGCAATCAGATGCTTACCATTCTCAGCGAGAAGAAGCGCCGCCTTTTTTATGAGCAGCACCTGGGCCAGCCCCGGGAGGTGCTCTTTGAGCAAAGTAAGGAAAAGGGGCGCATGTCGGGTTTTACGGAAAACTACATCCGCATAGATACTCCTCTGAGGAAGGAATTGCTGAATACCGTTGCCCCGGTGCACCTGCAACGGATCAATGAGAAGGGGCAGGTGGAAGCGGAGTTGGTGGAAGTGGCCGTATAATATTTTTGATGTTTGATTTGCGATTTGAGAATTTTTGATTTGCCTTTCGGGGATCTCGCCGGATGGCAGAGCCGTACGCGAGAACATCGCACATCAAACATCAAGCATCAAAAATCAAAAATCGCACATCAAAACATGTACCCCGACCTTTCCTATCTTTTCCACGATCTTTTCGGTACGCCCATCGACAACTGGCTTTCGATCTTCAAGACCTTTGGCCTGTTGCTGGTATTGGCTATCCTTTCGGCGGCCCTGATCCTGTACCGGGAGTTGAAGGCCCGGGCGAAAAAAGGGATCTTCCAACCTGCCAGGGTGAAGTTTGAGTATGGCAAGCCGGCGGGGCGGGGAGAACTGATCTCCAATGCCATCTGGGGGTTCGTATTGGGGTATAAAGGCTTCTATGCCATACAGGAACTGGAACGGCTCAAGCAGGACGCCGCCGATGTGCTGTTGTCTGCGGAAGGCACCTGGTGGGCGGGCCTGGCCCTGGCCGCCATCTTTGCCGGGGGGCGCTACTGGGAAGCCAAACGGAAGGCGCTGCCGAAGCCGAAGGTGGTAATAAAAGATGTATACCCGCACGACCGCATCGGTGACATTACCATGATCGCCGCCATTTCCGGAATAGTGGGGGCAAAGTTCTTTGCCATCATCGAAGACATTCCCGCCCTGCTGCGCGACCCAATGGGGACGATCTTTTCCGGCGGAGGCCTGGCCATCTACGGAGGCCTGATCTTTGGCTTTCTGGCCGTCACCTGGTACCTGCGCCGTAAAAATATCGCCGTACTGCCGGTGCTCGACGCCGTGGCGCCGGCCCTCATCATTGCCTATGGGGTGGGCCGCCTGGGCTGCCACCTGGCCGGCGACGGCGACTGGGGAGTAGTCAATACGCTGCCCCAGCCGGGGTGGTGGTTCCTGCCCGACTGGCTATGGGCTTACGATTATCCCCACAACGTGCTCAACGAAGGGGCGCCCATCGAGGGTTTTGACGGGCGCTACAACCACCGCCTGTCGCCTCCCGTCTTTCCCACACCGGTCTACGAAACGACAGCCGCTTTCCTGATCGGCGGCATCCTGCTGGGCATCCGCAATAAGGTGGCGGCCTGGCCGGGTATGCTTTTCTTCATCTACCTCATCTTCAACGGGCTGGAACGCTTCTGGATCGAAAAGATCCGGGTGAACCCGGAGTACACCAACCTTGGTATTACCTACACGCAGGCGGAGCTGATCGCGGTGGTGTTGTTTTTGATCGGATTGGCGGGGGTTGTGGTGATGTGGCGGAGAACAGATAAGGGAGCAGATTGAGCGCCGGAAATAGGAAATGCGTGGAATTACATTGCGCCAAAGGCCGTTTTTGATGGTGCTGTTCGGAATTCGGTGTTTTTACCCGGCCGAGGTGCGAGGACGGGCGCTATTTGCCAGGCCTCTGGAAATAGAGGTTTTTTCTTTTAAAGACACACATTTCTAAACAATCCCGATTAAGCTTTCATAAACTGCCTCCGCCGTCCTGTCCCAGCTGAATTTCTTTCTTTGCTCCCTTCCCGCCGCTATCAGCCTTTGCCGCAGGCCTTCCTTTTCGTACAACCGCCGCAGAGCATCAGCCAGTTGCCCCGTATCCATAGGGTCTACCAGCAGGGCAGCCTCCCCCGCCACCTCCGGCAGGGAAGAACTCCGGGAACTGATGATAGGCACATCGCAGTGCATGGCCTCCAGCAGAGGCAGGCCGAAGCCCTCGAAAAGGGAAGGATAGGCAAATGCGTAGGCGCCGCCCATCAGCCCGGCCAGTTCTTCATCGGAGACGAAGCCGAGAAAGCGAATGTCCTGTTGAAATGCAGAAGCATCGAAAGCTTCCTCTACCGGCCCGGCCTGCCAGGCGAAGCGCCCGGCAATGAGCAATTTGATTGGCGCTCCGGTTTGTCGTTTGAAGATGCTGAAGGCCTCTATCAGCCGGTGGATATTCTTGCGGGGGTGTACGGCGCCGGCGTAAAGGAAGTATGGCTGGCCATCCGCGTACTGCTTTTGAGCCTGTTGCCGTTCTGTTTCTGACAAAGGAGCGAATCCCTCCCGGCAGCCGTTGCCGCAGACTGATATCCTAGAGCTCTCGATGCCGTATTGCTTTTGGATATCTTTTTTGGTATAGTTGGAAACGGCCAGCAGGTGATCCGCCCGCCGGCAGTAGCGTGGGCCGAAGTACTGGTAGTACTGCCGCACAAGAAAAGGCACGGCCTCCGGAAAGTGCTCGTAGGCAAGGTCGTGCACCACCATTACCGTCGGGGTTGAAGCGCGCAGGGATAGGTAACCGTCGGGAGAGAAGAAAACATCGGGGCGGTATTTCTTCAGCGCCCGGCTCACCGAATATTCGAACCAGAGGTACCAGAGTATCGGATGCCGGGCGGGCGGGGGCAGCACCACCGGCCGCACATTTTCACCGAACAGAAAGCGTTCGTCGCAGGGGCGGTCGAAAAAAAAGAGGAACTCGTGCTCCGGGTGGCCTTCCACCAGGCGGCGCGCCACCTCATAGGTGTACCTTCCCAGCCCTTCGAGCCGGCCCGGTAAAAGAAAGCGGGTGTTAATGGCGATCTTCATGGGTGTACCGTCTTTTCAAGCCGGTTAAATTGTTGACCGGATCTGGCAATATACCTGAAACAGGCCGATTTAGGCAAAAGTTAACGGACTTTAGTTAGTTTAATAATCAAACTATCTCTATCTTTGAGTGGAACCATAGCAGCGCCCCGGGGCTTTTTCTTGCCACGAAAGCACGAAATGCTCACGAAAATTTAGCGAGGCTTTATTGGCCAGCGGCCGTTTCTCTGAGTTGGATAAATTTTCGGGGCGATGAAATACTGCTACTCAATTAATTGAACTTTATGAAAACAGATATTCTAATCATCGGCTCGGGCATCGGAGGGCTGGCTACCGCCATTCACATTGCTGAAGAGCGCCCCGATCTGAAGATCACGGCCCTGACCAAGACCATCGAGGAAGAGAGCAATACCCGATATGCACAGGGGGGCGTGGCGGCGGTATGGAATAAAGAGATCGACTCTTTCTCCAAGCACATTGCCGATACACTGGATGCCGGCGACGGCCTGTGTGATGAACGCATTGTGGAGATCGTCGTGGAAGAAGGGCCCGGGCGCGTACAGGAGATCATCAACTGGGGCGCCCGCTTCGACAAGCAGCAGGAGGCCTACGACCTCGGCAGGGAGGGGGGGCACTCCGAAAACCGCATACTCCATTATAAAGACCTCACCGGCTGGGAGATACAGCGGGCGCTGCTGCACAAGGCGGAGCAACTTCCCAACATTGAAATACTGGAGCACTACTTTGCCGTAGACCTCATTACGCAGCATCACCTGGGGTATAACGTGACGCGCCTGATGCCGGACATAGAGTGTTACGGGGCATACGTGTTCAATAAACAGACGAAAAATATCGACACCATACTTGCCCGGATCACCGTAGTGGCCACCGGGGGCGCCGGCCAGGTCTACCGCAATACCACCAACCCGGTGATCGCCACCGGCGACGGCATTGCCATGGCGTACCGCGCCAAGGGCCACCTGGAGAACATGGAGTTCGTTCAGTTTCACCCTACGGCCCTCTACAACCCGGCGGGGGAAAACCCTTCTTTCCTGGTCTCCGAGGCGGTGCGCGGCTTCGGCGGCATCCTGAAAACCAGGGGTGGAGAGGAATTCATGGACAGATACGACACCAGGAAGTCACTGGCGCCTCGGGATATTGTAGCGCGGGCAATAGACAGCGAAATGAAACAGCGGGGAGAGGAGTGCATGTTCCTGGATTGCCGCCACCTGGATGAGGCCGCCTTCCGAGGGCATTTTCCCACCATTTACGACAAGTGCCTCAGCATTGGGGTAGACCCCATGAAAGACATGATCCCTATCGTTCCGGCCTGTCATTATATGTGCGGAGGTATTAAAGTAGACGAATGGGGCCGCAGTTCCATCCGGCGTTTATATGCCTGTGGGGAATGCACCTGTACCGGCCTGCACGGAGCCAACCGCCTGGCTTCCAACTCGTTGCTGGAAGCGCTTGTCTTTGCCCACCGGATCAGCCGTGATGCCCTGCCCCTGATTGACAGTTATGAGCACAAGGCCGGGATTCCCGGCTGGAACGCCAGTGGCACCACTCACCCCAAGGAGATGGTGCTCATCACCCAAAGCCTCAAGGAACTGAAGGAAGTGATGAGCAGTTATGTCGGCATCGTCCGCTCCAACGTCCGCCTGCAACGGGCCCTTGACCGCCTCAACCTGCTTTACCGGGAAACGGAAGAACTGTATCACACCACTACGATCTCTCCTCAATTGTGCGAATTGCGAAACCTGATCACCATTGCTTACCTGATCAGCCGGGCGGCTTCCATGCGGAGGGAAAGCCGGGGGTTGCATTTCACGACGGATTATCCGGAAAAGCTGGGGTTTGTACAGCGGTCGGTTTTGTAGTTGATAAAGTTTAATGGTTTATTAGGTTGATTGAGTAGGCTTTCGCCTGTTTCCGCATCCGAGCTGAGAGGAGGCATAGCAACCGGAAGAGGCCCAATCAACCCAATCAACCCAATCAACCCACCCCCGAAGTAATACTCCAGAGCTTTCAGAAAATGCGGCTTTCTGCTGTTGGACACGCTTACGTTTTTGCCGTTTTCCATGACGACGTAGCCTCCTTTTCCGCGGATGTACTTATCGAGGTGGTCCAGGTTGATGGTATAGGATCGGTGGATGCGGAAGAACTGCGGATGGCCGGCCAGCATCTCCTCGGTATAACGCAGTGTTTTGCAAACAAGGACCTGAGAGCCGTCGGCAAACTGCAGGGACGTGTAGTTGCCTTCCGCCTCCAGCATAACGATCTCTTCCACTTTTTTGAAGATATACCCCTCAATAGTCGGGAGGGCTACCTTGCGGCCGAGGTGTGCATTCGGCCTCCTTCCGGTGTGCAGGGGCCGCAGCGGGGCGGTGTCATTAGGGAATGTAATCATTTTCATAGCCAGTAATTGTTTTAATGTTGGAGTTATTCCTGGTATAATATTAGGTGTATTTATCTGTTGCAACAATCCAATTGCAGTTTATTTGTCAGGTTTCAGAATTTTGTATATTGTGGTGATTCCAGGCAGCTTCCCGGCTGTATGGTAAGTTTTGTAAACGGATAGGCCAATCAGACTATGCCAAAGACACCTTCAAATAAGCTGTTCAACCTGGTCAAATCACTCTCCGGCTCGGAAAAGCGGTACTTCAAGATATTTGTGAACGGGCAGGGCAACAAAGACAACAAGTATCTGCAACTGTTTGACGCCATAGACGCACAGGAAGCATTCGACGATGAGGCACTGATGGCCATAGTTTATGGAGGCGAGCCGGTGCAAAGCCGGAAATATTCGGAGTTGAAGGCTTATCTGTACGAACTGCTTTTGAAAAGCCTGCAGTCGTATGACGAAAAATCCTCAGTGGGGCATCGCCTCAAGAACATGCTTCAGGGGGTGCGTGTATTGTTCCGCCGTTCATTGTTCGATGACTGCAAAGACCACCTGGCAAAAGCCAGGAAACTGGCCTACCGGTACGAGCAGTTCAATGCAGTTCTGGAGGCGTTGGAATGGGAAAAAAAGATCGCTTATGCCGAGGCGGACATAGATTTTCTCGATAAGGAACTGGACAGGATTGCCGGGAAAGAGAAACAGGTGCTGGGCCAGCTGCGCGTGATCTCTGAATATCGTAATATCTTCTTCACCATGCTGGTCAGTATACGGAAGCACACGGTTATCCGAAGGGAAGAGCAGAAGCAGATGTTAAGTGAGGTAATGAAGTCTCCTTTACTTCAGGACTATTCGCAGGCCAGTTCACATACCGCCCGGGTTATCTATCACCGCATCTATTCTCTTTACTATTTTGCCGCCTCCGACCAGAAAGGGTTTTATCGAAAAAACCAGGAGCTCATTGCACTGATGGAATCGGAGCCCCACATGCTGCAGGAGGATGTTTCGGAATACATCTCCGCGCTGAGCAACCTCATACGCAGTTGCGGTGAAATGGGGCTCCTGGAGGAGATGGAAGATAACCTGGAAAAGCTCTACCGCGTCACCCCCAGAAGCCTGGACGACGAGCTGAAGGTCCATCGGCAATACTATCAGGCAAAATTATCCCTATGCATGCTCAAGGGCGCTTTCGAAGAGGGCGCCCGCATTCTCGGCCGGCACCTGAAAGAGCGCAGGCGCTTCGAGCAAAGCCTGTTCGAGAGCCACACCTTTTATTACATTTACTTTTACATTACCTTCGGCGCCGGTGAGTACAGCCGCGCCCTGGATTTCCTCAATCAATGGCTGAGCCTGCCCAGCACCGTTGAGCGGCAGGACCTGCAGAGCCTTTCCCGCATTCTCAACCTGATGGTGCATTACGAATTGGGAAATTTCGAACTGCTGGAATCGCTGATCCGTTCGACTTACCGGTTCCTCAAAAAGAGGAACGAGCTGGATGATTTGGAGCGCAAGACGATCAGCCTCATCAAAAAACTGGTGGAGGCTCCCTCAAAGAAAATGCTGAAAGAGGATTTCAAACGCTTCAAAGAGCAATTTGAAGGCCTCTCCCAGCAAGCGGGTACGCCCAGGTTATATACGAATGCCGTAGTGGCCTGGTTCGAAAGTAAGATCGAAGGGAGGAAATTCCCGGAGATCATCCAGGAGGAGTTCCGTCGGCAGTTCCAGAAAGCTTAACGCCCCCTGGGGTTCTTGTTGTTGTCATTTCTGCCTCCGTTCTGGCTGCCCCGGATGTCGATGCTTTCCCAAATATAGGAACCGACATAGCCGGCGCCGGAGGGGCCGTACTTATAGCCTCCTTTTACTTTCTTCTGGGCCTGCTTATCCAGTTTGACGCGCTCAAACTGGTCCATTGTGAGTTTTTTTCTAGCCATAACACTTCCTTTTTTTTTAAAAATAAAATGGGCAACTTAAATATAACCCGGCATGTACTGTTCGGACAAACCTAAAAATGATAAAAGTCAGTTTTCTGATACGGGGCGTTAACAGGGGGGGATACTGTAATTCCTGCAATTTACAGTATTTTCATTAAAGGATCAAAACCAGAAGGCTTCAGGCAGGGGTTCTGTCTTAGGGAAAACATTTCACCACAGGCTGTCTATGGCCTGCCAGGCCAGTTCGGATTCAAACCCGCGGCTGAGGGCATAGCGGGCCAGTTTGTTCTTCCGCTTATAAGGGTCGTCCTCTTTCAGGCTGCCGGCCTTTTTCGACAGCAGGGCCTTGAGCACCGTACGATACTCCTCCTCTTCGATCTCCTCCATAGCCTTCCGGATGCAGTAATCGGAAATATTGCGTTTTTTCAGTTCCTGCCGGATACGGTTGCGCCCCCACTGTTTGATACGGAACCTGCCGCGGGCGAAAGACCGGGCGAAGCGTTCCTCATTGAGGAAGTTTTCCTCGATGAGCTGCACCATGATCTCCTCGAGCCAGTCGCCATACACGCCCATGTCCAGCAGCTTGCTGCGCACCTCCTGGTGGCAGCGGTCCTGATAGGCACAGTACCGTTGCATCTTTGCCAGTGCGTCCTCTTTTGACACCCAATCGCTCATTTATTTATGAAATTTTGATGTTTGGTTTTTTTAAATGTGCCTTTTTCCGATTTTTCCGGTCAAAATAGAAAATCCTTCAAATAATCATCAAAACAAAACACAAGCAATCATGGATTTTGTTGTTATTCTCGAACAAGTGCAATCCTTTATTATTGCCTATGGTTTTAAGATCATCGGGGCGATCCTGACCCTGATCATCGGTTTCTGGGTCATTGGATGGGTGACGAGAGTGGTAAATAATACCATGGAAAAGCGGGGTTTTGACGCAACCATCCGCCCCTTCCTGGGGTCGCTGGTCAGTGTCGGCCTCAAGATCCTGCTGCTTCTGAGTGTAGCCAGCATGTTCGGCATTGAAACCACTTCTTTCATTGCCATCTTCAGTGCACTGGCCTTCGCCGTCGGCCTGGCCCTTCAGGGGAGCCTCGGCCATTTTGCCAGCGGCGTGCTGTTGCTGGTTTTCAAACCCTACAAGGTGGGCGACCTGGTGTCCATCGGCGGTGGGAATACGGGAACGGTTGAAGCCATACAGGTGTTCAACACGGTGCTTCAGACGCTGGATAACAAGCGCATCTTTGTGCCCAACGGAGTGGTCACCGGCAATGTGATCACCAACATTTCGGGGCAGGGCATTATCGGGGTAGAGCTCACCTTCGGCATCGCCTACGGCGATAGCATCGACAAGGCCCGCGAGGCTATCCTCAAGGTCGGCAAAGAATGCCCCTGGATAATGGACGAACCGGCCCAGGCCGTGGTCGTGGCCTCCTGGGGGGACAGTTCGGTCAACCTGGCCAGCCGCCCCTTCTGCAAAAGCGAGCACTACTGGGACACCCTTTTCTACATGCACGAAAATGTGAAAAAAGAGTTTGACAAGGTGGGCATAAGCATCCCTTTCCCGCAGATGGATGTACACCTGGACAAGCTGAATTGAATTTTACAGGATCATTCGCGAACCAGCTTTCCGGGTGGCAGTGCCTGGTTCGCGAATGGCCCTGCCCCGGGTATTCCGGGCAACACAGCCCTCCTTCCTCAATAAAAAAGCTGCTGCTTTCTGCCATCGGGAAGCACAATTTCGCCCCTCTTTGTTGAACATAATACGGCTCCCGCCTTTTATAAATAAGTAAGTTCCACTGCTACCGCTCCCGCAAGTGGAATAACCTGCAGAACAAAACCAACAAAAATACTTATGGATCTTAATGCAATCTTAGAACAAGTACAAGGCTTTCTGGCCCAGTATGCCCTCGACGTTATTGGCGCCATCCTGACCCTTATCATCGGTTTCTGGGTCATTGGTTGGGTCACCCGCATGGTAAAGCGGGCCATGGAACAAAGGGAAATTGAAATATCCCTGCGCCAGTTTCTGGCCTCCATTGTGAACATTGGCCTTAAGGTACTGCTGCTGCTTAGCGTAGCCGGCATGTTTGGCATGGAAGTGACTTCCTTCATTGCCATTTTCAGTGCCCTGGCCTTTGCCGTGGGCCTGGCCCTGCAGGGCAACCTGGCCAACTTCGCCAGCGGTGTGCTCATCCTGATCTTTAAATTCTACAAGGTAGGAGATTTCATTGAAGCTCAGGGGCGCGCCGGTACGGTTAAGGAGATACAGATCTTCCACACCGTCCTTCAACTGCTGGACAACAGCCTGGTCATCATCCCCAACGGCCAGGTCACCAGCGGCCCCATTCAGAACTACACCGCGGAAGGTTACCGCCGGCACAACATCACGGTAGGCATCGGCTACGATGATGATATTGACAAGGCCAAGGCAACCATCGAAGAGGTTCTGAAGGGTACGCCCAATGTCGAGTTGGATATGGGTTACGACATTTTCGTAAATGAACTGGCAGACAGTTCCGTCAACTTCGCCGTGCGCTTTTTGGCCAGTAATGAGAACTTCTGGCCTGCCTACCGCCACTTTATGGAGCAGATAAAGAAAGAGTTCGACCGGAATGATATCGGCATCCCCTATCCGCAAATGGACGTGCATTTGAATAAGGGTTAGAACGCCGATTTTGCAGGAGAGATGGAACACGGATAAACGCGGATGCGGCGGTTTTTCGCGGATAGCTCTGGAAGGGGGCCCTTTGCTACTCCACCCTGATGCGCTGTAGCCATTCCTGCTCCGTCATCTACTTTAACAACTCCAGCAGGTTGGAATAGAAGCCCTCCCCGATAGCCAGCGCCCTTTCCTGGCCTTTCAGGAACAGCTGGTGGGTTTCGTGGTCGATGTGGGAAATACACTGGATATTCACGGCATTGTAGCGGCTGATCTGCAGGATGTAGGGCGGCAGTTCCTGGAGCAGGCTGGCCATGGTCCGGTTCAGGTGGAGTTCACGGCCATCGCGGGTGACGACGAAGACGGTGCCGCTGCCGCCCACTTCCAGGAATTGCACCTCGTCGAAGGTGACGAAGAAGGTCTGGTTTTTATTGCGGATAGAGAAGATGCCCAGGGCGGCCAGCAGCTTGGTTTCATCCCGGTCTTCCTTACGGGCGATGATGGCGTCGAGGCATTCCTGGCGTTTGCCCTCCCAGTTTTCAAAGAAAGGCTTCTGCAGGATGTGGATGACCACGTCGTGAAACTCATTGAAAGCGGTTTGCGCATATTCGAACCGCTCGTATCCGGTATTCAGTATGACGGGGGGGATCTTCCGGTTGTCGGCCCTCAGCCGCCGCAACAGGTCGAAACCATCGCCGGCGACCAGTTTGATGTCCAGGAAAATGGCGTCGGGCTGAGTACAGGCCACCAGGTCATAGGCGGTATCTACATCTTCGGCTTCCCCGCAAACCTTGATCATCGGGTCTTCTTCCAGCCCCCGGGCCAGCTCTCTTAACACCTGGGGTTCATCTTCCACCACGAGTACTTCTATGGGTTTCAAGTTCATAATTGTATTGTTTGGGTATCAGAATGTTGATGCGGGTGCCGAACTGCAGCCCGGACTCCGGGTCAAGGTAGATATTGTCTTCAATGTCGCTGATGATATTTCTCACGTTTCGGGGGTTAAATATATCATGCAGGGCGTTCAGCATCCGGGTGCCCTGCCGGGAGCCGCGGATGTTCCGTTCAACAGCATTGGAATACCCGATGCCGTCATCTTCGATGGCCACTTTCAGGTACGGGCCTTCATCCTCAAAGGCAATGCGCAGGAAGGAACTGCCCTTACGGTTGCGCAGGCCCCATTCCACTGCGTTTTCGGCGTGGATCAGGATCTGCATCATCGGCACCATAATATGCCGGTACAACATCAGTTCTTCTTCGGTGGGCAGTATGAACTGGTAGCGCCCGTCGAACCGCCTTTCCTGAATGGAGAGGTAATTTTTCACCAGGGCCATTTCTTCCATCAGGCTGTGGAAAGCTTCCCCGTTCCGGCTTCGCTGAAAGACCAGCCGGATATTCTGGGCCAGCCGGTCAATGACGGTGCTGGCGACGGCATCCTTACGCACTTTGGCCTGCACCCAGTGCAGTGTTGTTCAGAAAATGCGGGTTGAGCGAACTGGTGATGGCCTGTACCTGCAGTTCCTCCTTCTCCCGGCGGAGCCTTTCAGCGGCCAGCTCAAAGCGTTGTTGCTGCCGCTTTTTGGTGTAAACCAGCCAGAGGATGCTGCCGGCGGCCAGCAGCACGAAGCCGCTGATAAGGGCCCAGAACCACCAGGAATCTTCCAGGTTTTTGGGGATGGCCAGGCGGACAACCCGCTGCTCCTGCACCTGGTTGTCCTTAAAAAGGGTAAACTCCAACCGGTGCTCGCCGGGAGGGATGTAGCCCAGGCTGGTAGTTTGTTCCAGCAGGTAATCGCTTTGTTGCAGGGTGTCGCCGCTGGCCAGGATGAGGCGGTAGCTGAGCCAGCGGTTAGGGGTGAGCTGTTTGTCGAAGGTGGAACGCCAGTGGAAGGCCAGGTTGCGCTGGCCGCGGGGCAGCTCCAGCCGGCCATCGGCCGCTTCGGACCGTTCGTTCCTCCCATGGAGGAAGTAGAGCGTATCCAGGTGAATAGTACTGGTATCCAGCGCCAGGCGATCGAGGCCGAGGCGGATAGCGCCCTGGTCGTTGCCCACCCAGATGTTGCCCTTTGTGTCCACCAGTATGGCGTTCTGCTCGGAGGAGCCGCCGGGCAGGTAGTTGGTGGTATTGAAATAGTGTACTCTGAGGCCCTCCGGGTTTGCATAGTAGGTATCCAGGTGTAAAAGCCCGAAACCTCTGTTGTCACCAAAAAAGAGAAAGCCGCGGTATTCCTTCAGGAATGTAACGATGCCTCCGCCGGTTTCGGGAAGGGCCAGGCGCCGGGCGTGATCGTTGATGTCCTGATACAGGTAATCAAAACTTTCCGGGTTGGGTAGAAAGGCCATCCCAATGCTGGTGCCCAGCCAGAGGTTTCCCCGGGAATCGATCAGGGAACTGATGGCTTCGATGCCCCCTCTATCCTGTATTTCCCAGGTGACGGCCGTGTCGGCCCCGGGGTCGTAAAGGCTGACACCCTGCCCCATTTTGCCGAGCCAGAGGCGCTGCCGCCGGTCTTCAGAAATGGTTTGGATGTTTACCAAGCCCATTCCCCGGCGTGAATCGGCCAGCTGAATGGGGTTTCCCGGCTCAAAGGGGTAGTCCATCAGGCCGAGCCCGGCACGACTGTAGAGTCCCATGGCCAGTCGCTTTCCATTCGCCAGGGGGAGGAAATAACCGCCGGTCAGGCGTTCCTCCCTGGTAAAACTTTTCCATTCCCGCCCGTTGGTTTTGAAGAAACCGTAATTTACCTCGTTGAAAAAATACATAAACCCTTCTTCGTCCCTCCAGGTACCGGGCATTATCTGGGTAAAGGGGGATTGGGGAACCCGAACGATCCTGTCGCCATCGAACTTGGAGAACCCATGCCGGTAGAACCCGAACCAGATATCGCCCATCGGATCCTCATTGATGGTGTGCAGGCCGCCCGCCATATTGGGGTTGCTTTCGAAGCAGCCCAGGAAGGCGGGGAAAACTTTCACCAGGCCGGCCTGGGAAGGCAGCCAGAAGTTGCCGGCGGCGTCCATTTGTATCCGCATTGTATTCAGGTCAGCGGACAAGTGGAAGCGGGCGTGGAAAACGGCCTCGCCGGAAGGCGTAACTTCCCAGATCTCCATATCGTCGCTGGACAAAGCGAGTTCGGGGGGCGGGCGCCCATGCAAAAAAACCCTATCTCTGAAAGCACTGAAGCGGTAGTTGACAAACTGGCGCCGCCTGCCCATCCAATCCCTGCCTTCCAGTAGAGTTGCCTGCCCGGCCCGGTAAACATAGGTTTTTACCACAACGGAATTGTCGATATCCTGAAACAGGTTGGCCAGAAGGGCCTCCTTGCTAAGCGGGTATGCATACGACGCCTCTTTCGGGAAATACAATTCCTTTCTTCCTTTAAAACCTGCACCCGATTCGTAGATGAACCGTTGTAAACTTCCCGGTTTTACTACAATTTCCCAGTGCTTTCCAAATTTGGTGATTAGGTTGTACTGGAAGCTTTGATCAAAAGCAGCTCTTCCGCCCGCCATATCGGGTGCAGGTTCGAAATGCCGGCTATCCGGATTAAAAGCAAGAAAACGATTCTCCGGATCGATCAGGATCAGCCGGCCGGCGTTTTCATCCAGGAAGAGGTTCTTTATTGGCGGCGCCTTGATCCTTGCCTCTTCATACCCCTGATACCGGTAAAGGCTTTCTCCGACTATCATCCACACTCCATACTGGTCTTCAAAGAGCTTCTGAGAGGCCGAAAAATCGCGGACGGCCTCCCCTTGACTGAATTCGTGGAAAGAAAAGCCGTCAAAGATCAGCCGGTGGCCGGTATTGGTGGCCAGGTAGAGGTATCCTTCTTTGCTGATCAGGCAGGCGCTCACTTCGGTAAAGGGCAGGCCGTCCTGCACCGTATAGGTTCGGGTGAGGTGGTACTGGGCGGAGAGGGGGAAAGGAGATAAAAATGCCCAAACAATGAAGAGGGTAGCCAGGTGGCGGAAAAGTGTCATGCTTCGTTTGGGGTTTTGATCTAAAAATAAGAGAAATCTTCCAATACTGCTTTTCCGCGTGCCGGGTTGCAGGCATTACCGCCTCTTCGAAAGGCAGATCCGGCCTTTTCCCCGGCCTTTTCTTCCGGAAAAAAGTACGGTTCCGGGTTTTCATGGCTGTGGAACCGGGCTTCGTTCCAACTCAGGGCACATTGGTTCCGAATGAGGGCTGGCGCTCCGGGGATTTTGCTTTTTTTTATGGGAAGTATTCCTATTTGCTTGCCTTAGAGCATGTTTGGAGGTAGTCATTTTGGCTGTAAATGCCATTCTTTGGAACCTCACTTTGCCATTTTTTCGCCCCATAGCGCTGCTATGAAGCTCAAAAATACCTTCGTGAGAATCCAAAACCTGACATTTTCGCTTCCAAAGCACCACCTCCAAACAAGCACTTATTGATCCCGAAGACTAATGTTGTTTGCCCTGTGAGGGCTTTTTCCGCTGTGGAGTTGCATGCTGCTTTGGGCTGGGCTTGCCTGTTCCTAAAGTGGCTTTTCGTTTAAAAAGAATTTCTCTGGTTCATCACAAATGCTGGTCATGAAGAAGGTTTATGGACTATGTTTTGCTTTTGTACTATTGTCGGTATCTGTTGTTTGGGGGCAGGCCAGTGAGGGAGGGGTGCCCTTAAGTTTCACATCAGAGCAAGTGGGCTCTACTTTCGAAATTCAGGATATCAAACCACCTGAACGCTCTGAATTACCTGGAGGGAAAGATGTAGTTGGAAAAATAATCCCTGTCGAAATAAATACGGCCAATTCCGGAACCTGGGAAGAACGTGGCAGAAGCGGAAAAATTTGGCGCTTGAGGTTGAAAGTTGAAGGCGCAAAATCGCTAGGCTTATATTACAGAAAGTTTGCCTTACCTGAGGGAGGAAAGTTGTTCATTTACAGCCCGGATCAAAAACAATTGATAGGTGCATTGACCTCACACAACAATCCGTCGAGGAGAAAATTTGTATCTGCTGAAATTTTTGGGGATGAGATTATTCTTGAGTACAATGGATATGAAGCCTCAGGTGAAGAACTAGAGCTTGAAATTGAAGGAATTGGGTTTTACTTTTATCCTGAAGGGCTTAATTCAAATAGCGAAAACATAATTAATTCCACTGGGGATACAGACCTTGGGACCTCTGATCCTTGTATACCATCTGTAGAATGTGAAGAAGGAATAGGCTGGGAAGATCAAATCAGGTCTGTTGTGAAAATCAATAGGATTGGAGCTAACGGGGAAATTTCAGTTTGCACAGGCACACTTATAAATAATACCAGACAAGATGGAACACCCTATATTTTGACGGCAAGCCACTGTGAATGTTCAGGAAGTACCCAGAATACTACCTTTGACCAATGGTTGTTTTATTTTAACTACAATGCTGGAGGATGTAATGTTATTCCGGCAAATCCTGTTACGCAAAGCATAAGTGGAGCGGATTTTGTCTCACGGTCTTCTACTGTTAATGGGCAAACCCCTGCTTGTGGGAATACCCAAGATTACACAAAAGGAGATTTTTTATTACTCAAACTGAGATCAAGTATTCCCGACGTATATAATCCATATTTTGCCGGTTGGAATATTGATAATCAACTCCCAAGCGAGGGCGTCGGTATTCATCACCCGAGGGGCGACGTTAAAAAAATATCGACTTTTTTATCTCCTGCAGAAACGTTTACAGTTTCAAGCGCTCAAGATGGACATTTGAGGGTTGAATGGGTAGCAACTTGGAATGGATTCGGATATACTGAAGGGGGGTCCTCGGGCTCTCCACTTTTTAATCAAGACAGATTAGTGGTTGGTACATTAAGCTTGGGAGTTGGACCATCATCATATGATCCTTCCTGTAGCTATTCTAATTTGTGGGATGCATATGGAAAAATGTCGTACAACTGGGAGGGAAATGGATCTACAGATGCCTTCCAGTTGCGTCCATGGCTAGACCCAATAAGCTTGGGTGTAAATCAATTAGAAGGCTCCGATGATCCTGCGTGTAATACTTCGAATGACGAATTGGTCATCAGCAGCGCTATTCCTATTTGTGACATAGATGGCACCTATGAAATATTACTTGAATTTTATGCTCCCAAAGGTAGATACATCATCAATGACGGCTCTTCAAACTTTACTTATGATAATCTATTCCCAGTTGGAACCCCACTTCAGTTCAATCTTTTAGGTGAATATTCCACTTCATCAGTAGATATTACGATTACCGGAGCCTTCAATAATTGTACAGCCTCAATAACAGCAGTAAGCAACGGCTGCCCCACCTGCTCCGACAACATCCAAAACGGCGACGAAACCGGCGTCGATTGCGGCGGCGCCAACTGCCCGCCCTGCACCCCCTGCGAAGATCTCATCGCCACCACCCAAACATACTGCACAGGGAACGATCATTACGAATTGGCCGTCACCCTTTCTCCGGTTCCAGGGCACGCTTACCGGGTCTACACGGAGCCGCCGGTCAATAACCTGACAGGTATTACCGGCGCCGGGCCTCATCTCTTCGGGCCTTTTGCGGCCGGGTCGTTTACCCATGTAATTGTCGAGGATGAAGCCGATGCGCAGTGTACGGATGCGGTAACCGAATATTACGGCGTGCCTACGGTGTATTCATCTGTTACACCGGATTGTGGCAACAACCAGTTTTTTGTCAATGTATTCCTTGGAAATGAGGGGTCGGAAAGCGCTTATCAGCTGGATGTGAATGGGGGGAGTGTGCAAACGGCTGCGCCGGGTGAAACCCTCGCCCTTGGCCCCTATGCTTCCGGCGCCACTGTCAGTGTAGAGTTGTATGATATAGCCAACGCTTCCTGCATCACGAGCTTTTCCAATTCCTATACCTGTAACTTCGCCGATCCTTATTGCGGGGACGGAAATTGCGACAGTGGGCCAAATTACAATGAGAACTGTCTTTCCTGCAACCAGGATTGCCCTTGTGGGGGCATCAGTGTGCTTTCTCCGGCCGGGGCCGGTAGCTGTGTGGAGATCGGTGGCAGTACGGATATCAGCTGGACGTATAGCGGAGGAGGAAATGGTATAGGGAATACTGTGGATATAGAGTTGTGCCAGGTGCTCCCCAACAGCTCTTTTTGCCGGGTGCTGGTTTTCGATGCGCCGGCGGGTAGCTCTACGATTATCAATACCTTCACCCAGTACGCGAATGGCGACCCCATCACACCGGGCCGGCATTTCATCCGGATACTGGATGTTGACGATGCTACGATTTATGGCGAGGGCGCGGTTTTTGACATTATGGAGAACTGCCCGTCGGTGGCGCCTCCGGGGTGTACGAGCCTTGTTACCCCCACTAATGGCGCCACGGGGGTCGACACAGATCAACCCTTAACCTGGGAAACTGTAGCGGAGGCTCTCGGATATAAACTAACAGTGGGAACAACTCCGGGTAACGGTAACATTCTCAATACTATTGATGTTGGTAATGTGACAGCCTATAATCTGGGTTCTCTTCCCTACGGCAGCACTATTTTTGTCAAGATCACTCCTTATAATTCAAATGGGGATGCTGTTGGCTGCATGGAAGAAAGCTTTTCCACTACCCTCTCAACTGTTGTTACAAACACCAATGACTCGGGGCCGGGTTCCTTAAGAGAAGCGCTGAATAGTGCTGCTGCCAATCCGGGCCCGGATATCGTCTCATTCAACATTCCGGGGGCTGGCCCTTATATTATCAATGTTGTTCCGGGAGAATTAAATAAGCTGCTTGTTTTTGGGCAAATTACTATTGATGCTACGACTCAACCTGGTTATTATCAAGGTTGCATTGAAATTTTTGGAGGAACAGAGAACCATAGTGTAGGGTTGTTCCTTTATGGAAAAGATATTGCCGTATATGGACTGACCATTAGAGGCTTTAATATTGGTATTGATGTTTTTTGGTGGAGTGAACCACCTCTCAAGATCGGGGCACCGGCCAAAGGGAACCATTTGGTCGGCAATGGTATCGGAATCGGCTTATTCTGGGGATTGGGAGCTAATAACCCTCCTGTTGAAATTAAGGGTAATATCATTGAAGGTACAGGTACAGGAAATGGTATTACTGCCCAGACATCGGGCAACATAATCGGCGGGCTGCAAGCGGGTGAAGGAAATGAAATATTCAACTTCGACATAGGAGTGTGCATTTGCAATTCAGACCCAACCACTGAAACCACTATCAGAGGAAATGCAATTTATTGTAATAATCAAGGGATCGATGGAAATAATGGAAGTACCAATACCCCTTCTATTTCCACAGCCTTTGTTAATTTGATTTCCGGAACCTCCAGCAATGCAGCTATAATTGATATTTATAAATTTGACAATCAAGATTGCCCATCTAACCTTTCTTGCCAGGGGAAATATTATTTAGGGTCAACAACATCAGATAATAATGGCAATTGGAGTTTTGTGCCATCCAATGGCTCAGTTAATATTGGCGACAAATTAACGGTGGCCGCAAAAATTGCAGGTAAAAGTACGTCTATCTTTTCTTCCTGCAAAGCCATCGTGCCCACACCTCCGTCCTGTACCGCTTTAATTACACCAATGGATGGGGCACAAGCAGTAAATCCCAATACACTTTTGAGCTGGGCGCCTGCCAGTGGTAACCCTGTCGGTTATAAATTGACCATAGGTTCCAATCCAGGTAGTGGAAATATACTGAATAATGTAAATGTAGGTAATGTCACCACCTATGATCCGGGAGTCCTTCCATATCAGACAACCATTTTTGTGAGGATAACCCCATTTAACTTAGGTGGCGATGCAATTGGATGTAGTGAGGAGAGTTTTATGACAGAACAAGCGCCGATTCCAGATTGCGCCCAATTGACCAGCCCTTCAAACGGAACGGTAGATGTATCAACAGATGCTTCCCTGAACTGGGCATCCGTTGCCGATGCCCAGGGTTACAGATTGACAATAGGAGATACCCCTGGCGGGTCAAATATCCTGAGTAACGTAAATGTCGGTAATGTAACTACCTATAACCCGGGGACACTACCGTACAATACCACTATATATGTTACAATTACGCCCTATGGCGCCGGAGGGGAAGCTACCGGCTGTATGGAAGAGCGTTTCACAACAGAGCAGCAATCTCTTCCCGGCTGTACCTCTTTGGCCAATCCGATACCCGGAGCCATCGGAGTCCCCTTAAATTCAGATATTTCCTGGGCAAGCGTGCCGGGAGCGACAGGCTATAAGCTAACCGTGGGGACAAGCTCAGGCGAAACAGATATTTTGGATAATGTAGATGTAGGCAATGTGACGAGTTACGATGTAGGCACATTGCCCTATCAAACAACCGTCTTTGTGGTCATAACGCCCTACAATGGCGGCGGTGATGCACTGTCCTGTACGGAGGAGAGCTTTACTACCGAACCATTCCCGACGGCTACCTGCCCTCAGGGAGATGTGATATTCCTTACCCAGGGCGACGTAGATAACTTCATAGCCGCTTATCCGAATTGCTCCGTGATCAACGGCATGTTGAGCATTGGCGACCCGGCCTTTCCTTTTGATGCGTCGGATATCAATGACATTTCGGGGCTGGCCATGATCAACCAAATTACCGGCCATTTAAGGGTGAATAAGAATCCTGGCCTTCCCAGTTTGACCGGACTGGATAATGTCGTTTCCGTTGGAGGGGCTGTCAGCATCTACGACAATTCGGGTTTGTTGAATTTACAGGGCATACAGGGGATCAGTTCGATAGGAGGAGGCTTATCTTTTTCTTTGAATTCCGCACTGACAAGTTTAATTAATTTTGAAAACCTTACTTCAACCGGGGGCTTTTTAAGCATCCAAAACAATCCGGCCTTAACCAGCCTGGCCGGGTTAGATAATATTTCCGATTGTACCTCAATCACCATTTATAACAACGACGCGTTGGTTAATTTAAATGGTATCGGAGGGATCAGTTCAGTAAGTGGGTCTGTCTCTGTGAGAGGAAACGCCACCCTGCAAAACCTGGCCGGCCTTGAGCAACTGGTTGCCATTGGCGGCAACCTGTTTATATGGGAGAATGAAAATATGCTCAATTTAAACGGACTGGAAAACCTTGGATCGGTAACCTCTCTTCTCATTAGGGAAAACCCCGATTTAAACACCCTGTCTGGCATCGATAATATTCTCTCCATTAATGGAACGGTTCAGATATTCGATAACCCGCAACTCTCAACCTGCGAAGTACAATCGATATGTAATTACCTGCCTGGTGATATAAACACGATCGTTTCAAATAATGGCGCTGGCTGTAATACTGTTGCTGAAGTGCAACAAGCCTGTTCACTCCCCTCCCTCACCACCACCTTCCCCTCCACCCCCAACGAATGCCTCCAAACCGGCGCCTCCGAGATCATCACCTGGTCGGCAGCCGGCAGCATCACCGCCGTGCAGGTCGAATACTGCCGGGTAGGCGGCGACTGTTATACCATCGTTTCCACTACGCCCAACGACGGAGTACATTCCTGGATGGTAAGCGGCGCCAATGGTGTCGGCGACTTCTTCATCCGCATCTCCAGTGCCTATGACCCCGCCATTACATCGGACGGGCCGGTATTCCAGATCGCTACGGATTGCAGCCCGGCTGTTCCCGGCTGCACCGATCCCGCAGCCCACAATTATGGCCCTGACGCTACCGAGAACGACGGCTCCTGCGAGACCTGCTTCGACGGCTTGCTGAATGGCGATGAAACCGACATCGACTGCGGCGGTATCTTGTGTGAACCTTGCGGGTGCTCAACGGTGGTCACCAACACCAATGACAGCGGCCCCGGCTCCCTGCGGGAGGCGATCAACTGCGCCAACAGCAATCCGGGGGGCGACCTCATTTCCTTCAATATCAGCGGCACGCCTCCTTTCGTCATTACCCTGGCCACCAAACTGCCCTCAATCTTTGATGATTACACCACTATAGACGGTACCACCCAGCCGGGATACAGCCTGGGTGACGTTATCATAGACGGCATCAATGTGGATGGAGGCCTGTCCGATGACGACGGGCTGGAATTGTACGCCAATTTCACCGAGGTATATGGCCTGCACCTGAGGAACTTTACTCCGGGAGACGCCATCGAGATCGGATATTTCAGACAAAATATCACCATCGGGTCGGAAGCCAAACCCAATATCATTACCCAGAGCAGAACGGCTATCTTTTCCTGCTGTTCCGGTGTTGAAAACATTACCATTCGTGGTAATTTCATCGGTACGGACCCGGCGGGCGCCAACCTGGGCAATTCCTGGCGGGGTATCAACCTGCAGGGCGTAAACCATGCTCTGATTGAAAGGAATACGATCGCTTATAATGGCCGGCCTGGTATTGGCTTGACCGGCCCCGGTTCTTTCAACCGTTTCACGCAGAACGAGATTTTCTGTAATTCCTCTTCAGGGATCGATATCAGTAACTATAATGAGGGAAAACCATCCCCCATTATATCTTCCGCCACCGAAACAGAAGTCAGCGGCACTGCCGAGGCGGGCGATGTAGTAGAAGTTTTCTACCACATCGATAACGATTGCGCCGGCGCCCCCTGTCAGGGCAAGGACTACCTGGGAACCGCAACCGCCGATGTGAACGGCAACTGGTCCCTTGCCGGATCATTCGCCCTCGGGCAATCGATAACGGCTACGGCAACCAATACGGCGGGCAGTACTTCCAATTTCTCTACCTGCTCAACGGTGCAACTTCCTCCCTGCACCGACCTGGCCTTCGAGACCCTGAACTACTTCCGGGGAGAACTCTTTGCCCGGATCACCAACATTGGCGCCCAGCCGGCCAGCCTGCCGGGCATCGGCCTCCACTTCTCTTTCTCACCCGACGGCAATCCCACCACCGACTATGCCGCTCAGGTAACCCTCGACAATACGGCGCCGGTGCTGGCTACGGGCGAGTCGTACATTATCAATATCCTCGTCAACCTCAACCAGAATGCTTACCCCTATCTCGTCGGCCAACTGGATGTTGCGGATGAGCTGGCGGAGTGCGACGAGGCCAACAACACAGAAACCTATGCGCTCACCCTGGGCTGTACCGACCCCTTTGCGCACAACCACGACGAGGAAGCTGCCTCGGACGACGGGTCCTGCCAGACCTGCTCCGACGGCATTCAAAACGGAGACGAAACGGATGTCGATTGCGGTGGAGTATTGTGTGAACCCTGCCCCTGCGCCACGGTCGTCACCAACACCAGCGACAGCGGCCCCGGCTCGTTGCGGGAAGCCATACAGTGCGCGAACAGCAACGCCGGCCCGGATGTCATCAGCTTTGACATTCCCGGCGCCGGGCCGCACCTCATCAGCCTGGCCAGCGGCCTGCCCGCCATTTCTGACAACTTCACGATTATCGACGCCACGCTGAATGGTTATGCCCTGGGCGATATCATCGTGGAAGGGGCAACTAATTCAGGCGATGGAGTGATCGAAGTAGAAGGAACAGAGGGCTTCGAATTGTACGGAATGGTACTCCGTAACGGAAGGGCCCGCGGCCTGGGGTTGTTCGGCTGCTCCAGCTTTACCATCGGGGCTCCGGGAAAGCCCAACAGCATTTACAATAATGGCGTGGTATTCCAGAACGGTGAAAATGTGTACATCTCCAACGGCGCCAACGGCGTCATTCAGAATAACCGGATCGGCATCACCGAGGCCAATACCATGGGCAATGACAACCCCAATCGGGGGCTCAACCTTTTTGGCAACGACATCCTGATCGGCGGGTCGCGGGCGCAGGGAGAGGGCAATGTCATCAGTGGCAATGCCCAGATCAATCTCATGGTTAGAAATTCCACTCTCCTGAATCCCCCGCCCTCTGATAACATTCAGATACAGGGAAATGACATCGGGACCGGGCCCAATGGTACGGAGGACTTCGGGTCGTCTACCGGCATATACATTTTTGGTGATAATGAATTTATCCAGGTGGGCGGCATCAACGAGGATTTTTCCAACCGGATCGCTTTCAATTTCTACGGCCTCTCCAGAGAGCACGGTATTTCCACGGTACATATCACCAGGAACCAGTTCTATTGCAACACCATCGGGATAAAGGACTGGGAGATCACCTACAACTATCCCATCATCTCATCGGCGCTCGAAGCGGAGATTTCCGGGACGTCCAACCCGGGAGATATCGTCGAAGTTTTTGCTCATGATGATGCTTTATGCCCCAATTTTTCCTGCCAGGGTAAAAACTTCCTGGGCATTGCTGCTGCGGGCGCCAATGGCAACTGGACGCTTAGCGGAGCCTTTACGCCGGGCCTCAAAGTCATTGCCACTGCAACCGATGGCTTCCTGAACACTTCGGAGTTTTCCAACTGCGTGAAAGTTGTCGCCTGCCCCGATGCCGACAACGACAACCTCTGCGACGCCGGCGACCCCTGCCCCTTCGACCCCGATAACGACCTCGACGGCGACGGCATCTGCGGCGATGCGGACAACTGCCCCGCCGACGCCAACCCCGATCAGTACGATCTGGATATGGATGGCATTGGCGATGCCTGCGACCCCTTGGTTTATATCGATGAAGTGATCACCGGCCTGTCGGATCACATCGACGGGTTGAACCTCGACCCGGGAATGGAAATGGCACTGAACGGCAGGTTGGCCCTGATAGTAGACAGGTACTGCGCAAGAGGAAGCGCCAGTGCAGCCATCAGCTCGCTGAATTACCTGATCAGCTATGTACAATATCAAAGTGGTAATAGTATCTCCCCCGAGGACGCCGATTACCTTATCGCTCAGATGGAAGCGCTGATCGCCGCCATCAATGCCGGCACTGTGCAGTGCGGGGCTTTCGGCAACTTACGCCCGGCTCCTGGCCTTTCTACCGGGGACATTGCTGCCGGCCTCCGGCTCGAGGTATTCCCCAACCCTGCGACACATGAACTGAATATCCGGGTGGATGGGCTGGAAACCGGCGCTCAACTGGACATCTACGACAAGCTGGGCCGCCGGGTTTGGACAACCTCGCTGGAAGCAGGCCAGGCCCAGGTACAGTTGATGCTGGATGAGAACCGCTATACCAACGGCCTCTATCTGGTACGCCTGGCTGCCGGAGAGAAAACAGCGGCAAAACGCGTGGTTGTAAGCAAGTAATTGCTATCCGTCGCTCTGTTGTCGGGGGAGGCAGGGGAAAAAGCCCGGTTACCGAGAGGTAGCCGGGCTTTTTTGGTGGCAGCACCTGAGATGGAAAGTTTTTTACGCCTCAATTATTATCTTTCAACAGGAATCGTTACATTCGCAACAATCTTAAAAGATAATCATTCTCATGTAACAATCGATGATGAACAAGAAAGAAATTGCCGATAAACTTTCAGAAAAAGGATTAAGAGTTACGCCCCAAAGGATTGCAATTCTGGGCGCAATAATTGATTTGAATAATCATCCTACAGCCGAGAATGTCATAGAATACATCAAAAAAAAGCATCCGAATATTTCAGTAGGAACCGTATACAAAGTTTTGGATTCCTTTGTTGAAAACAACTTGCTAAAAAAGGTGAAAACTGAAAGTGGCATCATGCGTTATGACCCATTACAATCGAGCCATCATCATCTTTATTGCGAGGAAACAGACAGAATCGAAGATTATGAAGACGAAACACTAGATGCACTTATTAGTGATTACTTCGAAAAAAAAGGGATAAAGAATTTTAAGATTCAAAACATTCAGCTTCAGATAACCGGAAAATTCAAAAATTAGATATTATGAATAACTCGAAGAACGGTAATGGGAAATGCCCGGTAATGCATGGGGGGAATACCTCCACTGCCACTTCCGTCACGAAGTGGTGGCCCAATGCACTTAACCTGGACATTTTGCACCAGCACGACACAAAAACCAATCCACTGGGTGAAGATTTTGACTACCACGAAGAGCTGAAAAAGCTGGACGTCGAGGCTTTGAAGAAGGATCTGCACGGACTGATGACCGACAGCCAGGAGTGGTGGCCCGCCGACTGGGGGCATTACGGCGGGCTGATGATCCGTATGGCCTGGCATGCTGCCGGTTCGTACAGGATCTCCGACGGCCGCGGCGGCGGCGGCACCGGCAACCAGCGTTTTGCTCCGCTGAACTCATGGCCCGACAACGTCAGCCTGGATAAGGCAAGGCGCCTGCTGTGGCCGGTCAAGAAAAAGTATGGCAACAAGGTCAGCTGGGCCGACCTGATCATCCTGGCGGGAAACATTGCCTACGAAAGCATGGGCCTGAAAACGTACGGATTTGCCTTCGGGCGTGAAGACATCTGGCACCCGGAGAAGGACGTTTACTGGGGAGCGGAAAAAGAATGGCTGGCGCCAAGTGACGAGCGTTATGAAAATGTGGATGACGCATCGACTATGGAAAACCCGCTGGCAGCCGTGCAGATGGGCCTGATCTACGTTAACCCGGAAGGGGTTAATGGAAAGCCCGACCCCCTGAAAACAGCCGCCCAGGTTCGGGAAACCTTCAAGCGTATGGCGATGAACGACGAAGAGACGGTCGCGCTGACCGCCGGCGGGCACACCGTGGGCAAAACCCATGGAAATGGCGATGCCAGCCAACTGGGCCCGGATCCTGAATCTGCGCCGGTAGAGGCACAAGGTTTTGGCTGGGCCAACCCGCACAAGACAGGTGTGGGCCGTTATACCGTTACCAGCGGGCTGGAAGGCGCCTGGACGACCCATCCGACCAAGTGGGATAATGGCTACTTCGAAATGTTGTTCAACCACGAATGGGAGTTGCGTAAAAGCCCGGCAGGCGCCTGGCAATGGGAGCCGGTAAGCATCAAAGAAGAAGAAAAACCGGTAGATGTGGAGGATCCTTCAATCCGGCACAATCCCATGATGACGGATGCCGACATGGCCATGAAAATGGACCCTGTTTACAGGGAGATCTCTTTGAAGTTCATGAATGACTTTGACGCCTTTTCGGATGCCTTCGCCCGCGCATGGTTCAAACTGACCCACCGTGACATGGGGCCCAAAGCACGCTGGTTTGGCCCGGATATACCGAAAGAAGACCTGATCTGGCAGGATCCCGTTCCGGCAGGAAAATCGGATTATGATGTAGATGCCGTGAAGCAGAAGATCGCCTCAACCGGCCTTTCTGTTTCTGACATGGTAGCTACGGCATGGGACAGTGCCCGCACCTTCCGTGGTTCTGACTTCCGGGGAGGAGCCAATGGCGCGCGCATCCGCCTGGCGCCTCAGAAAGGCTGGGAAGGAAACGAACCAAAGCGTTTGGCCCGCGTCTTGTCGGTATTGGAACCTATCGCCGCCGAATTCGGTATCAGCGTAGCCGACACCATTGTGCTTGCCGGAAACGTAGGTATCGAGCAGGCCGCCAAAGCTGCAGGTTATGACATCACGGTGCCCTTCGCACCCGGGCGGGGCGACGCTACCCAGGAAATGACCGATGCCGATTCGTTTGCACCGCTGGAACCCTTGGCTGACGGCTACCGCAACTGGCTGAAAAAGGACTATGTAGTTAGCCCGGAAGAGCTCATGCTTGACCGCACCCAGCTTATGGGGCTCACCGCACCAGAGATGACGGTGCTTGTCGGAGGTATGAGAGTCCTGGGAACCAACCATGGCGGAACCAAGCACGGTGTATTTACCGACGACGAAGGCGCCCTGACCAACGACTTTTTCGTCAACCTGACCGATATGGGCAATGTCTGGAAGCCATCAGACAACAACCTCTACGAGATCCGTGACCGCAAATCGAATGCGCTGAAGTGGACGGCCACTCGTATCGACCTGGTATTCGGCTCAAACTCCATCCTTCGCGCTTACGTCGAGGTATATGCACAAGATGACAACAAAGAAAAGTTTGTCCATGATTTTGTGAAAGCCTGGGTGAAGGTGATGAATGCAGACCGGTTTGACCTGAAATAAGGCTTACCAGGCCAATTCAAGCCCCACTGCACTCCTATTAAAGTACTTAGTATGATGCGTGGGGCTTGTTTTTTTTACACCCTTCGGCTGCGAACCGAAGCTGGCCGGGAGCCCCGCCGACGCCTATTCCAGCAGCGAGGAACAGAATGCTTTTCAACCGGGAACTCTTCTTGGATTTAGCCGGTTTATTGCGTAACTTTGCAAGCGCTTCGAAAGCGAAGCCGATCTGATGTTTTTATGGTCCCATAGCTCAGCTGGTTAGAGCACCTGACTCATAATCAGGGGGTCCTTGGTTCGAGCCCAAGTGGGACCACAGCTTTTACGCAAAAAATTTACACTAACGCCCTGAATTTCAACGTTCAGGGCGTTTTTATTGGACTCCAGCTCATTTCCCCGCCGTAACTTTTTTGACTATATTTTCCCATTTTTGCTTATTTTTAGCCTGATTTCTTTAACGGATTTTAAAGATGGAGACAGGCTTATGAATTTTAAAAATATTCTCTGGAAGGTAGCCCGCCAGGACGGCACCCGCGACATCAAGATCTACGTTTACTTTCAGGGCAAGGTAAAATACTACTCCACCGGCCTGAAAGTCCTGGAGCAGGACTGGAACGCCAAAACGGGCTACGTGAAAGACACCCACCCGCTGGCGAAAGCGTATAATGCCAAAATCCGGGTGCTGCGCAACCAGGTGGAGGAGCACTTCCTCGCCGGCGGCACTTTCGCCAACTTCATCGCGAACGGCGCCTCGGAGAAGCACGCCCTGCTTCCCTTTCTGTCCAACTTCATCGCCGACGGCGAAAAGGGCCTGCTGGGCCTGCGGGAGGGTACCCTCAAAAACTACCGCGCGACGCTGAAACGCCTGTCGGAATACGAGGAGCTCACCGGGGAACAACTCTTCTTTAAAGACATCACCAGCGAGTTCGAGCGTTCCTTCTCCTCCTTTCTCCGCGACCACGCCGGCTGCCGCCTCCCCGGAATCGGCAAACACATGAAAAACCTGAAAAGGGTGATGGCGACCGCCCAGAAGCAAAAGCTGCACCACAACGACGCCTACCGGAACTTCAAAGCGCAAAAGGCCACCAAAAGCCAGAAGATCTTCCTGACCCGCGAAGAGATCGAACTCCTGGAGGCCCTGGACTTGTCCCGCCAACCCGTCCTGGAGGTGGAGCTGGACCGCTTCCTCCTGGCCTACTACTTCGTCCAGCGCTTCTCGGATGTGACCAACCTGAAACGGGAGAACATCTTTATCAAGGATGGGCAGTCGTTCCTCCAGTACAAGAGCGTCAAGACGGGCCAGGAGGCGATCCTCCCTGCCTCCAAAAAGGCGCTGGACATTCTGGAGAAATACGACTACCGCATGAACTACTCCAGCAACCAGCAGGCAAACCGAGAACTGAAAAAGATCTGCGCCCTGGCGGGCATCAACGAGGTCGTCTCCGAAGGGGACCGGACATTGCCGAAGAGCCAGTTGGTGACGACGCATACGGCAAGGCGGAGTGCGGCGACGAACTTGTATCTGGAGGGCGCCAGCCTCAAGACGATCGCCGACCTGGGGGGATGGGAGAATATTGAGATGTTGCGGGTGTATTTGCGGTAAGCGTCCGAGCAACTACAGGTGTGCCGCTTCCGGCGTGTAGCCCGGGAGCAA
>CAYQKY010000055.1:0-42635 GCA_964418125.1 uncultured Phaeodactylibacter sp.
TTGAGCCTTGGTGTCTTTGTGGCTAGACTGCTCTATGGCCATTTTGTCCAGTAGTATGATTAAGCGTGTCCAACTTGTAACTTCTCAATAAATACCTCTTGACTTTCGTCCCTACGGGACTTAAACAGGATGAACCCCATTTACCAGGGCCTGACGGCCCTGGCAATGGCCTTTCGTCCCTACGGGACTGAATTTATTGAGAAGTTACTCCAACTTTAGCTAACCAGCTGGTTTCCAGATGGTACAGAAACCCAGGAACTCAGAAACCAGGGATACTACCCAGACATCACTTGCTGCGCTGATAAAGCCTGACTTTATAAATACCTGGTGTTGTGATGGTATTGGAACCTCCCGGAGAATATACAAATTGTTCCCCTTCGTCCACATCGAGATTAGTTTCCTGTAACTGGAAATTGGAATCGACTTCTTTTTCTCTTCCAAGAGCTCTTAACAATTCATGGTGATAGGTTTCATCTCCATTGAGCCAACGCGTTTCGATCCACTTCCCGTCTTCAAAGCGCCCCTCCGTTACCTTGCCGATGTAGGAAATCTGATTGCCGGAGTGCTGTTGAAATGTTGCCTTGAAATTCATGCCGGAAACCAGAAACTCCTGTTCACTCATATGGATGATGAGGCCGAAAGCGGGCAGGGCAGGATCCTGGATCTTGAGGGTGATCTCATATCCATTGATATTCATAACTTCATCCTGATGATCACTGTTAAGATGTATCCCTCGCATTCGCCCGGTTCCCTGGAATTGTGCAATAACCGGCTGAAGCTCATTTAGCACCGCATAAGACGAACTGAACAGGATGTCGCCCGCAGCATCCTCAATGCCAAATGGTGAAAAGCAGATCGCATCGTATTCTGCAAATGCATAGAAGGCCCTGGCAGGGTCAAGGGAAGATTCCGGGATGAGCAAGGGGTTATCCGCCTTGCGGTAGTACATGCTGTAGATCTCCTTATAATTGGGCAGGTAAATGTCCGGAGAAATTATATCGATGGAAGGTGCAGCTGCTTTGTAAATGTCCATAACCCTGGATACCGGACCGCCATTGGGATATACCCCGGGTAAATCGCCTGGTTTTTGAACGATCCATGCATTGACGAACATTGGGAGGTTATATTCTTTTCTTCCTGATGCAGCGATGTAGTCAATGTACTTCGCATAGTGCCAGGCCATGAAGAATTCCCTGGCTTGAGGGTTGTCACCAAAAACATCTGTCCAGGTTCCGGAAGTTCTGGAACCAGAAGCCTCCCAAACAGACCTGGCCTCCTCTTTGAGGTTTTTCTTATTCTTTTTGAAATAATGGGTTAGCTCGTCAGGGACACTGCCATTAAAGGCATTCAAGGCTTCACTTCGGTAGTCGATATCCTGAAAAATGCCAACCTCATTTTCAGGTTGAACCATGATGACGGTTTGGTTGACATCTTTTTCCCTAATTCGCTGCATCAATGCGGTAAATGCTCTGGCATCCGCGTTTCTTGATTGTTCTGAAAAGACAGATAGTGTTTCTATCTGCCTTCCATCTTTTGCCTGAACTCTGGGGAAACGCCCGGTATCCCGTTTTACCCAAAGAGGGATGTAACTGGACTGGCCGTTTTTCCAGGAGCCGAACCAGACAATTACCAATTTGAGTTTGTTTTTTTGAGCATTTTCTATCAGGTAATCAATCATCTGATAGTCAAACCGTCCCTCTTCCGGTTCAAACTGATCCCAGGAAACAGTGGCCAAAACGGTATTGAGGTTCAGGCTTTTCAGCTTCGGCCAAACCCCCTCCATGTATTCAATAGAAGATGCCGAAGAGTTGTGCAACTCTCCTGCCATCATCAGATAAGGTTGATCATCGACAAAAAGCTGGTTGTTTTTGAGATAGGGCAATGCTCGCTGAGAGGCCCCAATTGAACCTAGTACTCTGTAAAATAAATTCCTATCGACAATTTCGGCCTCTTTTGGCGCTGTGCCGCGTTGCTTATTCCTCACGTAGCCACGGCTATGCTCGTCATAAGCGCCTTGCCCAGCACCAAAATAGACTCGAAATTCTTCGATCAAACTTATGTTACAGAGCACTAGCGTTCCTAAAAACAAGCTTAAAAAGAATTTTTTCACGGTAATGTTAGCTTTTTTTGATACAGTACTTACTCATTATCAAATGACTCAACCAGAAGGCCCAATGTTTCATGAATGGAATGATCGGACAAATAGAGTGCTCCGATCCTGTTACCCTGCACCTGTTCAATGGCCAGTATGATCGGGCCGATATTGATATCAAAAGGATCCCAGTTAGGGGCAGGCTGAACCCCATCCGGCAGGTTTTTCATCCTGACGTTATCCGGCAAGCCGAGGTACTCATGATAGTACCCCATGCCAGCAAAGGCTCTAAGAGCCGACATGGCTTTGTCGTAGGTGAACGGGAGTGCCAAAACAGCACCATACGGAGCAGGAGAAACCTGAATTACACCTCCCAATGGCGCGCCATGAACGGAACCGCCTTGATTACTGATATATCTGTCCCAACTCAGGAACCCTTCGGGCCTTACTTCTTTAACTGTTGAGCAGGCGGTCAGCCCCATCAATGGGCGGCCAAAGGCATTCAGAGCGGTTGAAGCATCAATATTGAAAGCCGCCGCCGCATTGGTTTTGTAGGGTTCCATAGGCCCCGTCCAGAGTTGAAGCCAATTGTAAGTAAAACCGGCGCCAAACCAGCTGGGATAAAATCCGCCTTTCTCTTCCCTGACGATCGCCTCAAAGATGCTGGTATCCAAACCACCTGATGCTACTGCTTCCAGATAAACCAGTTCTGTTTCCTCTGAAAAGGCCAACGCCCAGCGATAATCGTTCATTTCGCCGGTGAGGCCATCAAATCCCATGGCGATTTTGTCATCCCCGGCCAAAGCCGCGGCCCAGTCCGGCCTGGACAGCAAAGCCTCAGCCATTGAAACGGCCTGAGCATCATCAGAACAGTATTGCCTGGCTACGCGAATGCCCGCCGCGCAAATAGCCCAGTCTATGGTGCTCACATCCGCCCAGTAGTAAGAACCATCCTTTTTGAAATAATGGTGGGGGAAGCCGTGCCAGCCACCCGAGCCATCGAACCAGTTTTGGCCGATTTGCCAGTTGAGCATTGCCCTGATCCGGTTTTTTGCTTCTGCGGGGGTGAGGTATCCCTCTTCCGCGGCGAGAACGAAGACGGCATAAGCGAATCCCAGCCCGGACAGAGAAACTTTATCCGGATCTGTATTGGATTCCAGAACGACACCTTTATCGCCCGGAAGGCTCACATAGTTCCAGTCAAAAAAATTGAAGGATGATCGCTTAAGCCAGGCCAGAAAATCAGCATCTGATGAAGGAGGAGAAAATGGCTGGGGGTCATCAGTTTTAAAAAAAACATCATCGATGCCAAATTTCACCGAATCAGTAGGCCCGGTTGTGGCGCTGTAGAATACCACTTCCTTCGCATTGGAGCTTTCAAAGCTGAGTGAATAAGTTTTGAATTTCATGGCCTCCAGTTCAAAACGCTCCTCTGCGATCACCTGCTCATCGGCATCTAAAACCTGAACATTCAGCAAATCCTTATCATAGCCCAGGGCATTAAAACTCAAACCTGAGATCTTATCTGAGATCACTGCCGGCAGGGTTTGATCATCGAACAGGGTCTTGAAAACCGCCATTCTTACCCCGAAGTGGCCGGCGCCTCTTTCAGCCAGGCATTCCAGGTAAGGATTGTTTTTGAAGTATTGGCGCCGCAAAGAACCTCTCGCCTCATCCGTCCAGTAAGGGCGGGCCTGAGAATTGAATTCCGTCCAAAATTCCTTGCCCTGATCCGCATTGTACAAAAGGATGCCGATGTTGTAAGCCGCAGAATCCACTTCCGAGGTGATCTCATCCGGATCGCCAACAGGGTCAGGGATGAGGCTTTGGCCTGCTTCACAACCCGCTAACAGCGTAAAAAACAGCAAAAGGGCCGCAGGCGCCATTGTTCTGACCTGATCCATATCTAATAGCCCGGATTTTGTGTCCAGTTGGTTTTGTTTATTTCTTCAAGTGGAATGGGAAATAAATAATGGCTGCCCGGGAAGGATCGCTGTTGCTGGACGAAATACCGGTAGGTTTTTTCCCCTGTCATCTCATCTCTCATCACCTCCAGCCCGATGGCATCTTTGGCAAAATCCACTTCGGCATCCAGCCAGCGTCGGGCATCATACCACCGGTTGCCCTCAAACGCCAATTCGACCTTACGTTCGTGCTTGATCTTATCCAGAAGGCCGGAGCCGGTTTGAGAACTTTCAACGGGAGGCATGTTGACCCCAGGCCTTGACCTGACCATGTTCACGTATTGCCGGGCCACCTCATCATGGCCTAAATGGTACTGCGCTTCCGCATACGTCAGGTAAAATTCGGCCAACCTCATGTAGATGTAGGGCGTTGTGCTGCTTAAACCAAGGCCTGGCTCCCAGTTGAGGTCAAGCCCCTTCCTGATGGTATGATCGATCAAAGCTCCATTCCACCAAAACTGGACATCTTCACATCGGCTATCCATGCCGCATTCCCAAAATTCCACCTCGCGGCCATTGATCAATGAGCCATCATGTACAATGGAGAAGTACAGGCGAGGGTCCCGGTTTGCATAAGGATCCGATGGATCATAGCCTGCCGCGTTGGGGTTTATAACGGGAGACAGGTTGTTTTCGTCACCCGTATAGCCAAGAACCGGGATCTGGCCACCGGCCGTTTCAAATTCATCTACGAGGTTCATCAAAGGATTCTCCTGCGACCAGCCTGCATTCCCGTTCGGCAACCTCCATTCTTCGATGTTGTGCCCGCCGGAGGGCATGTAATAACCGAGTTTGAAATTGATTTCCGGCCCCCGAACCCCGACGAACTGCTTGAAGAAGATGACCTCCGGATCATTGACGTTAAGGAACAGGCTCTGGAAATCAGAAGAGAGGGAATAAACACCCAGATCGAACAATGCTTCACAGGCATCCGAAACTTTTTGCCACTCCGCTGTGCTGCCCGAGCCAAAAAGCGGGCTGGCGCCATAAAGAAGCGCTCTGGCCCTCAATGCCAGCGCCGCACCTTTGGTAGCTTTGCCAAAGTCCTCACCGGCATGGGATACAGGCAGGGCATCAGCTGCCTCTGACAGTTCCAGGCTAATGAAGGACACGATTTCAGAAACAGGTGTTCTTTCCTGGATCTGGCCGGCCCCCTCCACGGTAACGGTACGGGTAAGCAAAGGGACATCTCCGTATCGGGAGAACAATTCAGTGTAGAACCAGGCTCTCAGGAACCGGACTTCAGCGGTCAACTGAGCCGTTCTTTCCGTTCCCACCAGGTTGGGATCGATGTTTTCAAGAAATAAATTAAGGTGGCGAATAGCTGAATAAGCCTGGATCCAGAAGCCGCCGAACAAGTGCATGTTGGCAGGGGTGATCTGCCCTTGCGTGTATTTATTGGTGAGCCTTGACCCTTGATGTATATCATACGACTCATCCGTCAGAGAGGCCAACCTTAAACCACCCGCCCATTGTACATATCCGTGTGGAAGCTCATCATACCGGGCATTGACATAAAGCTCCAAAAGCTCAGGGTCGCTCCATACGGCAGCATCCGATACGGCGTCCAATGGCTCAAGGTCCAGGATGTCATTGCAAGAGGACAGGGCCAGTGAGAGCACTACGAGGAAAGTATGTCTTGATCTCATCAGTTTGTAGTTTAAGAGTTTGTTCAAATTTCTATGATGAGGCGAAAGCGGGAAAATTTTGTTCTGAACAAGGCAAAAAACGTAGGCATACCTGGAAGGTATGACGAGGCTTTTTAACGCAGTGCAGGATAAAATTTGCCGCTTGGAGCCCATTGATTGAATTTTGAACAAACTCTAAAATGTTACGGATAAACCCGTTGAGATAACCCTTTGCTGAGGGTAATACCATCCGGTATCAGAACGGCTCTCCGGATCATACAATCCCACCGAATTATGAATAAAGCCCAGGTTGAAGCCGCTAACAAACACCCTGAGGTTAGAGATCCGAAATTGATTAGTGAAGCGCTCCGGCAAAGTGTACGCCAACTCAACATTCTTGATCCTTAAAAAATGATTGTCCTTTACCCATATCGTGGAAACTTCCTGGATGGTGCTGCTGGACATATCCCAGGCGGCCGGGCTTAGAGCATTGGGTGTTGCTTCCTCTGAGATCCATCGGTTTTCAAAGTACCAGGAATCCTGGTTCACGTCCCAGGGCCGGTAGATCGTACTTGCACCTGATTGGCCTTGAAAGAAAGCGTTCAGTTCCCAGCCTTTCCAACTTGCTCCCAGGGAGAACCCATAAACGACCCGTGGTGTCGGCCCATACGGCAGTAATATCCGGTCATCGGCCGAAATGCTGCCATCGTTGTTGACATCTACAAAACGGACATCTCCTGGCTTGGCATCAGGAAAGTGAGGCGAGCTTTCAATCTGTTCCTGGTTTTGATAAAGGCCATCGGCCTGGAAAACCAGTAAATAATCAATGGGGCTGCCCTCCACCTTTTGATAATCCGGAACAAAGGGGGACTCATCCACAAACACGATTTCATTCCTGGCGTAGGTGAATTGGCCCCCTATCCGATATTTAAGGCCGTTTCTTAAGGTACGCCTGTGCAGTACAGCAACTTCAACGCCCCTGTTCTTGGTTTTGCCGATGTTCTCATCGGGTAATTCGATTCCGGAATAAATGGGAACAGATGCATTTCTTTGAGCAAGTATATTAGACCTTTGCTCATAGAAAGCATCAACATTCAGATCGAGGAGCCCATCTGAAAGGGACAGGTCAACGCCAATGTTAGTCTTTTCTGCGGTTTCCCATGTAATGTCGGGATTAGGAGTAGTGGCCGGGGTTAACCCGGTATTAAGCACCGGATTCTCTCCAAAAACGGCCGCCTCTTCAATATTATAAACCTGGAGATACTGAAAACTATTGACCCGGTCGTTACCGAGTTGGCCCCATGAAGCCCTCAGTTTCAATTCTTCAATGGCCCTGCTATTCCAAAATTTCTCTTCTGATATCCTCCAGCCGGCCGAAATGCCCGGAAAGGTTCCAAACCTGTCGTCTTTAGCAAAATTTTGAGAGCCGTCAATTCTCAGGGTGAATTCCAGTAAATAGGTATCATCGAAAGCGTAATTGAACCTGCCAAAATAGTTGGCCCGGGCACTTTGCCAGCCTCGTCCGTCATTGTCCTGATTGGCCTCCGATCCGGAAAACAGATAAGGCAGGCTTTCTGAGATCAAGCCTATTCGGGAAGCCGAGACATACTCGCCGTTGACCTGGTTTTGTTCATAGGCAACAAAACCACCGACTGCATGCTTTTCAAAATCTCTGGAATAGTTTATCCTGGCATGATAGGTCTGGCTGGTTTCATTATCAGATTGCTGAAACAGGTTTATTGTGCCGGTATTGTCCCGAAGGTTTTCATACTCTCCCATATTGTTCAGAAAAAAGATATCATAAGGCTTTTGGAGCGCCTTCCTACCCTGGTTGCCAATATCAATTGCTCCAAAAGCATTCAATGAAAGGCCCTGAATCCATTTATCGAGCGATATTTTGGCGCTCAACTTTGTATTGTAAACCTCACGGCCCGTTTCTGAACCTCCACTCAAGCCATTAATACCCGGCAGTATATTCCCTTTACTGGTGTTGCGAAGTAAGCCATTATCATAGTAGGGCGCTTCAAATGGAGCCATGTTATAAATACCCCGGATCAGGCCTTCGACTCCTCCTGACCCTTTTGTGTTTTCAAACCGGCCGGCAAGGTCAAGCCCCAGGTCCAGGAAAGAGGAAACACTTACATCGATATTCGAACGAATGTTGTTTTGATAAAACCCAAACTCAGAGCCTTTGAAGTTAGCATCCTGATATAAATGCTGTCCCGATAAGTAGTATTTAAAATGATCTGACCCTCCTGATAAACTCAGGTTGTGTTGATATTGTGGGCTCCAGGTATCCATGGCTTCATTCCACCAATCGGTATCGGACCAGATGTTGGGGTCATTTTCTCCTTCCCGATAATCCTCAATAATATTTTGGTATATCTGAGGCCTTCCGTTTCTTGCATTTTGTTCATCAAGCCAGGTTAGATATTGAGGAGCATTCATTAATTGCTGACGCCTGGCTGGTTGGGTAAGCGAGAAGGAATTGCTGTAATTTAACTTTGGCGCCCCCTTGGCTCCGCGTTTGGTAGTAACCAGGATCACACCGTTAGCCGCCTGTGCCCCGTAAATTGCCGCAGAGGCATCTTTCAGGATCGATATACTCTCAATATCTTCAGGGTTCAACCTTTCAAAGGTGCCCCTGTTGGCTACGCCATCGATTACAAAAAGAGGGGAAGCATCACCGGTGGTCGCTTTGCCCCGGATGAAAATATCCATGCTTTCCTGCCCTGGTTCTCCACCTCTGGCATTGATCACCAGGCCAGGAACACGGCCGGCCAAATTGTTGGCTACATTAGCTGTTTTAGTTTGAGTGATCTCCCGGTTTTCAATTTTTGCTATCGCTCCTGTGATGGATTCTTTCTTCTGTTTGCCATAGCCCACCACGATAATTTCTTCTAAAGCTTCTATATTAAGCACCATCTTCACCTTGAGGAAGGCGCTTTCAGGAGTAACCGGAACTTGCCGGGTAATGTAGCCTATAAAGCTGATTATTAAAATCTGGTTGCCTGCCGGAATTTCTAATTTGAACTGCCCGTTAATATCCGTAACCGTACCAATTTCCGATCCTTTCAACAGGACAGTCGCTCCGGGAAGGCCTTCGCCATTTTCGTCTGTTACTTCTCCCTGAACCAGATAGGTTTTTTCCTCCAAAGGGGGAGCCGGATCACCTGATAGGGATTCGCCTTTCAGGACGTTGATCGTGTTATTAAAACGTTTAAACCTTAAATTTTCCGCTTTTGAAACGGACTGGAGCGCCTGATCGGCGTTTAGGTTTCCCGGGGCCAGAAATATTTCCCTGTCCAGAGAACTACCCAGGTCTCCTTCATGGTAAGAAAAATTCAGGCCCGATGCTTCCTCTATTAATTTGAAAAGTTCCCTCACGGAAATCCTGCCACTCGTATTCAGGCCAATATCTTTCAAGGAAACCGCATTTTGCCCAATGGCAAAACCCGCCATAGCAAGATTGAAGATCAGAAGGCAAGCCATCGGTTTAATCATGCGCAATACACGATCACCTGATTTTGATCTAATCATGGCTAATAAGTTTTCTTTTATGAAAACCCGGATGTTACTGGAAGGATAAGATCAAGGAATCATTCCTGATTTGATAGTCAAAGCGACGCAGCATACGCATATTGAGCAGAACATTTTCCAGGCTTTCCTGCCTGAAACTTGCCGTGTAAGACCAATCGGAAGGAGTGGGGGTGTTCAGAACAGATATATCTACCCCATACCACGAATGAAGCTTTTCCAGTACTTCATCCAAAGAAGCTTCTCTGAAAACCAAATACCCGTCTTTCCAGCCGGCCACATACCTCGGGTCAAAGGAAGTCGAAGTGAATGACTCCTTCTCCTTGTCAAATACGGCCATCTGATTGGGGCTAAGTTCCAGGGTAGCATCTGAAGAGCTTGAATGAAGGCGCACCTTCCCATCCACCAAAGCCACCGAGGGTGATTTCAGGTTGGCGTTGACGTTGAACCGGGTGCCGAGAACCACTACTTCGAAACTTCCGGTTACCACTTTGAAGGGCTTGCTGGTGTCGTGAGCGACTTCAAAAAAGGCTTCACCATCCAATTTTACCACTCTGGAATCAACATCAAACGTTTCCGGATATTCCAAAGAACTGCCGGAATTCAGATAAACTGTTGAGCCGTCGGGTAAAGTATGTTGAGATCTTTCCCCGGGGGGATTGCTTTCCCGTATAAGATTGGCAGGGGCCGTGATAACCAGAGCGCTTTCCTGTTGATCCCTGGCGTTGAAATAGACCAGAACGGCGGCGCTAACCACTAAAAACAGCATGGCCGCCACTTTAAGCCATTCCCGGCTTAACAAAATTGTACGGTTTCGAGGTTTGGTTTCCTGTTTTATTTGGTCAAGAATGCGTTGCTTTGATTTTGGATCAGGACTAAATTCTTTAAACTTCAGGCTTAGAATCATTTCCCTTGACTGATCCACCATTGCCTTTTTGTCCTGGTTTTTACTAAGCCAGTCAAGCCAATGGTTCTCCAATTCAGGAGTTGGGTTGGCCACCCAACTCCTGAAGGATTCATCAGATAAAAAATCTTCTATATTACTGAATGATTTTTCCAAGTTGATTCTATTCTGGTAATCTTTCCTGTAACAATATAGTGTTATCCAGGTTGTGATTAATTCTGTTCTTTTTCTTTGAGTGACATCTCATCAATCCAGACGGCCAGCTCACTTCCTGATACCGCTGCAAAATGCTTAAAAAATGGCCCCGCGTTATCCGCAGTGCCATCAGCATAACCAGCATCGTTGAAAGTGGCCAGGTCGGCAGTTGTAAATTCATAAGTAAACCGCTTCCAACTGGTAGTGACATCGGGGTCCTGAATGGCCGCATCTCCTGTCCAGAGTGGGGTATACCATCCTTCGGCAGGCTCTTCATTTTTGACATTCAGGATACTGACTTCAGATAAGGTTAATGCTTCACTGCTTTTCATGTAGAAACTAAATACGTAAGTAGTATTTGACTCCAGAGAAACAAGAAATTCCGGCCCGTTTTCATGGGGGCGCAACTGAAATTCGCCATAATCAGAGGATGCGGTCAATTTCAGGGATTGAGCGGTTCCATTGGCTCCCTCGGCGGCCTCCAGCGCAAGGGAAAGGGCGCCGTCATTAGGCGTCCACGCAAACCATTTGTCAATGGCGGAAAATTCAGCATCCTGGTCTTCAAGGCCGTAAACTGCTCTGTTCAGCATCTCCACCGGCCCTACCTGAATTACGAGCTCGTCTGTATCGGATGCCCCGTCTTCCGATCTCGTTACAACCAGTGTTATGGTTACCTGGCCGGCCGCCTCAGGCCAGGAGACGGTAGCGTCTGGTGTGGTAACCGCCTGGGGTCCGTCTGAAAATGTCCATTCCCAGCTATCAGGCTCTCCTTCACTGCCATCAGATAGTGTGATGGATTGTCCTGCTTTAATTCTTCTACCGTCAATTGAGTTAAGGTCAGTGATGAAGTTGATTCCTGAAACATCAATTTTAGCTACCAACTCATCCAACGTAGGTTCATCGTCGCCTTTTCCACAACCGGAAAAAGTAAGGATGCCAAATGCAGCTAGTAATAATGCTGTCGTTTGTAAATAAAGTTTCATCTTTTGTGATTTTTGAATGATACACTCAGATAGGGCATCCATTCTGAAAATGACATCACAAATCAGATGATTTTTTTAAAAAAATGAACCGCCTGGATAACAATCGGTAATATAACAACGAGTAAAAGGAGCACCTTCAGCTCTTTTCTGAGCGATTGAAGCGCTTTGTATAACAGGTTTCTGGCTGATTTTAAATTTTCAAAACCCTGAATTTCCCTGATCTCTTCATAGGTCAGATCTTCGTAGAAAAATAAGAAGATAATCTCACGATGCCTCTCAGAGAGCGTTTCAAGGCCTTTTTGTAACCTCATGAGATTTTCTCTCTTAATTTCATCTTCGATAATGGTTTCCTCTACATTAGGCACGATCGGAAATGAATGTTGTGCATCTAACTCCTTGAACCTGCTCCTTTTTTCCCTGTATCGGATTATTTTCCTTCGGAATGCACTGTATAAATAGGGCTGTATCTTATTCGTTGCTGACAGGTGCTCACTTCTTCGCCTGAGTTCGATAAAAAGTTCTTGCAATGCATCCTCTACCAGTGAGTGGTCTCTTGTAAACTGGCAACCATAATTGTATAACTTGTCAAAGTACTTCTGATAGATGAATTCAAAAGCGGACTCCTCACCAGACCGGAAAAGGTTCCAGATCTCCAGATCCGAGCGTTCCTGTTCATCACTTTGACTTTTCTTCATATACACCTGTCAGTTCACCAACTCATAATTCGATCGTAGAGGATTGTTGTTCTGCGACAAACGCTTGAAAATTGGAAGTTGCACTCTACCAAAAATAGATAAATCGGCCATTAGTTACAAAGAAATCAGAACTGAACGTCAATGGAAAGCCAGTATGGTATTGCCGGGGCCGTAATTGTGCTACAAGCGGTAACCCTGGCCACTTATAATGGACCTATACGCCGATACACTCCTTTAGTTCTTTACCAGATAAACCCCCGACAGGATCAGCCCCATCCCCAGCAGATGGATCATTGTGATGGGTTCCCCGTCGAAGGCGCCCCAACTGACGGCCACAACAGGCACCAGGTAGCTGATCATGGAGGCGAAGACGGGCGTCGTCCACTGTACCAGCTTAAAGAAGATGATGGAAGCCAGCACCGTGCCCACCAGGGCAAGGATGGCGACGTACCCCAGGGCCAGCCAGGCGCCCTCCTTATGGCCCAGTACATCGACAAAATCCGTGGAAAACAGGATCCCCATGGCTGGCAGGCCCACCATGACGAAGGCTGCCGAGCTGATCGTCACCGCGCTCATATCCCGCAGGTAAGTACCGACTACATTGGAACTGGTAGCATAGCAGATGGTGCCCACGATGACCAGCAGGCCGAACCAGGGGTTGCCCTGAGCGCCGGCCTCCTTGCCAAACAGGATGAGCATGGCCGCGCCCCCCAGCCCTACCATCACCCCCAGAACTTTCGCCCAGCGGGTACTGGAACCAAACAGCAGAATGCCTAACAACAGAGTGAAGAGGGGCGTCAGGGAATTGAGCACCCCGGCCACCGAGCTGCTGATGTGCATCTGCGCAATGGCAAACATAAAGGCGGGAATGGCCGTGCCGGTCAGGCCGACTACCAGCAGGGGCTTCCAGCGCGACCAGTCGACCCGGCGAAAACGGTAGATCAGTATAGGAAGGAAGGCCAGGGCGGAAATGGACAGCCGCATGGTGGCCAGCTGGTTGGACGAATACACCTCCAGCCCTTTCTTGATGAGGATATAGGAACTGCCCCATATGAGGCTGAGGGCCAGCAGTACGGCCCAGCTTTTCCAGTCGGGAGCTGTGTCCGGATTGGCAGCCTCTGTTTTTGTTTTGGTGGGTGTCGCGTTCAATCTCTAATCGTTTTACATGCTATCTAGCAAACCTAAAACAACCGGGAAAAGTTGTTGCAAACCACTTATTCCTCCTACCTTTGCCCCCGGCAAAGCGCAAGCACAATGACTGAAGAGATACTGCCCGAAGACATGCATGAGCGCCTGCAGCACCTGCGGCAGCGCGCCAAAGATGAGAAAAAGGCCAACCGCCGGTATTTCAGAAAACTGGCCCAGCGCAAACCCAAGGACCTGGACCATACCGTAGCCGCCCTGCACGAAGAGGTTTTTACCCATACCGACTGCCTGCAGTGCGCCAACTGCTGCAAAACGGCCAGCCCCATCTTTCGGGAGAAGGACATCGAGCGTATCGCCGCACATTTCCGGATGCGCCCCGGATCGTTCGTGGAAAAATACCTGCACATCGATGAGGACGGAGACTACGTGCTCAACGAACAGCCCTGCCCTTTCCTGGGAGCCGACAACTACTGTGTTATCTACGAAATACGCCCCCGCGCCTGCCGCGAATACCCCCATACCGACCGGAAGAACTTCCACCAGATACTGGATCTTACGCTGAAGAATACGATGGTCTGCCCGGCGGCGCTTGAGGTGGTGAAAAGGCTGAGGGAGGCCTTGCCGGTGTGAGGGGTGATTCGTGATTTTTACCCGGCCAAGGGGACGAGGACGGGCGTGATTCGGGATTCGGGATTCGGGATTCGGGATTCGGGATTCGGGATTCGGGATTCGTTGATTGGCAGCCAGAACCGTCCGTCCTTCAGGGATGCGATTCTGGTTTGTACCCCTCTTGCCGCCTAACAATAGGCCAATGTGGCCATGGGCCCATCAGCTCTGGGCATTTCCCAAAGCGTTACGACAAAGCGGCGCAAATGGGAATCGCATCCGCCCCTCAGTACAACCTGGGCTTCGGCCCTTCCGCCTTTGTTATGGCGGTGAAGTAGAAGCGGAAACCTACGGAGAAGTCCACCTGGTTGGTGCGGGTCATCGTCTTGGCACGCGTGCCGCCGATGTTGGTGTCAAAATCGGAACGGGCATAGTTATATTTGACCAGGGTTTCGATACCCACCGCTTCGGAAGAAAAGATGGTAAAGCCCGGCCCAACACCCATGGCAAAGATATTGGTGCTGATGTTCTGCGGAACGCCTCCGACCTCCTGGTCATCCGAGGAGTTGCCGAAACCGAAGTTGGCCTCCAGGAAAAAGGACATATCGTCCGTCATCGGTACATAATACCGGGCAAAAGGGCCGAACAGCAGGTCGCTGTCCTTATTGGTGGCCTGGCTTTTGTTTTTCACCTGGTTAAAGGTGTAGTCCAACCCAATACCCAGCGCCAGGTTATCGACCAGAAAATAACCTATCGACGGCGCAATGCTGAATTGGGTGTAGGTAGGGTTTTCCTTTGCCACATCACCGCTGCCATAATCCTGGGTTATAGTGGAGTTGGCAGCCGAGAACCCCAGGGTGGCCCCCATCATGAAATTGCCTTGAGTGGTGAACTGCGCCAGCAGCGTACCAGCGGAAAGCAGAAAGGCGATCAGAAGAACAGGCTTTTTCATCGTTCCGCATTTTGGTTCAACATAGTAAGCTAAACCTATTACCCCCTATCTGCCATGAGTTTGCTCACAGCCTGATGGTGATTTATATCAATTTTCAATAGCTGTACTTTAGCCTTAGAAAAAAAGCTTGCAGCGGACTGCTGTACCCCCGCTCCTCCTTGTCGAAAACGACCTGCCCCACAAAGTCGATGTCCCAGTTCTCTGCTGCCGAAAGGGTGAGCGTTGGGTTCATGAACAGGGCGTGTACGTCGACCGGGCTGTAGATCAGGGCCACCCCTCCGTTGAGCAGCGGAGTAAAGGGATAGGATACCTGCGAAAAAATGGCGTGCCGGTAGGGGTAAAGATTGCGGGCAGACAGTTCAAACTCGAACAGGCGGGTAACGCTGGTATTCGTGCTGCCCGAACTGTTATAAAGGTATCCAACGTTGAGGTAAAGTGAATTCTCAAAGGAATAGTCTATTCCCGCCGTTGCCGCAAAGGCGTTGTTCTGTTCTTCTTCCAAAGGGTGGAAGTAGGTGAGCTCGCCCTTCAGGCCGGCATCGTCCAGGTTGCCGGCCCAGCCGCCGCCGGCGACCAGGAAATTCCGGTCGTACCCTCCCAGGATCTGTATGTCATAGGTGCCGGTATTGAATTTCCACATACCGGCGATGGCCGCCTCGTCAAAGTCGTCGAACATGCGAACGGCCAGCTCCACGCTGGAAGCGAAACCGGTGTAGTACTTCACGCGCAGGGCGTCGCTGCCGGGGCGCTCTTCGTAGTCAAAATCCGTGAAAGAGAAGGCATTGAAGATGTCATTGGGGTTCCAGACGGTGCTGATGCCCCAGTTGATGCGTTGCCGCCCCAGGCGTACTTCCCAGGGGCCGTCGAAGTATTCCAGGTAGAGGCGGTCGATCATGGTGTGCGCTACCCACGCATTCTCATCCAACAGGACCAGGGAGAGGTCGAAGTAATCGTTGTTGACGTCATCGATGGCATCGGCGTAATTGGGATTGGCTTTTACCAGGTCGCCATAGAAGACGCGCGAGCGCAGGTCGGCGCGCAGGTTCAGCCCGTCCGCCATTTCCCACCGGAAATTGAGGCGGTTGTGGATGAGGTTGTCCTGCAGAAAAGTATCCACCAGAACGCCCTGCCGGAGATCCGGATAGGCATCATTGAAAAAGATCAGCGTTTGCATGTTTTTGATGTAGCCGCTGAGGGACCAGTCCTTCGGTTCATCCTGCCCCCGAACCAGCAATGGAAAAACAAGCAAAACGGTTATCAGGATCCATCCATTTTTCATCATTCATTGATTCTTTATGATATTCCTTCATTTTTACCCGTCTGTAGCCTCGGCGAAGGCGGGCCCTCACTCCCCCCTCACCTCATCCGAAGAGACCTTCCCATCCACCAGCGTCACGATCCGCCGCGCCCGGTCGATCACCCGCTGGTCGTGGGTAGAAAAGACGAAGGTGATCTTCTCCTCCCGGTTCAGTTCCGCCATAATATCCAGCAGGTTGGCCGAGGATTTGGAGTCGAGGTTGGCCGTTGGCTCGTCCGCCAGGATGAAGTCTGGCTTTGGCGCCAGGGCGCGCGCCACGGCCACGCGCTGCTGCTGCCCACCGGAGAGTTCGGAGGGGCGTTTGTCCATCTTGTCTTCCAGCCCGACGGCGCGCAGGAGCTCTTCGGCCCGTTCGCGGCGCTCCTTCTTCGGGCGGTTCTGGAGCAGCATGACGAACTCGACATTCTCCCGGGCGGTAAGCACGGGAATCAGGTTATAAGCCTGGAAGACGAAGCCGATGTGTGCCTTACGGAAATCGATGAGTTTGTTATCACTCATGGCGTCGATATCATGGCCTCCAACCTCTACATCTCCTTCATCGGGGCGGTCGAGGCCGCCGATAACGTTCAGCAGGGTGGTTTTGCCCGAGCCGGAAGGGCCGACGATGGCGGTGAATTCACCTTCTTTGATCTCCAGGTCTACCCCATTAAGCGCCTTTACCGGGATCTTGTCGGGGTTGTAGACCTTAACGACCCCCTTGGTGGTGATGACTTTCATGATTGGTTATTTTCTTTTATCGCTACTTAAATAGTTCGCAATGCTTCTACCGGCCGGAGCCGTATGGCCTTCAAAGCGGGATAGATCGATGCCAGGACGGCTGTCAGAAATACCCCGATGGCCACCTGGCCGTATACGACGGGGTCCAGCTCGAAGTAAATGATGGAAGACATGCCAAAGCTCTCCAGCCCTTTAGCGTACATGGACATATCTATGCCATTCTCTCCGACGTACTCAATAGTCATGTAGCCCAGAAGCAGGCCTACCGGCATCGCCACCAGGCCGAGCATGATGGACTCCAGCACGATCATGAAGAACACCCGCCGTTTGTTCATACCGATAGCCATCAGCATGCCCAGTTCCTTGATGCGTTCGAGCACCGCCATCAGCATAGTATTGATAATACCGAAGACAAGGGCAAGCATGATCACCGTCAGGTAGATGATCGATATGTTCTTGATCTGACCTTCATAGAGTTCCAGGTCGGGAGATATTTCCCGATAGGTCTGTACCTTCAGGTTGGGAAGCTCCGCCCCCAGTGTGGAAGCGATCGTGTCTACATTCCGGATATCGTCGACCATGATGGCAATTTCGTGTGCCAGGGCGCCGCCCGCCAGAGTGCTGTCGGCAGGAGATGCCAGCAGGCCGTTAAGGTCGCTGCGGCGGACGAAGACGTGCGACTGGTCAAAAGGCTTGTTGCCGGTATCGAAGATGCCCACTACACGGAAGGCGGCGGCGGTAATACTTCCGCCCCTGTCCTGAAAGTTGAGCACTACCTTGGAGCGGAGCCCGACGTTCAGCTTCTGGCCGAGCTCTTCACTGATCAAAATGGGGTTTCGCCCTTCTTCGGACAAAAACTCGCCCTCCACGGTATTCTCTTCGAGGGCGCTGACCCTCGCCTCATCTTCCGGCACCACCCCCTTGATCACTACCCCACGGGCGCCCTTGCTGGAAGAGATCATCCCGTTGGCCATAGAACGCACGCTAACCGATTTCACCCCCTCCTCAGGCCGGATGGCCTGCTCCACCTCCGCTACATTCGGAATATTGAATTTGACCTCGTTCTCGTCCAGGAATTCAGGCTGATGCACCTGAATGTGGGAGACGATATTCTTAACCGCGTTATTGACATAACTCTTGACCATACCCGTTGCGAACCCCGTCAGGGAAAGGGCCGCCCAGATACCGACGGCGATCGCTCCTATGACGACCAGGCTGCGGGTGGTGCTTCGCCAGATGTTACGCCAGGCCATTATTAGTATCATGGTTTTGTTTTTTGGTGTATCAGTGTATTGTGGTGTATCAGTGTATCAGAATTTCAGCGCGGCAGTGCCCAAAGGTGTCCGATACTAATACACCAATGCACAAAAACACTGATCCACTTTTTAAGCTCTCATCGCCTGTACCACCTCCAGCTTTCTGATCTTAAAGATCGGGTACAAGGCCAGGAGGGCGGTGATGATGAACACCAGCAGGGCCTGTGTCAGGAAAATATGGGCTTCGAAAATAGCCGGGAAAATGGGCTCGAAACCGAATTTTTCCATGGCCGCCGCATAATCTCCCGAGAAGCGGAGCGGGTTGACATGAAAATACCACACCAGGGGGATGCTGGCCAGTATGCCCATCAGAGCGCCCAGGAGGCCGAGCATGATCACCTCCATCCATACCGTCAGGCCCAGTTGCCATCGGTGCAGGCCGATGGAAATGAGCACGCCGAACTCGTATTCCCGCTCTTTGGACATCATCAGGATGGTGCCGAAAATACCGAAGGCAATGATGAGGTAAAGGATGATGTAAACGATGACGTTGCCGGCGCTATCCACGGTTTTGGCCTCCACCAGGTCGGGAAGCATTTCCTTCCAGTCCATAACCTCATAAGCAGAGGTATCCAATTCTGTGTACAGGGCTTTCAGGACGGGTTTGATGTCGTCCTGTTCATCGAGCTTGAGGGCCAGCGAGGTTACCAGGCCGGTGGCGCCGTAGAAATACTGGGCTACAGGTAAGGGCAGGTAGACCATCTGCTTGTTCAGGTCCGGCGAACCGAAATTAACCAGGCCTTTGATGGGATACTTCCCGGCGGCGTTGACGCCGTGGTACCCCTGGCTGATCAGGACGATGGTATCGCCGAGGCTCAACCCCAGGTTTTCCGCCACGCCTTCGGCCACCAGGGCCGCTTCTTCATTATCTTCCAGATACCCCCCTTCGGAGATCCTGTCGCGCAGGCTGGTCATGGAATTCTCCCGTTCCGGGTCAATGCCGACGACCATTACTCCCGAGGTGTGGTCACCGGTGGAAGCCAGGGCAAAGGATTCGATACGTGGCAACACCTCGCGGATCTCCGGCGCCTTTTCATCCAGTTTCATCAGGGAATCCACCAGGGGGAAGGCCTTGTCGATAGCCTGCTCGTCCCAGTACCCCTTCTCGTGCACCTGTACGTAGCCATAGTAGTAATTGACGACGCTGTTGATCATGTGGTCCCAGGCGCCTTTCTGAATGGCTTCCATAAAGGTGGCAAACAGGACCGCGAACAGGATGGAGGCCGCCGTGATGGCGGTACGCCGCTTGTTGCGCCAGATGTTGCGCCAGGCAAGACGAAATAGCATGTCTTTTGTTTATTTATATCCTAAAACCTAATCTACCGTACCCGCTTCATATTCTGGATGGAAAAGAACGACTCCTTGATCGGCTCATTGAATTCCAGCTCCAGGTATTCCACTATGGTCTTATGCCCTTCTTCATCGGCGGGGATCACTTCCAGCACCGAGGGCAGCAGGCGCCCGTCCATTTCCTTTACCTTTTTGCCGTACATGGTATTGACCAGGTAGCCGTCTTCGTCGTACATCTCGGTCTTTAGCTGCATAAAATCCTTGACATCCACCCAGGATATCACCTGGCCCCAAACGACCGGGGCGTTTTCCTTAGGCGTCAGTTCGATCTTGTAGCACTCCCGGCCATCGATGGTTTCCCTGCCTGCGAGCTTGTGCGTATAATCCTTGACTATGGAAGATTCGCGGACCAGGTCATCGTTCGTAAAGTCGGACCCCATCCAGGATTGCATCATCATGGAAGGCGGCATCTTGATGACCCGGTCGATGGTCGGCTGCCAGTTCCAGATCTCATTTTCCCGCTTGAGGAAGGCGGCGCCTTCATCCCGGGCGGGAGCGGTGACGAGGATGAGCATGTACTCGGTGCCCTTAGACCAGCTCTTCATCTGCATTTCCCGTTTCCAGGTAGGCCGAACGATGGTCATCTTGAGCTCGCCGATGCTGGTCTCCCCCCGCGCCTTCTGGTCAGCTTTTTCGACAATCTCCTTGGCTGTGAGGTTCTGGGCATTGGCCGCTGTACTCGTCATCAGAGCGAGTGCCAGCGTTGCCAGGATCAATCGTTTCATTATGGTTTGAGTTTTTTGTTAGCTAATTATTGCTCTTCCGGAAGAAAGCGCTTGATCACAAAGGCTTTCATCTCTTCGATCGGATAGGCTTCTTCCATTTGCATGTAATGCAGCATGATACCGTCCAGCACCGCGCCGTAATAAAAGGCCTCCTTCTCCGGCTCCCCGGCGCCCAGGCGGCGAAAAATACCTGCTATGCCCGCTATCGCCTCTTCCTGCATCTTCCTGAGCTCCGGCATCAGGCCCGTCAATGCGTCAGTCTGAAATGCCAGAGAAGTCATCAGCTTCCAGTAATGCAGGTCCTTTTGTATAATACCGAATGTCACTTCGGTCATCATCCGCAACTGTTCGGCGGCATCGGCATCAGAGGAAAGTATGTTCCCCATAACCTCATTGGCCATCTCCACCGCTTCCATAATGATGTCGTGCAAAAGAGCTTCCTTACTCTCAAAATAGTTGTACAGAAGGCCCTTTGAGACGCCTGCTTCCTTCGCGATCTGGCTGATGGAAGTACTATGATAACCATTGCGGGCAAATAACTCCATGGCAGCCTGTTTGATGGCTTCTATACTCTTCCGGCGTATCTCTTCAAATTGTTCCTTGGTTCGTGGCGACATAGTGTTCTTATCATTGACCGAACGGTTAGTCAAAAATATACTGTAAATGTATGCCTGTCAAGTACAGGCATCATTTTTTTCGAAAAACACGACGAAGCCGGAGTTGCGGCCGATGAATGGCGAGCTTAATTGTCCAGTTCGAAGGTTTTCGTCTGGCCTTTTTCGATGGTATACACCTCATCGTTGAAGCCGATCCTGATCTCCTTGCTCCACCAGGCATGGTCGAACCCGATCTTGAAGTGATCCTCCCTGATCTCCAGGGAGAGGGTGTGGGAGCGGTATCGGATCTGGAACTGCAGGCAGTTGATCCCCTGTGGGAGGGCCGGGTTGAGCCACAGGATGTTATCCCGCACTTCCAGCCCGGTATAGCACCGCTGGACGAGGTCGATGGTGCCTGCCATAGCGCCGAGGTGAATGCCTTCGGGGGTGGTCCCTCCCTGTATATCCGCGACGTCGCTCATCAGGGCCGCTTCGAAATTATACCACGATTTTTTGCGGTTGGCCCTCGACCACACCCAGGAGAAAACGATCCGGCTGAGGGTAGAACCGTGAGCAGTGCGCGCCTCGTAATATTCAATATTATCCAGAATGGATGAGGAGTCGAAATCGTATCCCATTCGCCCGAAGACCTCTGCCAGCTCATCGGAAGAGAAGAGGTAGAAAAGCATGAGCACATCCGCCTGTTTGCCGGCCTTGTAGCGGTTGGTGGTGTCGCCTTCACTTTCCAGGATGCGGTCAAGGCGCATATTTTCACCATATTTCTTCTTGTACTTTTCCCAGTCGAGTTCTTCCAGTTCCCCATATCCTTCGAACTGGCTGATGATGCTGTTCTTAAGGAAAGGTATGTACATCTTCCGGCTGATCGTGTCCCAATACTGTACTTCATCCTCGGGGATCTCAAGTTTGGAAAACAACTCCGCGCGACGGCCTTCCTCGAGGTGATCGATCACCTTGAGAGCGCATTGCAGTACCCAAACCGCCATAAAATTGGTGTAGGCGTTATTGTTCAGCCCCGGTTCCTCGGAGTCCGGATACCGGGTATGGTATTCATCCGGCCCGACGACTCCCTTTATCTCATACCGGCCCTTATCTTTGTTGAATGTAGTGATGCTGGCCCAGAAACGGGCGATCTCCAGGAACATTTCCGCCCCGTAGAAATGGAGGAATTCCATGTCATCGGTAGCCTGATAATAGTGCCAGATATTGTAGGCGATAGCAGCATTGATGTGCCGTTGCAGGTGGGTATTGTCCGGTATCCACCTTCCCGATTTAGGGTTGAGGTGGATCACCTGGCTTTCCTCCCTGCCGTTGCTGCCGCTCTGCCAGGGGTACATGGCGCCCTTGAATCCGGCCTCCATTGCCGCCTGCCGGGCCTCCTCCAGGCGGCGATAGCGATACATGAGCAGCGCCTGGGTCAGGTCGGGAATACAGAAATTGAGGAAGGGGAAGATGAATAATTCGTCCCAGAAAATATGCCCCCGGTAGGCTTCACCGTGCAGCCCCCGCGCCGGGATGCCGGCGTCCATATCTATGGTATGGACGGAGGTTGTCTGGATAACGTGAAAGATGTGAAAACGGATGATGCCCTGGGCTTCCGAATCGGAAGTGAGGTTGAGGTCGCATCGGCCCCACAACCGCTGCCAGGCCTCAACGTGCTTTTCCCGGATGTACTGAAAATTTTCCGCCCGGCGGATCTTTTTTCCGGCATCCTGCAGGGGTTCGGAAATAGCGAAGTCGCGGGAGGTATACAGGGCCACTATTTTTTCGATCCGCGCCGGATGATGGCGCTCCAGGCCAAAACGGATAACCTGGGCAATGCCGTCCTCTTCTTTCATCGTTTCCCGTTCACATACGATCGGAAAATCGTTTTTCTGCTTGAATGCCCGCAGGCGCGCCACCTGCGCCATCTGAATGCGCGACTGGTTGGTTTGAGCCCGGACGAAGATGGCCTCCTCTCCCATCTGCCCGGCGCCGAGAAATTCGAGATGCTTCCCGTTAAGGGGCCTGTAGCGTTCTACACCGTTGTTTTCCACCCCGGCGTCCAGGGCCGACCTCACTTCAATGGCGCCCGACCAGTTGATGGCCTCTATTTCCCATTCTATGGCGGCCAGGTTTTTATCGGCCATACTGACAATGCGCCGCGTCTTCAGTACGGTTTCCCGTTCCTTTTCATCCCGGAATGCGATGTGGCGCAGGAGGATGCCGCGCTTGAAATCGAGCTCCTGCCGAAATTCCTTTACCTCCACATCCTCGATCCGGAACCACTCGCCTTCCCCGATGCGGAAGCTGAGCGGAAGCCAGTTGGGCCAGTTGACCAGGTCTTCGTTCTCGATAACTTTACCGGCAATTTCGGTTTCCAGCCGGTTGTACCCTCCGCTCAGATAGGTTCCGGGATAGTGAATGTCATCTGCCTGGGATTCTTCGGCGGCGCCCCGGGTGGCGAAGTAGCCGTTGCCCAACGTGCAAAGGGCTTCCCGAAGTTTTTCCTGTTTGGGATCCCAGTCTTCATATATCAATGTCCACGCCTTGGTCATGATGTGTCGTTTTTCAGCATCTTCCGTAAAAAGGTTTTCACTTCATCGACATCGGCCAGGCGGTACTGTGCCTGCGTTAGTTCTCCATGGTCTCCGACGAGGATGCCGATACCGTTTTCCTGCCTGACCTGTTCGAAAGCATCCTCATCGGTAATGTCGTCGCCGATATAGACCGGGCATCGGCCATCGCGGCCTTCCTGCAGCTTATTCACCAGCCAGTTTACGGCCTTCCCCTTGTGCCAGTCCAGCTTAGGCTTGAATTCGACGATCTTCTTTCCCAGCCCTTTTTTGAGCCTGGGGTAGCGCTCCAACACCTTCTCCGCTTTCTGTTTTACCTCATCCGCCCTTTCACCGGCCACATTTCGGTAATGGACAGCGATGGCGTATCTTTTGCGTTCGACCCGGACGCCTTCGATCATTCCCAGCTCCTGTTTCAGCGTTTCTTCCGCTTTGTCGAGCACCGGCAGGATCTCCTTTCCCTTTTCGTACTCGAAATGCAGGCCGCCGGGCCCGTTGACCTCAAAACCATGGCTTCCGGCGTAGTACAGTTCTTTCAGCCCTACGCGCTGTTCCACATCCCTCATGTCCCGCCCGCTGACTACAGCCACTTTTGCCGTTTCGGCAGCCTGCCGGAGCAATTGTTTCATTTCTTCGGAAAGGTTGGCGTCTTCAGGCTGGCTGACAATAGGAGTGAGGGTGCCGTCGTAATCCAGGAAGAGAAGAGGCTCCCCGTCCGGAAGCTTTTCCTGAATGGTTTCGAATTGCCCGATAGCAGAAGGCAATTCCTCAAATGAATGGTAATAAGACCGGAGCTCTTCAAAAGAATGGATGACAGCGTCGGCGCCTTCCTCCCTGAGCCTGGCAGGCTCATTGCTGCGGGCCAGGCCGATGACCTGCCCGAACTTGCCGGACTTGCCGGCGGCCACTCCTGCCAGAGCGTCTTCAAAGATGGCAACCTCATCCGGATGGACGTTTAACCGGCGGGCGGCTTCGAGGAAAATGTCGGGAGCGGGTTTGCCATCCAGGCCGAGTCCTTCAGCCGTTACACCGTCCACGCGCTCGTCAAAGAGAGGGGCAATTCCGGCTTCCTCGAGGATGAGGCGGCAATTCTTGCTGGCGGAGATGATAGCCGTCTTAAAGCCTTCTTTCCTGAATTCCCGGATCTTGGTCACCGCTGCCTGATAAGTCCGGAAGCCTTCTTCCCGCAGCAGGCCCTGGAATATGTCGTTTTTCAGGTTGCCCAGTGCACAGACGGTATCGTAGCCCGGTTCATCTTCCGGCTCTCCCTCCGGCAACTCAATGCCGCGGGATTGCAGAAAATCCCTTGCCCCGTCATACCGGGGTTTTCCATCGATGTATTCAAGATAATCTTCCTGGCCCCGATAGGGAGTGAAAGGCTCCTGCCCGTCTTGTTCGCGGTGATGGTTATACTTTTCGAACATTTTCTGCCAGGCGCGGGCATGAACGGAAGCGGTTTGGGTAATGACCCCGTCGAGATCAAAGATGAGGGCTTTTATCTTCTTCCTGAGGGCCACTTCCCGGTTTTTCTTTTCCTTTTGCATTTTTTGAATGCTTATAGTCGGTTTTCTGTTATGAAAAGGCTTTCAATTTGCTAACGTAAGAGGTAAAAGGCATGTTCGAGAAAAAAAGGGCCGGAATTTTGATCCTCCCCTGACAAGCCCCACTGGTATTAAAGCATGCTATTCCGTATTTTTGCCCCTCACAAATGAGATGCCGTAGCAAAAACACAGCATGAAAGTCACCGAATACTTCGAAAAGGCCAAAGGCCAGACCCTCATATCCTTCGAAGTGCTGCCTCCGCTAAAGGGGGGCAGCATGCAGGCCATCTTCGATACCCTGGACCCCCTCATGGAGTTCAAGCCGCCCTTTATCGATGTGACCTATCACCGCGAGGAGTTCATATACAAGAAGCGCTCCAGTGGTTACTATGAAAAGGTAGCCATCCGCAAGCGGCCGGGCACCGTGGGCATCTGCGCCGCCATCATGCACCGTTACGGCGTCGATGCCGTACCTCATCTCATCTGCGGCGGCTTTACCTGTGAAGACACGGAAAACGCCTTGATCGACCTCAACTTCCTCAACATCAACAACGTGCTGGCCATCCGTGGGGACGCCGGCCAGTTCGAGGGCAGGTTCGTCCCGGAAGAGGGCGGACACCACTATGCCATCGACCTGGTCAAGCAGATCGTCGACATGAACAACGGCAAATATCTGGACGATAACATCGAGAACGGCGTACGGACGGACTTCTGCATCGGCGTGGCCGGCTACCCGGAAAAGCACTTCGAATCACCCAACCTGGACTTCGACCTTCAGCAGACCAAGGCCAAGATAGACGCCGGGGCCGACTACATCGTCACCCAGATGTTTTTCGACAACAATAAGTACTTCGAGTTCGTGAAGCGCTGCCGGGAGATCGGGATCGATGTACCCATCGTACCGGGCCTCAAACCACTGACCAAGCTGTACCAGCTCAACTCCATCCCCCGCATCTTCCACATCGACCTGCCCGACGGCCTGGTCCGGGCCGTGCAGTCGGCCAAAGATGCCGAAGGGCGCCGACAGGCCGGCATCGAATGGAGCATACAGCAGTCAAAAGAACTGAAAGAGAACGGAGCGCCCTGCCTGCATTACTACACGATGGGCGATTCGGAAACGATCCGGCAGATCGTAGAGGCGGTGTATTAGGAAAGATAATCTAATTCAATGTACCGGCCATCTTGAAAACAATTTTTTTCGAATTTAAAACATATTGTTCTGTCTCTAAATATTTTTCATTATTTTCACTGCAATAATTCCTGATAAAATCCACCTTAACAATATGGTATATAAAAGGAACACCCAGTACCCCAAAACCTTTGCAGAATTTTTTGCGGGAATAGGTTTAATGAGGATGGGCTTAGAGCAAGCTGGTTGGCAGATCAAATTTGCCAATGATATTGACCCTATGAAAGAAAGATTATATAAAGCTCATTTTCAAGATGAAACCAATCATTTCTTACTGGGGGATGTACACAAAATAAGTGGGGACGAGATACCCCCGGTTTCTTTAGCAACAGCCTCCTTCCCTTGTACTGATCTTTCGCTTGCAGGACGCCGAGAAGGATTATCTGGAAAACAATCTTCTGCTTTTTGGGGCTTTATTCAAATCCTTGAAAGTTTGAATGACAGACGCCCCCCTATAGTGCTTTTAGAAAATGTTCCCGGGTTTCTAACATCAAATAATGGAATGGACTTTGAAGAAGCTCTCAAAGCTTTAAATAAACTTGATTATAAAGTGGATGCGTTTATTATTGACGCAGCCAATTTTGTTCCTCAGAGCAGAGTAAGGTTATTCATCGTTGGGAAAAGCGTTTTAATTGAAAATGACGCCATTGCCAAAGTTGAAGATGATCAACTATCTTTATTCTATGAAGGAGAACTAAGGCCTAAAAAGTTAGCAGATTTCATTATTAGGCATCCAGAAATAGATTGGGGGATAAAGGAATTACCAAAACTCCCTAAAACCGATCGACTTCTTCCCGATATAGTAGATGACACCCTTGAGAATTCTCAGGAATGGTGGAGCCAGGACCGAGTTGATTACTTAATTAACCAAACGAGTGAAAAGCATTTACTCGTAATCGAAGCATTGAAAAATAAACAACAATACTCATATTTAACAGCTTTTCGTCGCGTTAGAAAGGGAAGATCAATGGCTGAAATAAGATCAGACGGAATAGCGGGCTGTCTCAGAACGCCTAAAGGAGGCAGCGCCCGGCAAATACTACTCAAGGTTGGATTTGGCGAAGTGAAAATTCGCTTCATTTCACCTTCTGAGTGTGCAAAATTAATGGGTGCAGACGAGTTTAAGATAACAGGCACGACCACTGAAGCCCTTTTTGGCTTTGGCGATGCAGTTTGTGTGCCAGTCATTGAGTGGATTGCCAATAATTATTTAACCCCCCTTTTAAATGAAATAAATGATTCTTTGCTGGTAAAAAAGAAGCGCTTTGGACAACAAGTATCTTAGTGAGTTTCGTAAATGGTACTCCTCACTTGAGTACTATAAACAAAATGACGGCCCTGCAATTGGAACGATTGCAGCATCCTTAGTGGTTCTGAACAACCTAAAAGAAAAATTTAACACTAACCTAAAATCGCACCTCGCCCCAAAGGGAACTCAAATCAGCGGCGCTAGTGGAAAGGCCGTCGCAAAAATATTGTCAGAATTTGGAGAAAACAGGCCTTTTGCAAAAGAAGGCGGAAGAACCAACAGAGGGGTGGTAAGCGAGATAGAAAAACTGTTGGGCGCACTTGAGAGAATGGATTTAGCCAATCTTGAAGAGAAGGAAAGAGTTAACATTCTGGTTGATTTCCAGCATTTTCTCGTTGATCGCGTAAGAGCATACCACAATCGTCAAAAATTAAAGCTCGTTTTCGACCCCAAATTATCGACGTGGCAGAACATCAAAAATTTATTAGAAACCGCTTCAAAAGATAACAAAGGCGGCGCTGTCGCTCAACATCTTGTCGGGGCAAAACTCCAATTAAGGTTTCCCAATCTCAACATTTCTAATGAATCCTATTCTACGGCGGATCGACAAACCCAGCGCCAAGGCGACTTTAGAGTTGGCGACACCATATTTCACGTAACAATGTCTCCGATGCAGGGCGTTTTCGGCAAATGCCTGGAAAATCTTAAAGATGGGCTTAAAGCTTTCCTTTTAGTCCCTGATGGGAAACTGGCCGCAGCCCGGCAAATAGCGGATGAAGTAAGTAAAAACCAAATTTCTGTTGAATCTTTGGAGTCTTTCATTTCTCAGAATATCGAAGAGATCAGCGAGTTCGAGAATAACAAGTTAACATACAATTTCACTGAATTGATCTTACTTTACAACAAGCGGGTAAATAACGCTGAAATAGATAAATCCTTGATGATTGAATTACCTTCGAATTTAACAAAAGAACGCGATGGCTGATACATTTTCTCCAAAGGAGCGTAGTGAGATAATGAAAAAAGTTAAATCAAAGAAAAACAAATCAACTGAATTAAAACTCATAAACTTTTTTAAAGAAAGAGGGATCAAAGGTTGGAGAAGAAACTATAAGCTTTTTGGAAACCCTGATTTCGTTTTTCCAAAACTCCGCATTGTTGTATTTACAGACGGTTGTTTCTGGCACGGACACGATTGCCGAAATACAAAACCGGAGGATAATAAAGATTATTGGTTGAAAAAAATTTCAAAGAACAGGAAAAGGGATTTCCTCGTCAATGAAAAGCTAACAAAAAAAAACTGGAAGGTTATCAGAATTTGGGAGTGTGAGTTAAAGAAGAAGAATAGCCATCTACTAAATGAAAAGCTTTCTGTTTTAATTGAGGCTTCCAAATCATTTTAAAGTCATGGTCCTATTACAATTAATAGGAATAAAACCGCAGATGAATTTTTTCGCTCCCCCCTGCCGTTTGGTAAATCGATGACCAGTTTTGCTTCCCCATAAAACTTCCCTCACTGTTTTCCGTATAAGCAAATGGCTGCGGAGAATTTCTCTACCTTCCTGCCCGCCGAAAGCCCTCGCAGGCTGCAATAATTCAAAAAATAAACCTACATTTAATCCTGTAATTAAACGCCCTAAAGCCTATGCCTGATCCAAACATGCGGCTGAAAGCCGTCCTTCACGACGCCAAGATGATCTGCCGCCACAAGCTGCTGCTCGTCCGGGAGGAATTGCCGGAAAATGAAGAGGAAATTGACCGGCTCACCGGCGACACCAAGGAGGTATTCCGGAAATTCGACCAGATGGATACCTGGACTTCTCCCATCGAATTTGATGAGATCCTCATCCGCCAGAGGATCATCGAGCTCCACAGAGCGGAGGAATCCGACCTGCCCGCGTTTTCTGAAAAGATAAACGCTCTGCTGGAAAGCCTGAGGGCCATATCCCCGGAAGCGCCCCGCTCCAGAAGCCTGCTGGGCAACCTCAATTCACTGAACCCCCAGATGGTGGAAGCCCTCCTGAGAAACCAGCGGCTGATCGACGACATCTTCGAAAAATTCCGCCTGAGCGGCACCAATCTCGGAGATATCCCCGACTATGTCGAAGCTGAAGAAAAACAGCGGGAACTGGTCAACAATTACATGGAAAAATTGCAGAACAACGAGCTCCAGGCCAATAGCGTAGACCTGGAGATCGTTAGTGCAATATGGGGCGGGATCTTCGAAAAGATGAACGCCGAACTGCCCGGCACAGAGAAATACATCGAAACCAACATAGATTACAATGAGGATATCGAAGGACTGTCTTCGCTTGCCTGACAAAACCACGTGAACTCAACTGCTGATAAGATCATGCAAAATTTAAAAGCTCTTCTTCTGTTGTTCCTGCCGTTCCTTCTCCCTTTGCATTTACAGGGCCAAAGCCTGGCTGAAGACACAAGGGCGCTCGTGTCCGCTCTGAGAGCCATGGGCCAGGCTCAGGATACGTCCATGGCCCAAATGGCCATTCCTTCCCCGGATACCATCAGTGCAGACACTACTCTGGCAGAAATGGCGCCTGCTCCCGGCGCTCCGAACGCTGACTCTTCCGTTGCAGCGGCGGCCGGTGAGGCGCTGGCCATTCTTTATTATTATGACAACCCCGGCCGGGCCGGCGAATTTACGGAACCTCAACTCCAGGCCGTCATTCAACGTTACCGGGAGAACCCTTTAATGCAGGAACCACTGAGCGCCGAAAGGCTGTCCCTGCTGGAAAAGAGCAATGACGCCGTTTTTGTCCAGGCTTTCCGTAACAAGCTGACAACCCTCAGGCAGGCTCCCCGCCATAAGATGATGCAGCGGCTGTACAGCGAGGATGTACTCTCGCCTTCGGTTTATCTCTCCGTCTCCCGAAGCCTCGAACGGTACAGCCGGCCGGCCGTGAGCAATGTCGCCATGCTGAAAAGAGCGGCACAGGGCAGCAACAGAAATGTGAGCCAGGGCATCGTCAGTGCTCCCGACATTATACAGGGGCTCTTCACCTTCATTCTCGAGCGGGCGCAGGAGGAAGTGGCCATCAACTTTCTGGAACGCCTGCTGGGCGAGGAAGTGCAGCTGCTCGATGAGCTCTTCCCCACGGTTGCCGGCACCTTTGACGGACAGAACTTTACCTACTCCAATTCCTTCATCGACCGGCTGCGCCAGTCGTTCTATGAAGATATGCAGATGATACCCGTCCGGCTGCCCGAGCTGATGCTGGAGGCCGATTATTTTCAGTCCCTGCGGGACGACCCGGTGGCTTACAACCTGTTTGTCGTCTTCACCATGTCGGGCATGGGGCAGAAAGGGATGTCGCTCGACGAGATCCTCCCCGTTACCAACCGATACTTATTCGACAATTACGGAGAAGCCAGAAAAGCCGTCAACTTTTACCTGGCCAAAAATGAAAATGCCTATAGATCCGCAGAATACGACAGCCTGGTCGCCATCACCGAGCGAATACTGCAGAATTTATGGGGCATCCATAACGAGCTGGCCTCCCAGGAAAAAGTGCTGAGAGATTCCATCCGCGCCTTTCAGCGCCGGTTCCCGGATGCGCCCGGCATCCTGGGAATGGACCGGGAACTGAGAAATCCGGACTACGACGTCGGCGTCCTGCTGAGCGGAAAGAACGACAGCCTGGGCCTCGGCCTGCAATGGCTGCCGGATATGTTGCGGGGCCAGTTGAGTGAAAACGCTGTACTGCAATATAATTCTATCGAAAATTACGATAAATTCTTCGGCCAGGAACGCTCTGCCGAACAATGGCGCGCCGCCGGCCTGGAGCTCGCCAGGAGCCTCAACGGCAACTGGCACAAAGGCAATGCCATGGACGGCATCCTGAGAAAACGCCTGGCCGCACTCACCGGCTTTCGCCTGCAGATCGAACAGTGGAAAACGGAAACCGACTCCATCGGCGCCCTCAACCAGGCCATCAGCGAAGCCGAGGCCAAAAGGCTGTCCCTGATCACCTCCATCGGAAGTACCGCAGCCTACTGGGGCGATTCGCTTTCCCGCGACCAGGGCCTGGCCCTTCAGCTGCTGCAAAAGATCGCTGAGGATTTCCGGGCCGTCAAACTCCGGTATGACAGAGGGCTGGTCAGCGGAAAGGAATACCTGGAAATGATGTCCGACAGGATCCTGCAAATTGAACAGCGCCTGTTCGCCCTCAACAAGAAACTGAGCGATGAATACCCTGATAAAGAGGAGAACAGCCCCGTGCTCGATTATCAAAGGTCACAGCAACCCTTTACACCCTATGCCCACATCGGGCCTATGATCGATACGCTGGCCGATAACCTCAGCTCGCTTCAGCTACGCCTCCATACGCTGGAAAATGCCCGCGCCGGCAATGTGATCAAGGCAAGAGACAATGCCGAACCCCTGCTCCAGCTCACTGAAGTGGCCACCCAACTGGCCTATGGCCTGCGTTCGGCCGACCCCGACAAAAAATGGATCGGGCGGGAGGAACTGATGAGCCTTTTGAACGGAGGCCTGGAACAACAGGTATTTCTCGGCCTTTTGCAGCAGCGGCTGCTCGACATTCCCAGCGTCGGCAGGTTTTCTCCCCAGGGGCTGTCGCAGCTGATAGACCTCACTATTCAGGACCTGCCGGTGTTCATCGATTCCACCGGGCAGGAGAAAAAGGACTCTTTGGCTTTCTACTACAAAGCCTCCTTCGTCGTCAATACTTTTAACCGCATCCTGGAACTGCCTTTAATGCAGAAGCCGGGAAGCACCGGTGAATTTGCCGCCCTGGTTAAGCAAAATCCCAAGCTGGCCCAGCTTCCGGCTCTCTCCAACCAGTCGCTCGACCTCATTTACTACCTCAGCAGGAAAGACCACCGCCACGCGGTAAGCTCCTCTATCAGGTTATTCTCCACTCTGGATGAGGCAATCGTAAGCCTCAAAGACAAAAAGAAAGGCAAGCAGGGCGCTGTCATCCGCTTTTTCCGCAACTACGGCGATTTTGTCGCCGACCTGATCGATGCCGAATCCGGCACTCAGGTCCAGGGCCTGATGAACAGCATCGCCGACCCGCCCGGAAGCGCCCGTGCCAAGCGCCGGCAGGACTTCACTGTGGCCATCAACGCTTACCTGGGCGCCAGTTTCGGGTTCGAATCCTGGGAGCAGCCTGAGTCCAATATCACCGAGGAATTCTGGAGCCTCGCTCCCACCATGCCATTAGGTATCTCCATCAGCAAACTGCTGGGGAAGAAGAGAGAGGAAGGGCCCGAGCGCCGGCCTTCCTTTACGGCCTTCCTCTCTTTTCTTGACCTGGGCGGCCTGCTCACCTACCGTTCAACGGACAAGATCGACGCCGAAACCGTCTTTTCCTTTAAAAACGTCTTCAAGCCGGGCCTTCAACTCCACGTGAACCCGAGGAATACGCCCTTCTACTTCGGTGTGGGCGGCCATTTCGGCTCCCAGTTCCTGGATTCCGGCGGGGAGGAAGTTTCCGTGCGCGCCGCCCGGGGCTTTGTGGCTTTTGGTATCGATGTGCCGGTCAAGACGCTTTATCAGAAGTAAGGAATGAAGGAATGAAGGAATGATTTTGGGCCACATTCAATCTATCAATCCTTCATTCCATCATTCCTTACTACCTCCGGATTTCGTATCATTGTGAGCAATTACCTCACAAGAAAACAACTCCATGTTCCGTATATTTCTTATTCTGGCTATAAGCCTTTGCCTGAATGCCACTTTGAAAGGACAATTGCTTTCCCCTTCTGAATTTCTGCCGCACGAGCACGGGGAACAGTTTACGCCGCATTACCTACTGGTGGATTACGTCCGGCACGTAGCAGACAACAGCCCCCGGGTAGAACTACTTCAATACGGCGCCACCAATGAAAGCCGCCCCCTGCTGCTGGCCTTCATTTCTACGCCCGAAAACCTTGCCCGGCTGGAGGATATCCGCCGGAACAACCTTCGCCACACCGGCCTGCTGAAAGGAGAACCGGACAGTGCGCTGAACCGGGCCATCGCCTGGCTCAGCTTTGGCGTCCACGGCAACGAGGCCGGCGCATCGGAAGCTTCCCTGTCTTCCCTTTACGAACTGGCGCGCCCGGACAATGAGGAGGCCGCTTCCTGGCTCGAAAACACCATCGTCATCCTCGACCCCTGCATTAACCCGGATGGATTTTCCCGCTACACGGACTGGTACCGCCGTTTCGCAACAAAACATCCGGTACCCGAGCCCGGCGCCTATGAGCACGACGAACCCTGGCCCGGCGGCCGAGTCAACCACTACCTTTTTGACCTCAACCGCGACTGGGCCTGGCAGACCCAGACAGAGACCCGAAGGCGGATCGAAAAATACCAGGAATGGATGCCCCATATCCATGTCGATTTCCATGAGCAATTCCCTAATGACCACTACTACTTCGCACCGGCGGCGCCGCCCTTCCACCAGTATATCTCCAACTGGCAATCGGAGTTTCAGTACGACATCGGCAGGAACCACGCCCGCTATTTCGACCAGAAAGGCTGGCTGTACTTCACCCGGGAGGTTTTCGACCTGTTCTATCCCAGTTATGGCGACACGTACCCTACCTTCAACGGAGCCATAGGCATGACGCATGAACAGGCCGGCCACGGGATCGCCGGCCGGGCCTACGAGATGGAAAACGGAGACACCCTCACCCTGCTCGGCCGCATACAGCGCCATACCGCTACGGCCCTTTCTACAGTGGAAGTATCGTCGAAAAACGCCGGACAGCTCGTCGATCAATTCCGGGAATACTTCTCCCGCGCCAATAACGGACTCGTTGGCAAGTACAAAACCTTTATCGTCAAAGGAGACAATCCGGAAGGGCGCCTCCGGGCATTCCTGGAAATGCTGGGCCGAAACGGCATCCGGTACGGCCTGGCGGGCAACAGCAGCAGCGCCTGGGCCTACAGTTATCAGTCGGGCAAAGAAGAAAATATTTCCATTCAACCTGAAGACCTCATCATCAGTACCTACCAGCCCATGTCTGTCCTGGCCCAGGTACTGCTGGAACCGAAGCCGGAACTGGAAGATACGCTTACCTATGATATTACTGCCTGGGCGCTCCCTTACGCCTATGGGTTGGAGGCGTACGCCACTACCCGTCGCATAGATGCCGGATCACCATTCGAAGCCCCTCCATACGCTGCCCCACCGAAGGCTACGGGGACGCCCTACGCCTATCTGGCGGAATGGTCATCCATGTCCAGCGCCCGCTTCCTGGCGGCATTGTTGCAGAAAGGTGTCAAAGCCCGCTTTGCCAACGGATCGTTTTCTCTGGAAGGGCGCCAGTACACCCCCGGAACCATCGTCATCACCCGGGCCGATAACCGCAAAATGAGCGCTTCCCTTCTCCACGAGCTGGCCATCACCACCGCTCGTGAATTCGGGCTGCCGCTTTACCCGGTGAGCACCGGCTTCGCCGACAGCGGGTTCGACCTGGGGTCGGCCAACCTGCAATTCATCGAAACGCCCCGGGTGGCCGTCCTCACCGGGGAAGACACCGACGCCAACAGTTATGGGGAAGTCTGGTATTTTTTCGAACAGAGCCTGGGCTATCCCGTATACCCCATCGGTACGGAAAGGATCGCCGGCATCGAATTTTCGGATTACAACGTCCTGGTCATGCCGGAAGGCAGATACGAGATTAGTGAAACAGGCATGGAATCCCTGAGCGAGTGGATCAGCCGTGGCGGAAGGCTGATCGCTATCGGCAGGGCCCTCTCTGCTCTGGAAGATAAGGAAGGCTTCAGCCTTTCGCGTTATGCCACCGAGGAGGAGGAAGATGCCGCCAAAGAAGAACGGGAAGCGATAAGCCTGGACCGCCGCCTGGACACCTACTCCGGCCAATCCCGGCGCTACCTCAGCCGAAGCATCCCCGGGGCCATCTTCAGGCTGCAGCTCGACAACACCCACCCCCTGGCCTACGGGCTGGACAGCTACTACTCCCTGAAGACAAGCAGCCGATTTTACCAACTGCTCAAAGACACCTGGAACGTGGGTTATATCGGCGAAACTCCGGAGGTGATTGGTTTTGCCGGCTCCGCCGCCCTGGAGAACACCAAAAATACGGCCATCTTCGCCGTGCAGGACAAAGGCAGGGGCGCCGCCATTTACATGGTGGATAATCCGCTCTTCCGGGGGTTCTGGGAAAACGGGAAGTTCTTGTTCAGCAATGCGGTGTTCTTTGCGGGGCAGTGATCGAGGATTGTGTATAGGTGTATGCGTGCATTAGTGCATATGTGGCTGCCGTGCGCTCACCTCGTATACACCTATACGCAAATGCACTTATACCCACCAATTGTCTCCATCCGGCCATAATCCAAAACTCTTTTGCCTGTAGTTCTATTATACCATAAATTTGGTATTGGAATCCAAAGGTTAAATGAAACGCCTATTCATCGGAATTGTTGGCTCATTGTACTTCCTGGCGGCGGCAGAAGCACAATCTCCGGGTGATGATGGTATCGCCCCTACCTTTACCCCCCTTCAGGAGGTGGAAAAGGTCTGGCTGGGGCCGTTAGACAATGAGGTTCTGCTGGAGGAAGAGCTTCAAAACCGGGCGCCCGGGCGCCCGCCTCATTTTGCCCTGCCTGTTGAAGTAGACATCACGCCTCAATCCAATGGCCTGTGGGAAAAACTGCCGGACGGCAGAGAAGTATGGCGCCTGCGTATCAGTTCTCCCGGAGCTCATTCTCTCAATTTCGGGTTTCTGGAATACTACATGCCCCCCGGAGGCAGACTGTTTGTGTACGGCCCGGGCCGGAAGCGGGTTTTGGGGCCATTCACTGCGGCGGACAACGAAATACATTACCAACTCTGGACCCCTATTCTGCCCGGCGACGAAGCCGTCCTCGAGGTACAGTTACCTGCCCGGCGCCGCCAGTCTCTCCGGCTCCGCCTGGCTACCGTAAACCACGATTTCCTGGGATTCGCCGGGATGCTCTCCGGCGCCTGCAATCTGGACGTCATCTGTAGCGACGGCGATGGCTGGGGTATTGTCGAACCTTACCGGGACGCCATACAGTCGGTAGCTGCCTACGGGCTGGGAGGCAGTACCTTTTGCACCGGCTTCCTCGTCAATAACACCCGCAATGATTGTACCCCCTATTTTATTACGGCCAACCATTGCGGGATCAATGCTTCCAATTCGGCATCAGTGGTCATCTACTGGAATTATCAGAACAGCTACTGCCGAGAGCCGGGTTCCATTGCCAGCGAGGGCCCGGGAGACGGCCAGTTGAATATCTTCAACACCGGCGCCATTTACCGGGCGGGCTATGCTCCCACCGATTTCACCCTCGTCGAACTGGATGACCCCGTTGCTGAAAATTCCCAGGCTTTCTTTGCCGGATGGACACGGGACGCGGCTCCGCCGGAAGACACTCTGGCCTGCATCCACCATCCGGATGGCAGTGAAAAACGCATCAGCTTTTCCTTTTCCGACACTTACGCCGGCGCCTGGGGTAGCGGCAGTACACCGGTACCGGGGGGCAACCACCTGATCATCCCTTCCTGGGATATTGGTTCCACCGAATCGGGCTCCTCCGGCGCTCCCCTGTTCGGCCGGCAGCGAAGAGTGGTGGGACAACTGCGGGGAGGAGCCGCAAGCTGCAACAATGACCAGTACGACGCCTTCGGGTGGTTCCGGTTCTCCTGGGCCGGAGGAGGAACCCCTTCCACCTGCCTGAAGAACTGGCTGGACCCCGACAACACCAACCTTCTTTTTATCGACGGGCGCCGGCTCTCCAATTGCAACGCCAGCATAACGGTGCCCTACGAAAGCCAGGAGGCCTGCGTCCCCGGAACAACCCAGTATTCGGTACAACTGGGAGAAGGCTTCTCCGGGCCGGTATTCCTCAGCACTTCCGGCCTGCCCTCCGGCATCAGCGCGGCCTTCAGCCCCAATCCGGTAAGCCCGGGAGGAACGGCAATCCTTTCCCTCAATATTTATAATGCTTCCATTTCCAGTGGCATTTACCCCTTTGCTATACATGCCCAGAGCACCTACAGCAACGTGGAAACGGAAGCGGTGCTGGTTCTGTTAAACCAGCTGCCTCCGGCGCCGGCCATCACCGCCCCCTCTTCCGGCGCAATGGGCCAGACGCTGGCCCCGGCTTTCCAATGGACGCCCCACCCGCTGGCGGCCAGCTATGAGCTGCAAGTGGCTACCGATAGTGATTTCACCGATATCGCCGGTTCCGCTTCCGGCCTGCCAACCCCTTACTTTCAGGGGCTGGTCCTGGAGCCTGCCTCAACCTATTTCCTGAGGGCAAGAGGCCACAACGTCTGTGGCACAGGCCCCTGGTCGGCAACCGTCGAATTCACTACGGCGGCCATCCTTTGCCAGAACAGCCCTTACTCCGGCCCGCCTGTCCTGATCTCTCCCCAGGGCACCTCGTCCGTTACTTCCACTATCCGGGTGGAGTCGGCAGGCGCCGTTGCCGGTATCGCCATCCGCAACCTGGATATCGGCCATTCCTATGTTGGCGACCTGTCGGCCTACCTGGAGTCACCCTCCGGGACCATAGCCCGCCTCTTTAACCGCCCCGGTTTTCCGGGCTCCTTCTTTGGCTGCCCCGGGGCCAATCTGATGCTGAGTTTCGCCGACGACGCCCTGCGGACTGCCGCCGACCTGGAGTCTGCCTGCAACTCCTACCCGGCAATCTCCGGAACCTTTCAACCCATTGACGATTTATCGGTATTTATCGGGGAGCCGGCGGAAGGCGAATGGAAACTGACGATCTCCGACCACTTCGACCAGGATGGGGGCCAGGCCAATGGTTGGGTACTGGAGCTTTGCAGTACGCCTCCTTCTGTGGCGGAGTTGTTTCCCCTGCAAGAAGAGCCATTCGCCTGTATTGGGACACCCTACCTAATGGGCATCTACGTCGGAAGCGGCTTCTCCGGGCCGGTAACCCTCAACTCTTCCGGCCTGCCTCCGGGCGCCGACGCCAGCTTCAGCAATAACCCGGCTATGCCCGGTTCCTTTGTCACATTTACCGTCGACAGTATTGCCCTGCCTGGCAACTACCTGATCACCATAGTCGGTACTTCTGCCGGCAACAACCACCTTTTTCAACAGGAACTGGAAGTGAGCGCTTTCCCATCCGCCCCCGCCCTCGTCTATCCCGCAGATGGATCCACCATATTCGAGAACTATCCGATGTTCTCCTGGTCGGCTGTGCCGGAAGCCGATACGTTCATCATTCAGATTGCAACCGGGCCCGCGTTCCAGGAAATCGTCAGGACTGCCCGGGTTACTTCCTCCAACTACACTTTTGCCCCCCCTCTCGCGAACGGCATATACTTCTGGAGGGTGCTCGCCGAAAACGCCTGTGGCGCCAGCAATAGCGGATATCCCTTTTCCTTTTCCATGGAAGGTTCTGTGACTGGCATTGAAGACGACTCCTCCGGCCAGCAGTGGCGGCTGTTTCCCAACCCAACCGACGGCCGGCTGCACATCCGGTGGGAAGGTAGCGCGAAGAAGGAGCACTCGGAAGTCGAGGTTTTCACCATTGAGGGGCAGCTGTTGCTGAGCCGGGAGTTTGAAGGGGCGATGGAATTGTCGCTGGTAGGGCGGCCGGCGGGCATTTATCTGGTGGTGTTGCGAAACAGGTGGGGGGTTGAGGTGCAAAGGGTGGTGGTGCGGTGAGGGCGTTTCCGGGAATGACCTCAAAACAACTCATCCATAGTGATAACATTATCGATCAAACCGAGGCTATGCTTATTAGGATTTAGGCCAAAAGTTGTGATCAATACGAGGAAAAGCTGTTTCCTGGACCTGGACGCCATGCGGAAGATATTCCGCTTTCTCCTAAGTTTATCCGCCTCCTCTTTGGTCAGTGCGAATTCATCACTGTAGAATTTTATCTCGCAGAGGGATATGGCGTTATCCATCCTGTCGATCAACAGGTCAATTTGAATGCCTTCGTACTCTTCCGTTGCTTTGGCCAGAAAGCTGCAGTGGCGGGTGTGCATACCAGATATACCAAGCGCTGCCTTTACCTTCCCGATATGCTGCAGGCAGATATTTTCGTAAGCATAACCGCTCCACGACTTCCAGGATTGAGACTGGCTTAAACTCTGCCAGTTGCCGGCTTCGTTTTTTGGGATGTCTTTGAGGTACTTGAGGTAAAAAAGCGAATAATTATCAGTCAGCCGGTAAAGCGTATCCTTTTTCTTCTTGTTGAAAGGCACATAGGAGGTGATAAAACCCGATTGTTCCAGCTCTCTCAAAATTGTGGTAATACCACCTCCATCTTTTAGTTTGGTAGCGCCCAGGATCTCCGCCCTGCTTAGCCCTTTCCAGGTAGAGGCCAAAGCACTTACAATATTTTCATATCGTTCGGGATTGGAAAATAAAGAGCTGTACAAATTGTCAAATTCCGTTCGCAATAAACCCTGAGGATGAAAACATATTTCATTTATGTTCTGAACAGCAGTTTTCCCTCCCTCTACCTGATCCAAATAATGAGGGATACCCCCCATCGTCATGTAGAGTTGTATGATCTGATATCTGTCAAAGGCTATGTTTCTCGATTCAAAGTAGGCCTCTGTCTCTGAAAGCATGAAGGGTTGTAACACTATTTTCCGAGTTACCCGGTTGTGCAGCCCTCCTTTGTTGTTGATGATCTTTTTTATCATCCAAGCCGTTGCCGAGCCGCAGATCACCACAACGATATTGCTCTTGGAGGCATAACTATTCCAGAAGTAGCTAAAGCCAGTAAGAAAGTCAGACCTCGGCGTAGCCACCCAGGGAAGCTCATCGATGAATACAACCTTCCTCTTATCTTCTTTTTCAGGTGACTCCAGGAATTCTTTCAACTCGTGAAACGCCGCCAGCCAATCCTTCGGTACGGTTTCAACGGGCCCTTTTTGCCGCCTGGCTGTCTTTAAGCTGTACGTAAAGTTTCGCAGCTGTTGTTCCATATTGCCATCCTTCAGGCCAACCATCTCAAAATCTATCCGCTCCCCAAAAAAAGTCCGGACAAGATAGGTTTTCCCTACTCGCCTCCGCCCGATCACAGCCACAAGCTCCGGCCTTTTCGATGCCAGTGCTTTCTCCAGAATGTCAATTTCTTTTAACCGGCCTATCATTTTTGGATGATTATATGTTGCGGAATCTATGGCAATATACACAGATTCCGCGAAATATGATATTATAATTCGCGGAATGCTGCATGAATTGAAAACATTCCGCAGATTTTGGAGAAGAAAATGATGATGAATCTCGACTGCTTCAGGGCTCGTCTGATCTCCCCGTCCCAGTTATGCCCGGGCAGCAAGTCCATCTTGTCCAGCCAGGGATTGAAGCCGGCCGCCTTCAGCCGTTCGTAGAACGAGAGCACCTGCTTTTTGTCTTCACTGGCGTGGCAGAGGAAGATGCGGTCCTGGCCGTTAGTGGGCATGAAGGAGAATTTTATTACTATGTATACATATTAGCCACAAAGACACCAAGACTCAAAGACATATAAAGCCTTTGTGCTTTTGTGTCTTCGTGGCAAAAAACCAGGAGCAGCGCCCGTCAAGAGAATTTTGCCAAACAATACAAATTTAACTTCATCTATTGAATGAAGGAGCATAAAAAATGGAACGCATATCTACGCGGGTTAGGCGGATTGCGCGGATTACGAGCCAGCCGCTACTGACAATGGGCCATGCTATTTTGGAGCCTCAAAGGGCCTGCCTGACAATTATCCCTCCCAGCCGGTGAGCCTGTCGGCTCTCAATCAGCGCTATCCGCCTAACCCGCGCAAATTCGCGTTCCATTATCCTTTGTGTCCCTTCCTCACCATTAATTTCTTACATTTGCCGAAAACCAAATCACATGAACCGAACGAACGACCCTAACCTGCGATCCTGGGTGGAAGTGCCCGAAAACAGCGATTTCCCAATACAGAACCTCCCCTTCGGCGTTTTCAAGACGCCGGGCCTCACCCCCCGCCTCTGCACCGCCATCGGCGACTATGTAGCCGACCTGCAGGTGCTCTCCGAACACGGTTTCTTCGATGACCTCGGCATTGACATCCGGGTATTTGCCCAGCCCTACCTCAACGAATTCATCGCTCTGGGCAAGAAAAAAACGAGCGCCGTGCGCAGCCGCCTCGCCGAGATCCTAGATGACGACCTGGAAGAGTGGGACGCCAGCCAGCTGGCCGACTACTTCCTGCACAAGCAAAACAAGGTGCAGATGCTGCTCCCGGTAAAGGTGGGCGACTATACGGACTTTTACTCCAGCCGGGAACACGCCACCAATGTCGGCACCATGTTCCGGGGTAAGGAAAAAGCCCTGATGCCCAACTGGCTGCACCTGCCGGTGGGCTACCACGGACGGGCATCTTCCATTGTCGTTTCCGGAACGCCGGTGCGCCGCCCCAGGGGGCAACAGATGCCCGACGGCGCCGACAAGCCCGCCTTCGGGCCCTGCCGCCTGCTGGATTTTGAACTGGAAATGGCCTTCGTTGTCGGCAAGGATACAGCCCTGGGCGAAAGCGTGGATGCCAGCGAAGCGGAAGACTACATCTTCGGCCTGGCCCTGTTCAACGACTGGTCGGCCCGCGACATACAGAAGTGGGAATACGTTCCGCTTGGCCCTTTCCTGGGCAAGAGCTTCGCTTCAACGATCTCTCCCTGGATCGTCACCCTCGATGCCCTCGAGCCTTTCCGCACTGAAGGCCCGGAACAGGACCCCACACCCCTGCCCTACCTGCAGACAAAAGGGCCAAAAAGCTTTGATATCCAACTGGAAGTGGAGATCCGCCCCGGGCAGGGCGAAGGCAAAACTGTCTGCCGGTCCAACTTTAAATACCTCTACTGGAATATGGCGCAGCAACTCGCTCACCACACGGTGAACGGATGCAATATACGCGTGGGAGACATGATGGCCTCCGGGACGATCAGCGGCCCCACGCCGGATTCCTACGGTTCCATGCTGGAACTGTCCTGGCGTGGCGCCAACCCCATCGCCATGCCCGACGGCAGCGAGCGCAAATTCCTCCTCGACGGAGATACGGTTGTCCTGCGCGGATGGTGTGAGAAGGATGGGAGAAGGGTCGGGTTTGGGGAAGCCAGCGGGAAGGTGTTGCCGGCCGTTGGGTAGAGTAGTTGATTCGTTATTTGTTGATTCGTTGATTCGTTGGCCGTCTCTGCAAGCCGGCTAAAATTCGGTGATTGGCTGCCTGGCTGAACCGACGGGCCGACTCTTCAGCCGCCTCCCAGCTAAGGGTGAACGGGAATCGGCCCGTCACAGCACACAGGGGTGGCCGGCCCGACGATTGCATTTCAACGCATCTCTGAACACTTCCAAAGTTGAATCCAGATACCTCCAGGTTAAAAAACGCACGAATA
>CAYQKY010000056.1:0-42494 GCA_964418125.1 uncultured Phaeodactylibacter sp.
TGCAGTACTATTGTTCACGGTTTAAGGAGATTAAGTTGTTGGTTTAATAATGTTTTCTTTAGCTTTCTTTACAGTTGTTTTGGCTTTTCGCCGTTCTCATTTGGGTTTGGGATTACGGCTTTATGTATTGCAAGTTATGCAGAAAATTCAATACCCGAGAAAGATCGGCCAAAATTTCACCCTCTAATTTTAACGTTTAATGGCCTAATTCACAAACAAAAACCGGCCGTTTTCATAAATTTTCTCGTCATCGGCGTAGATTTCGCCTCCGTCCTGCATATCGGTGATCATATCCCAATGCACGGAAGACTGGTTTTTGCCTCCGGCCTGGAGATAGGACTGCCCGATTGCCATGTGAATAGCCCCTCCCATCTTCTCGTCAAAAAGGATATTCTTGGTTAAACGGTCGATGTTGTAGTTTGTTCCAATGGCGGCCTCTCCAAATCGCCGCGTCCCCTCGATCTGGAAGACCTGGTCGAGAAAATCCTTTCCCCGGCGGGCTTCCCACTTTTCGATGTAGCCGTCTTTGACGTAGAGGGTGACCCCTTCCACCTCGTGCCCCATATAGATGGCGGGAAAGGAAAAATGGACTACCCCGTTGGCCGAATCTTCCACCGGGGAGGTATAGACTTCTCCGGAGGGCATGTTGGTCCGGCCGTCGGAGTTGATCCACGTCCGCCCTTTGGTATTGAAGGTGATGTCCGTTCCGTTGGCCTTATACCGAACAGTTTCCCGGCTGTTCAGCAGGTCGACGATCTGTTGCTGCCATTCCCTGACCTGCAGCCAGCTTTGCACGGGGTCTTCTTCGAAGAGCTTGCAGGCCCGGAAAACGAAGTCCTCGTATTCTTCCAGCGACATGCCGGCTTCCTGCGCGTTGGCCAGGGTAGGGTATTGGCAGAGGCTGCGCTTCAGATCCCGCGTAGCGGTGCGCTCGAAATAGGTTTTCAGAACGGGCTGCTGCGCCTCCTGCCGGGCCTTGCGTTTGGCGGGGTCCACATTCTGGTCCTCTCTGAGGTTGAAAGGCGCCATGATGTACAGATAGGTTTCAAATTCCTCCATAGCCTGCTTGTACAGCGGGGAGATATGCCGGAGCTGAGCCTCATTGCCGTGAGTGAGAAGGATGCGGCCTTGCTCCCGGAAATCGAGGTCCACTTCGACATGAGCGCCGGCCTCTACCGCCGCCCGGTAGACTTCCCGGACCAGAGGCTCCGCCAGGGTGGTGCTGCGCAGATAAAATCGCTCGCCCGGCTGCATCTCCAGACAGTAGTGGACGAGAAGGTTGGCGTACTTTTCGAGCATCGTGTTCATTCTGTTCGGTATTCTTTATCTTTTATGATCCCTCCCTCGCTCAATCACTCAATCATTCCCTACCAATGCTTCGCCTGATACGGATAGCGCACCAGATACTGCTCTCTGACCATCTCCCGGAGCTTTTCGCGCAACTCACCCAGGTTTTCCTTGGTTTTGGCGGAGATGAACACCAGGTCAGTATCGAAAGTATGCCTCAGGTTGCCTTTCAGCCCCTCTTCGATCTCCTGGCGGGCCTCTTCGTCTACATAATCGTCGTAGTTGCGTTCCCGGTACAGGTCGATCTTGTTGAATACCAGCAAGGTTGGCTTATCGATGGCCTCGAGTTCCTTGAGGGTCTGATTGACTGTCCGGATGTGGTCTTCGTGCAGGGGGTGGGCAATATCCACTACATGGAGCAGGATGTCGCTTTCCCGGACCTCATCGAGGGTCGATTTGAAACTTTCGATCAGGTGGTGGGGCAGTTTGCGGATGAAGCCGACGGTATCGGAAAGCAGGAAAGGCATGCGCCCGAAGACGACCTTTCGGACGGTAGTGTCCAGCGTGGCAAAGAGTTTATCCTCGGCAAAGACGTCGGATTTGCTCAGCAGGTTCATCAGGGTGGATTTTCCAACGTTGGTATACCCCACCAGGGCCACCCGTATGAGTTCGCCCCGCTGCTTGCGCTGGGTCACGTTTTGCTGGTCGATCTTTTCCAGCTTCTTTTTGAGCAGGGCGATCTTGTCGCGTACAATACGGCGGTCGGTCTCGATCTCCTTTTCGCCCGGCCCCCGCATGCCGATACCTCCGCGCTGCCGTTCGAGGTGGGTCCACAACCCGCGCAGGCGGGGCAGCAGGTATTGCATCTGCGCCAGTTCGACCTGCGTTTTCGCCTGGGCGGTCTGGGCGCGGCTGGCGAAGATGTCCAGGATGAGCGTACTGCGGTCGATGATCTTTACCTTGAGGGCCTCCTCCAGGATGTTGACCTGTTTGCCGCTGAGGTCATCATCGAAGATGGCCATGCTGATGTCCTCATCATTATCAATGAAATTTTTGATCTCTTCCAGCTTTCCTTTTCCGATAAAGGTTCGCGGGTCGGGGTGGGTCAGCTTCTGAATGAAACGCTTTTTTGTTTCCGCACCGGCGGTAAGCGCCAGAAATTCCAGTTCGTCCAGGAATTCCTGTACCTGCTCTTCAGTTTGCATCTGGTGCACCAGCCCGACCAATACAGCTGCTTCGGTGCTCTTTTTTACTCCTTTTCTGTCCTTTTGTCCTACTATCCAATCGTTTGCCATAGGCTTTTCGCTGATTTACAAATAAAGTGTAAGGGGGGGAAATGTGTAAAGGTGTAAATGATTGGCGGCCGTGTATTTTTTATACATTTCCACATTTCCACTTTCCCTATACACATTTCCCATCGCGATCGTTCCTGAAAACTACCGCTTTGCCACCCATTTTACCGGATTCAGGCGTTCTTTTTCCAGCCATACTTCGAAGTGTACCTCTGGCTTGTCCGCCCCGAGTTTACCGATCGGTTCCCGGGTGCTAACCTTGTCGCCCCGTTGTACGAAGGCTTCCTCCAGGTTGGAATAAACGGTGTAGTATCTGCCGTGTTGAATGATGACTGTGTTCTTATATCCCGGAATGTATTGAGTTCCTGCAATTGTTCCTTCGAATACTGCGTACACATTGGCCTGCTCGTCGGCCCGGATATCGATGCCATTATTGGTGATCTGGACGCTGCGGATCTGGGGGTGAGGTTGTTTGCCGAAGCGGCGGGTGATGTAGCCGTCTTTAACCGGCCAGGGCAGCCGCCCCTGGTTGCCCTTAAAGCTATTGGACAGGGGCAGGCTCTCATCCGGGGCGGGGGGGCCGTTGCCGGCGGACAGGGCGTCGGCCTCGCGGGCTTCGCGGCGTTTCCTTGCCATTTCTGCCCGGATGACCTCTTCGATGGCATTGTTGAGGGCGTCGTGCGCCTTTTGCTGTTCATCCAGTTCGGCGACGAGTTTGCCTTCACTGGTCTTGAGTTCTTTCAGGATGCGGTTTTTGTCCTTCAGCTCCCGGTTGAGCAATTGCTGCTGTTGCTCCTGGGAGGCCAGCAATTCTTCTTTTTCCGTTAGCCTTACCTCTAATTGCCGGGCTTTATTGGCCAGCATTTCCTGGGTCTGGATGATCAGGCGGGCCTGCTTTTTTCGGTAGCGGTCATACTGGCGGATATACTGCCAGCGGCGAAAAGCGTCATTGAAGCTGTCCGCGGAAAAAAGGAAGAGCAAGAAACTATTGTTGACCTTATGGCGGTAGGCCGTCCGGATGATATTGGCGTATTCTTCCTTCAGGCGGCCCACATCGTTGTTGAGGGCGGCCAGCACTTCGTTGGCCCTGTTGATACTGGCGTTGGCGTAGTCTACCTCCTGGTGGAGGGTATTGATGAGCTGCTGGCGCTTCCGGATCTGGTTCTGAAGCGCGAGGTACTGGTCTAACGTAGCGGCTTTGTTCTTTTTGGTCTCTTTCAGAAGTGCTTCGGTCTCGCGGATCTCGGTGAGCAGTTGCTGGCGTTTGTTTTCCAGCTCCTGGCGGTTTTGAGCCGGCAGGGAATGGGCAAGGGCCATGCACAGGATCGCCACGGCCAGGCCGTGCAATTTGTACTTTGTGAAAAGGCCGGGCAGATTACCCGCCGGGCGCCGCCTGCACCAGTTGGAAGAGGGGAGAGCAGGCCGCCGGGCCGTCCTTCTATTTTGCTCGTGTATATCGATCCGGGATCTCAAATCTGATGTTCTTTGGGGCCTCTGTATCTAATTTCGAAAATTTCATTTCAACTCTTGCCTTTCCGGAATATTGTCCATCCATCTCAAGCCTGCGAAGATACGAAAATTTCTGATTATCCGGGGTTTCGCCGTAATCCTCCAGCAGCATATTGACCTGTTGGCCGTTTTTTTTGTCATTAAAGGACATTTTGCGCAATAAGAAGCCATTGGCATCGACCCAGTAATCACTTTCCAACGGAAGGCCTCTGCCCATCAGATGGTATGAAGGGCCCAGGGGTTCGACCTGCAGCCCTTTGCTGTCCAGCAAAACCGGATTGCCGAGGATGACATCCTGGAGGTGGGACAGGTTGGCGGGTAAGCCATAGGATTCGGACAGGTATTGCAACCCTTCGACAGCGTATTCGTTGTTGATCCGGTCCAGTACATAAACCGAGTCGGCAGTCACCTGGACGCGGGCAAGCTCGAAGCCCAGCTTCTTAATGCTGAGCCATAGCAGGCTGTCCCGACGCATCCGGATAGTGGCCGTTGCCGAAAAGGACTGGCTGCCGTCATCGTAAGCGATATTCGTGCGGGCGCTGAACCATTCAGGCTGCAGCTTCTGGCGGGCCAGTTGTTTTAAAAGAAAACTGGCGTCCATCTCTTTTTTTGCCAATTTTCCGCCCCGGCGGGCAGCCGAGCAACTGCTCAGAAAAGAAAGCCCCAGCAGCAAGGCAATGGAGATCAGTATTGGGATGTTAAATTTCATAGCCGGTTGATTTTATATGGAATGAAGGAATGAAGGAATGAAGGAATGATTAGGGAGGGCTCATTCATTCATACAACTTCCCATCAGTTATCTTCTTTTCCAGAAACCCAGACCCATTACCCTTTTCGCGGGCCTGCTTCCAGTACCCGATGGCTTTTTCCGTTTCACTGAGCTGGAAGAGCACATCGCCGTAGTGTTCCAGTATTCTGGAGTTGCTCTCGCCGCCGTTCTGGAGGGCGCGCTCCATCCATTCCCGGGCTTTCTTGTAGTCCTTCATCTGGTAGAGCACCCAGCCGTAGGTAAACAGATAATCGGGCTGCTTGGGAACGATATCGTTGGCCAGGGCCGCCATTTCGCGGGCTTTTTCCAGGCGTTCTCCCCGTTCTGCCAGGGCATAGGCATACTGGCTGAGCACTTCCGGTGATTTTGGGTTCAGGGAGAGAGCTGCTTCGAAAGACTGGTCGGCCCGGCCGTACTGGCCCATGCTGTTGTAGGCGAGGCCGAGCCGCGATTGCACCTGCATCCGGAGGAAGCCATTGTTGCCGGACATCAGCAGGGCCTGCTGCAGGGCGGATAAGGCTTCCTGGTTATCTCCCAGTTCATGGGCCGCCACCCCGTGCAGGTAATGGGCGACAGCCTGATTGGGGAAATAATCCATTGCCCGTTCGCTGAAGGCGAGCAGGTCCTTGTACTGCCTTTCTTCGTTGTAAATATGCATAGCCTGCTCCCAGACCAGGAAGACGGTATCGTCCAGTTCCAGGGTTTTCTTGTATTTTTCCAGTGCTTCCTGCTTTTTGCCTGAATAATAAAGCAGGTCGCCGGAAGCGGAATAGGCCTTAGCCTCCACGGGGTGTACTTCTTCCAGGATGGAAGACAGCTCGAGGGCGGCGGCGGCCAGCTGCCGGTCGCCGGTATCGGCCACGCGCTGGATAAAGGGCATGAGTTGGCTGATCTTGAGGTCTATATTCACACCTTCCTGGCGGAAGACGGGTTTGAGGGATTCGAGAAACTGCAACTCTCCTTCCGGTTGTTTCGCTCCGCCGGCGAGGGCGAGCTGGGCTTTGGCATTGTCGGGGTCGATCGCCAGGATCTCGCGATACACCTCTTCCGCCTTCTTCTCATCACCGGCCTGTTGGTAAAAGCTTGCCAGCAGGTGGCGGTATTCCATATCGGTGGGGAAGGCCTCGATCAACCGTTCCAGTTCCCGCGCTGCCTTTTTATTATCACCGGTTCCCAGATAGAGGGAATGTTTACGGCGGATGATCTCTTCATTTACCCCTATTCTCTTTTCCAGCAGGTCGTATACTTTGAGGGCATCGTTGATCTCATCAGCGCGCACCAGGAAATACGCCCAGCGGAAGTAGTTGAATTCATCGTCAGGCTCCAGTTTGACGATCTGTTCATAGGCCTCGGCCGCCTCCTCGTTGCGGTTGAGCTTCTGGTACAGGTCGGCAAGGAATTTCAGGTACCAGGTATTTCCAGGGTCCCATTCAATAGCGTCTTTGGCCGCCCGGATGGCCTTCTCATCCTCCTCCGTAGCTTCATAAGACCTGGCCAGTTCGAAAGCCACCGCAGCGTTCTTAGGGTCCTTTTTCTGGATCTCCCTGAGGAGCGCGATGGCATTATCGTAGTTGCCCAGTAACTTTTCCCGGTTGGCGTCGATGAACAGCTTCTGAAGGTTGACATCCTCTTCGCTGACGCGAACTTCCTGAGCGGGCAGGGCCATGGGGAGACACGCCAACAGGAAGAGGGTTGCCCGAAGTATGCTTTGCTTAATTTTCATCATAGTTTCACAATGTCCTCTAATGCAATACCCGTACGCGCCGTTTTTGTTCGGTCAGGACTGATATTCGGAGAAGTCGCCAATGCTGATTTCGGATTTTTCTCCATGGTAGTCCACCTCGTTGCCCAGCATGGAATTGCTGAGGTTGGCATGGCGTATACGGGTATTGTTCTGGATCACGCTATTGCTAATAACGGAATCTTCAACGCTGGAATTGTTGCCAAGGGAGACATACGGGCCGATCACGCTATTACTGATCACTGCCCCTTCCCCGATATAGCAGGGTGGGATGATGACGGCATTATTCCGGGTAATGCCGGAAGCTATGAGGGTTTCGCTTTCGGCTTTGAGCTCCAGGATGCGTTGATTGGTGTAGAGGACATTGTCTTTATTGCCGCAATCCAGCCATTCTTCGATCAGGGAGGGGCGGAATTTGACGCCGCTGTTTTTCAGGATCTCCAGGGCGGAGGTCAGTTGGTACTCTCCTTTATCTTTGATGTCTTCATCCACCAGCTGCTGCAGGGTGTCCCGCAGGCGGGCTCCGTCATTGAAATAGTAGATGCCGACAATGGCAAGGTCGGAGACGAAAGTCGGGGATTTTTCAACAAAATCGGAAATGATGTTGTCATCATTGACCTTTACTACGCCGAAGGAAGAAGGGTCTTCTACCTTCTGCACCCAGATGATGCCATCTTCACCGGGGTCAAAGGTAAAGTTGGCTTTAAACAAGGTGTCGGCAAAAGCCACCAGGCAGTGGCCCTCCAGGCTGGGTTTGGCGCATAGCACGGCATGGCCCGGGCCCAGAGGCTCATCCTGATAGTAGATGGAACACCTGGCGCCGATGCTTTCGGCGACCTTATGCAACTGCCGTTCTGCTTCGGCCCCGAAGTCGCCTATGACAAAGGCCACTTCATCCACCTTCTCGTCCAGTGCTGCGTTGAGGTCTTCAACGATACGCCGGACGATGGGCTTGCCGGCCACCGGAATCAGCGGTTTGGGGACAGTCAGGGTGTGAGGGCGGAGGCGGGAGCCGCGGCCCGCCATGGGAATGATGATTTTCATGAATTAGTTTTGTTTTGGTTGTGCCTAATGATATAAAGCTTTTCTTACTGTCATGTTTTAAGCTATGACAGATAATGATACGAGGCCGCTGGAAAAATGGCCGTTCTATCGCTGGGAATTTTGAGCAGGTTCCAGAGCGGCGGGCAATAATTTACGATGTTTTTTACTTTCGGCGCGGCGCGGTGTCAGGCGACCGGGTAGGAGAAAAGGGCGGGGCCTGTGGAATAACCTGCTCTGCGAATTTCACGGGGGCCGCCTCTTCTCCTTTTTTATTCTGTTACGGGACACCTAAAGGTAGCCCGTCCGAAAAAAATAAGCCATGCCGGCCGCAACCGGCATGGCCGCGCCCCATTGCTTCCTGTACGAAGGGAATACAGATAGGGGCGCTGAGTTTTTCTCTGTGCTATTCCAATACGGTCACCTTCAGCATATTGGTCCGGAAACGGCGGTGCAGCGGCATACTGGCCGTGTTGATGATGATGTCCCCCGGTTTTACCCGGCCTTCCTTCTTGAGGATGTCGGTAACATCCTGTATGGTGTCATCGGTAGTGGTAAAGCGGTCATAGTAAAAACAGCGCACTCCCCATACGAGGTTCAGGGTAGCCAGCATGTGCATGCGGTCGGAAAAGATATAAATATCTTTCTTGGGGCGATAGCTCGACACTTTGAAGGCGGTATATCCGGAGCTGGTCATCCCTACGATGGCCTTGGCGCCGATGTCCATGGCCGTCTTGCCGGCATTGAAGCAGACGATATCCGACTGGAATGTACTGGACTTTGGGTTGGCCACCGGCCGGCGGCCGTCAAAGTTGAAGTGGGTTTCCGCCACTTCGATGATCTTGTTCATGGCTTCCACGACTTTCACGGGGTGTTTGCCCACGGAAGTTTCGCCGCTGAGCATTACGGCGTCGGCGCCGTCGAGGACGGCGTTGGCCACGTCGGTGATCTCGGCGCGGGTGGGGCTGGGGTTGGTGATCATACTATCCATCATCTGGGTAGCGACGATGACCGGCCGCGCCCGTTGGATGCATTTGGCGATGATGTCTTTCTGGATCAGGGGGAGTTGTTCCATGGGGACTTCGATGCCCAGGTCACCCCGGGCGACCATAATGCCGTTGGAATGTTTGATGATCTTATCGATGCGTTCCACCGCTTCCGGCTTTTCGATCTTGGCGATGATCTTGGCGGGGTGGTTCTTGGCGGCGATGCGCTTGGCCAGGTCTTTTACGTCCCGCGGGGAGCGCACAAAAGACAGGGCAATCCAGTTGATCGGCTGGGTAAGGATGAAATCCAGGTCCGCCAGGTCCTTTTCGGTGAGGCAGGGCAGGGAGATCTTTGTCTTTGGCAGGTTGACGCCCTTGTTGGAGGAGAGTACCCCTCCGAAGAGAGTTTTCAGCCGGACGGTATCTTTCTTATTGGTCTCAATTACCTCGAAAACGAGTTTTCCGTCATCTACCAGCACCCTTTCTCCCATTTTGACGTCCTGTGGGAACTGCTCGTAGCTCATGTAGATTTTATCCATGGTCCCGATGCATTCCTCGTTTACCAGCGTGATCACGTCCCCTTCCTGGAGTTCCAGGGCGTTATCCTTGATCTTGCCGACACGGAGCTTAGGCCCCTGAAGGTCGGCCAGCAGGCCGACGTGAAGATTGTACTTCTCGTTGATATAGGTAACGTGGTTGATGACTTCGAGGTGGTCCTCATGGGTGCCATGAGAAAAGTTGAGGCGAAAGACATCGACACCGGCCCTGACGAGCTCCAACAGGTTGGAATAGGAACTGGAAGCAGGCCCTACGGTGGCGACGATCTTGGTATTTTGATGGTCTACAATTTTCATAGACATTGGTGATTTTAATTGAGTGGGCTTGGATAAGGACAAGGCGAAGGTTTTGACAGTAAGTGTAAAAAATACAATAATTGGTATTGTAAAAGTACAGCTATCTCAAAAATATTCAAATATCCGCTCGGGAAAAGTAGCAGTATTTGTCAGAATCCACTTCAGAAAAGTGGAATTGCCAACTTTTTATACTGTAGAGCCGAAATTCCGCATGTGGCAGAAAGAAATTCTGCAATGATACGGGTTGCGATATAAGACTCCATAAATACGCGCTTTTCCGGGAAATTTCTACATCGTTCAATCCGGCAAACACCCAATAATGATAGGGCATCAGGCGTGCCTACAAGGTAATTTTTTTTTTTAAAAACTTTGGTTATCAGGGGAGTTCTATGTTTCTTTGCATCGCAATCGTAAACCAATAAAGCGAATTCACTATGTCTAGCATTGCAGAAAGAGTAAGTAAAATCATCGTCGACAAGCTCGGCGTCGACGAATCTGAGGTGACTCCGGATGCCAGCTTTACGAATGATCTGGGGGCCGACTCTCTGGACACCGTGGAACTGATCATGGAATTTGAAAAGGAGTTTGACATCTCCATTCCGGATGAACAAGCCGAGAACATCCAAACTGTTGGGCAAGCGATTGAATATCTCGAGGCCAATTCCAAATAACGGCTCAGTTCAACAATATTTGAATTAGGTGTTCATTTTCTGCAAATTAGAGGTAAATGCTACCTCTAATTTGTGGTTTTAAGAGGAAGCCTAGGTTCTCCACCTGCCTCAACAGCAGTATGAGCGCCTGAGTTGATCGCATATCCCGGCAGCAGGAAAGCCTCCCGACACTGGCCGCAGTAAAGCGAATAATCAGAATTGATACAAAGCGCTGCGCAAAAGTAAAATAACAAAGCAGATGAAAAGGGTTGTTGTAACAGGAATAGGGGCTTTGACCCCGGTCGGCAACAATATCAAAGCTTACCTCGAAGGTTTACAAAACGGCGTAAGCGGCGCTAACCCAATCACACACTTCGACGCTTCCAACTTTAAGACGCAATTCGCCTGCGAAATTAAGGATCTCGATATAGATGATTTTGTCGACCGCCGCGAGGCGCGCCGTATGGACCTGTTTGCCATTTACGGCGCCATATCCTCCGATGAAGCTATCGCCGATGCGGGGCTTGAGCCCGAGAAGCTCGACCCCGGCCGGGTGGGGGTCATCTGGGGGTCGGGTATCGGGGGGCTGAAATCTCTGGAAGTAGAGATCGAGGAGTTTACTGCCGGAAATGGTACTCCGCGCTATAACCCTTTCATGATCCCCAAGATGATCGTAGATATTGTAGCCGGGCAGATCTCCATAAAATACGGTTTTCGGGGCGCCAACTTCGCCACAGTATCCGCCTGCGCTTCTTCCTCCCACGCCATCTCTGTAGCCGCCGATTATATACGGCTGGGCCGGCAGGATGTTGTCATTACCGGCGGTTCTGAAGCTGCAGTTACCAAAGCCGGTGTTGGGGGCTTCAACGCCATGAAGGCGCTCTCCACCCGAAATGACGACTATAAAACCGCCTCCCGCCCCTTCGACCTCGACCGCGATGGCTTCGTGCTGGGCGAAGGCGCCGGGGCGATCGTTCTGGAAGAACTGGAACACGCCAGAAAAAGAGGCGCCACTATCTATGCGGAGCTTGCCGGGACCGGCGCCACCGCCGATGCCTACCACATCACCGCCCCTCACCCGGAAGGCCTGGGCGCGAGCAACGTCATGAAAATTGCCATGAAAGATGCCGGGCTCAGCCCGGAAGATATCGATTATATTAACGTACACGGTACTTCGACCCCACTAGGGGATGTTGCCGAGGTGAAAGCTATTCAGCAGGTTTTTGGCGATAATGCCTACAAGCTGAATATCAGCTCAACCAAATCCATGACCGGGCACCTGCTGGGAGCAGCCGGCGCCGTAGAGGCCATCGCCGGCATCCTGAGTATTGTGCACGGTTTTGTGCCACCGACGATCAACCATTTCACCGACGACCCCGAATTGGACAGCAGGCTGAACCTTACTTTCAATGAAGCGCAGCAAAGGACGGTACGGGCAGCCCTGAGCAACACTTTTGGTTTCGGTGGGCACAATTCATCGTTGATCTTTAAGAAATACGAAGAATAAACGGCAGTTGGCAGGCCAGGGCGCAGGAAAATCGCCCTGTCGGCTTTCTGCCCGGGGTATCTGGTTCCTATATGCCCCGTGCTCTTCAGTGGTAAAGCGGCAATGCCTTAACCCGTTAATGGGTTCCGGGGTATTACCTCCTTACCTGTAAGAGCAGCTTTTTTTCATCATTCTGGAAAACTGGAACTGCCTGCATCTGGGTTTCGTGCGCCTCCTCTTCCGATGAGCTGCTCAAACCAGGCGGGGGCGCCGGTATTGTTAATGTCTATCTAATTCATTTTGCTTTGCTGCGGCTCTTATTAAGGTTTTATAACTACCACTTCTCGAAAGACAAGGAGTTTGCCCGGCGCCTTCGCGGGCTGATCGGCTTCACTCCTTCCAATATGGCGATCTTCAGGCTGGCTTTCTCCCACAAGTCCACTTCTTCGGAAAAAGCCTATGCGATCCAGAACAATGAACGCCTGGAGTACCTCGGCGATGCTGTCCTGGGTACTATAGTGGCGGAGTATCTCTTCAAGAAATACCCCAATAGCAATGAGGGCTTCCTGACCAAAATGCGTTCCAAGATCGTCAAGCGCAAATCGCTGAACAAGATCGGCGATAAAATGGGGCTCGACATGCTGCTCTCCGAATACAACCAAACCCGGCTCAGCCGCTCGATGCTCGGCAACGCTGTGGAAGCACTCGTCGGCGCCGTCTATCTCGAGAAGGGATACTCCGGCACTAAAAATTTCGTGGTCAATAAAGTCCTGCGCAACTATGTCGATGTGCACGAACTGGAAAGCTACGATGACAACTACAAAAGCCAGCTCCTGGAGTGGTGCCAGAAAAACGGCAAGGCCGTCAGCTATAAACTCCTGGCCCGGTATAAGTTTGAAAAGCGCGACCGGTTCAAAGTAGCCGTTATGGTGGATGGAAAGAAAATCGCCACCGCCGACGATTTCAACAAAAAGAGCGCTGAACAGACCGCTTCCGAAAAAGCTATGGTCGCCCTCGGCATCCTCGACGGAGAGGAGGAGGACGAGGATTAAATTAAAAAGGAATGAAGGAATGAGGGAATGATTGGCATATTCAATCAATCATTCCCTCATTCCTTCATTCACTAATTCCTCCCCATGCCCTGGACTCACCAGAAAATAACCTCCCTGGCCCCCAACAGCCTGGTATTGGAGAAGGCCAACGGCCTGTCCGCCCCCCGCCGCTGGGCCAGTATGGGCAGTGACGGGAGCCTGCTGTGGGGCGAATGCCGGAGCAGCGGGGAGCGCAGCTATCATGTTGTTGTTGGCCTGCATGAGGGCCCTTTCCGTTGTGATTGCAACAGCCGGCATCATCCTTGCCGCCACGTTCTTGCCCTTCTGATGTGTTTTGTTAAAAAGGGGGAAAAGGTGAGCCTCGCCGGATCGGCTCCGGGCTGGGTACAGCAGGTGCTCAAGGAGCCTCCTGCGCGGCTGCCTGCTCCTGAGGAGAAGGCACGAAGGGAAGCGGAGCGCTCTCGGCGGTTCGGGCAACGCCTGGAACTGATGGAGCAGGGCGCCCGGGAACTAGAGGAGTGGCTGCTCGACCTCACCCGTCACGGCCTGTCGGCCATCGAGGAACAACCGCCGGATTTCTGGGATGGTTTTGCCGCTCGTATGGTAGACGCCAAGCTGGGGGGAGCTGCCCGCCGCATTCGCAATTTCAAGGCCCTTGCCGGCAGGGAGGATGCCTTTGAACGCCTGCTGGAAGAAATGGCGGAGCTTTTTCTGCTGGCCCAAAGTTTCAAGCAGTTGGACGGCCTGCCGGAAAGCTTGCAGGAGGAAGTGCTCGGCCAGCTGGGCGTCAATTACAAAAAGGAGGAGGTGTTGGCCCGGGAAGGCTTCGCCGACACCTGGCTGGCTATCGGCCAGGTAGAAGGAGAGGGGGAAGACGACAACCTGCGTTTCCGGCGCACCTGGTTTCTCGGGGAGAAGAGCAGCCGCCTGGCGCTCCTGCTCGACTTTTCCTGGGGAAGGCAGGGGTACGATATGCAATGGATAGTTGGAAGCAGTATGGAAGGAGAGATGGCGTTTTACCCCGGGGCTTATCCTTTACGCGCTCTGTTCCGCACTCATCAACCGGCCAATCGCCTGTTTCAGGGGAAGGCCGGATACGAAAATATCGAAGCCTTCGCCCGGGCCTATGCCCAGGCCCTGGCCGCCAACCCCTGGTTGCAGGGTTTTCCCTGCCTGCTGGCAGAAGTGGCTGTGCTGGCAGAGGGCGGAGAATTGTGGCTGGTGGACAGCGCCGGAAAAAAACTGCTGTTGTCTCCGGACGGCCCGGCACGCTGGAACCTCCTTTCCGTGAGCAGAGGCCGCCCCCTGTCTGCTTTCGGAGAATGGGACGGCAGAGCCCTCACCCCTCTGTCGGCCATAACCGGAGGCAGGGTTGTGCCGCTGCAGGCCCGGGGAATGCCGGATGTCGGCCTATTTCCCGGCTGAGGTTGTTTAATAGAAAAAATGACTTTACCCCCGTTTTGCCGTCAAAACTAAAAAACAGCAAACGACATCATGAGAGAACTGTTATTCGGACTCGTTTTACTGGTAGCCTCTTTTGCCGTAACCGCTCAGGATAGTTCTCCTTCAATTCTACCGGCAGAAGTGAATTCCGGCTATGATGAATGGGGGCCGATCGCCTCACCGGATGGCAAAGCATTATATTTTACCCGCCTCGGACACCCTCAGAATATGGGAGATGACGATGCCGCTGACATCTGGATAACCTACCGGAACCCCAACGGCCAATGGCCCCGGGCGGTCAATGCCGGCGCTCCCCTCAACAGCCGGCAGGATGAAAGGGTGGTTGGCATCCATGCTTCGGGCAGGAAGCTCTATCTGTATCGCCCGGGCGGCCCCACCCTCTATTACAGCACCCGCCGGGGAAGGGTATGGCAACCGCCCATGCCCATTACGATAGACAGCTTTAGCCTGCAGGACAGAGCGGCCCGTTTTGCATTCAGCCCGGATGGAAAAACCCTCTTGCTCACCTTTTCCGGGAAGGGCAGTATGGGCGGAACAGACATCTATGCCTGCTTTGCCACCGAAGAAGGCCGTTTTTCCTCCCCCCGCCCCCTTGGGCCACCCGCCAACTCTTCTTCCGATGAAGTTGGGCTTTGGCTGGCCGCTGACGGAGAGGCGCTTTACTTTTCCTCTAACCGGCCGGGAGGATACGGAGGCCAGGACCTCTACCTCGTCCGCCGCCTTGATTCGGAATGGGAGAACTGGTCCCTTCCGCAGAACCTCGGCCCGGACATCAATACCCCTGAAGATGACCTTTTCCTGAGCATGCCGGCTTCGGGAACACCGGTGCACTTACTGCGGAGAAGTGGAGAAGGTTCCTGGGATATTTATGAAGCGGAACTCCCCGACAGCCTGCTGCCTCAGCCTGTTGTATTGCTTACCGGCACTGTAAGGGATGCCGCTTCCGGAGAAGCCGTCAGCCAGGCCAGCACCCGGTTGTATGAACTTCGGGAAAATGCACCTGCCGCTCCTGAAAGTATTCCCGGGGATGAAGGTGGTTTTCAGGCCATATTGCCCCAGGGCCATGATTTCAGCCTGAGCGCCGGCCTGGAAGGATATTTCCCAATAAGCGAGCCTGTGGTGCTTTCCGGGAAGGGCCTGGAAGAACTGGATCAGGACGATGAAGGCCTGCTGGCCTCGCTCAGCCGCGACCCGGCCTATGTTCAGCGCAATGAGGAGATCATGGAGCTTCAGCTGCATTTGCGGGAGATCGATGAAGAACTGATCCGGATTAACGAAGAGCGCAAAGCCCTGCGGCAAAAACTCCAGGCGGCCCGTATGAGTGATCCGGACTGGAGCCCGCCTTCCGACCCTGAACTGGATGCTCTCCGGCACCGTTATCAGCAGTATCGGTCGGCAGCCCGGGACACTCTCATTCCAGAAGCCTACGAGGAGGCGGAGAGCGGCGCAGCGGAACTTGCGGGGCTGAAGGAAAGATACAACCGATATGTGCAGTACCAGAAGAGCCAGCAAAAAAAAGCGGAAGAAGAAGCTGAAGCCGGAGATTATCTCTGGGCGGAGGCCAGGAGCTTCGAGCAATTACAGAAAGAAGTCAGGCAGGGCCTGAAAGAGGCCCTGGCCCCCAGGGTAGAACAGGAACTCAGCGCCGGCATGCTGGAGGAAGTAAAGCGGGAAGTGGCGGCTTCCCTGGATGGGCAGGAGCGGCAACAGCTGGAGGTGAAGGAAGAAGATCTGCGCCGTTCCATAAGGCAGAGCTTTGGCAACCCCGCCGGCAAGCCGGAAAACTGGGCTGCCAAAGGGGCGGCTGCCGAAACGGAATGGGAACGCCAGTTGAAAGCGGGCCTTCGGGCGGCAATGGAACCGGAAGTACGGGAGGAATTGCGCCAGGCATTGAAAGAGGATATCCGGGCAGCCCTGGCCAACGATGTTGCCTACTGGGCCAAAAAGGAAACCCAGGACGGGATGCAGGCCCAACTGAATGAAAAACTTCAGTTGCAGATCGAGCAGGAGCGCCGTAAAGCCACAGCTGTGCCTCCGGGGGGTGATGCAGTGGCCCCCCTCGAGCCGGCCATTGCCCCGGAAGCCCAATATCGGGAAGTCCAGCAGGATATTCTCCTGTTTCGGGCAGAGCCCGGGGCAGTAGTTCCCCTCAATACCGTCGTTTTTGAGCCCAATAAGCCTACCCTCAAACCCGTTGCTTATGCTGAACTGGGGCAGGTGCTGGAATTCCTGCGCCAGAACCAGCAGCTTGTCGTGGAAGTTGGCGTCCATACCGGAGGGCAACTCAGCCATTCCAATGCGCTGAGCCTGTCTACTCAACGCGCCAAGGCCATCGTTAACTATCTTGTCGGACATGGCATTGATGAATCGCGGGCCAGCGCCAGGGGCTATGGCAAGGCATTTCCCGTTGCCGAAGGGAACACCCCTGAGGCGCATCGCCAAAATCAACGCGTGGAGATGAGGGTCATCTCCACCGTCAATAATCATTAGAAACCCCGCTATGAAATTTATCAATGAACACCTGATCGACCAGGCCGCAGAATCGCTGAACACTTCCGAAGAAAATTACGAAAGAACGGTCGAAGAAATGCAGGTTGCACAGCCTGTAGTGCTTTCCTATTTTTTTACAGAAAATTTTGAGGTATTTACCCGGAAAGAACAGGAGTATTTGTTTTACCTCATGCTCGTGATCTGGAAGGCCATCACCCTGAGCGGCGAAGAAATGCCGGCCGTTACCGAACAGCAACTGGCCCGGGCAGAGGATGAAAACTGGGAACAATTGCAGGGGGTGAAGGCCAAAGGTTTTCACGAACGGCTGAATGTCTTCTTTGAAGGTTATCCTCAGGAAGACCTGCTGGCTTTCGCGGAAGACGCCCTGTCTGAAGAGGAAGGCGAGGATACCCCCCTCGTGACCCAGGAAGGGCGGGAGGCGCTTTTTGTCAGCCTGAAATCTGCGATTGACTGCCTGACGGGCTCATAGTTGTTTGTTGTTCGTTTCAATGTCCGACTACTTAATCCCTAAAAGCCGGGCTTCCGGTAAATTCCCAAAGCCCCGTGTTACATTACAACGCTAAAGTTTATTTAACGGCATGCCAACAACTAAACCCTGAGTTTAAGCGTATTATTTACATCTGCGTAATTGTTTTGCAAATCGGCGAAGTGAGCAAATATTATAACAAAACTTCCATGTGACTATTATTATTGCTATTTTTGCGCTCACAAACCGTTAATAGCCACCTGCTCGCAAAACAGCCACTACGATTACAGATCACATTTCCCAACTTGCTAAAAAGACAATATGAACCAGAAAGCTGAAAAAACCAGGTACAGCGATGAAGAGTTGGAGGAATTCAGACTGCTCATTGAAAAGAAACTGGAAAGGGCACGGGAACAGCTTCAGTTTTACCTCGACCAACTGGCCGAACTGGCAGACAATCCGGATTCCAAGGTCAAAGGGCTCGATGATGGTATCGGTACTGCCGAAAGTGAACGGTTGACCAATATGGCCGGCCGCCAGCGCAAACACATCCAGCATCTGGAAAATGCGCTCATCCGTATCCGGAATAAAGCTTACGGGGTTTGCCGGGTAACCGGAAAGCTCATTTCCAAAGAACGCCTGAGAGCAGTTCCGCATGCTACTCTTAGTATCGAGGCCAAGCAGAAAAGAAACTGAGGTTTGAAAAAATCAACGATAGTCCTGTCTGTTATTTTCCTGGTCCTTTTCCTTGACCAGGCTTTAAAGATATGGGTGAAAACACAAATGAACTACGGCGACGAGATCAAGATCTTCGGATTGGACTGGGCGCTCATTCATTTTGTGGAAAATAACGGTATGGCTTTTGGCATATCGCTGGGCGGGGTCTATGGGAAACTGGCCCTCAGCCTCTTTCGCATCATTGCCGTAGGTTTTCTTATCTATTACCTGCGCCTGCTCATCCGGACGGATGTATCGAAGGGGTTGCTCGTGAGTTTTGCGCTGATCCTCGCCGGCGCCCTGGGCAATATTCTGGACAGTGCGTTTTACGGGCTGATCTTTTCAGAATCCCCCTATCACGGTGGGCTGGCGGAAATCTTCCCGGAAGGAGGAGGGTACGCCGGGTTTCTGCACGGCAAGGTCGTGGATATGTTGTACTTCCCCATTGTCGACACTTATCTGCCGGAATGGGTGCCCTACTGGGGCGGAGAGCATTTTTTGTTCTTTAAACCGGTCTTCAATATTGCCGACCTTTCTATTACGATTGGAGTCGTCAATATCTTATTGTTTCAGCGCAGCTTTTTCAGCGCTCCCCCGGGAGGAGGCGAGGAACGCCCGGAACAGGAAGCTGAAACTCCGGATGAAAGCGAAGGACAGGTTGCCGCTTCTCTGCCTGCCGATGCCGAGAATGAAGCCACAATGCCCGGTGATGATGTCAGATACCTGGAGAACCCGGGGGACGAGGGGCAGCAGCCTTCGGCGAAAGGGGACTAGCCAAAGGGGAGGGCAAAGAGGGCGTTTTTGTCTTTCTACCTCCCTTATTACAGATAGATCATAACCAAAAAATAACGGGGATAATGGCTGTCTCAAGCTATTATCCCCGTTCCCTTTTTGGATGAAAAGATATATTACTTTCCGGATTCGTAAAGGAAATTCTGAATGGCATCTACCGAATCCCCAAGCTTTTCATAATCGATACTGTAGTGGATGTACTTGCCGTCACGCTGGGTGTTCACCAAGCCGGCCGTGCGCAGTATCCGCAGGTGCTGGGATGTGATGGACTGTTCCAGGCCGAGTGTGTTGTAGATCTTATTGACATTGATCTCCTCGTTCTGGTCGATAAATTCCAGTATTTTCATGCGGAGGGGATGGGCAACGGCTCGGAGGACCTCCGAGGAAGCGTGCAGCTTCTCATTGTTGATGCTTACCTTAGTTTTTCTCATAGAAGTTGTTTTTGAATAATATGTTTGTCCAAGCGCTTGCTTGTATTAATACTTTGCAAATATGCGTTTTTTATTTATTTTTTCCAAGGCTATAAATGAAAAATGCCGTGGCCCTGACGTGCCCACGGCATTTTTTCCGGCTCCCGTAAGTACATTGTTGAAAAAAGCAGCATCAGGCTGCGAGTTCATCTACCAGGCGGGAGATCTGAGCGAGGCGGTCCCGGTTAAGGGAATAATTGATGAACTTGCCCTGCCGCTCCGTATTTACTACGCCTGCCCTGCGAAGGATGGCCAGGTGCTGGGAAGCTACGGATTGCTCCAGGCGTAGCTTGATGTAAATATCGGTGACTGTCATACTGTCGTTCTCTTCCAGCAGGTCGATGATGCGTTGCCGGAGCTTGTGGTTGACAGCCCTGAGCACCAGTACTGCTTTCCGGAGCTCGGCGTAGTCCAGTTTAATATCACCATCTCCCTTTTTCAGGATGACAGTTTCATTTTTCTGTTTTCTCATATCTACTTGTTGTTTTACACATTAAAAAATTTCCTCATAACCTAGGGCAAAGACTATGCCAGGTTTCAAGAGATCATGGGAAATTATAAGCTGAAAGCTTAACAAGGTCTAGCAAAAATAAAAAAATATTCACATAAAAGAAATGTGTAATAATCATAATTGGCACAAAAGCAACTTATTAACAGTTACTTAGGGCTCCTGTGGGGTGTTTCCCAGGAAAATGGCGGTTTTGCGCTCATCCTGTCATCCTGGGCCGCTTTTTTATTTCAGCCTCGGCCTTGGTTTTGTAATGTTTGGGGGCTTGAGGTAGAAAGGGCTGTAGTAGGCAGGGTCTTCAAAACGCTCCTGCTCATAGGCGATCAGGGCCAGCGGCAGGAGGTGGGCCGCAGAGCAATGCACTGAGCTGTAAATGATGTCTTCTTCCGGCAAAACCTCCCGGCACTTTTCCGCACCGTTGCCCGACAGTACGATCCGGTGGCCGGCCTGCAGTTGCTCGCGGAAGGCGCCTTCATCGACAATGATGGCCTGCGCCTCTTCCACCTGCTCGTTGGCGGCATCGAAACCGGCGGTGTACACTTCCATCCGGCGGGCGTCGATCATGGGATAATATAACGCTTCCTCCCGCTCCTGCTTCAGGCTGGCCAGTGCCAGCGCCTGCAGCGTGTCTACCACGATGAGGGGCTTATCCAGGCTGTAGCAGATGCCTTTGGCCGTGGCGGCCCCTACCCGGAGTGAAGTATAAGAACCCGGCCCGCTGCTCAGGGAGAGCGCGTCCAGTTCTTCCATCTTTACACCGCCTTGCTCCAGGCAACGCTGGATGAGCAGCGTGATCTGCGCCGCATGCTGATAACCGGCCGCCGCATTGTGGAGGCTGATCAGCTGGTGGCTCCGGCTCAGGCCGATGGAACAGATGTCTGTGGCGGTTTCTATGTGCAGGATGAGGGCCATGGAGTGGCAGCTGTGTTGTTGGCTGTATTGTTATATTGCTGTATTGCTGGCCCCCTATATGTATAGGCCTCAGGGCCGGTACTCCACTGGCAAAAATATAACAATATGCAACAATATAACAATATAACCTCACAACAATACAACAATACCCGGCAATATTGGCCCATACAACCGTGAAACCATGAACCAATGAACCAATATTTCCTCTCCGTTGTTCTCGCATTGTTCAGATAATGTTAATTTTGCAGCTGGTTCTTTGCTTTGGCCCGCCAATAGCAAATAGCTAACCGCGATCAACCATGCAAGCACAACAACTCATACCGCAGCAATTCATGTAGCGCCCTTTGCCTGCCCTTCGCACCTGGCCCCTGAGGCCGTTTAGTCCCTCTTTTATTATCTCGAAAATTCAATACGGAAATGTTAGATAAGCTTCAAGCTATAAAAGACCGGTACATCTACCTGGAAGAACAGATGGCCGACCCCGAGCTCATCGCCGATATGGGCCGTTATACCAAGGTGAGCAAGGAATACAAAGACCTGCAGCCCCTGGTCAGGGCCTATGAGGAATACAGGCAACTGCTGGGCAATATAAAGACCGCCCGGGAGATGCTCAGGGATGAGAGCGCCGAGATGCGCGAAATGGCCGGGATGGAACTGGAAGAGCTCGAGCCCCGGCAGGAGGAAATGGAAGAACGTATCAAGATGCTGCTTATCCCCAAGGACCCGGATGACGCCAAAGACGTTATCTTCGAGATCCGCTCCGGCACCGGCGGCGACGAGGCCAGCCTCTTTGCGGGCGACCTCTACCGAATGTACTCCCGCTATTTCGAAGAGCAGGGCTGGAAAGTGGAGGCGATCTCCGTCAATGAGGGTACTGTAGGCGGCTACAACAAACTGGTGCTGGAAGTCTCCGGCCATGACGTCTACGGTAAGCTCAAGTTCGAATCGGGCGCCCATCGCGTGCAGCGCATCCCCAAGACGGAATCGCAGGGGCGCGTGCACACCTCGGCAGCCACTGTGGCCGTCATGCCCAAACTGGAGATGGAAGACGTGGACATCAACAAGGCGGACCTCAAGATCGACACCTACCGCTCCAGCGGCGCCGGCGGCCAGCACGTCAACAAGACCGAATCGGCCGTGCGTATCACCCACATTCCCACCGGCATCGTCTCTGAAAGCCAGGACGGCCGCTCCCAGATCAAGAACCGCGAGATCGCCCTGCAGCGCCTTTACACCAAGATCGCTGAAGTGCGGCGGGAGCAGTACGAGTCTGAGCAGGCCGCCAAGCGCAAATCACTCGTCGGCTCCGGGGACCGATCCGGTAAGATCCGCACCTATAACTTCCCGCAGAACCGCGTCACCGACCACCGCCTGGAAGGCGACAACAAGAACTTCAACCTGCAGGTGGTCATGGAAGGGGATCTCGAGCCCATCATCGAGGCCCTGCAAATGGCCGAGAACGCGGAAAAGATGAAGGAGGGGGCGATGGGATGACCCTCCCGCCGGTTTCTTCCCGGCTGCTTCGTGCGTCTTCGTACCGGGTGCGGCCGGGAAGGAATCCCCAAAATACCTTCCTTTACACAAATTTAGCCAACCCTTAATCTTCAGGTAAAGCCCTGTCCCCCCGTCCCTTTTTAGCTTTACGGTTTCAATGTATGTTCGGGCGCCTGCCTCCGGGCTTCAGGAATACGCTCACATTCTGAATACCCAAAACCTTACCTATGACACATCTTTACCCTATGATCAGGGCATGGGCCGCCCTGTGCCTGATCGCCTTGTTCAATTCCCATCCCTCGGCCCAGGACACCCGGGAACTCTACCAGGGCTTCGAAGGTTCCGCCAATGACACCTGGAATTATTCGGTGGCCCCGCCCCGTTATGTTGCCGACGGTGGCGATGATGTCTGGACGGATACCACCACCACCAGTGCCATACAGCCCGCCACCGGGCAGAAGTTCTGGTTTATGCGCGACCTGGAGAACGAAAACGGCGGCATCCCCGGCTTTCACACCATGGATTTCGAGGCGGTGGATGTTTCCTCCTATGCGTTCAACACCGTCACCTTCCGGTATTAATCCCATGAATATGAGGATAGTGATTCCATCGGCTACAATCTGGAACTGGATGGGGACGGCAGCTTCGACATGGCCGGCTATGTGGATCTGAACCGCAACACCGGCGCCTGGGAGACAGTCTATATAAATGTCCCATCCGGCGCCTCCGTGGCGCGCCTGCGCCTGATGGCCAAACAGAACGGCGCCAACGATTACGCCGGCTTTGATGATGTCTCTATCTTCAGCAGCACGGAGGATGTCATTGCGCCTCTGGTAACGGGCGCCGAGGTAACGGGCGCCAATTCCATACGAGTTCATTTCAGCGAGCTCATGGATCAGGCCAGCGTGGAAGCTCCGGCCAACTACACTGCCGATGCCGCCATCAGCACCATCTCCTATACTGAGCCGGGAGACGGCTTTTCATTAGCGGACATCACCTTCACCGAAGACTTCGCCGCCGGCGAGGCATATTCGCTTACGGTCGGCCTGGTAACCGATGCGGCCGGCAATTTCCTCATTCTCGAGGTCGAACAGCTCATCAATGGAGAGCCGGGCTCCATCCAGCGGCTCGTCGTCCTGATCAAGGACAACGACATCGTGGCGCCCGTGCCGCCGGCTTCACCGGAGATCAGCCTGATCCACCTTGGCAGTTACGAATCGGGCTCCTCGGCCGAGATCGTGGCCCACGCCCCTGGCTCTCAGCGCCTATTCATTGCCAATGCAACGGAGAATCGGCTGGACATCATCGATTTTTCCGATCCTTCCAGCCTCGGCCCCGTCAATTCCATTGACCTTTCCGTACTATATGATGGCGAGGTCAACTCCGTAGCGGTTCATGACGGGGTCGCGGCCGTGGCTATGGCCGCCCGGGCAACCGGCATGAACGGCAGCATTCTCTTCTTCGAGCCGAACGGTTTCCTGCAAAGCACCGTAGAGGTGGGGCCCCTTCCGGATATGCTCACCTTTACGCCTGACGGCAGCAAGCTGCTGGTAGCTAACGAGGGGGAACTGAGGAGTGACTACAGGGAAGACCCGGAAGGCTCGGTGAGTATCATTGATATGGAAGCAGGTATGGGCAATATACTGGACACCGATGTGGTAACCCTGAGCTTTGCCGGTTTCAATGCCGATTCGGCCAGCCTGGTAGCTCAGGGCGTGCGTATCTTCGGCCCGGGAGCTACCGTAGCCCAGGACCTGGAACCTGAATATATCGCCGTTTCTGACGACGGCGCAACCGCCTATGTCGTTTGTCAGGAAAATAATGCCCTGGTGATTGTAGACATCGAAACGGCAACGGCAACCGGCATCCTGCCGCTGGGGTATAAAGACTGGTCGGCAGAAGGCATCCTTTTCGATGCTTCCGACCGGGCGCCGGACATATTTTTCGCCAACTGGCCGGTCAAGGGAATGTATCAGCCCGGCGCCATTGACTACTTTACCGTGGGGGGGAGGCCTACCTCATCACGGCCAACGAAGGCGATGCCCGCGACTACGATGCCTTCAGCGAAGAGTTCCGCATCGGCGACGATGAGATCGTGCTCGACCCCGATGCCTTCCCGGATGCCAAATACCTGAAGGAAGACGTGCTGCTGGGCCGCCTGCGCATTACGAGCGCCACCGGCGACACGGACGGCGATGGAGATTTCGACCAGCTTTACGCCTATGGCGGCTGCTCGTTTACCATCTGGGACGCGGGTACCGGCGAGGTGGTTTTTGATTGTGGAAACGCTCTGGAGCAGATCACAGCTGCTGATCCTGTTTACGGCGCCCTGTTCAATAGCGATGATGAGGAAAATGACTTCAAGAACCGCTCCGATGACAAAGGCCCCGAGCCGGAGGCCGTGATCGTCGCTGAGATCAACGGGCGGCAGTTCGCCTTCATCGGACTGGAACGTGTGGGCGGCATCATGGCCTACGAAGTGACCAACCCGGCCGCTTCGGAGTTCATACAGTATATCAACACCCGGACAGTGGATGGCCTGGGCGGAGACCTGGGCCCGGATATTACTGCCTGTGACAACGAAGAAATTGCGTTGGATGCCGGCCCCGGCTTTACTGCCTACGCCCGGAGCAACGGTTCGGCTACGCAATTTACAGGCTTCAGGTTATAATTTACAGGTCTTTGATTCCGCAGGGCGGATGATTCAACAGAGCCGCATCCTGCCCCTGCAGGGAGAGTACCTGGCAGAAGTTGACCTGACTGCCATGCCGGGGGGCACCTATGCACCTATCTGGTTCGCCTGGTTTCCGGCGAAGGGCTTCAGGTGAGGCGCCTGATCGTGAAATAAAGGCCAATGCCTGCAGGATGAGCCCCGCGTGCCGGGCTGGAGTATCTCCGGCCCGGCATTTTCTTTTTCCCGCCTCCTGTTAAAGTAACTTTTACCGGTAACATATCTTTCCCTTCGACGTATGCCCATTCAAGGACAAGCCACCTTCCGGCTTGTGCCTGGCCGGTCAGCAAAAGAGTATTCCTTCTTCATTTGGGTGGGGCTGTCCCCCACAACGAGGCGACTGAAAAAATGCACTTATGAACGACCACTTATCTCTGGCTGGTGCTTTGGGGTTGATATTGCTGTTGTTTTTGCCCGTACCTTCCTTTGCTGCGCAAGGGCCGGCGGTATACGGTATTTCCGACAGCCTCACCCGTGCCGCTGTGGGTTTTGCCGAATCGGCTACCGTTATTCCCGAGGGATCGGGCAGATTGGATATCGGATTGGTGGTGAAGGCCGGAGCAGGCATGGATGGGGATGTAATGGTCAATATCGCCGAAGCGTCAACAGCAGTGGAGGGAGTGGATTTTACCATTGCAGATCGTTCCTTAAGCCTGGAAAAGGAAGCGCCGGGGGCATTGAAGATCAACCTGGACATCCTGCACAACAAGGCTCCCGGCGGCCGTTTTCTCATTTTGGAGATCGCCTTACCGGATAGCAGCCTGGCCGTAGTAGACAGGAAGGCGCGCCATATTGTCCTTATCCAGGATAAGGACAATATGGCGCCTGTGGCATCGTCGGCCCCGCGGCTGAAATTGGCCCACCTGGGCAGCTTTTCGCTGGGCAAAGGCGCTTCGGCTGAGATCCTGGCCTACGATGCCCCTTCTTCCCGCCTTTTCGTTTCCAACCTCAGCCAGAACAAGCTGGAGGTTCTGGATTTCAGTAACCCTTCGAAGATCAGGGCGGTGAAGAGCATCCATCTGGATGTGTTCGGCGGCCATATTAATGCCGTGGCGGCTCGCGACGGGGCCGTCGCCCTGGCCATTGAAGGGGAAGTGAGTACCGATCCGGGAAAAGTCGTTTTTCTCAATTCCAATGGTGTGTTTATCAGCGTTGTTGAAGTGGGCGCCATGCCCGATATGATCCTGTTCACCCCCGATGGAAGCAAGGTCCTGACGGCCAACGAAGGGGAGCCGAACCCGGCTTACACCACCGACCCCGAGGGATCGGTGAGCGTTATTGACATCAGTGCGGGAATTACCCATCCGGTGTGTACTACGCTGTCCTTTGCTGCATTCAATGAGCGGCAGGCAGAGCTGTCCGCTCAGGGTATTCGCATTTACGGCCCCGGCGCCACCGTTGCCCAGGACCTGGAGCCGGAGTACATCACCATTTCCGATGACGGGGCCACCGCTTATGTCACCTGCCAGGAAAACAATGCCCTGGCGGTAGTGGACATCAACATTCCGGAAATAACCGGCCTTTTTCCTTTCGGATACAAAGACTGGAGCGCCGAAGGCGTTACTCTGGATGTTTCCAACCGTTCCGGGGACATTTTCTTTGCCAACTGGCCCCTGAAAGGCATGTACCAGCCGGACGCGATAGAGTATTTCAGGGCCGGCGGCAAAGCTTACCTGATAACTGCCAACGAAGGTTCTGCCCGTGAATACAAGGGGTTTACGGAAGAGTTTCGGATAAAAGATGAGGAGATCGTACTGGACGAAGCAGTGTTTCCCGGAGCGGAGTATCTTAAGGATGATGCACTGCTGGGCCGCCTGCGCATCAGCCGGTCGTCAGGTGACATTGACGGCGACGGCCGGTTTGAGGAGCTTTACACCTTCGGCGGCCGTTCTTTCAGTATCTGGGACGCCACCAGCTGGGAGCTGGTATATGACAGTGGCGGCGCCCTGGAACAGATCACTGCCGACGACCCCGCTTTCGGGCCGCTTTTCAATTCTCAGAATGATGACAATGATTTCAAGGCCCGTTCCGATGACAAAGGGCCGGAGCCGGCCGCCGTACAGGTGGCCGAATTCAATGGCGGCCCCTTTGCCTTTATCGCCCTGGAGCGCATCGGAGGCATCATGGTTTTCGGGCTCAGGAATCCCCGGGCGCCGAAATTCGTGCAGTACATCAATACGCGGGCGGTAGATAGCCTCGGGGGCGACCTCAGCCCGGAGGGCCTGATCTATATATCGCCGGAGGAAAGCCCCACCGGCTATCCTTTCGTTTTGGCGGCTCATGAGGTTAGCGGTACCGTAGCCGCATTTGAGGCCCTTACCCCTCCGGCTATCGGTTTTGCCAAAGCCAATTCCATCATTGAGGAAGGCGCCGGTGATCTGGAGATAGAACTGGCTGTCGAAAGGCCGGGAAAATTGAGTGGCAGAGTACAGGCCCGGGTCATTGACCCATCCAGTGCGCAGGAGGGGGTAGATTACGTGCTGGGCGAAAATTCCATCACTCTGGAGGAAGGGCGCCTGAGCGGCGGGGCCTTTAAAGTCAGCATTCCCGATAATGATGTTCCGGGTTCCCGCTACCTCATCCTCGAGATCGACCCCGACAATTCCACGGTAAATGTAGGCCTGAACAGCCGCCACATCATGCTGATCCGGGATAACGACGGGGAGCGGGCCAGAAGGTGATCGCATTTTCAATCCCTCATTCCTTCAATCAATCCATCGTACCGTACATCCGTCAGAAACAGCCCCTGGGGCGGGATGCTCCAGCTTTTCTTCAGCCGCTCCTGCCTGTCCATTGCCTGCCGCACTTCCTCCAGCGCCGTTTTCCCGGTGCCCACGTTGAGGCACATGCCGACGATGAGACGGACCATGCCCCGCAGAAAGCGGTCGGAGGCGATGTGGAACACCATTTTACCTGTTTCGGGAGAGCCTTCCCATTCGGCGCGGCGGAGGGCGCAACGCATGGTCTTTACATCCGTGTGGGTTTTGCAGAAGGGAAAGAACTCCTCATAGTCCAGCAGCAACTGAGCGGCTTCCTGCATTTTCGCCGGGCCGGGCAGGTGGGCGAAAGGGTAGAAGTAGGTGGTTTCCTGCCCGAAGGGGTTTTTGACAAAGTCGATGTGGTATTCGTAGGCGCGGTGGGTGGCGCCGAATCGGGCGTGAGCATCGGGCGCCACTTCGAAGATGCGGTAGATGGCAATATCGGGCGGCAAGAACTTGTTGATGCGGCGGGTGAATGCCCTGGGGAACTGTCCGTCGAAATCGAAGTGCAGGAAATACTGTTTGGCGTGCACGCCGGTATCGGTCCGGCCGCAGCCCACTACTTCGATGGGCGTTCCCAGTATGGTGGAAAAGGACTTTTCCAGTTGTTCCTGGACGCTGATCTTGTCGGGCTGCTTTTGCCAGCCGTAGTATCGGGCGCCGTTGTAGGCCAGTTCGGCAAAGTATCGCATAGTACTGGATTGTCGGATCCAGGCCCGCAGCGGCAGGGTGCGGCAGGCAGTAATCCGGCAATAATACAAAAAAGCGCCCGCAGAATCTTCTCCGGGCGCTCTTAAAACTCTTTCGGTTGTGGAATGGATCAGCCGATCACAGCATTGTCTTTGGCAAGGTTGCCTGCGTACATCAGCGCAGCGCCTGCCAGCATGAGGTCTTTCAGGAAGCTCGAGGCATCACCCTGCATGGCGGCATCCAGGTGAACCAGAAAGGCGGTGAGCAACAGGAAGACGGCCAGGAGCACGGCCGCCAGTTTATCCAGCTTGCCGATGAGGAGGCTTACCGCGCCGGCGATCAGGGCGGCGCCCGTCAGATAAACCAGTATAGGGCTCCCAAAGGCAATGCCTTTCATTGCCTCCGCATTCATGAAATGGAAGATGCCAAAAACTGCGAACGGGATCGCATACAGGTACTTACCAATACTTAATACTGCGTTCATAATAGGTGAGTTTAGTTGGTTTTATTGTTTGTTTTAACATTCAATGTTGGTACAAGACTACTCTAAGGTAAGAACTCCGGGCCAATTGTCAGCGTTTGAACAAGGGGAATTTTGGTCTGGCTGGATTTTTGCGATAAAAATGAAGGTTTTTTGCCGGAAATGAAGTAGGTAGTTTGGAAAAATGGAATGATAGTGCGGGGGAAAACAGGCCGTACTGGCTTTGGGGGGCTTTTGCTACAGAAGGCCTTTGGGCAGTCGCAACGCCGTAAAAAGAGAACCGCCTCCGAGCTGTTCCCCGGAAGCGGTTCTCTTTTTGTAGCGAGAAGAACTCAGGCTGCGCGCAGCTGCTTGCTGAGTTTGCTGCGGCCGAGCTTTTCCTCGGCGTAGGCGCGGCTGATCTCAAAGTTTTTGACGTCGTGTGTGGAAGGCAGGTCGAACATGGCGTCCGTCATGATAGCCTCGCAGATGCTGCGCAGGCCGCGGGCGCCGAGCTTGAAGTCCAGCGCCTTTTCGGCAATGAATTCGATGGCGTCTTCGGTGAACTCCAGTTTGATGCCTTCCAGTTCGAACAGTTTCTTGTATTGCTTGACCAGGGCATTCCGGGGCTCGATGAGGATGCGCTTGAGCGCGTCCAGGTCGAGCGGTTCGAGGTAGGCCAGCACCGGCAGGCGCCCGATCAGTTCGGGAATGAGGCCGTAGCTCTTCAGGTCCTGGTGGTTGATGTACTGCAGCATATTGTCCCGGTCGATCATCTGGGCTTCTTCCGATTTAAAGCCGATGACCTGGGTATTGACCCGGCGGGCGATGATCTTCTCTATACCGTCGAAGGCGCCGCCACAGATAAACAGGATATTGCTGGTGTTGATCTTGACCAGTTTTTGTTCCGGGTGTTTGCGCCCACCCTGGGGGGGGACATTTACGTCGGTCCCTTCCAGCATTTTCAGCATGGCCTGTTGCACCCCTTCGCCGGAGACATCCCGGGTGATGGAGGGGTTATCGCTCTTGCGGGAGATCTTATCGATCTCGTCGATGTAGACGATCCCGCGTTCGGCGGCGGCCACGTCGTAGTCACAAACCTGGAGCAGGCGGCTCAGGATACTTTCCACATCTTCGCCTACGTAGCCCGCTTCGGTGAAGACGGTAGCGTCGACGATGGCGAAGGGGACGTTGAGGAACTTGGCGATCGTTTTGGCCAGCAGGGTCTTGCCGGTACCGGTCTGTCCCACAAAGACGATGTTGGACTTTTCGATCTCGATCTCGTCATGGCGGGGCTGCCGCAGCCGTTTGTAATGGTTGTAGACGGCAACGGAGAGGAACTTCTTGGCCTCGTTCTGGCCGATGACGTACTGGTCGAGGTGGCCCTTGATCTCCTTTGGAGTGATCTTGTCGGGAATGAGGAAGTCTTTCTTGCCTTCCTCCTTGCGCTTGCCGCCGTAGAGCTCTTCTTCGATGATCTCTCCCGCCTGTTCCACACAGACCTCACAAATGTGGCCATCTATCCCGGCGATCAGGATGAGGGCTTCGGATTTGTCCCGCCCGCAAAAGGAACAGCGATAACTTTGCTTACTGCGTCGCATCATAGGCTTTTTAACTAAGCTGAAGATCCGCCCCCCTTTTTTCGAGGGGCCCGGATCTTCGGCAAAACTTTATTCTTCTTTCTTCGGGTTGTTCCGGTCGAGGACTTCGTCGATAAGGCCGTATTCCTTGGCCTGAGTGGCGGTCATCCAGTTGTCCCGGTCGCAGTCCTCTTCGATTTTTTCGTAGGTTTGGCCGGTATGAGCAGCCAGGATATCGTAAAGCTGCTTTTGCATATCTTTGATCAGCTTGTAGGAGATCTCCATATCCTTTACCTGGCCCTGCATGCCGCCCAGCGGCTGGTGGATCATGACCCGGCTGTGGTACAGGCAGGTGCGTTTTCCTTTGGTGCCGGCGGTGAGCAGGACGGCGCCCATGGAGGCGGCCAGCCCGGTACAGATGGTATTGACATCGGGGGCGACGTACTGCATGGTGTCATAAATACCCAGGCCGGCGATCACGGAGCCGCCGGGGCTGTTGATGAACATTTGTACATCGCGTTTCGGGTCGTCGGATTCCAGGAACAGCAACTGTGCCTGTATCACGTTGGCTACATAATCATTTACAGGGACTCCCAGGAATATGATGCGGTCCATCATCAGGCGGGAGAACACGTCCATCGGAAAGACGTTCTTGATCCGCTCATCGATAATAGCGGTAGTAAAGCCCTGGACATTGGGGGCGAAAGCCGGAGTCGTGGAATCGATGTATTTTTCAAGATGCATACTACTCATCCCCAGGTGTTGGGTAGCATACTTCATAAATTCATCTTTGTGGAACATGCGGTAAAGCTTTTGTGTATTAGTGTAGTGATAAAAAAAATCAGTTCTCCGCTTCAGGTTTTAAGCGCTTCCCCTTAAGCCCTCAGGGCCTTTCAGGCTGCACCAAATTTTAAAACCTCACCCGGTTGGCCAGGCGGGCGTCGAACTAATTTTATTTAGAGTTTGTTCAAAATTCGATCAATGGCCTACAAGCGGCAAATTTTATTCCAGGCGGCGTTAAATTTTTCGCCGGATTGCCCGCATCCGGCTGCAAAATTTGCCTTGCCTGAAACAAAATTTGCTCACTTTCGCCTCATCATCGAAATTTGAACAAACTCTTAAGGATCGCTCCTCCTTTGTGAAATAATTATCTGTATAACAAATCGGCCGCTGAGCGGTTGAATGGGGGCTGGTTTTTATTCCTCCTCCTCTTCTTTGTAAGCCTGCTTGGCGGCCGAACCTTCCCGGGCTTTTGCGACTTCCGCCTCGAACTCTTCCAGGCTTACCTTCTGGGGTACGATCTCTACCTCGGCAGCCAGGGCTTCGTAAAGCTTGTCGGAGAGCACCTCGTCGTAGGCCTGTTCCACCTGCTTTTCATCCTCCATCAGCCGGGCGGCAGTGCTGTCTATAATGTGTTCCATGCCCGGGGCCACTCCGCCAAAATAACTACGTACCCGGTTCTTCAGGGTTTCAAGAACTTCCTCTCTTTCCACCTTTACATCGAACCTTTTCACGAGTTTGCTGCGGATCAGCGACCACTGCAGGTTCTGGGCGAAATTTTCATATTCCTTTTCGATGACCTCATCGGTGAGGTTTTCGTTGCTGGCTTTCATCCAGCGTTTGAGGAAGCTCTCGGGAAGCTCCAGTTTATTGAGTTCCATCAGCTTTTCCTGCATATCCCGAAAAAGAAGGGCTTCTGATTGGCTGTTGTAAAACTTTTCGACCTGCCCCCGGATTTTCTCACGGGCTTCCTCTTCGCTGCTCACTTCCTCTTCGCCGAAGAATTTGTCAAAGAACTCCTGGTTGAGCCCGGCCGGTTCGATGCGGCTTACTTCCTTTACCGTAACTTCATAGTGCTGCCCTACTTCTCTGTCGTCATCATCGCTGAGCTCGAGAAAGTATTTGCGCACGTATTTTTCGTCCTTGTCCTCTTCCAGTTCGAAGAGGTTGAACCGGAAGGTGTCTCCCTGTTTGCCTCCCAGTAACTGTTGCCTGGCCTCCTCATCGGATATAGAGTTGACGAGCAGGCTGAATTCCGATTCCAAGCCATCTTCCTTTATTTCGTCCCCATCCAGTTCTTTGGCCGAAAGCTTGACCATATCGTTTTCCCGAATGTCTTCTTGGATGAACTTCCGCTCGCCGTGGCGTTTGCGGGCAGCCTCGAGTTCTTCATCGATCATTTCCCCGGACACCTCCACCTCCATCTTTTCGAAGGTGTTCTCAGGGCCAACACCTTCCACCTCGAATTCCGGCGCCAGGCCCAGGTCGAATTTAAAGGTATAATTATCAAGCTCTTTGAGCTCGAAGTTGATAGGCTCCTGGCTTTCGGAGGGCAGGGGTTGTCCGAGGATCTTGATGTCCTCTTCGGTAAGGTATCCATATAGCTCCTTCTGGAGCATCTCATTGATCACATCAGCAAGCACGGATTTTCCGTACATTTTTTTCAGGACGCTCATAGGGGTCTTCCCTTTGCGGAAGCCTTTCATGTGTGCCTGCTTCTGATATTTGCTGAGTTCGGATTTGAACTTCGGTTCGTAATCTTCTTTTTCGAGGGTTACCGTAAGGACGGCATTCAAATTGTCAATATCTTCTCTGACAACTTTTGGCATGACGCTTTGCTTGTTAAGTTATTGGTATTATCACCTGCCTGCAGGGTTAGTGCCCAGGGAACTGAATACTTCAGGGTTGATGCCTCGTTGTTTTCCCCCCTGCACTACGTTGAAGAACCGGCTCAGCAAGCAATTTGTTCTTATCTATACAAGCCGGGCGGCGGTTAAGTTTTCGGGCCCGGCAGCAGATTGCAGATGGCCGCCGTTTTCCTATCAGGCAGGCGGGCCGGATCCGGCCCGCGGCTATCGGGACCTATGGCATGAGCCTGGCTGTGGGCCGCATTTACAAAAAAGGCTGCATCGCGCAGCCCGTATTTGTTTGTGGTAACATGGCCATTATCCACAAGTGCAGGTGGAGGGGCTTCCCGTCTGAGTTTCGTGGCGCTCTTTAAGAGCTACTGCACTAGGGACGGGATAAACTTTCTCGTCCCTCCACCTGCTAAAGAAATGTCAAGTGCGGGTGGAGGGACTCGAACCCCCACGCCTTGCGGCACTAGATCCTAAGTCTAGCGCGTCTGCCAATTCCGCCACACCCGCTTTTTTGAAAAAATGGAAAAAATGACATTCAGGTTGGCCAATCTCCCCCGCCCTTGGTGTTAGTTGTTGATTATCAGCTTGCTAGGAGGTAGAGGACAACCAATTTGCCCCGGCTTTTCCAAAGGCGGGACAAAGATAGTGTGTTTTTTGGGAAAAATGCCAGTAGAGAACTTAAAAAAAGGAATGTCGGCTTTCCGCAAAGAGCATTGACGGAAGGCCCTGGCAGGAATGCAGGCTACACAGGATGGGCTGTTAAAAATATGCTAACAATTTAACGACGCGAGCCCTTTTTTGTTAGATTTGTATAACCTCAAATGTTAAGGTTAAATTATTGATAGCCTGTTGCTTAAACATATTAACACAATTACCGTAGAACAAAGAGAAGCACCTGCCGTTGCAGGGTTCGCTCTCAACAGTAGGATTTATCTATCATGGCTGAGGTACTAACAATAAATGAAGAGGAAAAAAGGCTGATACAAAATGCCTACAGGGACCTGCTGCGCTCGATCAAGTCAGAGATGACGGAAGAGGACCGCATCAACATCAGGCAGGCCTATGAACTGGCCGTCCAGGCCCACAGTGAACAGCGGCGGAAATCCGGTGAACCGTACATTCTTCACCCCATCGCTGTTGCCAAGATCTGTGCGGATGAGATCGGCCTGGGGCCCACGGCGATCATCTGTGCTTTGCTGCACGATGTGGTGGAGGATACGGAAGTGACCCTGGAGGACATACGGAAGAAGTTCGGCGGCCGCATTGCCAAGATCGTGGACGGCCTCACCAAACTGGATAGTGCCTACAATGCCGAAAGCCCACAGGCGGAGAATTTCCGCAAGGTGCTCAGCACTCTGGTGGAAGACGTGCGCGTTGTCCTGATCAAAATGGCCGACCGCCTTCACAACATGCGTACACTGGGCGCCATGCCGCGCCACAAGCAGCTCAAGATAGCCGCTGAAACCAGCTATGTCTATGCCCCGCTGGCTCACCGCCTCGGCCTCCACAACATCAAGACAGAGTACCTCGACCTGTGCATGAAGATCACCGACCCGGAAAATTACCACGATATTGCCCGGAACCTGGCGGAAACCAAGCGGTCGAGAGAATCATACATCGAAGAGTTTATCAGCCCGCTGCGGGATAAACTGGATGAGATCGGCGTAGATTATAAGATCACCGGCAGGCCGAAATCGATTTTTTCCATCTGGAATAAGATCAAGAACAAAAAGGTCCCCTTCGATGAAGTATACGACCTTTTTGCCGTCCGTATCATCATGGACGTACCGGTGGATAAGGAAAAACTGGTGTGCTGGCAGGCCTACTCTATTGTCACCGATGTACATACGCCCATTCCGGAGCGGCTGAAAGACTGGATCACCACTCCCAAGTCCAACGGCTATGAATCCCTGCATACGACCGTTATCGGCCCTAAAGGGCGGTATGTGGAGGTGCAGATCCGTTCTACCCGGATGGATGAGATCGCAGAACGGGGGTATGCCGCTCACTGGAAATACAAGGGAGTCTCCCGCCATCCCGACGTTTATGAGCGTTGGCTGGACAGCGTCCGCGAGATCCTCGAGAACCCCAATAGCGACGCAGTTGAATTCCTGGGTGACTTCCGCGCCAACAACCTGTTCAACGAAGAGGTCTTTGTCTATACTCCTACCGGCGATATGCGTATATTGCCCAAAGGGGCTACCGCCCTGGACTTTGCTTTCGGCATCCACTCCGATGTCGGGTATCATTGTTCCGCCATCAAGGTGAACAACAAGATGGTCCCTATGGGCTACAAGCTGCGCAATGGCGACCAGGTTTACATTATCACCAATAAAAACCAGAAACCCAGCGAGGACTGGCTGAAGCTGGTGGTTACCGGCAAGGCGCGTTCCAAGATCCGCTCAGCGATGAAGGAAGAGCGCCGCCGCAAGGGAGAGATCTGGAAAGAAGCGCTGGAACGCAAGCTGAATGGCCTTAAAGTGGACTTTGAGAAGAGCGTCGACCTGCTGGTCAAACACTACGGCCTGGATTCTCATGCCGACCTCTACTATGCCATGGCCACCGGAGAATTGACCATCCCCGAAGTTTTCAAGACTCATAAGGTAGAGGTGGATAAGGATGGCAGCCGCCATCTGGTGGAAGTTGAAGAAGAGAAGGAGGAAAAAGTGCCCGTTGAGCCCAAGCCACGGCGGGCCCGCAAGGAAAAATATACCGGCAAGCCCCGCCTGCTCATCAATGGAGAACCGGCAGAACGCTTTAACTATACCTTCGCCAACTGCTGCAACCCGGTACAGGGCGACGATATTTTCGCTTACCTTACCGCCAATGCCGGCCTGAAGATACACCGGGCCAACTGCCCCAACGCCACCAACCTGATGGCCAATTATGGTTACCGGGTGATGAAGGCCGAGTGGGTTTCCACGACCGATACCACCTTCGTCGCCGACCTCAGGATCACCGGCATCGACGACGGGCCGGGCGTCATCGAACGGCTGACCAATAAAATCTCTACCATGCTGGGGCTTAATATCCGCTCGTTTAACATCGCCGGGAATGAAGGCTACTTCGAAGGCAAAGTCAGCCTCCTCGTCAAAAATACCGACCAGCTCAACCTCGCCATCCGCGCCCTCAAAAACCTGGATAGTGTCTCGACTGTTACTAGGGTAGAATAGGAAAGGAATGATGGAGTAAAGGAATGAGGGAATGAATGATTAATTGTGGCCCCACATTCATTCCTTCATTCCTTCAATCATTCCTTCCTTTTATTCACGAAGGTTTGTTAACTTTACCATTTAAGAAAGAGGATATGTCTGCGGGAAGAACACAAGAGGAAATCATTAAGGAAGTCAAGAATATCTTTGCTTCTCATCTGGAGAAGAACAGCTTCCGGAAAACGCCGGAGCGCTTCGCCATACTGGAAGAGATATATAAGCGGACGGACCATTTCGATGCCGAAGCGCTGTATATTCATATGAAAAACCAGAATTACCGGGTGAGCCGGGCTACTGTGTATAATACGCTTGAACTACTGGTGAACTGTGACCTGGTGAAGAAGCACCAGTTTGGGAAAAACCTGGCGCAGTACGAAAAATCCTACGGCTATAAGCAGCACGACCACCTGATATGTGTTGATTGCGGGAAAGTCCTCGAGTTTTGTGACCCCCGCATTCAGCAGATCAAAAACATGATGGGAGAACTGCTGAAATTCCGGATCATGCATCACTCTTTAAACCTTTACGGGCAGTGCGATGGCGCCTGCCCCCGTACAGCAAATCAAAAAAAAGAAGCTAAGGTGGCCGGGGAAGAAAACTGACCATTCACCGTGCCGGAAGCAAACTACCCAATCTACTTACCCATGAACCCTAACTATAACATTACAAAACAGGATAATGTGCAGGTTCTCGAAGTGCGGAACCTGCTCAATGAATTTGCCAATAAGGAGATCCTGCGGGCGGTACAGTCCAAGATAGACGAAGGGTTTTCCAACTTCGTGGTCGACCTGAGGCAGATTCCCTTCATGAATAGCGTGGGCCTCAATTTCCTCATTATGCTGAAGGCCCGTTCGAACGATAAAGGCGGGCAGATTGCGGTGGCCAATGTGTCGGCTAAGGTCATGGAACTCCTGGAGATGACTAAACTGCTGCCCGTCTTTCAGGTCAACAACACCGTGGAGGAGGCGGTAGCCTCCCTTTTAAACCACAATTGACCGCCTGGAGGAAGAGAAATACCCATAAAAACCTAACAGGTTGGTGTATCCTGTTAGGTTTTTATATTTTGTACTAACTTGATATCAAAACAAAGCGATAATGGCAATTGATGTAATTCTCGGTTTACAATGGGGAGATGAAGGGAAAGGTAAGATCGTCGACTACCTGGCCTCTTCCTATGATATAGTGGCCCGTTTCCAGGGCGGCCCCAATGCCGGCCATACCCTCAAGTTCGATGGCAAGAAGTTCGTCCTGCATACCGTCCCTTCCGGGATCTTCCGGCCGGGCCTTCTCAACCTGGTCGGCAATGGCGTCGTTATCGACCCCATTACGCTGGCAGCGGAGATCCGCGAACTGGGAAAGGCGGGAGTGAATTATAAAGAGCGCCTGCTTCTGGCCCGAAAGGCTCACCTCATCCTGCCTACCCACCGTTATCTCGACGCGGCTTCCGAGAGTGCCAAGGGCAAAGCGAAGATCGGATCCACCCTGAAGGGGATCGGCCCTACCTATATGGATAAGACCGGCCGGAACGGCCTGAGGGTAGGCGATATTTCGCAAAGCAACTTTAAAGAAAAGTACCAGGCGCTGAAAGAAAAACACCTCAGCCTTCTGAGCATATACCCTCCCACCTCTTTCGAACTGGAAGAAGAAGAGCGGAAGTGGATGGAAAGCCTGGAAGTACTCCGGCAGTTAAAACATGTAGAGGGCGAATATTTCATCAACCATGCGCTACGCGACGGGAAGCGCATACTGGCGGAGGGCGCTCAGGGCTCCATGCTGGATATCGACTTCGGCACTTATCCCTTCGTCACTTCTTCCAATACCATCACCGCCGGCGTATGCATCGGCCTGGGGGTATCTCCCGACAAGATCGGGGAGGTGATCGGCATCAGCAAGGCCTATTGCACCCGCGTGGGCTCTGGCCCTTTCCCCTCTGAGCAGGATAATGCCATAGGAGAGCGCCTGCGCGCCGAAGGGGGAGAATTCGGGGCGACCACCGGAAGGCCCCGCCGCTGTGGCTGGATCGACCTGCCCCTGCTGAAGTACACCATTATGCTCAATGGGGTGACCCAACTGGCCATTACCAAGATTGACGTGCTCAATGTTTTCGAGCAGATCGAAGCAGCAGCTGCCTATAAGATCGAGGGAAAAACGACGCAGGAACTGCCCTACGATATCTGCGATCACCCCATACAGCCGGTTTATCAGGCCTATCCGGGCTGGCAGCAATCTCTGGACGGTATCACCGATTATAACAGCCTGCCGGCCGCTGCACGTGATTATCTCCACGCTCTGGAAGAAGAACTGGGCGTGCCCATCACCATGGTTTCCACCGGGCCGGAACGGACTAAGCTTATCGTAAAGCCCCCAAGCCCGGTAGCGGTATAAAAAATATTCATTATGCTTTGGATCAACCCCATCGAACTGCTAAACCTGGAAGACAGCGATCCTGGCAAGATCGATAAAGACGCCATCGATCTTGCCTTGCGCCGCCTGCTGGAAGAGGAGGAGGAAAAGCCCATCACCTACCGCCGTCAAAGGCTGGGCAGGGAGCAGGCCCTGGAAGCCGTCCGCGAACTGGACGATCCTGCTCGTGTGCGCTATTACCACCGCCTGTTTTCTTACCCCGAAATGAACAGCTTTCTCGCCGGTGATTATTTTGCCAGAATAGAGAAGGATGCCCTTCAGGATGAACTCATCGCCGGCCCGGCTGCCCGGCAATTACAACAAGCCTGTGATGAGCATCTGAGTCAGGCCCTGGATAAAGGGCGGGCATCCGAGTTTGCCGCCTTCACCGAGCAGGTGGAAAAAGGGAGCGAATCTTTTCAGGATACCGTGTTTCAGGGTAAGAGCAAGGAGTTGCTGGCAGAGCGCCTGGCCACCATCCGGCAGCTGGCCGAAAGGCTGGAGCGGGGTGTTGAAAAAGAAGACACGGATTCCCTGGGCCAGCTCAGCTTCCTGCGGGAGCGGGTGCCCGTAGACGCCCTGAACGCCCTCCCCTCCCGGTTCGACAGTACGCGAAATGCTTTTGCTGAGGCGCTGGCCCGCATCGTGGAGGCCCTGCAGGGGCAGAACCCCGCCCTTGCCCTGGGGGTGGCGCGCCATGCCCGCCGCCTGCGTGCCGATAAGGAGGCCATGGAAAGGCTCAACCACGACTACCGGAACCTGGAAAGCAATGTGGAAAGCCAGGCCCCGGGAGCAACAGGGCAACAAACGAACAAGTGGATGATCTGGGCCTGGATAGGGGCACTCCTGGTAGTGATCCTGCTTACATTATTGCTCTTCAGCCAGTTCTACGATACCATCCTGGAGTCGCTCTCATCGCTGACAAGAACGGATAATACGCAGCTTGAAGAGTATTCCGTACCGGCAACTGGCGAAGAAAACCTGACGGAAGCCGGCCTGCAGGCCCTTAGCGAAAGGCTGGCTGAAGAAGGCAGTATCAGCAGGGAAGAACTGGAACGGATACTTCAGGAATCCGGCGGAGGCACCCAACTGTCCGAACCGGAGACCCTGCTGCGGCTGCCCTGGAGAGAAAGGGGGGAAGCTTTTCCCGGAGAATTATCCGGGGAGGTGTCGGTGGGGGAGGCTCCGTTGCTCATCTGTTTTCCGCCCAGCCCGCCAAACCCCAGCCCCACGCCCGCATTTACGGTAATAGGAGACCCTGCTTACGATGCCGTTGTCTTTTTCTTCAACGGCAGGAAGTATTTTCAGCAGGCATACATTCCCGCTAAGAGCAAATTTCAGGTTGCCCAAAAATTAAACCCCGAAGAAGTCGTATCCACTATGATCATTTTCGGGCAGGGATGGGACCCCCAAACAAAAAGCCCCTGCGGCACGCCCGGTTATTTCACCCAAAATATCTTCTATGGCGGTTTCGCCGCTTATGCTACCGAGCCGCCCTACCTCAACCTTCACCGGGATGCCTTTCTGCAATTGGCAAAACGCCGCCTGATGCCTTCCCGGCAATTGGAGGAGGAGCAATTTTTTGAATTACTGGAGAAATACCGTTGATCAACGAATCACCGAATCACCGAATCACCGAATCAACGAATCAACCAATCACCTCCTCGCCGTCACAATGTACTGATAATCCAGCGCTGTATCATTGGTCGTGACTTCCCGGTAGCCGGCTTTGATCAGCTTGTCTTCTACTTCGAATAAGGGTACGCGGATCTGAGAAGGGGGCCCAAGAGGAGTGCGCTTTTTCTTGAAATCGATGATGAGCAGCAGGCCGCCGTCCGAGATGCCTTGCTTGAGGTTTTCCAGGTACGCGACCTGATCCCTGATATACATAAAAGTGTTGACGATCATCACGATATCAGCCTCCGCAGGGCCCAGTTTGGGGTCATCAGGAAGGGCCAGGCGGGTTTCCAGCCGGCCTTGTACCTCTTCGGGCAACTCAAATGCTTTAAGGCTGTCCAGGTAGGAAGTGAATCGCGGGTCGATATCGATGGCGATCACCTTTTTTGCCTTGGGCGCCAGGCGCAGGGCGAAAAAACCGGTACCTGCGCCGATGTCGGCAATCGTTTTCCCTTCGAGATTGCCGAGGAGGTCGATGACGACTTCCGGCTTTTGCCAGACTACCCGGTTGGTATTTTCATAATCTTCCAGGATCTTGGCGGTATCTTTATGAACAGGCGCGGAAGTTCCCCCGGGCGCTGCTGTTTGTTCTGCGGTATCGTTCCCGGCCTGCCCCTGTCCGTTCCCTCCCGAAGGCTGGCAGGCAGCCAGAGAAAGCATCAGCAGTAAACACAGGTGTCTTAATGATGTCAAAAACTCCATACTTACAATTTGGTGTAAAGTTATACCGTTTCCCGGATAAAAATAAAATGCCAAAAGAAAAGATTAGTTCTTACATAATTCCAGCATAAAGCCTTCCAATTGGCGGCGCATGGCGCCTCCGGGGCCGCTGTAGTTATTGACGATAACGGAAAAGGCCAGCAGGCGCCCGTTGCGGGCCGTGGCATATCCGGAATAGGCGCGCACCCTTTCGAGCGTTCCGCTTTTGGCGCGTAGCCGCCCCTCCGCTGCCGTTCCTTTAAGGGCATTTTTTAAGCTACCCGACCTGCCGGCCAGAGGGAGGGATTCGTAGAACGGCCGAAAAAGGCCCTCCTCCTGAATGGCCATCTGGCGTAGCAGGCGCGCCAGGAACAGGCTGGTCACCGCATTGGCCTCCGACAGGCCGCTGCCGTCGGAGAGGTGGCACCCCTCCCAACTCAGGCCCTGTGCCTCCCAGTATTCTTTAATTGCCTCCAGCCCTGCCGAAGTGCTGCCTTCCTGCTTCTTCTCCCAGCCGATCACCTTGGCCATGGCTTCACAGTACAGGTTGACGCTTTCCATGTTCGTCCGCTCCACGACATGTGAGAGGGGGGGAGAGTAGTGGGTGTAAAGCTGACTGCGCCCGGCATCCGGTGCGCCGTTGACCCGGTTGGAGGCTCCGGCGGCCATGATGCCGACCCGGGCTAGGCTCTGTTGAAGCCATTGGGCGGCAAACAGCGGCGGGTTGGGAATGGAGCCTTTAATAGTAAAGATGCCGCTGCCAATGGGGATGGTGCCCCGAACGTGCCGGTTGAACTGGTAGGGAGCGCCGAAAATGTAGGCATTATCTCCGGTGCCGCGGCCCGCAGAAGTTACTTCATTGGTAAATTGAAGCCCGAATACTTCCGGTTCCACTCCAACGATGGGGGGAATAGCGCCGAGCTGGCCCTGTTGCTGGAAATGTAGAAAATGAAGGTTTTCATGCAGGTTCAGCGCCCAGGCTCCCGCCCCGTAGTAGTTGCCCATATCCTCCCACTGCCAGCTACCGACACTGGAATGGGAACCAAAGGCCGAGGCGTCACCGACGACGTTCCCTTCAATGCGGCGGATGCCCGCTTGCTGTACTGCCATGCGCAGCCGCTCCAGCAGAAGGCTCATAGGCATGGCCCCTTCCATCAGCGGAGAACCCAGCGTAGGGTCACCGTAGCCCGACAGATACAGGTTGCCTGAGAGTACGCCGTCACCCGATACGGCCTCATCGCATTCCAGAACGGTCCGGAAGCGGTAATCGGGGCCGAGCAGCGCCAGCGCACTGGCGGTGGTGAGCACCTTCAGGTTGGAGGCCGGGCTAAGGCTGCGTTCCGGGTCATAGCTGGCCAGCAACTGGCCGCTCTCCACATCGACCACGCTGATGCTCAGGCTGCCGTTCTTCAGGCTGGGGCCGGCCGCAAGGCGGTTGGCGGCCGCCTGATAGGCATTCTGGGCGCTGGCGTAAAGGGATAAACACAGAAAAAGAAAAATGGATGAATATCGGTACATGAGGAGACGGGTTGGTTTGTATTTTCGTGTATTCGTGTATTCGTGTATTCGTGTATTCGTGTATTCGTGTATTCGTGTAAGTACGTGGACAAAAATATAGAAACATTGCTATCTTGTTCCAAAAA
>CAYQKY010000057.1:0-2781 GCA_964418125.1 uncultured Phaeodactylibacter sp.
AGCAGGCTTGGCAAGGCCTATTTGGCAAAGGGGGACAAATTACAACTGCGCCCGATCATACAGTAATATTGGCACTACTTATTGTAAATCAGGTCAATTTAGGATTAGGTGAGTATGAAAATGCCTTAGAATCATTCCAAAAAGCAATTGATATTTTTAAATTAACTTTAGACCCTAAACATCCTGAATTAGCAAACTCTTATAGAAACATTGGCGCTGCTTATTTCAGTTTAGGCCAACATGAAAGAGCCTTGGAATTTTTTCAAAAGGCAATTGATATTCAGGAAGAAGTCTTAGGCCTGAGCCATCCAACTTTGGGGGTTTCCTACTTAAACATAGGTGGCATCTACCAACAAATGAATATCTTACCAGAAGCCATAAACTTCCTGGAAAAAAGCCTCTCCATTTTCAAAACCGCCTTACCCGAAGATCATCCTTACCAGCGCATGGCTTTAGAAAGAACATCAGTCCTCTACCGATCCGCCGCTACCCACTACGCCCTGCTTGCAGACAAAGCAACCGCCCTGTCCCTTCTCCAAAAAGCCGTCGGCCTGGGCTTTGACGATATCGAATGGCTGACAACCAACGACACCCTCGCTCTACTGAGGGAAGACAGCTCATTTATAGCCCTTCTCGAAGAAGTGAAAACCAAAAAACAGGAACAATCCGAGCCGGAAATAGTGCAGGTTATCCCTTCCGAACCGGCGCCTACCGGCCCGTCGAGCGATACTACTCTCCAGGCGCCTGTTGTCGTTGAAGCCCAGGAGCAGCCAGCTTCTGGCCAGGCAGACAAAGAAGCTACCCTCTCCCGATCCTGGGGCGTTTTTCAAATTGTACAAGAAACCAGCCTGCGCCAGCAACCGGGCTCCGCCTATAAGGTGCTCAAACGGCTGGCCGTGGGGGCTGAAGTGGCGCTGCTCGAAAAAACCGATAAGTACTGGTGGTTCGTTTCTTATAAAGGGCAAAACGGTTACGTAAAGGCGCATCTGCTGGAGCCGGTGCAGTGATAAAGGGCCGGGAATTGGAGAATTGATTAGGGAAAGAATAGAGCAGGGCTAGTTAATTCTACCTTTCGGCAAAAAACAAACCCTCCCCAATGTCGGGAAGGGTTTATCCGGAAAACTATAGGGTTGAATAATTAATGAGTTGGCTTAAGCCAGGGCACGCAGGGAATGCGCACCCTGGCGTGGCGCCCCAGGTGGTGCATTATTCCATCAGTCGCTACGCTCGTGTCCCTGCACCTCCTGGGTTATACTATATCAAAACTGAAAATAAATAAACGACCCGCCGCTCTTCTGGCTGACGATGATCGCCACCAGCATCAGCCCCCAGGCGGCGCCCACCGTCCACCACTTCGACCTTTGGAGGAGTTCCGACACCGACGTGTTGCGCATCAGGAAGTGGGTGAGCAACAGGCCCGCCGTCACCACCGATACCTTGATCATGTCGATGGTGGGGAGTAAGGCCGCGCCGTCGGGCGCCAGGCCGAACATGGAGGCCAGCAGGCGCCAGGCGGTGGCGAAATCCTGCGCCCGGAAGAACACCCAGGTGACGTTGACCAGCAGGAAGGTCAGCAATATCAGCAGCAGCGTTCTCACTTTTGGGTTGCTCAGGGGCAGTGCCGATTTCTCTACGATCACCGGTTGTACTGCAAGCTCCGATTTCGCCTGGCTTTCCCGCTGGCCCACCAGCCACTTTTCCACAGTGAGGTAGAGGCCGTGCAAGCCGCCCCAGGCGACGAAGGTCCAGGAGGCGCCGTGCCACAGGCCGCCTACCAGCATGGTGATCATCAGGTTTATGTAGGTGCGCGCCCTGCCGGCCCGGTTGCCGCCCAGGGGGATGTAGAGGTAGTCCCGCAGCCAGGTGGACAGGCTGATGTGCCAGCGGCGCCAGAAGTCGGAAAACCCGACGGCGGCGTACGGATAGCGGAAGTTGTCCGGCAGGGTGAAGCCGAGCATGGCCGCTATGCCGATGGCGCAGGTGGTGTAGCCGGCGAAGTCGAAGAAGATCTGCCCGGAGAAGGCCAGCACGCCCAGCCAGGCGTCGGCGATGTTCAGGGCCGTTTGTGCGCCGAATACCTGGTCGGCCGGGCCGGACAGCAGGCCGTCGGCCAGCACTACCTTCATGAACAGGCCCAGGGTAAGGAGCAACGAGCCGTGCATGAACTGGGCCGACGTGGCCTGGCGCGGGCTCTTGAACTGCGGCAGCAGATCACCGGTGCGGACAATGGGCCCGGCTACCAACTGCGGGAAGAAGGACACATAGAGGGAGAAATCCAGCAGCGACCGCTCGGGGGCGTGTTTCTTCCGGTACATGTCCAGGGTGTAGGACAGCGTCTGGAAGGTGTAGAAAGAAATGCCCACCGGCAGGATGATATCGGGCGCGGCCGGGTGGTAATCGATCCCAACGGCGGAAGCCAGCAGGATGAAATTATCCAGCAGAAACCCACCGTACTTGAAGAAGCCGAGCATGCCCAGGTTGACGCCCAGGCTGGCGGCCAGCAGGGCCTTGCGTTTTGCCGGGGCTTCCGCCCGGTACAATTGTTTGCCGACGATAAAGTCCACCACGGTCGACAACCACAGCAGCAGCACGAACGGCGGGTTCCACATCGCGTAGAACAGGTAGCCGGCTACCAACAGGTTGATCTTTTTGGCTTTCCACGAAACCGGCAGGTAGTGAAACGCCAGGGCTATGCCCAGGAAAAGGATGAAGACATATGAATTGAATAACATGGCATTAGGATTTTGGAGGGTGTTCGGGCCTCGCGGTTAGCAGTTCGCA
>CAYQKY010000057.1:2881-41761 GCA_964418125.1 uncultured Phaeodactylibacter sp.
ACGAATCACGAATCACGAACTTAAGTTAAGGATTAAGAAGATCAGATCTCACCATAGTAAACCACCCCTTCTCCCCGAGCTGCTTCACCAGCTGATGGGTGTAATCGACGGCATCCCGGGGAGACAGGTGCGACCATTCCGGACAGACGTAATGCGCCGTTTCCGGATAATCTTTGTAGTGAATGCCGGGCGCGTTCGTAGCGTTGAGCAGCCGCCCCCAATACTGTTCGCGGGGAAAGCCCTTCTGCTCGCCGGCTTCCATCGGCCCGCTGGACGGGGTGCGCACGAAGATCACTTTTCCTCCTCTGCTGCGGATCTTGTCCACCGAGGCCTTGATCCCGGCCAGTACTCCATCCAGTTCTTTACCGGCGATGGGAGGTTCAGGGTTGCCCATGATCAGCATGGCCCAGATGTCGGTCTGCCGCTTGATGGCCGCGCTGTCGGAGAGGAACATGTCCGACATGTAGGTTTGCCGGCCGAAGGTATTCCATTCAAAGCCTTTGGGGAAGGCGGGGAACTGGAACACCCCCGGGCGGTTGGGCAGCGGGATGTCGTTGAGCAGGGTGTTCAGGGAGAACCGGCGCTCCTCCAGGAAGGCCAGCCGCGATTCCAGGGCGAGGCTGATGGCCGAGCTGGCCTTTTCTGCCGGCGTTTGTTTGTGGTAGTAGGCTACCGACTCTTTCGCTGACTGGTGAAAAGCGGGGTTCTGGGAGAAAAACAGCGGTTCGGTAACGTCGACCACCAGCTTGCCGGTGAAGTTCTCGTCTTCCGCCAGGTCCTGCAGCGTCAGGATGGGCGAGGTGCCCACCAGAGCCAGTTGCACGGCCTGTTCGCCGGTAATTTTTTCCCAGGTGGGAATGTCGAGGTTGAACTTGATGCGGGAAGAGCCGATAAACACCGTAGCGCCGCCCTGGGGCTCGTATACTTCTTTCCGCTTCACGGCCCACAGGGCCTTGTCATCATTGTAGGTTGGGATAAATCCCCTGCTGCGCCAGAAGCCTTCCCAGGCCAGCAGGAACACCGTCGCTATGGCCAGGGATAATAATGCGGCCCGGGCCATTTTTTTCGTTTCCATTTTTAAAGCGATTTAATGATCGAGGGGGCATAAAGGCATCCTGGCGGCTTTTTTAGCCACGAAGACGCGAAAACACAAAGAACCACAAAGGTGTTTTCCCGAATGCTTCGTGTAATCTTAGTGTCTTTGAGCCCCTGCCTGCCAGGCCGCCAAGGCTTACCTGGCGGGCAGGCAGGTTTGTGGCAAAAGAAAATGCCCTTTCTGGCCATTACGCCCACCTCTCATTCAATGATTAGAAAATCGGGTTGATTTCGGTACTGATAGCCGTTGCCATCAGATGTGCTGCAAAAATGCGAGGCTGCGGCATGCCGCGTGGGAATTCTGAACCCAATTGAAGGGATGGGTGGATGAATTGGTTTTTTGGGGGAGTGAGTTGGGGGGGGAGGCCCAATTCATCCTGTTTTTTCGACAATTCGGTACGATACCTGCTATCCACTGCCGGGGAAAAGCAGTAATTTCATACGCGTTATGAAACTACCAGAATACACCGGCAAAGACTATTACATCCTGGCGCTGATACTGCTTCCGGTATCGGTGGTGATAAGTTATGCAGCCATGGGGCCTGCGCTCTTTGGGGGTTTTGGGATATTCTTCACAGCCACCCTGATCTCGGCTGTCGTGCTGGGCGCCTATTTCACGGCCTGCGGCTGGTGGGCGGTGGCGATGAAGGAGCGCTTTCCCCGGGAGGCCGACACGGGAAAGAAGCTGTTCTTTATGATCATTGCCTTTCTCATCATGTCCGGACTGGTGCTGCTCCTGATCTTCAACCTGTTTGAACGCATCCCGTTCTTTCATTATAAAACAGATCAGGGCCGGTTCATCTGGGCCTATCTGGGGCTGGGCTTCGTCAACATCTTTCTCAGTTTCCTCTTTGAGGGGATCTCCCGGTTCGAAGCCTGGAAGGTCAACCTGGAGCGCCGCGAGCAGTTGGAGCGGAACTTCCGGCAAAGCCAGTTGCAGGCGCTGAAGAGCCAGGCCAGCCCCCATTTCCTGTTCAACAACCTGAACACCTTGTCCTGCCTGATCGAGGAAGACCCCAATGCGGCCGAGCAGTTTCTCGATGAAATGAGCAAAGTGTACCGCTATATGCTGCGCCCCGAAACCGGCCATCTGGTTCCGCTCAAAACGGAAATGCAATTCATGAATTCATATCTCCACCTTCTGAAGGTGCGGTTTGGAGCATTGCTGCAAACCGCCGTCGAGATCGGCCCGGGCGCCGGGGGCTCCCTCCTGCCGCCACTGGCGCTTCAGGCGATCATAGAGGACGCCATCAACGGGAATGCCATGAGCCGGGCCGAACCGTTGGTGATTGCAGTAACGGCCGGCAGCGATGGCCTGCTATCGGTGCGCCACAACATCAACCCGAAGGCAGGGAGCGAAAATGCAGGGCAAGAAACGAATCTCGGGGAATTGATCAAAAAGTACGAACTCCTTGGCCAGCCTGGTATAAGGGTGCGGGAAGAAAGGGGCGAACGAGTGATCGGCATTCCGTTAATAAACGCCACAGATACCGTATGGAAATAAAGCAATGGGCATCGGCCGGCAAATTGCAATGGTATGCTTTCCTGGCAACCGCGCCCTTCCTTTGGGCAGCGCTAAACTACATCCTGTATCAGGATGCGGCCCTGCACAGCCTGCGGGTTTGGCTGCTCTCCATTCCCCTGATCGGCCTGCCGGGCCTGGCGGTATGGCGCCTGCACTGCCGGCTGAGCCTGGGCCTGAAACGGCGCTTCGGTGAAATGCGGCAGACCGCCCTGCGCCTGTCTCTGCAGGCTTCAGCCCTGTTGCTGATGGCCGGCGGTTTTACCTTGTTCGTTTTCTGGGTTTACGATCGGGGCGGCTTCCTGGGTTACCGCTGGGAGTGGGCCGATGTGCAGCTGGCGCTGTTGCTCAGCCTGGGGCTGTCCTTTCTGGTGGAAACCCTGTACGAGGCCGATCATATCTTTGCCCGCTACCGGGAAAGCCGGGAGGATGTGCGCCACCTGGAACAACTCGCCGAATACCAGGAATATGAATCCCTGAAAAGCCTGATCAACCCGCACTTCCTTTTCAACTGTTTCAATACGCTTTCTTCGCTGATCGCGGAAGACCCCAAACAGGCCGGCCGGTTCCTGGACGAACTCAGCAAGGTGTACCGCTATCTCCTGCTGAACAACCAGCAAACGCTCAGCACCCTGGAAGAAGAGATCCGCTTTATCCGGTCGTACTGTCAATTGCTGAAAACCCGGTACGGCGAGGCGCTGGAGGCCAATATCAATATTGCGCCGAAGTATAGCCGGCACGCCATCCCTTCCCTGTCGCTGCAGTTGCTGGTGGAAAATGCCGTCAAGCACAACATCGTCTCCTGCCGCCAGCCCCTGGCGATCGACATCTTCACCACCGAGGGCGGCCAGCTGATCGTAAACAATAACCTGCAGCGCAAGCTCGTAAAGGCCGGTAGCACCCGCATCGGGCTGGACAACATCAGGATGAAGTACCAGCTCCTGCGCCGACAGGGTTTTCAGGTGATCGAGGATGAAAAGAATTTTACGGTAGCCCTGCCGCTGATATTCAATCATTCAGTCATTCATTAATTCATTCATTCCCCCATGCAAGTACTCATCGTAGAAGACGAAGCCCTGGCCGTCCGTAAGCTCCGCAAGGCCATCCTGGCGGTAGATCCCGGCCTGGAGGTCGCCGGCGTCACCGACAGCATTCAGGGCACTGTAGACTGGCTACGGGCCAATCCGGCGCCGGATCTGATCTTTATGGACGTCGAACTGGCCGACGGGCAGAGCTTCGAGGTCTTCAACCGCATAGAAGTAAGCAGCCCGGTCATTTTTGTGACCTCCTATGATGAGTTTGCCCTGAAGGCCTTCAAGGTAAACAGCGTGGACTACCTGCTTAAGCCCATCCAGAAAGACGAGCTGGAGGCGGCCATTCAGAAGTTCAAAAAGTCCAGAGTTGCCAATGCTCCTCTGCCCGATCTCGAAAACCTTCTGCTCGAATTGCAGGCCAAACTCCAGCCCAGAGAATACCGCACGCGCTTCCTGGTCAAACAGGCCCAGAGGCTGGTCTCCGTAGAAGTAAAAGACATCGCCTACTTCTACAGCGACGACAAGATGAACTTCTTCAAAACCTTCGACAACCGGAGGTTCCTGGTGGATTACCTGATGGATGAACTGGAAGAAATGCTGGACCCCCGGCGCTTCTTCCGCATCAACCGCTCCCTTTTCGTCTCGGCGGAGAGCATCGTGAAGATCGACGATTACTTCGGGGCGCGCCTGATCCTTCAGCTGAAGCCTCCGCTGGAAAAGGAGGCGCTGGTCAGCCGGGAGAAGGTGAGCGGGTTTAAGGGGTGGATGGGGAAGTAGGGAAGTAGGGAAGGCGGAAGTCGGAAGTGGGCCTTCTTCGCCAAGGCTTCGGCGGCTGAGAGAAAGGGGGATTTCACCAGGAAAGGCAGTTTTTCGTGATAACATTGTTGTTCTCGCGCGACTTGTTTAAATTGGGCTGGCAATGCCCTTTTGTATTGGAACATGTACTTCGCCTTTGTGTATACGGTGGTGCGTTTGGGCACAAGTTATGGGCAATAAAAAAACCGAAAATGAATCTGAGAATACGCGTTATTGTAATCCTCCTGTTAGGTTTTCTCAGTTGTAAGGCTCAGGAAAATATTCCATTCTATGAAAGCGCCAACGTAAGAGTTGAAAAACTGACTGAGAATACTTTTAGGCATATATCTTATCTATCGACAGAAGATTTCGGAAAAGTAAGTTGTAATGGGATGATAGTTGTTGATAAAAACGAAGCAGTAATTTTTGATACCCCTACAAATGATAATGATTCCAGGGAGTTAATAGATTGGATAGAGAAATCCTTAAATTGTAAGGTGATTGGCGTTGTTGTAACACATTTTCATAACGATTGCTTAGGTGGTTTAAATGAATTTCACGAAAGACAGATTCCTTCATACGCTTCTTTTAAAACTATTGAACTGACAAAATCAGATAGTGTCCAGGCCCCGCAAAATGGATTTGAAAATTATTTAGAAATACAGGTTGGAGATAAAAAAGTTATCAATGAATTTTTTGGAGAAGGGCATACAATTGATAACATAGTCTCATATTTTCCAGATGAAAAAGTACTTTTTGGTGGGTGTTTAATCAAGGCATTAGGAGCGAGTAAAGGATATTTAGGAGACGCAAATATCAATGAATGGCCAAATACAGTTTTGGCTGTAAAATCTAAGTATGAACAGGCAAAAGTAATTATACCAGGCCATGGTATACCAGGCAATTCAGAACTATTGGATTACACTATTGAACTTTTTAAAACTGAATAAAAGCCCATAACACTGTATCAATATCATTAAGAGTTTGTTCAAAATTCAATCAATGGGCTCCAAGCGGCAAATTTTATCCTGCACTGCGTTAAAAAGCCTCGTCATACCTTCCAGGTATGCCTACGTTTTTTGCCTTGTTCAGAACAAAATTTCCTCGCTTTCGCCTCATCATCGTATTTTGAACAAACTCTAAGCAGTGTCGGTAATTTGATTCATAGATGTGCCGCCCGGCGCCACGCATTATCACAACGGAACCCTGTAGCTCAAAACACCCCTGGCCTCAAGCACCTCCAACCGCCACATCGCTTCCATATCCGACAACAAACCCACCATTTCCCCCGACTGCAGAAAGTTGTTCAGCGCCGTCCTGTCAGCTTCAGCTTTATCGAACTCGATCACATAATTCAACTGCATCTTTTCCCGCCCCAGGAACACCTGCAGGTTGCGCGCTCCGGCCCTCAGCAGGCCCTCGACGGCCGTTTTTACCAGCCGCAGAAGCAATTGCCGGGCCTGCATGTCCAAAGCCATTTCGCTGACCTCCGGGCCGACGAGCAGGCCGATATTCACCCGGCCCTCACTTTGTAACTCATGAACGTACGCCTCGATCCGCTCCACCACACGGGCCATGCTGTCGTTCTCCGGGGCGACGGCCCAGAGCATATCGTCCATGGCCTCCATCATCTGCTGCGACCTGCGGTTGATCTGGCCCAGGAGGCCGGCGGCCCCGGCCGCGCCTTTTTTCGCCTTGATGGCCGCCATTTCGCTCAGGATGTGGATGCTGTTCAGCACCGTCCGGACTTCCGTGTGCAACTGGGCCGCGATTTTTGTCCGCACCTGCTGGAGGGCGTTTCTCCGGCGCATCCTTTCCCGGTCGAAAAGGAAAAGGATGCCGCCGCCGGCCAGGCACAGGAGGCTGTAGAACCACCACGCCTGCCAGAAGGGCGGGTTGCGGATGATGTTCAGCGGCCGGATGGGGCCCGGCGTCCCGTCGGCATAGATGGGCTGCAGAAGAAAACGGTAGGAACCGGCCGGCAGGTAGGAGTATACCGCCAGGTTGTTTTCGCTGGCCTGCCAGTCCGGATCCAGCCCTTCCATCTTGTACCGGATGCGGTTGCGGCGGTGGAATTCCAGCGTGGAGAACTCTATGGACAGTGCGCTCTCAAAGTGACGGAGCCGGAGCTCGCCGGCTCCTTCTACCGAATCAATAAGCACCATCCGGTTGTTAACCTGCAGGCCCGTAAGCACAGCCTCCGGCCGGGCGATTTCAATGGCATTGAAAACGGCGGGGTCAAAAACCACAAAAGTCTCCGATGCGCCGAACAGCATCCGGCCGTCGGGGAGGGTGTAGGAGGATGCCAGTACAAAATTCTCATCGTCGATCCCGTCGGGGCGGCCAAATTTCAGCAGGGCGCCGGTGTGGATATTGGCCCGGTACAATCCGCTGGTAGTGGATATCCAAACATTACCGGAAGGGCCGGGAGCCAGGCCTGCAATGTATCCGGCCAGGGCTTCTTCAACGCTGATCCGCGTCAGCGTCCTTTGGTTTCGGTTGAAGGCCAACAGGGACGATATGCCGGAAATCACAACCAGGCTGTCATTATAATCGAGTACGGAGGAGGCGCCGGGGCCCGGCAGGCGATAATTCGGATCTGTATGCGTGTCGTGCAGGTGCAGGGCCACCTTGCCGGCAGACGGGTCAATAACATAAAGCCCCTGGTTTTCCGTGGCCACCCACAGCAGGCCTTCTCTGTCTGTGATCATTTTGTTGATGGTGCAGCCGGGCACGGATTCGAATGCTGAGGGCCCCTGAGCCGCCGGCCGCCCGTCCTTGTTGCATTTCCAGTGGAGGAGGCCGATGCGTTGCATGCCCAGCCACAGGTTCCCGTTGCGATCCTCCACCACCTGCCTGACGGTGTTGTTTTCCAGGATGCCGGCACGGAAAACCTCCATGGTGTTGGCTTGCTGATCGTATCGGATGGCCCGCCCCGGTTGGGAAGACATCCAGACGGCGCCCTCCCGCTGCGACGGGCTCATGCTCCAGATGCTCATGTTTTTTATATCGGAGCCGCCGCTGTAGTCGAAGGGCAGCTCATTCCACTGCCGGTCGTAGCGGTACAGCCCGTCGCCCCACACGGACACGAGTATCGTGCTGTCGGCCAGCTGAATGAAACCGGTAGGGCTGCCCCGGCCGCGCCGCTTGGTGTGCCGGTTGACATGGCCGATGTTGCGGAAGTATTCCCTGCCGGGATTGAAGGTAAACAACCCATTGTCATTCGTGCCCACCCATTTGGTGTTTTCGCGGTCTTCAAACAGGGTGTTGATCGTGTGGTACAGAATGGGCCGGCTGTTGTCATAACCGTTGTGGACCAGCTGGAAGGTATCCATGGTTTCGTTGTAGCGGGCAAAAATATCAGAGCCGTACACCCAGATGGCGCCGGCCCGGCTTTCGAAAAAAGGCGCCGTCTCGATATAGCCTCCAACGAGTTCGGCGGGCTCGTAATCACTGATCAGAACCTGTTGCCCGGAGAGGATGAAACTGTAAATTTTTGGCGTATGGTACAGATGCGGCCAGAACTGCGCCCAAAGCCGCCCTTTCTGATCGGCCAGCAGATTGTAGGCCGCCGTCCCCTCCGGATATCCGGTGAGCCGCAGGGGCTCAAGAACCGCCTCATCCTCGCTCCAGGCGCCGCCTTGGGTATTCCACCAAAACAGGCCCTGCGGCCCGAAGCTAACGATGTAACCGGGAGCGCCGGGAAGTGGGGCCAGCCCGGTGGCCCGCCAGCCTTCCAAAGCAGGCGCCGGAAAGCGGCAGGTGCGGAAATGCCCCTTTTGTTCGTCCCAGATGTACAGGCCGCCCTTGATGCCGAGGATGAAAATATTCCCCCGGCCGTCGGCAATAAAGCGGGCTTCCGGCGGCCGCTTCACCATCTTGCCGGCCTCATGAATATCAATTTTCCGGAAGGCCAGCTTCCTGGTGTCAAAAATACCAACGTCACCCTCTCCGCACATCACCCACAACCGGTTCTGCTGACCGGCGTACAGGCCAAGGATCATATTCGAAGGGAGCGTCCGTCCCTCCTCCGGGATGCGCCGAAAATGCCGGAAGCGAATGCCGTCGTAGCGTTGGAGCCCATCTGAAGTCCCGATCCAGATGTACCCCTGGCTGTCCTGGGCTACGGCGTTGACTTTATTGGATGCCAGTCCCTGGTCCGTAGTGAGGTGCTTAAAGGAGAAATGGAGCTCCTGAGCTGGGAGGGAGGTAAACAGCAAGACGTTAAGAGCATATATGGAGGTAGCCATTCGGGCTATAAATGACAGCTTTTGAAACCTCACTACGGCTATTTTCCAGGCCGTAGCGCTGCTATACCCCGGAAAATGAGCCTTGTGAGAACTCAAAATCTGCCATTCCCGCCTCCGAAGCGCCACCTCCAAATATGCTCTAAGCAAAAGGGTGCGCAAGCCTCGCATATTTCGGTCGCTTTGGGAATAAGCCCAAAACTACCGCTTTTTCTATTAGCCTGTATATTAATTTTGATTCCCTGGCCAAGGGGCTGCCTGGTTCATCCGGTCATTGCCAATGTTTCTGCAAAGCCAAGGCCCGAAAAATTGGAGGAGATGTATTTAATATCCTTCGCAAACAATTCAATTGATAAGAGTTTGTTCAAAATTCAATCAATGGGCTCCAAGCGGCAAATTTTATCCTGCACTGCGTTAAAAAGCCTCGTCATACCTTCCAGGTATGCCTACGTTTTTTGCCTTGTTCAGAACAAAATTTCCTCGCTTTCGCCTCATCATCGAATTTTGAACAAACTCTAAACTGTCGTTTGGCCCTATGCTCCTGCTTGAAAGTTCAGATGACATTTCGCTGAAATCCTCTCTCCCCCTCTCCACGCACCCTCTGCCGCATCGCCTCATACAACATCATACCCGCCGCCACCGACACGTTAAAGCTATCTGTAGTGCCTTTCTGCGGGATGATGAACTGCTCGTCCGCCGCGCGGGCCACGGCGGGGCTGATGCCTTCCCCTTCAGCGCCCAGGATAAAGGCTGCGGGCTGGCGCAAGTCCAGGTCGTAGAGCGGCCGGCTGGCTTCCAGGCTGCTGGCCAGTACCTTCACCCCCGACATTTGCAGGTATTCGATGGCGGTGACCAGGCTGCCTTCCCGGCAGACCGGGATCACGGACAGCGCGCCGGCGGAGGCCTTCATCGCTTCGGCGTTGATCTGCGCGCTGTTCTTCTGGGTGATGACGAGAGCGTGGGCGCCGGCCGCCTCGGCGGTGCGGGCGATGGCGCCGAAGTTGCGCACGTCGGTCACGCCGTCGAGCAGGACGATGAGGGGCGTTTCCGAGCGCTCGTAGATGCCCGGCAGCACATCCTCCATCCGGTAGTAGCGGATGAGGGCCTGCAGGGCGACAACCCCCTGGTGGTTGCCGCGCACGATCTTGTTGAGGCGCTCTTTGGGCACCACCTGCAGGGGCACGCCTTCGTCCCGGCACAGGTGGCGGAGCTCCTTCTCCATTTCCCCGCGGATGCCCTGCTGCAGCATGACCTTGTCGATGGGGGTGCCGGAGCGCAGGGCGTCGGTCACCGGGTGGCGGCCGTAGATGATGGAGATGTCTTTTTGCTTGGCCATATCCGGCAAAGATGGGGAATTTTATGTTAAGCAACCTCTTTTTCAGATAACAAGCATGAACTGAATATTTGTCGTGTAGCAATAATATTCTGTCATATACTGGGTTCAAAGCATAAAACTATCTGTTTTTTCTATATTTTTGCCCGCTCAGCCTGTCACCTAATTCCCAATGATCTCTTTCTCGTTTCCGGATTATGAAGCATTTCCGGTTCTGGTATTTTGTTGGAAAACTGCTTTTGCTTTCCTGCATTTGCTGTGCCAACTGAGGCCGGCGCCACAAGCGATGCTTCTTCATTCAATTATCTAATTTGAAATCAGAACCGTATTAGTATGAAAGCAAAGTGTACGCTTTTTCCCCTTATCCTGGCCGGCCTTTTCCTTGCCCTGCCGGGCCGGGCGCAGAAACAAACGCCATTGAACATTGCCCTTCGTTATCTGGAACAGCAGCGGGAACAATGGCAACTCACGGCCGGAGATATCGCGGATGTCGCCGTCAGCGATCAGTATCAGTCCCGCCACAATAAGGTTACCCACCTGTACTTTGTGCAGCGGCATGCCGGAATTGAACTCTACAATGCCATAAGCGGAGTGCACATCACCGAAAACGGGGCGGTAGGTTTTGCCACCAATGGCTTTACCTCCGATCTGGCCAGCCGGGTAAACACCACCACGCCCAGCCTCACCGCCTACGAGGCCATCGAGGCGGCGGCCACCCACCTCGGGCTGGTGATGGACGGTACACTCCGGCTGCTGGATAAGCCCGGTGACAAAGATTTCGTCTACGAAGGCGGCAACATCTCAAATTCAGACATCAGAGTGAAGCTGGTGTACCAGCTTACCAAAGAAGGCAAAGCCCTTCTGGCCTGGGATCTGGCCATCGATATGCCCACCGGCGCCGATTACTGGAGCATGCGCATCGATGCCCTGACGGCTGAGGTGCTGGATCAGAACAACTGGACGGTGCACTGCAACTTCGATGCCGACGCAAGCCACCTCCACGGCCCCGGTTGCGGCATCGGGGAGCAGGCGGTCAATTTTCAGGCTGTCACTCAGGCCCTGGAAATGCAGAACCTGTCGATGATGGAAGGCGCTCAATACAACGTCTTCCCGGCGCCGGCTGAAAGCCCCGGCCATGGCGTTCGCGAGCTCCTCACAGACCCCCATGACCCGGCGGCCTCTCCTTACGGCTGGCATGACATCAATGGGCAGGACGGCCCGGAATATACCATTACCCGCGGGAATAACGTACACGCCTATCAGGATGCCGATGCCGACAACGATCCGGCGGGCGACGAGCCGGATGGGGGCGCGGAGCTGCATTTTGACTTTCCTTTCGACCCGATGCTGGAGCCGGATGGCTATACCGATGCGGCCACCACCCAGTTGTTCTACATGAACAACTACATCCACGACTTCACCTACGCCTACGGCTTTGATGAAGCTTCCGGCAATTTTCAGCAGAACAACTACGGCAACGGGGGCTCCGGCTCCGACCCGGTAAATGCTGAGGCCCAGGATGGCAGCGGCAACAACAACGCCAATTTCGCTACTCCGCCGGACGGAGGCAACGGCCGCATGCAGATGTTTTTGTGGAACGCCAGCGGGTCCAGTATCTTCTCGGTGAACAACCCACAGTCGGTAGCGGGCGCCTATGAAGTACAGCAGGCCGGTTTCGGCGGACAGATCCCGGATGTTCCCCTCACGGCGGAAATCGTAACGGTAGATGATGGGACCAACCAGCCCAGCCTCGGCTGCGAAGCGCTTGTCAACGGCGATGTGCTCGCCGGCAAGATCGCCCTGATCGACCGCGGCGTCTGCGAGTTTGGCCTGAAATCCCTCAATGCAGAGGAAGCCGGCGCCGTGGCCGTGATCATCTGTAACTTCGAAGATGCGCTCGTAAGCATGGGCGGGGGCGCCGTCGGCTCCCAGGTGACCATCCCGGTAATATCCATGACGTTCTCCGACTGCCAGGCCATCCGTCAGTTCGAAGGGGAGGGCCTGACGGCTACTTTCTTCTACTCGGAAGAAGAAGGGCCCAGAACCCTGGACGCCAGCTTCGACAACGGGATTATCGCTCACGAATACGGCCATGGCATTTCCAACCGCCTGACCGGCGGCCCGAATCAGGCCGGCTGCCTGAGCAATGACGAACAGATGGGGGAAGGCTGGAGTGACTTCTTCACCCTGATCACTTCCGTGAAGGATGGAGATGTCGGGGAAACGCCCAGAGGCATCGGCACCTACGTCCTCGGGCGCGAACCGGGCGGCCTGGGCATCCGCCGCCAGTCCTACTCGACGGATATGAGCGTCAACAACCAGACCTATGAAGATGTTATCGGGACTACCGCGCCCCACCCCCTGGGCGAGGTCTGGGCCGCAACCCTCTGGGACCTGTACTGGGCCATGGTAGATAAACACGGCTGGGACCCGGATCAGGCCCACGGCACCGGAGGCAATAACATGGCCATACAGCTGGTGATGGACGGTATGAAGCTCCAGGAGTGCAACCCCGGGTTTATTGCCGGCCGGGACGCTATCCTGGCTGCCGACCGCCTCAACTATGACGGCGCCAACCAGTGCCTGATCTGGGAGGTGTTCACCCGCCGCGGGTTCGGCTATCTGGCCGATGGAGGCAGCACCTTTGACCGCAACGATGGAACGGAATCCTTTGAACTGATCCCTGAATGCCTCAATGGCCTGTATATCAATAAAGAGGTAACAGAACTCGTCGAGGCCGGGGAGGAGATCTTCGTAACCCTGGAAGTTGCCAACTACAAGAGCGAAACGGCCACAGAGGTGGTGGTTACCGATATCATTCCCGCCGGGGCTTCCTACATCGGCGGTTCGGCGGAAGGCGCTACTCCCGAAGTTTTTGGCGATGCGATCACCTTCGCCCTGGGTGAGCTCGGGCCGGGGCAGGAAATTACCATTACCTTCCGCCTGGCCACCGACCCCAATGCCCCCTCCATCCTGCAGTTCGAAGATGACATGGAAAACGGCGAGGACAACTGGATACTCTTTAACCTGACGGGGGTAGACATCTGGGGGCTCACCGAGTTCGACGCCTACAGCGGCGAGGAGTCCTGGTATATTCCGGAGGTAGAAGCGGAGAACGACCAGGTGCTGCAACTGCTGGAACCCTTTGTGGTGGAAGGGACGCAGCCCGTACTTCGCTTTTTCCACCGCTACGAGACGGAATACTCCTATGACGGCGGGTTCGTGGAAATATCTACCGACGGGGGTGGCAGCTGGCGGAGCCTGAACGAAGAAATTTTCCGGAACCCCTACCCGCGGCCTTTGGCCTACGGCACCTTTGCCATTCCCTTCCTGCGGGCCTACTCCGGCAGCACCGGCGGCGAGTGGGTCAGCTCATACGCCGACCTGAGCGCTTTCGCCGGTGAAGAGGTTACCCTGCGCTGGCGTTTTGGTTCCGATGAGACAGCTATCTCCAATGCATTTATGCCCGGCTGGTATTTAGATGATGTGGCCATTATGGATATGGTCTATTACAATGCCGAAGCCTGCGTGACGGATGCCGGGGGCGGACAGGCCTGCGACCTGCCGGAAGGCCGGGGCACTCTCATTGCCGCCGGCGTGGTTACCGGTACGGAAGATAAGGAAGCAGAAGCTGAGCTCCGCATATTCCCCAACCCGGCGCATACCCTGCTCAATGTAGCCATTACCGTGGAGAAGGCGCAGGAAGCTACCCTGAGCATCGTCAGCACCGAAGGGCGCATCATGCAGGAGCAGCAGGTAGGCCTCGTGAACGGAAACCAGCTGATCCCGGTTAACATCAGCAGCCTGCCCGCAGGCCTCTACTTCGTCCGGGTGAATACCCTGGAAGGAGCGGTGGTGGAGAAAGTGATGATACAGTAAGGCCCTGCCTGGAATTTCAGGCGGGGAGCCGAAGTTCCTCTCTGGAGGCCGTACAGGGAACGCGGGCCTCCCGGCTGGAAAGGGTAGCCATGGTATTGGCCGGGCTGTCCGCTCCGGCTGCGGAGCCCGCGTTCTTGCGTTTATATCCTCCTTGTGTTTAGGGGAGCCTTTTCACAAACTCTTCGGCCGGTTCTGCGTTTTCGAATGTACAGAATGGAACGGGTGGCTATATTGGATAGGGCACGCCGAAAAGTTGGTTCATAAAAACAGGTGAATGGACAGAAAAGTGTTATTGGAACTCATCTTTTGGATCTTTACGGCCCTGGTCGCGGCCGCCGTATTGCTGCCGATTGTCCTGGCGATCCCGGACTACCGGTTTCTCGGTATCAATATTATTTATATCGTCGTCGCCATCACGGTTACCCGGTATCTTTTTCTGCTCCGGCATACTTTCCTCGCCCGGCGGCAGGTGATGAAAACCGTTCTGATATTCCTCTTCATTCCGCTCATCTTTTTTCTGATCCAGGAACTGAACCATTTTCAGGTATTTCTGGACGAGGAAGGCCAGGACGCCCTGGTCGGCAGCCTGTCTTACCGGCGCCGCAGCAATATGGCGGATTATATCCGGAGCGAGATGTTGTTCTTCGCTACCTGCAGCATCATCAGCTCTATTGCCTTTCCTTTCCGGCTTGTTGCCTCGGTGTGGCGTACGCGGAACCGGGGGACGGTGTAGGGTTCGTTATTCGTTATTCGTTATTCGTTATTCGGGGTTCGGGGTTCGGGGTGTGGTAGACGAATCCACGAATCCACGAATCCACGAATCCACGAATCCACGAATCCAAGATACTCAATTTCCTTTCTGGAAAAGTAGCCTAACGAGTTAATAATCATTATATTGTAGGGCTGTCAAAACCACAAGAAAAGATGGAAGGCGCCCTGCTTCAAGTGGACGAATGTACGGAACTGCATCCACCCAGCATTGAACTGGCCGAGCCTTTATTCCGGCTGATCAATGCCCAGCGGGCTTATCTGCGCCATTGGCTGGAGTGGGTGGACGGCGCCCACGGCTACGAAGATATCCGGCAAATGATCCAGGATTCGCTTCGCTTCCGGGCGGGCGGGCAGCGCTGCACCTTTATCGTCCTCTTCCGGGGTGAAGTGGCCGGCTCGGCCGGTTTCGTACGCATCGACCGGGCCCATCGGAGAGGAGAGTTGGGCTACTGGCTCAGCCGGGGCCTTCAGGGCCAGGGTATTATGACCCGCTGCTGCCGGACGCTGGCCGATTTCGCCTTCCGGGAGTTGAAGCTCAACCGCATTATAATTCGCGCACCCCGTCATAACTTCCGCAGCCAGGGCATTCCCCGCCGCCTGGGCTTCACTCACGAAGGAACGCTACGGCAGGACAACCACCTGCGCGGCCATTTCTACGATGTAGAACTCTATAGCCTGCTGAGGCAGGATGTGGGGGTGGGGGTGGTTGATTAGTTGATTGGCGCCCCCCTTCGACTAGCTCAGGGAAAATTGGCTGATTGGGTTTTATACAAAGCCCCCTCCGTTGAAACTCCGAATCACGCCCGTCTTCGTACCTCGGCCGGATAAAAATCCCGAAAAAATATTCCCGAAAAATTTAAAATTTTTTGTTTTATACAAGTTTTTGTTTTAACTTGCCAACCAAATATTTGGCTTTTGTTTTAAACGAAAACCCTCATCATGATCAGAGAAGACAGGCTCGAACTCAACGAGCGATTCATCAAGGTATTTCAGATGTTGGAAGAACGGGGTGAGATCGTCAAGAATGACCGGAACGGGAAAGGCATGGGCGATTTTGCGGAACGCATTCTGGGCAACCGCGCCTACGGGCATATCATCCGTGCATTCCTCAACCCTGACGATAAAAGATGTATTGATTACCGGCACGCCCGGACGCTCTGCCAGGAATATGGCGTCAACGAATCCTATATGCTGGATGGGGAGGGAGAACCCTTTGGTATAGAAATGCCAAAGCCGCCCAAAATCGAGGAATCCATGCCCTATACCGGGAATATACTGTTCACGACTACCGAGGCCTTTGCCGGCGCCTCTGTAGACGTCGGGGGGTTCGCTAAGGAAGACTATGAGTTTTTCAGCCTCCCCGGCCTTTCGGGCAGCGGCCTGGTGGCTTTCCCCATCAAGGGCAACAGTATGGAGCCGGTGATCATAGACGGCGATATGGTGATCTGCCGGGAGATCAGCAGCATCTATGACATCAGGGACAATAAGATCTATGCCATAAAGAACAACGGGCAGTTGTGGGTGAAGTACGTGCAGGGAATTACGGATTCCCGGGGCAGAGTGAGTCACCTTAAGCTGATCTCTGCCAACCACCTGGAACACGACCCCTTCGTGGAAGAGGTAAACGAATATACCCGGATCTATCAGGTCATCCGCCGCGTCAGCGACCTGTAGTAAGTTTGTTGAAACAAAACCTTTGCTTTTGTTTCAACAAACTAAACGGACGCCAGCCTGTCCTCCGGTGAATTAATTTACCTGGTTTTGGCGGCCGCCAAAACCAGGTAAACCAGAACTTATATCCTGCTGTTTTTTGATTTGCTCTCCCGGGTTGCCCACAATTCGGGAGTTTTTATTTTCGGGTTCCCCGTAGCTGTTCAGGTTGCTACCAGGCTTTTTTGCCACGAAGCCACAAAGACACTAAGATGGCACGAAGCCTTTGTTATTTTCGTGCCCTTGTGTTTTTTTGGCAAGGGCTTAGTTGCGGTTTTCTACTTGTCATCCTGTTTGGCAAACACCTTCCTCAGCAGGTCGGTCGTTCGGGCGCTGATATCGTTTCGGATATTGCGTTCTTTCTTTTCCACCATGGAAAACAGGCCATTGAGTGCTTCGCGGGTGACGTAATCGTCCAGGTCGGGGTTGGCCTTTTCCACCAGGGGGATGCTGTTGTAGGCGTTGACGGCGTCCGTCCAGTATTCGCGGGCGTTGAATTTATCGAGGGATTCAATGATCACGGGGTTGAATTCCTGATACAGCGCTTCGAAGGTGGTGCGGTGGAGGTACTGCGTGGCGGCATTGTCCTCACCCATGAGGATGTCCATGGCATCGGAGAAAGTCATCTGCTTGATGGCGTTGACGAAGATGGGTTTGGCCTTTTTGGCGGCATCTTCAGCACCGCGGTTGATCTTTTCCAGGATCGTCTCTTCCACAGAGCGGAACCCGGGGACGTTCTGCAGCTTATCGGTAATTTTCCGTGCTTCCGGCGGCAGCAGTATCTTATAGGGGCTTTTGTAGTAACCATCCTCCTGGGAGAGGCGCTGAACGCCTTCCGCTATACCGAAATCAAGGGCCTGCTTCAACCCGGACGCCACCTCGGCGGAGGTCAGCCCCTGGGCGCCGGCCAGCGTGTCGAGGGTGCTTTGGATCTGTTGAGCAGTACAGCTCATCAATGACGTGATAATTAGAAGAGCAGCGATCTTTTTTAACATGTTATCCTGAGTTTGATGTAATTAATGATTGAAAAAATATTTCATGACTCCGCTCCTAACATGGGGATTTCGATCTCCCCTTTCGACGTCATGACCCAGGCGTTGGCCACCCGGCCGCCGAGCGGCGGGTTTAGTTTTTTAAGGCGCACCATTACTCCTTCCACATTATCGAAGTAGTCGGTGATGCTTTCGGCGAGGTTTTCCACCAATGTTTCCAGTAAACGGACCGGTTCGCGCATTTCCTTCTGGCAAAGGAGAAAAAGGGTTTCGTAATTGACCGTTGTGGGACGGTGCTTGTCATCTTCGGGTTTTTTGCTTTTTTTGACCCCGAGATCTTTCAGTGACATGTCTTTTTCCTTGAGTATCTCTTCCAGCTCGTTCAGGTCGGCGTGGAGGTCGTCGACAAGTTCGATAAGGGGCGTTTCGGTATTGACGTATACGTCGAGGATGAATTCGTTGCCTAGGATACGTTCCTCCTCGTAATAGCCGTGGTAGGCATAAAAGCGCATACCTTCGAGTGCGATGGTGGGCATAAATGGCGATTCAATGAATAAAGGCCTAAAAATAAGCAATAATGCTACGGAAATGGCCATAAATGAGTAGCATCTTTGCCGGAATAGAGCGAAGAAGTACCGAAATGTTTACCTTTGCGGTAAAATAAAACCTAACCAAAATCCAAAAAATAAACTAATGGCTAGCAACAACAATGGCGCTCACAGCGCAATCGCGAAGAAGGCAAAGGAAGACCGCTTTCAGGCGCATGATTACTACCTCATCGACGAGTTGCTCGATGATGACCACCTGTTGGCCCGCGACGCAGTACGTACCTGGGTGAAACAGGAAGTAAGCCCGATAATCGAGGAGTACGCCGAACGTGCCGAATGTCCCACTCATCTGTTCAAAGGCCTGGCGGAGATCGGAGCTTTCGGCCCGAGCCTGCCGGTAGAGTACGGCGGCGGCGGTATGGACGAGGTGGCTTACGGGGTGATCATGCAGGAACTGGAGCGCGGCGATTCCGGCATCCGGTCTATGGCTTCCGTACAGGGCTCTCTGGTGATGTACCCGATCTATAAGTACGGGTCGGAAGAGCAGAAGCGCAAATACCTGCCCAAGCTGGGCGCAGGAGAGCTGATCGGTTGCTTCGGCCTTACGGAGCCCGACCACGGCTCCAACCCGGCGGGAATGGCCAGCCGGGTGAAGGATGACGGCGACGCCTATATCCTCAATGGCGCCAAGATGTGGATCACCAATTCGCCGGTTGCTGATATCGCCGTTGTCTGGGCCAAGGACGAAGAGGGCAAGGTGATAGGCATGATCGTCGAAAAAGACATGAAGGGCTATTCCGCTCCGGAGATCCACGGCAAATGGTCCCTGCGCGCTTCCGTCACCGGAGAACTCGTCTTTGAGGATGTACGAGTGCCCAAAGAGAATGTTTTACCGGGAGTGCGGAGTATGCGTGGGCCGTTGTCCTGCCTGTCAAAAGCCCGTTATGGCATTGCCTGGGGAGCGGTCGGCGCTGCTCTGGATTGCTACGATTCGGCCCTGCGGTATTCCCAGGAGCGGTATCAGTTCGACAAACCCATCGGGCAGTTCCAACTCACCCAGAAGAAACTGGCGGAAATGATCACCGAAATCACCAAAGCACAACTGCTGGTATGGCGGCTGGGCAAGCTGGCCAACGAAGACAGGGCCACTCCGGCACAGATCTCGATGGCCAAACGCAATAATGTGGCCATGGCGCTTGAGATTGCCCGGGAGGCCCGGCAGATCCATGGCGGCATGGGTATTACCAACGAATACCCCATCATGCGCCACATGATGAACCTCGAATCCGTTGTAACGTACGAGGGGACTCATGATATCCACCTGCTGATCACCGGTATGGACGTCACCGGTTTCAACGCTTTCAGCTGACCTTAGAGTTTGTTCAAAATTCAATCAATGGGCTCCAAGCGGCAAATTTTATCCTGCACTGCGTTAAAAAGCCTCGTCATACCTTCCAGGTATGCCTACGTTTTTTGCCTTGTTCAGAACAAAATTTCCTCGCTTTCGCCTCATCATCGAATTTTGAACAAACTCTTATTACCCGGAGGCTGGCCCTGGTTCGGCCAGCCTCCGGGTTAATAAGTATCAGGGCACAAAGCCAGACTTCCGTTTCCTTAAAAAAGCGTTAAGAGCAATAATAGAACCTCTTTTTTTGAGGTAATTCCTGTAATTTTCCAGAAACCGCGCCTCAACAAGGCGCCGGTTTTCACAACAATTCCTGCGGTTGGCAACGTTATACACGACGAGAAGCCTTTACTTTCGTAAATGAGGAATGAGGACGAAGCGTTTTACAATGGGAATTTGTCTGGGTTGCCGGCCGGGTTCCAATATCATCGTAGTAAACAAAAAATTGAAATGAGGAAACGAAGTTCGTTGCTATCCCTCCTTGTTTTGGCCAGTTGTTTCTTAGCCTTTGGCCAGGGAGAAGCTATCTACTTAACCAATCCATCTTTTGAAGACATGCCCCGGCACAGTAAAGAGCCGGTGGGATGGTATGACTGCGGCGGGGACCTTTTTCCCGGAGAGTCGCCCCCTGATGTTCAGCCCAGTGGAGAATTCAGCGTTACCAAGCCGGCCAATCACGGTGGCACCTACCTCGGTATGGTCGTGCGGGATAACGACACCTGGGAATCCGTTTCTCAAAAACTCAGCCGGCCGTTGAAGCGCGGGCAGTGTTACGAGTTCAGCCTCGACCTGGCGCGGTCAGAATTGTACATCAGCCTTAGCCGGGCCAACAATGAACAGGCCAATTACATCCGGCCCGCAAAATTGCGGATATGGGCCGGCTTCGGCAATTGTGACAAACAGTACCTGCTCGATGAGACCAGCCTGATCAACAAACATCAGTGGATGCAATACAACTTCAAGTTCGAGCCCATTGCCGATTATACCTATATCACCCTGGAAGCATTTTATGAAACCCCCACGCTGTTTCCCTACAACGGCAACGTACTGATAGATAATGCTTCTCCCATCCGGCCGATACCCTGCAATGAACAGGTGCCGGAAGAGCCCTTGTCGCCTGAACCGGCAGAGCCGGATATCGCCAGGGCCGAACCGCCGAAACCAGCCTCCAAGCCCCAGCAGGCAAGGCCCCAGCAGCCGGCCGCTCCGGCTCAGGCCACGCCCAAATCCCCCCAGCCCCAACCTGAGCCGGAAAAAACCATCGCCGGCGTCAAGCGGTCCGAAATGGCCAAGGGCCTGGCTATACGCCTGGACAAGCTGTATTTCGAAGCCGACAGCTCCCGCATCCAGAAAGAATCTTTTGATTTTCTGAACGAGGTATATGAATTCCTCGCCGATAATGAGGATGTCGTCATAGAGATCGGTGGCCATACCAATGGGCTGCCTCCCGATGACTATTGCGACCGCCTGTCTACAGCGCGGGCTAAAGCCGTAGCGGATTACCTGGCAACCAGGGGGATTTCCCGAAAGCGGCTGCAATACAAGGGCTACGGTAAACGCCAGCCGGTAGCTTCCAACAAGACCCCCTACGGGAGGAGGAAAAATCAACGCGTGGAGATCAAGATCCTGGAAATGGGAGAGGGAGATGGCTGAGTGGCGCCCTGCTTTTCGCCGGCTCTGGTAATGACAAAGGAAATACCTGGAAATGCATTGAAATATTTCGGGCCGCCGGAATTTCAATGCATTTTCTTTTTCCTGCCCTTATACCATGATATTATTCTCCAAACACGCTCTCAATCATAAAGCCGAGTTGCCGGAGGTCTTCCCAGAAGTCAGGATAGGATTTGGCCACTACCATGGGGTCTTCGATCCTGGCCGTTCCCAGCATGCCCAGGGGGGCGAAGGCCATGGCCATGCGGTGGTCTTCATAGGTGGCGAAGGAAGGAGTGCCTATGACCCTGGCAACACCTTCGGTTTGAAAATATTCCCGCCCAGGGGCCGGCGCCTGTTCCGGCGGCAAAGGATTCAGCCGGCATTGCACCTTGGCCAGTTCGGCCTGTAAGGCGGCGATGCGGTCGGTTTCCTTTATACGCAGCGTATCGAGGCCGGTAAATACGCCCCGGACACCCAGGCCGGCGCAGATCACTGCCAGGGTTTGGGCCAGGTCGGGGCACAGGATAAAATCCCATTCGAAAACATCAGGTACAGGAGCGGAGGATTTCGTCAGCAAGGCACCGCCGTCGTTGAACGTCGTCCTGATACCGAAGGCTTCCATCATTTCCGCCAGCACGGCATCGCCTTGTACGCTGTCTTCAAACAGCCCGTTGAGTTGCAGGCGGGCCTCGTCGGCAAAAGCCGCCATAGCGTAGTAATAAGAGGCTGCCGACCAGTCGGCTTCCACCCGGAAGGGGCGGGGTTGGTACCGTTGCGGCCGGATACGGATCGTATCCCCTTCCCAGTGGTGTTCTACCCCGAAATGACGCATCAGGCGGAGGGTCATCTCGATATAGGGGCGGGAAACGGTTTTCCCTTCCAGGCGGAGGGCAAGCCCCCGGGGCAGGGTAGGGGCGATCATCAGCAGAGCGGAAATGTACTGGCTGCTGGTACCGGCGGCGATAGAAAGGGCGCCGCGCAGCCCGAAGCCTGAAGGGGCGCCGATGCGCAGGGGAGGGTAGCCTTCTTTTTCCAGGTAGGTGATATCGGCCCCCAGTTGGCGAAGGGCATCGACGAGCAGCCCAATAGGCCTTTGTTTCATCCGCTCGGTACCGGTCAGTATTTGTTCTCCCGGCTGTCCGGACAGGAATGCCGTCATGAAGCGGAAGGTAGTTCCGGCGGCGCCGGCATCCCGAACCGGTTCGCCGCTTTCCAGCAATTGGAGCAGCAGCTCCGTATCTCTGGCATTTGCCAGGTGCTGAATGGGGAAATTTTTTTCACACAGGGCGCGGATGATCAACGCCCGGTTGGAAATGCTTTTGGAGCCGGCAAGGGAAACCTCTCCGGTGAGCTGCCGTCCATGGTAATTTATCTTATAGGCCATTTATCCAGGTCTTGTTCTGCCAGGGTTTGCTAGTGCGGCCAGGCCTAAAAAACGGGCGATTTGGTGGCCTCCTAACATCCTGGTTCACAGTAGCTTAAATTCACCCGTTAATTCGTTCCGCTTTTACTAGTCGACCAGGTCCCGATACTGACTGGCCAATTCCTCGGAAGAACTGCCTTGCTGTTCTTCCCGTTCCTTCTGGCTTTCCGCTTCGGTGGCCATCTTGACCTCTTCGACAACTCCTAAAGACTTGAGGGCCCTGAGGAACTCCTGGAAAGCCTTTTCTTTTCCTGGCTGAATGCGGATCCTGTATTCCATTATTGATGTTTATCCGTTTTGAAGTTTTACTCTTCTTCGTCCTGTTCCCGTGCAAAGAAAGGCAGAGAAGGGGGCTCGGGCATACTGCCGTTTTCGGTGGCTTCCTTGTCGCCATTCTCTTTCTCCCGGCTTTCCCTTCGGCGCCGCATTTCTTCATCCGACCGTTCATAGGCCCGGATGATCTCCTTGACCAGGCGGTGGCGGACGACATCCTCTGCATCCAGGTATATGGCCTCGATCCCTTCGAGGTGCTCGAGCAGGTCAATGGCGCGGCGCAGGCCCGACTTCTGGTGGAAAGGCAGGTCGACCTGAGACAGGTCGCCGGTGATGATGCATTTGGCTGAGGGGCCCAGGCGGGTCAGGAACATCTTCAGCTGCATGGTCGAGCAGTTCTGGGCTTCGTCCAGAATGATGAAGGCATTATCGAGGGTACGCCCCCTCATGAAAGCCAGAGGGGCGATCTCGATAACGCGGGTCGCCATAAACTGCTGCAGTTTTTCCGCCGGCAGCATATCGTCGAGGGCATCGTAGAGGGGGCGGAGGTACGGGTCGATCTTTTCCTTGAGGTCTCCCGGCAGAAAGCCCAGGCTTTCGCCCGCTTCTACGGCCGGCCGGGTCAGGATGATCTTCTTGACCATGCGGTTTTTGAGGGCTTTGACCGCCAGGGCCACCGCCGTATAAGTCTTACCCGTACCCGCAGGGCCTACGGCAAAGACGATATCGTTATCTTCGGAAGCTTCGATCAGTTTTTTCTGGTTGCGCGTCTTGGCTTTGATCTGCTTGCCGTTGCGGCCGTACAGTATCGTTTTATTTCCCCGGCTGCTGCTGCCCAGTTTTGACTCAAAGGGGTTATTGCCAGCCATAAGGTCCTGGACCATTTGCAGGGGAAGCTCCTCGTGCTCTTTGAGGAGGCGCACCATGAGCTCGAACTTGGATTTAGCCTTTTGGGTATGCTTTTTGTCACCAGAAAGCTTGAGGCTGCTGCCCCGGGAAGTCATCACTACTTCCGGGAAGGCTTTTCGGAGAAGGTTTAGTTTCGCATTATGTTCACCGTATAATTCAACGAGGTCTACCCCGTCGACGGTCAGAATGATCTCACTCAATACTTTTGTCCTCTTTTTTTTGTGATATAATGTCACCCCCGGTAAAACTCCCGTGAAAATGAAGGCCGGCAGCATTACGAGGCTATGTATTTGGGAAACTTTCGGCGCCATAAAAAAGTTCAACTCTAAACCAGGCTTAACATCCTGGCTGCCGCCGGGCTCCCCAGATCACAAAAGTAAACATATTCCAAGGAATGGGAAACCCATTCTGCCGGCCATGTTGTTGCCAGGTAAGAAAAATAAATTCTATTTTTGGCTCAGGCCTTTAGTACTACCAACGGATCTGATATGCCTATTGTGACCCTTACTACTGATTTCGGATGGCGGGATTATTATCTGGCGATGATAAAAGGCGCCATGCTGTGCGAGCACCCCCAGCTCAATATTGTAGACATCACACACAGCATTGCCAACTATGACATCGTTCAGGCGGCATTTCTTTTTAAAAATGCCTGGCGGAACTTTCCGGAAGGCGCCATCCACCTCATTAGCGTCAATGACTACTATGCGCCCCGGAAGCGCTATCTGGCCACCACCAGCCAGGGGCACTTCTTCATAGCGCCCGACAATGGCATCTTCAGCCTTATCTTTGAGGAAATGCCTCCCCATTTCTACGAGCTCGATTATGATGAAAACGGCCCGCTTTCGCTTAAAGACATCTATGCTCAGGCTGTCGGCTACCTCGCTCACGGCCGGCCGTTGATCGAAATCGGCCTTCCGGCCCAGGATATTGAGCGGCGCATCACCCTGCAACCGGTCATCGGCCACTCTCAGATCCGGGGCTCCGTCATATACGTCGATAATTTTGATAATGCCATTACCAATATTACCCGGGATCTCTTTGAAAAGGTAGGGTCCGGGCGCTCCTTCAAGCTATCCTTCAAGCGGCATGCTCCCCTCAAGCGCCTCAGCCGGAACTACCACGACCAGCCTGTGGGTGAGCCTCTCTGCCTCTTCAATCCGGCGGGGTACCTGGAAATTGCCGTAAATATGGGCCGGGCAGCAACCCTGTTTGGGCTCAAGGAAGAGGAAACCATCCAAATCGATTTCCATTCATGATCAAACGAATTGTAAAGCTCACCTTCCAACCCGAAAAAGTCGGTGATTTTCTGGCCATCTTCCGGGAGAGCAGCGGGCTAATCCGGGATTTTCCTGGCTGCCACCATGTAGAGTTGCTCCGTTGCTCCGAACCGGATAATATATTTTTCACCTACAGCTTCTGGGAAGATGCCCCGGCACTGGAACGATACCGCCGGTCCGAGCTTTTCCGTTCCACCTGGAACCGAACCAGGCAACTGTTCGCCCGGAAGCCGGAGGCCTGGAGCACGGTGGAGTGGGAGGGATAGGTGTAAGAGGGCAGTGTGCCGGTGTATGGGTGTGTCGGTCAGGGCAATGCCTGGGCTTTCCGGGCCAGCCCCATCAGTTTATCAGGAACTCGCTCCCCAATATGTATGCTCTTATCCAGTGCCTGCGTCCACGTTGAGGACCTTGATCACCATTGATGTCGTTACACCTTGCTGGAAGCTCAGCCTGATTTCCTGTTGAAGAGCCTGCATAATGACGTCATAATCTCCGAATATCTGTGTACTCAGGCTGTTCACCTTTACATCGAGCTCATCGTATCCGCGAAGGCGGGCGATGAAGTCGAGGATCAGCCCCTCATAATCCCTGGAAAGCGGATACATGCTGATTTCTGCGGATGCTTTCATGCTTTTTGAGTGAAAATAAGAAAAAAGCTCACCACTCAAAGCAGGGGGCTGATGGTGAGCTGTTTTCAGCAGTAAAGGGCTGGCTATTCCGCCAATCCTGCCCTTCGCCTTGCCATTTCTTCTTTCAGCCGCCGCCATTCGTGGCCCATGAGCCGGTTCATACTTTTGTCTACCATGTAGTGCCGGGCAATGTTCCAAAGGCCGCGGGCCCGCCGGACGTAGGACTCGTTGGCGCGAAGGGAGATGGAATATCCGCCGTCCAGGTATTCGATATAATGCCAGTAGCCGCTGGGCATAAAAAGGGTATCGCCGGGCTGGAGGATGGTTTCGTACCCCTGCACCCGGCGCAGAGCGGGAAACTGTTCGTAGTCCGGGCGGTTAACGTCGATGTAGCTGGCCACGGTGAAGGGGTGCTGATAGATCCGCTTCGATTGTTCCGGGGAGAAGAGGACTGCCCGTTTGCGCCCGTGAAACTGGTTGAGAAATACGTGGGAGAGGTCAATGTCGTAGTGGAGGGCCACCTTAGAGCCTTCCCCTCCGAAGAACATGAATGGGAAGTCCCGGATAAAGCCATCCATGATGGTGGGCATGTTGAAATCGTCACACAGTTCGGGGGCATGCTTGAAGATATTGAACAGGAACATCCGCAGGCTGGTGGGCCCTTGCTCGATGGCTTCCAGAAACTCCCGAAAAGGGATCGTTTTATCGGGCGCCATGTATTTCTTACCCGGCTTGGAGACATTGTCGGAAAATACCGGCACCATAAGTTGGCCGTATTTGTCCTTGAAGAACTCCATGGTCCATTTTGTTCTGGCGGGCCAACGGGCCATCAGGTCAACCAGAACAACGGGGGTTCGGGGCTCCAGGTATTCCCGGGCAAAACTTTCCCGTGTGAGCCCTTCCCTCCTATCGACTGCTTTAAGGGACAGCATACGATTGAGTTTTGAAAGTTGGTAATTATTTCGGTTTTAACTCAGACTGAATATTGCCGTTGGGCCACCATTTCCGAAAGCCTTTCTCCCCAAAGGGCAAGCCGTAAAATTACGTCAGGAATGCATTGGGCCCTTCGTTTTTTTCGTTAAAAAGATCAGGCCGGAAAAGGAGCAGGCCGGTTGTAAATCAGCAAAATAATGAATAATGGCCAGCGAATTGCTGATGGTTCCTGTAGAACAATAAGAGGTTTTTGCTATAATTGCGCAATTAATCTCTATTTTTGTAAACCTGACCCCGCAGGGGAAAGGCAATTTATTTTAACCGCATTCTGCAATGCGGAGCTACCGGGGAATCAAAACCCGGTTCGCACAATTAAAACCCAATCTTGAAGCGGGTTGGATGTCCGGGGCTGCTTCGGAGCGGGAACAGAAGAGTTTAGTTAAAGATAATGGCGGCAAACAAGCGCAAGAAAAAGGGGCAGCTGAGCCTTAAATTAGGCCTGAACGATGAACGGGTACCCAAACTGTTGGGGATACTCAGCCTTTTCCTGTCCATTTATTTGTTCATTGCCTTCACTTCCTATCTGTTTACCTGGAAGACAGACCAGGACCGGGTGCTCCGGTTTTCCTGGGGGCTGCTCCTGGAGAGCGAAATGGAAATGGCCAACTGGCTGGGGCGCCTGGGAGCGATCATTTCCAACATGTTCTTTTACTGGGGCTTTGGTTTGCCTTCCTATTTCCTGATCGCCATTCTTATTGTGGTGGGCCTGGCGATGGTGCGCCGGCAGCCTCTCAGCTTGCACTGGCCCCGCATTCGCCTGTGGCTGTTGCTGATGCTGGTGTCTTCTGTATTTCTGGAGTTTGTGGCCGGTGGGGCGGGCTTTCCCTGGGGCGGCGCTTTCGGTGAAGGAGTCAGCGACTGGCTGCTCAGTTTTGTCGGAACGGCCGGAATGATCATTCTCCTCCTGTTCCTGGTTCTGGGGCTGGTAGTCTGGAATGTCAACCCCAACTTCAATGAGATAACACCGCAGGATGCGGTCAAGGATTCTGTTCAATACATCAACGACTGGCTCACCGGGCGCCTGCCCGGCCAGCGCCGGCAGCAATCCGGCGGCTCCAATGGGCAGATGGCCACCCTGCGTCCCGGAGCGCGTAACGACGAGGAGGAAGAAGGGAGCGAGGAGCCCGACAGCAAGAGTACCCAGCCGGCATCCGGGAACGGTAAGAAACAACTTGCCTTCGAACTCCCGGATGATATCAGCCGCCAGAAACCGGAATCCCTGAAAGTCGGGGATTCGGAGCTGGAGATCGATACCGTTTCCGGGGAAGCCATCCCTTCGGAGGGCGGCCCAGGGCCGGGAGTTGGCGGGCCGACGGGGCCCAAGCTGGCCTTCCAGGAGGAAAACCAGGACCACAGCGAACCTTACGACCCTACGCTGGAGCTTTCCTCTTATGAACCGCCGGTGACTTCCCTGCTCAAAGATTATTCGGACCAGCGGGTGGAGATCGACCGGGCGGAGTTGGAAGCCAATAAGGACCAGATCATAGAAACCCTGCTCAACTACAAGATCGAGATCACCAAGATACGGGCGACGATCGGCCCCACCGTCACCCTCTACGAGATCATTCCGGCTCCGGGGGTGCGCATTTCCAAGATCAAGAACCTGGAAGACGATATTGCGCTCAGCCTTGCCGCTCTGGGCATCCGGATCATCGCGCCCATTCCCGGCCGCGGGACTATCGGTATCGAAGTGCCCAATAAGAACCCGCAGGTCGTCTCCATGAAGGAAGTGCTGCAGTCGGAAAAATTCAAGCGCGCCAAGATGGACCTGCCCATCGTCCTGGGCAAGACCATCTCCAACGAGGTCTTCGTCGCCGACCTGGCCAAGATGCCGCACCTCCTGGTGGCCGGCGCTACCGGACAGGGTAAATCCGTGGGGGTCAACGCCATCATCATGTCTCTGCTGTACAAGAAGCACCCCTCACAGGTGAAGCTGGTGCTGGTAGACCCGAAAAAAGTGGAGCTTTTCCCCTACAGCAGGCTGGAGCATCATTTCCTGGCCTTCCTTCCCGGCCAGAACGAGCCCATCACCACCGAGACCAGCCGCGTGATCCATACCCTCAACTCGCTTTGCATTGAGATGGACCAGCGCTACAACCTCCTCAAAAAGGCCGCGGCGCGCAATATCCGGGAGTACAATGAAAAGTTTGTCCAGCGGCGGCTCAACCCCAATAAAGGCCATCGCTTCCTGCCCTTCATCGTGCTGGTCATCGACGAATTTGCCGATATGATCATGACGGCGGGCAAGGAGGTGGAACTGCCGATCGGGCGCCTGGCCCAGTTGGCCCGCGCTGTTGGGATACACCTGATCATCGCTACCCAGCGCCCCTCCGTCAACATCATTACCGGGGTGATCAAGGCCAACTTCCCGGCCCGCATCGCCTATAAGGTGAGCTCCAAGGTGGATTCCCGGACTATCCTGGATGCCGGCGGGGCCGACCAGCTCATCGGCCGGGGCGATATGCTCCTGTCCGTCAGCGGAGAGACCAAGCGGATTCAGGGGGCTTTTGTAGATACGCCCGAAGTGGAAGAAGTGGTCGATTATATCGCCAACCAGCCGGGATATCCGGAGCCTTTCTTTCTGCCTGAATTCCACGGGGACGATGAGGAGATCGAAGGCGCGCAGGGCCTCACCTATGCCGAGCTGGACGAGATGTTCGAAGATGCCGCCCGGCTCATCGTGCAGAACCAGCATGGGTCTACCTCCATGATACAGCGCCGCCTCAAGCTGGGCTATAACCGCGCCGGCCGCATTATGGACCAACTGGAGGCCCTGGGTATCGTCGGCCCGAGTGAAGGCAGCAAGGCCCGCGAAGTACTCATCTACGACGAGATAGAACTGGAGAAATACCTCGAGGATATCCGCAACCGGAAGTAAAGGCTTGTGAAACACGAGCCATCCCAAATTTTTGAATGGACAAAACCTGCGGAACTCCGCAGGTTTTGTCCAGGGGATCCGCAAAATCCGTAATCCTTTTGCCCTCCAATCCGCGGAATCCGCCTAATCCGCGCTAATCCGCGTTCTATCTTCACCTACGCCAAAAAATTCGGGATGACTCATGTTTTCCGGGCAAATGGCTGGTAAATATCTCATTTCAGCTTTCCGTTAAGTTATTTCGCTATGAAGCAACTCACCCTGGTGGCTTTCTACGGGCCCAAGCCCCGCCCCCTGGCCAACCTTCTGGAAAGCCTTCAGTCGGAGGTGAAAAGAACACTTTTAGGAGCGTATTTCACCCCATATCCCATCGATCAGATACACGGCACCATTATCGGCCTGGAAAAAGCGGCCGGCGCTTCCCGCATCCACAACGCCAATTTTCTAAAGGCTACCGGAGAAGAGAAGGCAATGAGCTTTCCCTGCCTCCTGAAGGCGCTGGAAGCCTGCCTTCCCCTTGCCGTCCGGATCGGAGGTTTTGCCAGAGGCTATTCCGGGTTTCAAAGTTTTGGAGATATCCCGTACCGGAGGGCATTCAGCATCCATAAGAATACCGGCAAGGTATTATTTACCGGCTGGCCCTATACCGGGGATCCCGGCTCCTTTGATTTCAGCAGACGCCGCCTGCTCTGGCAACTCCGGCAGGAACTGTCCCTAAGGTGCCACATCCGCCACAAATACCATGAACAGGAGGACAATGACCTGTACATGGTGCTGGGAACCCTGAACCGGCCGGATGGGCCGGGCACGGGCGGGAAGGAGCAATGGGTGATGGATTGCCGACAACTGGAAAACAGGGCCAGGGCTTTTCTCTACCACCATCCTGTACATCTGCTACTCAGCCCTGATACCCTTTTTGTCGTGCAGTATGAGACGGAGAGCCTGGAACTGGCCGGCAGCCGGCCCTGGCCGCTGAGGGAAATACTGAAAGAAGGGATTTCCTGGGAACAGTTATACGAATAGGTTTCAATAGCAGTGCGCCGGCCCTTTAAACCCCAGCGGCAAGAGACAGCCGGAGGGCCGGGCACCGCATAAAACCCAACTTGCAACAAACCCCTCGTTCGGGGCATTCCCCGGTTGTACTTACTCTCCAACAGCAAGTCGGGCCAGGTAAAGCAAATTCATTCTTTTCCGGGAGAGGAGGAAAGCCGCCCCTTGGCGGGCTTCCCTCCCGAAAACGCGCTCCCTATGCGTCAGTTTTTATCCTTACTCAGCATGACGAATTCGTTGACGACGATCTGGGACATTTTCCGGCGGATGCCGTTTTTGTCCTCATAGCTGTTGTAGGTCAGCTTGCCGCGGATAGCCACTTCCTTGCCTTTTTTGCATATCGAGCCGATGAGTTCGGCCAATTTGCCCCAGGCGATGCAGCGATGCCATTCGGTAGTGGTGATCTTGTCTCCGTTCTGGTTGCGGTAGTAGTCGTTGGTGGCCAGGGAGATGTTGGCCAGCGTATTACCGTTTTTGGTCTGAATGACCTGTGGGTCCTGGCCAAGGTGGCCGATCAGGGTGATGCTGTTTTTGATGTTTCGCATGATCCTTGTTTTTTAATCAGGTTAATAGATGCCCTGTCCGGCAATATGCGCCGGTTAGGGAGGTGAACGTAAATCAGATTTGAAAATCAGAGTATTGGGAGCGTGGGTTCGTTGTTCGGGATTCATTATTCGGGATTCGTTTCCGTCTCTGCCGAGCCGGGTAAAATTCGGGATTTGTCCACGCCCACTACCGAATAACGAATAACAAAAAACGAACAACGCCCTAACTCAGCGGTATGAACTCATCGACGACGACTTCCGAGATGTAGCGTTTCTGTCCGTTCTTGTCTTCGTAACTACGGTGGGTGAGTTTGCCCTGCACGGCCACCTGCTTGCCCTTCTTCAGGAGCACCTGCATGATCTCGGCCACCCGGCCCCAGCCGACGAGGTTGTGCCATTGTATGTCTATCACTTTCTCGCCCTTCGGGTTCTTGTATACATCCCGGGTGGCGATGGTGGCCCGGGCGATGGCGTTGCCGTCCTTCAGCTGTTTGAATTCTACATCTTTTCCAAGGTTGCCGATCAGTTGGACTTTGTTGCGTAAGTTGTTCATTACTTAAAATTTTGAGGTGAACAATGGTTTGTTGCTGATGACGGTACAAAGATGTGGGCAAAGTCAAGCGCTAGTCGAAAAATAAATGTTTAATGCCGTTTGTAGTCGTTTGTAAACGTTTGTAAACGGTTTTTAAGCCTGAAAAACAACTGTTTATGGTTTTCCGACGGGTTTGGAAAAATCTCTGGGTCAGGTTGTGTTTTATCTTTAAGTAATTCTACTTTGTTACTTTAAAAAAGCCGCGCCTGCCCTGTGGAATAGGTGAATCTTCCAAAGGGGCGGTAGGTTTTAAGGCATTTCTACGTATTTCCCCATTTCAGTCCAGGCACTTACAATCCCCGGCGCATGACCATTGTCATTGCCTGTTCTTACCGAAAAAGATAAATTGATTTAAGCGGAAGAGCTATCCTCGCTTGATTTACCAACCCCAAATGCCCCCACGGCGAGGGTGCTGCTCAACGCCAAGAACACCCTCTGGCTGTACTACTTATATGGAACCTTTACCCAAAAATTCGGCAGTTACTATGAAGGCTGGGTAGAGGAGCGAAGCCAGCTGCCTCCTGAATTATGCTGGCAGCAAACGATCGATCAGCAGTTTCCCCTTTCCATCTACCTGAACACCCAAAACGGCTGGGAACTGGTGGAACACCTGCCCACCGTCGGCCCGCTGGCGCCCCGGGATTTTGCCATTCCTGTTGACCTGAGTAAGGTAAGCGGGGATGAGGTAGAACTTCGCCTGGTAACCGGCTTTTTCTTCTGGGAAATTGACTACGCCGCCATGGATTATACCGATACTCAGGCGCTGGACATCCGGCGGGTAGCCGCCACTCTGGCCGTCGATCAGGATGGCGTGGACCTTCGCGCCGAGCTGGCCGCTGACGATGAGCGCTACTTCGCCCAGCCGGAGCCGGGCATGGTGGCGGAGCTGCGCTTTCCCGCCGTTCCCGTTCCGGAGGGGAAGGAACAATCCGTCTTCCTGCACGCCAAGGGCTATTACGAGCACCTGCGTGACTACCGTGGCGTGCCGGACTTTTCCGAGCTGAAGAAATTCCGGGCGCCGGGCCATTTCAGCGATTACTCCCAGGCGGAGTATCTGCTGCTGCTGGAAGGTCAGGAGGAATTGCTGGCGGGAAGTTAATCGCCGCCCTTCACCAACTGCAGGGTGTACCTGCTTCCGTCCGCCAGCCGTATGGCCAGCAGGTAGTACCCATCCGGATAGCCCTGCAGGTTGGCCGTTTCCTGCAGGTGGGTAACCCCGCTCAGTGCCCTTCTCCGGGCCGGTTGCCCGAGAATATCGTAGATGGTGATCTCCACATCCTGTTTTTCTTTCAGCTTTCCCTGCAGGTAGAACAGCCCGCTGCCGGGGTTGGGGTACAATTTCAGCCCCCGGATCTGCCGTGGCTCCTCTGTGGAGTTCAGGCTGGAAAACTCAAACCAGTTCATATTGAACAGCGGCTGGGTGATGGCGACCCGGAACTGATGCTGCCCGGCGGGCAGGTACACGGATTTGGTGGTCGTTCTCCAGGTTTGCCAGCCGCCGGTGGGGGAGAAGTTGACGGTGTGAAGCACGGTTGTCTCCCCGTTGGCGCCGATCAGTTGCAGTTCTATCTGTCCGGTTGCGCTTTCGGCGGCAGTGCGGTAATCCACGGCGTAGATGCCTTCCTGCGCCACATTGACGTAATAATCCAGGTAATCGCCGGCATCCAGGTAGCCGATATTCTGCCCTCCGCCGATATCGGTGGTGTTCTCCAGCTGAACGCCCGACTGGAAGAAGTAATCCTCTGCTTCCACCCTGCCGGGGATGGCATGGACGATGGCCACGGTGTTGCGTACATTCTCCAGGGTGAAGCCGCTCAGCGGCGTCCCGTCCTGAGCGAATATCTCGTTTCCGTTGTAGGAGATCCTGATCACATCATCGGAGCGGAATGTATGCTCCACGGTGAAGGTGATCATGCGTGGGTTTTCATCATCCAGGATAGCGCCGGTAATAGGTATGGGGCTGCCGTTCACAAAGATCTGAAAATTGGCCGGTGAAGCGGGAAGCGGGCCGGCCAGAGGTTTGTTGATGTGGAGTTGCACCGTGCTGAAATCGACGGCGGCAGCTGAAAGGTAGTCCGTTGGGACGGTGGTAGTCGCCGCCTTTCGAATGAACCCGAAGCTGCTCAGGTTGAAACCGGCCTGGTTGGCATAAAACCGCAGTTTGTTGTCGGCGGGCGTCAGGATCACATCGGGCACGACGACGGTTTGCCAGTTTTGCCAGCCTCCGGAGTTGGGAACGCTGACGATGCCGGAGATCTCGGCATTTCCTGCGGTGAATTGAAACTTCCCCCCTGCCTGCCCGGCGGCCACGCGCACCTGCACATCGTAAACCGCGCTTTCCGCCACGTTGATGTCATACTGCATCCATTCTCCGGGCGCCAGCCAGCCCACGTTGTACCCATTGGAATTCACATCATCCGAGCAGGGCTCTATATCCACCCCGTCGTTCCGGTACGACCAGCCGCTGTTCCAGGCCGTATAATTGCCGGTAGAAACGTGGTAGGTGGCCAGGTCCGAATCGAAATAGGCGGCGCCGGCAATGCCCATGTCAAAATCGGTGGCGTACACCACTCCGGGGATGGGCTGGGTGTTATAAGGAATGGCCTCTTCGGACTGCACCTGCCGGAACATGGCGTCAATTACGTCTTTGTGGTAGGTGCAGTTCTCCAGCCGCAGGTTTTCTGCCAGTTCCATCAGCGTGGCCTGGGCGAAAGCGGCATCCGGCGCGCTTCCCGTCCCGTTCCAGTAATCGAGCAATGCCTGGTACTCCGGCGTTTTTTCAACCGACAGCGGCCCGGCAATGGCATCCACCTTTTTCATGGGCCACCAGGCCCAGCCCATGCCGTTTTCTTCCAGCAGTTTAATGGCGTCCCGGAACCAGGTGTTGGAGTTCTCCCCGCTTTCTCCGAAGTAAATGGGTACGTTGTGGGCGTCCCGGATATTCAGCACCCACTGGATGGAGTTTCGGTCATTGAAGGACCAGTATTTGTGCGGCCCATAGGCCATATTGTCGTCCCAGGGCGGCGTCAGGCCTGTAAAATCATTGGCGAACCAGTTGCCTTCGATGATCAGCAGATGGTTATTGTCCACTGCCCGGATGGCATCTGTGATCTCATAGTACAGGTTCCGGAGCGGAATATTGCCCGTCATGGGCCAGTTGGGTTCGTTGATGAGGTCGTAGGCGCCGACCCAGGGCTCGTCGGCGTATCGCTCCGCCAGCCTTCTCCAGAGGGCGACGGTTTTATCGCGGTTGGCCTGGCTCTCCCAGAGGGAGGGCTTGGTGGGGTCGTAGTCGGAGATGCCCTGGTCCTGCCCCTGCCCGCCGGGAGCGGCGTGGAGGTCGAGGATCACGTACATCTCATTCTGCCGGCACCAGGAGATGAGGCTGTCCGTCAGTTCAAAGCCCTTGTCCAGCCAGGTGTGCTGCCCCGGCACGGGTTCCTCTTCGATGGGCAGGGTGAACAGGTTGTAATGCATGGGCAGGCGCACGGAGTTGAACCCCCAGGCTTTCAGGGAGTCGATGTCGATCTTCCGGACGTGGTTGGCCAGCCAGGCTTCGTAGAAAAGGTCCGTGCTTGCCGGGCCGATCAGTTCCTCTATTTTAGCCCTGATCTGGTACTGGGCATTGGCGAAATCGGCGGTTTGCAGCATGTAGCCTTCCTGCAGCATCCAGCCGCCGAGGCCCATGCCTCTGAGCAGAACAGTGTCTCCTTCGCCATTGACGATGGCCGTTCCGTGGGCCCTCAGGAAGCCCTGCCCGTGGAGGTGTAAGGATAGAACGATCAGGAAAAATGCAGTGGTGAAAAGGTGTTTGCGGCCCATAACTATTTTTTGTAGGGTTTTGTTAAAAATAAAGCCAGAGATCGTGGGTGCGGGCAGGGAATGGTTATGCTCTAAAAATCGGCTTTTCAGCCCGAAAAACACAGGCTGGCCACCGGACAAATCCTGGACAGGGGCAGAAAGGGGATTCGCTCACCAGCCCCATTCATTCCGAAGGCCATTGGCCTCTCCTCCGGCCCCGGCCGGGCCAAACTTTAAGCAAACTTTAAGAATCCGGACAGAATATTTCGCCGGGAATTGGTGTTAGAAAGGTGACGCTACCCCTTATTCATTTAAACGATCCCTTAGCAAAACCTTATTAATCATGAAAACACTCGCTATTTACCGCCTGCCTGCCCTGTTTGCCGCTCTTTTTGTACTCACCTTTGCCGCCTGTAAAAAGGACGACCCGGTCAAGGGCAACCCCGACGAGATCCCCTATCCGGAATGTGAGGATGTGACCATAGACGACGCCATCATTCTGCGCTTCGAATATACCAACTACCAGGGCGAAGAACCCACCCTAACCATTACCCCGGATAAGACCGACAAACGCGTCAGGTACGACACCACGCGTTACACCCCCGTCCGGGAAGGCAACAAGATCGTCCTCCGCATTCCCAATATCCGGCTGAGTGATGAAGACTTCAATTACATCGCCCAGTGTGTCACCATCGAGGAGTTCGACGCCAGCCGGCCCTCCGACGACCGGTGGTTCGAGCAGACGGAGTTCAAGGACCAGCGCGAGTTCTCCGAGACCAAGATCGCCACGATGCTCTGCCTGGACGTGAGCAGCTCGCTGGGCGCCGACCGCGAGCAGGTCAAGCAGTACGCCATCGACTTTTCCAACCAGATCTTCGAAACCACCAGCAATGAAAGCTACGTCGGCCTGGTGCTGTTTGCCGATACCGTAATCAGCTACCCCTTCACCAATGACATTACGGACATTGAGAACGCCATCAACTCCTTCCCCTATCCGGACCTGGACGCCCAGACCTTCACGCGCCTCAGCGACGGCATCATCACCGGCCTGGAAGCCCTGGAGGCCGCCGACCTCGATGTGGCCAACAAGGTGCTCGTGGCCTTCACCGACGGCAACGACAACGGCTCCAACAACCCGACTACCAACCAGCAGATCATCCGGGAATCTTCCTTCCCGCGCTATACGATCGGCCTGAAGGGTAAGGGGCTGGAGTACAACACCAACTACCTGAAGAGCCTGGCCAGCAACGAGACCTTCTTCGTGGAGGCCAACAACGCCTTCGAGCTGCAAAAGCGCTTCAACGACATCAACGAGCTGATCGCCAACATCTATACGATCATCTACAACCGCTCTACTCAGTCCTTCACCCCCGGCGTGGACGACCCCATCAAGCTGCGGGCCATCTTCTACGCCAAGCCGTACCGGATTGAGTGAGTTTTGCTAAAAAGAACAGCCGCCGCCCGGAGTATGCCTGAGCGGCGGCTGTTCTTTTTAGCTCTTGCCCCGCCTTCCCTTTGGGAGCTACCACCGGGCAGGCTCCAGGTGACGCCGAAATCAATTTTGCTTCATGAGCCATTCTTGCCCTGTAGCCGCTCTCAACTGAGCACTTCGGCCGGCAGGAAAGGGGCGTTTTCAGCCCAAAGGGTGGCCTCCAAACATGCTCTTAAAGGTTTCCGGGCCAAGATAAACGCTTTGCTCATCACTGATCTCCTCAAAAACCTGATGGGATTCCGGAAAGGTTCTCAGTTTGCGTATGGCTTCCATAAGGCCCCGGCGGACTTTTCGGGCAACCGGCCCGGATGCTTCCGTTTCCAGCCGGCTGATGATCCGTGTAAATGCTGGCCCGGCCCTGGGGGTAAGCTTAACCTTGTATTTTTTCATCGGGGTTGCGCCGTTTACACAGTTGAGTTCTTGAATATCCCAGATTATTTCGGCTGTTGACGCTCTCTAACACCCTTAGACCCTTTGTTGCCAGGTGGTTCATACCAAAGTTTACCTGGCTGAGGTACGAAGACGAGGGGTAGCCCGCCTTCGCTATTCGATGGGGCCGTTGTCAAGCTTCGGCGGACGAAGTAGTGCGCCTTCCCGGCGATAAACGCGGGGACTTCCGCTCTTTGACCGCCATAGCTTCTGGCGACGGCGGTGCGCTCCGGCCTGCGTAATCTCCAGCTCATTCAACGGCGTCGCCGGGCCGTCTTCTCCCAGGCCCACGATGCCGTCCTGGTTGAAGTCGGAGAACACCAGCCGCGTATTACCAAGAACTTGTCCCGTACCCGCAGGGTCGGGATGATCCTGGTGGAAGTACTCCGCCCGGTAGCGGGTGATCGTACCCCCGTATATTCCGCCACCATGCGGCCGTCCGGGGCATAAATGTGCCGACGATAAATGTCGGCACATAGTGACTGGCAAGGGTTGGCCATCAATCCTTGCCACGTCAGCTATGCTTCCAGTTTCCCATCGAGGTACTCGATGCTGGAGTGCTTGTTGGGAGGTAGTCATTTGAGCTGCAAATGCCAGCTTATGGAAACTCACTTTGCCATTTTTTCGCCCCGTAGCACTGCTATGAGGCTTTAAAATGGCTTCGTGAGAACCCATAATCTGACATTTTCGCCTTCAAAGCACCACCTCCCAACAAGCACTTAAGCGTAGCCGGTGACGCCGAACTCGCCGTATTTGAATCACTTGCGGCCCGTCGCGTCGTAAACCAGCCTCATTTGGCCGGTCTCGGAAGGTAAATTAAGGAAATCCGGAAACGAAGTAAGCAGCCAGAATAAGCTAATGTAAAAGAGGCGCCGGATTATTTCACTTCATACAACTTGATATCCGGGACGAACCTAAAATCCTTGACATTATAGGTGTGGAGTTCAATTTGGTGGACTACAGCAGTCGCTGCGATTATGGCGTCGGGGATTTGGTTCTTATCTCATCGATATCCCTGGGGTTATCTTTCCAAATTCCGAACAGTTCTCCGGGGTCAATGCTCTTGTCCCCTCTGGAAAAAGGCGAACCGGACGGAGCGTCTGGCTGTTCGATGATCCTGATGCCCTGGAGGCCTAATTCATGGAGCAACTTCAACAAAGCCTCAATCTCTTGTATGCTCGTCGTTTCTATAGTGATCCTCATAAAAGAAGTTTATTGTCTTTAGGGTAAGGCCAAAATACGATTTTTAGTTCAATAATGTTAGGTGCAAGCTGAATGGCCCTGCCGGCGATGTTTTCCAGGCAGGGCAGCGTGCTTTCGCTCCCAGCTCGTTGTAGTTGATGACGAAAGCGGGAAGCTTCGGGCTCGGGCGGCTATAGGTGGATATGCCCAGCGGCAGTTATGCCCGGCAGGAGCGGCAGCCGGTAAGAAGCCTGTACTTTAGGGCGGGTACGATCATTAAGCCTGTACCATTTGTTGCGGGCATCGGAAGGAACTGGACAAACACGTAAGTTGTCAGCGGGTTGAAGTCGGAGAATACGAGCCGGGTGTTACCAAGAACTTGTCCCGTACCCGCAGGGTCGGGATGATCCTGGTGGAAGTACT
>CAYQKY010000058.1:0-41629 GCA_964418125.1 uncultured Phaeodactylibacter sp.
TACGTTTTTTGCCTTGTTCAGAACAAAATTTCCTCGCTTTCGCCTCATCATCGAAATTTGAACAAACTCTAAATTGTTGTATTGTTAAGCCGCTCTGGGCATTGGACTGTCGAAAGGGCAGATGCTGCGGCAGGTGGAATTGCCCCTGGCCCTGCCGGTTATCTTCGCCGGCCTGTGCACCGCTACGGTGATCAATGTGGGGGCGGCCACCCTGGCCGCCTACATCGGCGCCGGGGGCCTGGGAGAGTTTATCTTCGGCGGCATCGCCCTCAACTATACCACCATGATACTGGCCGGGGCGCTGCCGGCCGCCGGGCTGGCCATTGCGTTCGACCAGTCGCCGACGGGCGGATCAAGGCTTATGGCCTGGCTATACTGGAGGATGACCGCTATGCTTTTCCGCCCTATTATTGCACGCCTATTTTCCGCGAAGGCCTGGCAGAGGAGCACCCCGAAGTGGCGGGCGCCCTGAACCTGCTGGCCGGCAGGTTCAACGACTCCACCATGACGCTGCTCAACTACCGGGTGGACTTCGACAAGGAAAGCCCGGAGAAGGTGAGCGATTTACTGCCGTAAAGGACATATACACATTTACACTTTTCCACCTTAACACATTTCGTATCTTTACCCCCATATGAATTTCGAACGCTTCATAGCACGCCGCGTGGCCGCCTCCGGGCAGCAGTCCTTTTCGCGCCTCATCCTGCGGATAGCGGTGGCGGCGGTGGCCCTCAGCGTGGCGGTCATGATCTGCTCCAACGCCCTGATCTCCGGTTTCAAAAACGAGATCAGTACCAAGATCTTCGGCTTCTGGGGCCATATCCATATCACCGATACCGACATCAACCGTTCCCTGCTGGAAGCCTACCCCATCAGCAAAAAACAGCCGTTTTATCCGGCGCTGGATACGATCCGGCGGCTTGAATACATTCAGCAGGAGGAGTGGTTCGGGTACCGGGTAGAACGGCGGAAGGAGACCAAAGGCGGCATCCGCCACATTCAGGTGTTTGCCATCAAACCCGGCATCATCGAAGCCGGAAAAAAGAAAGAAAAGGAGATTGAAGGCATCATCCTGAAAGGCATAGGCGAAGACTTTGACTGGGCGTTCATGGGCCAGTACATCAAGCGGGGGCGGGCGATCAACCTGCCGGACTCGGCCATGTCGGACGAGATCCTCATCTCCGATCAGACGGCAGCCCGCCTGCAGGTAGATACCGGCGATACCTTCATCGTGCATTTTGTCGAACAGGGAGAACAGCTGAAGCGGCGCTTTACCGTCAGCGGCGTCTACCGCACCGGCCTGGAGGAATACGACCAGAAGTTCGCTCTGGTCGATATCCGGCAGATCCAGCGCCTGCTGGGGTGGGATTCCGATCAGGTGAGCGGCTTCGAGGTGTTCATCGACGACATCGACGACCTGGCCCCGATCACCGAATACATCTATTTTGAAGAACTGCCGCCCGAGCTGTACGCCGAGGCCATTCGCGAAAAGCTTCCCGAGATCTTCGACTGGCTCGACCTTCAGGACATCAACGAGGTGGTCATCCTCTCCCTGATGATCATAGTGGCCATCATCAACATGATCACCGCCTTGATGATCCTCATCCTGGAGCGCACCAATATGATCGGCATCCTCAAGGCCCTGGGCAGCGACAACTGGAGCATCCGCAAGGTATTCCTCTATTATGCCGCTTATATCATCGCCGTGGGCCTGTTCTGGGGCAACTTCATCGGACTCGGCCTGTGCCTGTTGCAGGACCATTTCGAATTAATCACCTTATCGGAGGAAAATTACTACCTCAGTACCGCGCCGATCGACCTCAATTTCTGGCCCATCCTGTTGCTCAACCTGGGTACGCTGGCCGTTACCCTTTTCTTCCTCATCATTCCGTCCTATCTGGTGACGAGCATAAGCCCGGTGAAGGCGATACGGTTTAAGTAAGTGATTGGACAATCTTAGTTTCACCTAAGCTGCTTCGAATTCGAGACGCTCAGGGCATTTTCCATGGGCTCGGGTTCAATTGTTAGATGGGTATATTATTGTCCAGGCACTTACTTACCTTCCCCCTATTTACTAGGGCGGAAGGCCGGGGGCTCAAGCCAGGGCACGGTGGAAAACCGTACCCTGGCTTGAGCCTGCAACTTTCCTACCGCTCCACTACGAACTGGCCCGTTTGCAGCCCGTAGCCGTCGATGTAGAAGGTGGCGATGTACAGCCCGTCACGATACTGGCCCAGCTGCAGTTCCAGCGGGGTTTCCGGGATTTCCGGCAGGCGGCGTTCTTCTACGAGCTGCCCCTGGAGGCTGTAGATGCGCACTACGGCAGGCTTCCCACTGAAATCGGACAGGTTGAAATGCACAGCATCGGCCGCGGGGTTGGGATAGATGATCAGCCCATCTGCCTGACGGCCCGTTGTTGTTACGCCCGGGGAGGAAGGCAGCGGAGCGGCCATCGACGCTTCTTCCGGCTCCTGCCCGCAAAGCTGGTATCTTTCATTGATGCAATGCACGGCGTCGGTAAGCGGGCCCATGGGAACCGGGCCCATGATATTGCCCAGAGACAAATTGGTCAGCCGCAGCAGGCTGTTGACCGTTGGGTTGTTGCCCATGAACTGGGCGAGGACCGGATGGAACCCGCAATCCAGGTTGGAGAGCAACGTATTGCCCAGTTGGGGGTCGAGGCGGGCCTTGACCGTCAGGAGCAATACCTCTGCCAGCAGCGGGTTGTTGATCCTGCCGTCCGGAGAAAGCGGTATGCCGCTGTTGCAATTGCTGCCGTCAACTACCCGCTGCCCTTGTGGTAGCGGGGCCGGGGCGCCGCCGGCGCCCGGCAGCCAGTCCAGGATGCATTCGGCGCCTCCATCCTCAATGGTTAAGGTGCGGCGGGAGTATCCGAGTATGATGGGGTCGCTCAAGCCGTCTCCGTTCAGGTCAGTGGCCAGGGCCTCTTCGAACAGGCCGGAGGCTGTTTTTTCGATGAGCTGGCTGCAGGCAGCCGTATTTCCCGAGGCATCGGTAGCCGTAAAGGCCCTTACGATGATACATTCCTCTGCGCATCCGCCGTCAGGAATGGCGTCGGAGAAATCAATTACGGGAGCGGTATCACAATTATCAGTAGCAAAGGCCATACCGGTAATTGACGGGCCGGAAGGCTCATTGCAGGCGATGATCTTATTTTCCGGGCAGCTGATCACCGGCGCCGTATCGTCCCGGACGCTCACTGTAGCGGTACAGGTATTGATGGCGCCCTCGTTGTCTTCTACGGACAACGTTACCAGGTGGTCGCCGATATGGTTGCAGTCAAAAGATTCCTGGCTCAGGCTGAAGGAAAGCTCATCCCCATCGGGGTCGAAGCTGCCGCCGTCCAGCTGGCTGGGAGAAAGGGTTGCCACCCCTGAGTCATCCAGGCTGATGGTGGCCGGTGTGGTGAGGCAGAGGGCTTCCGGGGGGGAATTGGAAATAATGCATTGGAAACTGGCCATTCCATCCTGGGGTTCCGGCGTGCTGCCGCCGGGCGTGATCGAATGGCTTTTCGCCATACCATGGATGAAGCTGCCGCCGCCGCCGCCACGGCCGGTGGTGCCGCCGCCGCCGCCGCCGGAGTAACCACCCCCGCCGCCACCGGACCCGAAGCCGGCGCCGCCGCCGCCAAAGCCATAGCCGCCGTTGCGGAAGGCGAAACCGGTGCAGCCGTCATCCTGTCCTCCGGCGCCGCCGGCCGTCAGGCCGGCCAATCCCTCGCCGACTTCGGAAACGGTGGGCGGAATTTGTATCGTAACGCAGGTGATGCCTCTTCCATCCGTTTCTGCACCGCCGGCGCCGCCGCCAATTTCAACGCCTAATAACCCACCGGCATCGCCGCCCTGGCCGCCGGCGCCGCCGCCGCCCGGGGCGATGTCGCCATTGCCGTTGCCGCCGGAAGTGCCGGCCCTGCCGCCCTGCCCGTCCTCATTATCTACACAAAAGGTGAAGGCCATACCCTGATAGGCGCCGCCACCCCCGCCGGCAACAAGGAGGGGCTCCCATCTTTGGGTGGCGGGCCACTGCAGAAGGACGGCCGTCCCGCCGCCGCCTCCACCGTACTGGAAGGAGTTGGCAATGGCGATATCCGCATCTCCATCTTCGCCTTTCCCCCCTACAATGAAACGGATGGTGGCGCCAGGCGGTATCTCACCAACGCCGTGCCCCACAGCAAAGGTGGCGCTCACCGTAGCCCCCTGGCCGCCCTCGGAGGCACAGACTTGCATACCCCCCAGGATGGGGATGGTGTTGGTAATACGGGCGAAACCTCCGTCTCCGCCCCTGGCGGTAAATTCAGCCTCTCCTCCCTCCAGGCTTTCCGGAACGATAAAATCCTGAAATGTACCGCTGTAGCTGACCTGAATAGCGCCCCCGTCGCAAGCCAGGCTGGCTTGCCCGGAACCGGAAGAAGGGAAAAAAAAGTATGTGGATAGAACAACAAAAAAGCAAAATGCATAAAGTGGCGCCCCCTGTCCGTGGGCCAGGTGTGATCTGTTTTCCATAGTACTGTTTTGAACAAATGAAAAAATGGCTCTCTCGCGAGAGAAATCAAAAAACAGGGTGTGAACAAAGGGCAAGGGGGGAAGGGATAAGTAGTGCGAGGCTCCAAAAATAACGATTCCTGCCAAAATTGCCTAAAAGCGGAGAAAAAAAAATTTCGAAAGGGCTTCAATTCCACATAAGATATGCTTAGTAGCTGGAGATTCGTATTTAATTCTGTATATTTCCTAGGCCAGCCCGCCAGGGTGCATTACCATAATCCCAATCGAAGATATTTGTACCGGACAAGGATCAACCTATCGGCCATGAAGATCTCGGGAAAGGCTTTCCATGTAGATGTCAGGGGGCAATACCTGCTTAGGCTTCTGTTGGTGAAGCTGATGGACGTCGTCCTGCGCATGGTTGATGTCCTGCGCTACCTGCCTGCCCGGCTGAAGCGGTTGGCCGGACACCTGCAAAAAGGCTGGCTGGAAATGCACTCCGCTTATCATGAAGGATCGGGAGGCGGGCTGCCGGGGCGCCGGGCTGCCGTTTGGGGGCTTGAACTGCTGCTTTTGCTGCTCGACTGCCTGGGCATCGGGGAGCTGTATGAGGCTATTCTTGATTTTGCGAAGTTCAACAGCCGCCCCCTGCACCCCTGGGAAAAAGAATTGGCCCGGCCCATATTCGGAAAGTCGATCAACTACGGGCGGGTGCGCGTCGATGAATATGCCGTAGCAGGGCCCCGGCAGTTTGGCATTTGCTACGTCAGCTTTTATTGTATCAATTCCTGGGGCAGGATGGAAAACAGCCTGCTGATCCACGAGCTGGTGCACGTGTGGCAGTATCAGAAGATGGGCTTTGTTTACATTCCGCGGGCCCTGATGGCCCAGCGTAGCCCTGAAGGCTATGATTATGGTGGCGCCAGGGGCCTGGAAGCCGCCATGGGGGCCGGCCGGGCCCTGCAGGATTTCAATCTGGAACAGCAGGCTGAGATCGTTTCTGATTACTACCGCATCCGTGAAGGGTATCCTCCGCGCTGGGGTGGAGCGGGGGTTACGGAGCTTCCCATTTATGAACATTTCGTGAAGCAGCTCAGGAAGCAAGGCTGATTTGCGAAGACAGCTTATTAATCGTATGTTTGTGCCGGATAAGTTCACTCTTTTTATTCTTTCATACGATGATCCGGTATTACGCAAAAGAGGAGGGTAAGCTGAAAGAGCTGGAAGAACCGGAGGTAAGCTGTTGGGTCAACATCTCGCCCCCTTTCAGCCATGAGGAGCTCGAGGAAGTGGCTATGCAATTTGACGTGCCGCTCGACTTCCTTACCGACTCCCTCGACATTGATGAGCGTTCGCGTTATGAGCGGGAGGATGACGTACGCCTGATCGTCGTCAATACGCCCATTCTCAATGAGGCAGAGGAGGAAAACGACGCCATCTATATTACAGTTCCCATCGGTATCATCATCACTATCGAGCACGTCATCACCATCACTTCCTATGAAAACCCCGTGCTTCAACTTTTTCTCGATGATAAAGTGAAAAACTTCAACCCCGCCGACGAATCCTCCTTCGTACTCCAGATCATGGAACAAAATGTATACCGCTTCCTGACCTGCCTGAAAAAGCTCAACCTCAAGCGCAACCTTATTGAACAGGAACTCTACGACTCCAGCCGGAATAAGGAACTGAAACAACTGCTGAGCATAGAGAAGAGTTTGGTCTACTTCGTCAATACCCTGAGCGCCAACGAACTGCTCAAAATGAAGATGAAGCGGACCGACTTCCTCCACATCAGGGACGATGAAGACAAGGCCGACCTGTTCGAAGATATTATCATCGACAACAGCCAGGCTTTGGAGATGGCCAATGTATATACCAACATACTGAACGGGACCATGGATGCCTACGGGTCCATCATTTCCAACAACCTCAACATCACCATACGCCGCCTGACCCTCATCACCATCATCCTCATGGTTCCCACCCTGGTAGCCAGCTTCTACGGCATGAATGTGCCGCTACCACTCGAAAGCAAAGGTTACGCCATCTATATTATCATGTCTCTCTCGGTCGGTATGAGCCTGCTTGTCGCCTGGTACTTCCAGCGAAAGCGGTTGTTCTGAAGTGGCCCCCTTCGACAAACTCAGGGTAATAATTGGTGGATGGTTGGATGGCTATATTGTTGGCGCTGGCTGTAGTACAATAGAAACTGTTTGGAATACTTTGTAATATCGCCCTGTTGGGGTTATCCGATGGATATTCTCTGCCGGCGGAGGCGGAGCACCTCCCTTCTAAACTGAAACACTGCTCACTGTTCTCCATTTTCTGGCCCCTGATCTCTATTCCCCGTTCCCCCGAATCCCCGCACCAACGAATCAACGAATCCCCGAATCAACGAATCAACGAATCCCCCCCTCTGTCCTTCAGCCTTTTATCACTTATTGGCTGACACCCCCCGTGTTTTCCACAATTGAGTTTTCCACACTGTGGAAAAAATAACTAACACTGTGATATGACTGTAAACCAGTTGTTTATGTAAATTATCAACACTGTGTTAATAACTTTAGGTGCGATGAACAGGTGATCTTAGTAATTTAGTGCTGACAAACAACATACTGGGAAGACAGCCATATCTGTCTGCGCAGATTTAATAGGTATATGCTGCAGCCGCCTCTGTCGCCGGCAAAATATAAGCGCAAAGGCAGAAAAATTCCCGAAAGTATTCAAAACAGCAGGCTTGAAGCCAACTTGTACCGAAAGTATCCCGGAGGGGCAATCTTCCGCTCCCGGGCGTGGGCTTGTCGTGCTTCAGGCCATTCAGCGCTTTCTTTATTTTGATCTCGATTCTTTAATCTATTAAAACCAAAAATGCATAGTGATATGACTCAGCAAGTAGAGCCGATACTTCAGGAAAACCCCAACCGCTTTGTCCTTTTCCCCATTAAACACGACGATATATGGGCTTTTTATAAAAAGTCGGAAGCCAGCTTCTGGACCGCCGAGGAGATCGACCTCTCCTCCGACCTGGGAGACTGGAACAACAAACTCAATGACGACGAGCGCCATTTCATCAAGCACGTGCTGGCCTTTTTTGCCGCCAGTGACGGCATTGTCAACGAAAACCTGGCGGAAAACTTCGTCAGCGAAGTGCAGTATACGGAGGCCAAGTTCTTCTACGGCTTCCAGATCATGATGGAGAACATCCATTCCGAGACCTACAGCCTGCTCATCGATACCTACATCAAGGACCCCAAAGAGAAAAACTACCTCTTTAATGCGATTGAGACCCTGGACTGCGTGAAGAAAAAAGCGGAGTGGGCCCTGCGCTGGATCGAGAACGCATCCTTCGCGGAGCGCCTGATCGCTTTTGCCGCGGTGGAAGGCATTTTCTTCTCGGGGTCGTTCTGCTCGATCTTCTGGCTGAAGAAGCGGGGGCTCATGCCCGGCCTGTCCTTTTCCAATGAGCTGATCTCCCGCGACGAAGGCATGCACTGTGATTTCGCCTGCCTGCTCTACAACCAGCACATTCAGAACAAACTGCCGCAGGAGACCATCCGCAGGATCATTACAGATGCGGTGGACATTGAGAAGGAATTCGTCTCCGACGCCCTGCCGGTCAACCTCATCGGCATGAATGCCGATTTGATGTGCCAGTACATCGAGTTCGTCGCCGACCGCCTGCTGGCCGCCCTCAACCAGCCCAAGGTGTACAATGTGGAGAACCCCTTCCCCTGGATGGATATGATCTCCCTGCAGGGCAAGACCAACTTCTTCGAAAAACGCGTGGGCGACTACCAGAAGTCCGGCGTCATGTCCGGCCGCGATAAGCAGGTCTTTACTTTAGACGAGGACTTCTGAATAAGATCTTCCATATCTCCGCGAGATCTGGAGGATCTTTCACCAGGTTCCCCGCCCCTGAAGCTAACAACAGTGCTCTGGGGTAGGCCAACAACCGATAACCTATAACCAATAACCACCCCCGCCCCCAGGCGGGAACCAACCATTCACCCATGGAAGTCATCAAAAGAAGCGGGAAGCGCGAAGATGTAAGCTTCGATAAGATCACCGCCCGCATCAAAAAACTCTGCTACGACCTCGATACGAGGTACATTGATTACATTGAGATCGCCAAGAAGGTGATCCAGGGCCTCTACGACGGCGTCACCACTACCGAGCTCGACAACCTGGCGGCCGAGACCGCTGCCACCATGGCACCCGAGCATCCGGAATACGCTATTCTGGCCGCCCGTATCGCCGTTTCCAACCTGCACAAGAACACCAAAAAGTCCTTCGCCCGGACCATGAAGGACCTCTACCATTACATCGACCCCAAGACGGGCCAGCCTGCCGGCCTGATCGGGGATGAAACTTTTGACATCATCTGGAAGTACCGCGACGAGCTGGACTCGGCCATCATCTACGACCGCGACTACAGCTTCGACTACTTCGGCTTCAAGACCCTCGAGCGATCCTACCTGATGCGTATGGACGGCAAGGTGGTGGAACGCCCCCAGCACATGATCATGCGCACCGCCGTGGGTATCCACGGAGAAGACATCGAGGCGGCCATCGAGACGTATAATCTGATCTCGGAGAAGTGGTTCATCCATGCCACGCCCACGCTTTTCAATGCGGGGACCCCGAAGGCGCAACTTTCAAGCTGCTTTCTTTTAAGTATGACCGAGGATTCGATCTCCGGCATTTTCGAAACCCTTTCCCGCTGCGCCAAGATCTCCCAGTCGGCCGGTGGTATCGGGCTGAGCATTCACAATATCCGGGCAACAGGCAGTTATATCAAAGGCACCGGCGGCACCTCCAACGGCATCATCCCCATGCTGAAGGTATATAACGATACGGCCCGCTACGTCGACCAGGGAGGCGGGAAACGCAAAGGCGCCTTCGCCGTCTACCTCGAGCCCTGGCACGCCGACGTGTTCGAATTCCTCGACCTGAAAAAGAACCACGGCAAGGAGGAACTGCGCGCCCGCGACCTGTTCTACGCCATGTGGATACCGGACCTGTTCATGGAGCGCGTAAAGGAAGACGGGGAGTGGTCCCTGTTCTGCCCGAACGAAGCGCCGGGCCTGTACGACTGCCATAGCGGGGAGTTCGAAGCGCTCTATCACCAATACGAGCAGGAAGGCCGCGCCCGGAAAGTAGTCCGCGCCCAGGAGCTGTGGTTCGCTATCCTGGAATCACAGATCGAGACCGGCACACCATATATATTGTATAAGGATGCTGCCAACCGGAAGTCCAACCAGAAAAACCTGGGCGCCATCCGCTCCAGCAACCTCTGCACCGAGATCATGGAATACACCTCCCCGGATGAGGTGGCCGTGTGCAACCTGGCCTCCATCGCCCTGCCTAAATTCGTGGACGAGGAAACGCGGGAGTTCGACTTTCAGAAACTGTTTGAGATCAGCCGGGTGGTGACCCGCAACCTCAACAAAGTCATCGACATCAACTACTACCCGATACCTGAGGCGCGCAATTCCAATATGCGGCACCGCCCCGTCGGGATCGGCGTGCAGGGCCTGGCCGACGCTTTCATCATGATGCGTTTCCCCTTCGACAGCCCGGAAGCGCGGAAGCTCAACTGCGACATTTTTGAAACCATTTACTTTGCAGCTCTTACCGAATCCTGCGCCCTGGCGGAGCGGGATGGCCATTATGAGACTTTCCCAGGCTCGCCGGCCAGCGAGGGCGAACTGCAATACGATATGTGGGGCGCTCAGCCCAGTGAACGCTGGGACTGGGCCGGCCTGAAGAAGCGCATCAAAAAGCACGGCCTGCGCAACAGCCTGCTGCTGGCGCCCATGCCTACAGCCTCCACTTCCCAGATCCTGGGCAACAACGAGTGCTTCGAGCCCTATACGTCCAACATTTACACCCGCCGCACCCTTTCCGGTGAGTTCATCGTGGTGAATAAGCACTTGCTGCACGACCTGATCGGGCTGGGATTGTGGAACGAAGACATGAAACACCGCCTCATGGCCGCCAACGGTTCCATACAGGAGATCGATGAGATCCCGGAAGACCTCAAAGAACTGTACAAGACCGTCTGGGAGATCAGCCAGAAGGCCATCATCGACATGGCGGCTGACCGCGGCGCCTTCATCTGCCAGAGCCAGAGTATGAACCTTTTCCTGCAGGACCCTAACTTCGGGAAATTGTCGTCCATGCATTTCTACGCCTGGCAGAAGGGCCTGAAGACTGGAATGTACTATCTGCGCAGCAAGGCGGCGACCGACCCGATCAAGTTTACGGTGAAACAGTCTGCACAGAAGAAGGCAGTGGCCGCCGGCGCCGATGGAAGTATTCAGGCGCCCCAGGTGGATACGGCAGCCGAAGAAGGGCAGGCCTGCAACCTGGATGACCCGGATTGCCTGATGTGTGGATCGTGATGGTTGATTGGGTTGATTGGGTTGGCCCCCCACTCAATCAACTGAGTAAACTAATCAACCCATTCAACGAAAAACGGCTTTTCTCTCTCTTAATATTAACTTGCTGAACCTAGTGGCGGGCGGCTCCGGCAGCCCGCCATTTTTTATTGCCGGCTCATTTTAGCTGATTTTTTATATACTTTTTTTGTGCATAAATTTTATCGCCTTATCTTAGATGTAATTTTACCTTCGGAAGTATGTTTGGAGGCTGATCTTTGAGCTACGAACATGCTCTTAGAAAACCGGGTACAGAAACCACCTGGTTTGTCGATGGTTCATTATGGTTGGTGTTTCCCCAGTTTGCATCATCCGGAAAACAAATAGTCCGCCTACCCCCCCTGACTCAATCCAAGCGCAACGAAGAACCGTTTGTCCTGTATCTGTATACTGGTACGGCCCGCCATTTCCGATAAGCGGTGCTGTAGGGGAAGTATAGGGTAGAGAAGGTTACCCCTCGGAGGAAAAAAGCTAACATACATGCAAGCGACCACGTAAACTACTGCTTGATGAGGCTACACGCACTATGCATATACTTACTGATGGGGCCGTTCGTACTGCTGGCGCAGCCGAAGTGGGAGGCAGGCTTTGTCATTGGCGGCGCCGGTTACCAGGGGGAGCTCACCCCGGACTGGCATCCGCAATGGGATGAGGTAAAAGGCAGTTACGGGCTTTTGTTGCGTCATCATATTACCCGGGAATGGGCATTGAGGCTCAACTTCACTTATGCTGAGTTTTCCGGCGATGACCGCAATTTTTCTGATAAAAGCTTTGACGCCCGCAACTTTCGCTTCAACAGCCAGGCCGGGCAGGCCAGCCTGCTTGTAGAATGGGAACCCTTTGGCAATCGCCGGTTTCCGGACACTCTGTACTTCCGCGGCCTGATCTCGCCTTATTTCTTTACCGGCGCCGGCATTGTCTATCTCGAAGCCAGCCCCGATTTTTCGCGTACCAGCCTGGACCAGCTCAGCCCTTTCATAGAGAAGGACCGGCAGGAGCCTTACCCGCAAACCCGTTTTGCGGCTCCTTTCGGCATCGGTATAAAAATGGACCTGGCGCCCGGCCTTGTCCTGGGCCTGGAAGCCTCGACCACTACCGCCTTTACGGATTATTTCGACGGCATCAGCCGTTCGGGAAAACCAGGGACCAATGACTGGTATTCCTTTGCCGGGGCAACTCTTTCTTTCCGTTTCATTGCCAAAGACACCGACCGCGACGGCATTGCCGATAAAGAAGACGCCTGCCCCCAGGTGAAAGGGCGGCTTTCGGCCAGGGGCTGCCCCGATGAAGACGGAGATGGGGTGGAGGACCTCGAAGACATCTGCCCGGAAGAGTACGGCGTCCGCATGCTCAACGGTTGCCCCGATACGGATGAAGACGGCGTGGCCGACCGCGAAGACCGCTGCCCGCTTACTCCTGGCGCCCTGCTTACTATGGGCTGCCCCGACCGGGATGAAGACGGCCTGGCCGACCTGGATGATGAATGCCCCAAACTGCCCGGCCCCAGAGGCCGCCGCGGCTGCCCCGTACTGGATTCCGACGCCGATGGAGACCTGGAAGACGAGCCGGAGGTTTGTATGCTGAGCGCCGGCGCCGCCCTGCTGAAACAGGTGGACCGGTTCGTACATCCGGCCTTTACCTTGCTTCGCCTTTACCGGCCGTTCATCCTTCCGGAACCTGAGCCGGAAACACCGGAAAAGGAATCCAAAACGGATACTTCCGGTTTTTTCGATTAGGCCTGCCCTTCCGTTTACCCGCTTATCACACTACCACCTCGCCGACAAACAGCCAGGAGGGGTTCCCCGCTCCCACAGCCCCTCCGGGATGGGGCCGAAATTATCCGCCTTCGCCTTCAAAAAGCGGAAGGGGGTATTGGGAAATGTCAAGGTATAATGAATGACGGTATTCCCTTCCTCTGCAGGACATTACGGTGGCGTTGGGCGCCAGGCCCTAAGTGCAATCCAGCTAATAGTTACCTCAATGTAAAAATTCTTCATCAGTATTGCCCGGCAACAGGCGCAGGTTATTCCTTCAAATTTATTTCAGTTCCGATATTTTTTTTGAACTTTAGCGCGCTGAGTATCCCCGGGCCGGCCATTCCCGCCTGTGGATATGATCGAAATGTATAAACTTTCAAACCATACCAATGACCAACAGGAGAAAATTTATCGCTCAGGCCGTTCTCGGAGGCTTCGGAATGTCTATTGGCCAGGCAGCGAGAGGCGCAGCACCACGGTTTGGAGTACCAGGCCCGCCCACAGTCATTTCAACCTGGAACAATATCCCTGCCAACAAGAAAGCCTGGAAGGTGATCAAAAAGGGCGGCCGGGCGCTGGATGCTGTGGAACAAGGCGTCCGCGTAGCGGAAGGCAACCCCAGGGATATGTCGGTAGGATACGGCGGCCGCCCCGACCGGGACGGGAAAGTGACCCTCGACGCCTGCATTATGGATGAAGAAGGCAATTGCGGCTCCGTCTGTTTTCTGCAGGACATTAAACACCCCATCTCGGTGGCCCGCCTGGTCATGGAAAAGACGCCGCATGTGATGCTTGCCGGGGAAGGCGCCCTGCAGTTTGCCCTGGAAAATGGTTTTGAGCGGGAAAACCTTTTGACGGAAGATGCCAGAAAGAGCTGGGAAGAATGGAAGAAAGAGTCTCATTATCAGCCCGTTATCAATATCGAGAACCACGATACCATCGGCATGCTGGCCATCGATCAGGACGGCAACCTCTCCGGCGCCTGCACCACGAGCGGAGCGGCATTTAAAATGCACGGCAGGGTAGGGGACTCTCCCATTATCGGCGCCGGCCTGTACGTCGACAACGAGGCCGGCGGGGCGGTGGCCACCGGGCTGGGCGAGGCCGTCATCAAAACGGCAGGTTCTTTCCTCGTTGTGGAACTGATGCGGCAGGGAATGAGCCCGCAGGCCGCCTGTGAGGAGGCTGTTCGCCGCATTACCCGCAAACAAAAAGGATATGAGGATTTTCAGGTTGCCTTTCTCGCGCTCAGCCGCGAAGGGGCGATCGGGGCCTATTCCATCCACAAAGGCTTTATGTACGCCCTGAGCCGAAAAAACGGGCATGAAGTGGTTGACGCGGGCCATTTTTTGTAGCCCGGAGGCGGAAAATTTAACATTTTGCCGGACGACAGGCCCACAGGTGGTTTTTTGCTCCAGGGTTTGAAAGGTAATTTGATGACAGCAAAACACTTACGGATCCTTTTATTTTTTAATGTATAGGCCTTTTTCGCTCTTGGTAACCCCTTGGGCCCCTGGCCTTTCAAAATTTATCATAGATAAAATACCCTAATCTAAAACCAAAGTCCTAAATTTGGATTCGCTTTGAGAAACCATGCCCGGCAAGCCGCTTCAGGATGGGCCGGACAGGTGCGGATCGGCAAAAATACCGGGAGGATTCGCCAGCCCTCACTACAGGGAGGGCCGCTTTTACAACCACCCGTTATCCGGCGCCGCTTCCGCCAGCCGGGCAGCCCAATACGCTTTGAGAGGTACCCACTTTACAACCAAATGTTCTTCAGCTGCCTAATTGGCGGCGGGTTTTTGACGTTGGGGGTACCATTATATGGATATGAAATTTTATAATAAGTTTAATTTCTATAAAACCAGGGAATACTATTTCCCGGGAATTAAATTTTGCTAACTTTGCCCATCTCAAAAACTTGTCCCATGACTCGATTCTACTTGCTCCCGTTTTTGCTATTGGCAGCTTTCTGCTTACAGGCACAACAACTTTCCCTTTTTACTCAATACCGTGAAAATATAGGGCTCCTCAACCCTGCTGCTGTGGAGAGCGATTTTCTTGCCTTCGGGCAGAACATCACCTTCGGCGCCAACTATCGCGCCCAGTGGGTCGGATTGGACAATGCCCCCAGCACCCAGACGGTGCGCGGCTCCTATCTTTATGCGGATGGTTCCGGCGTCAGCCTTATGGCGGGCGGCCATCTGATGAACGACCAGACGGGCCCCACCGGCTTTACCGGCCTCTACGGCAGGGTTGCCGGCATCGTTTCTGCCAACCCCGAAGAAGGGGGGCTGGTCGTCGGCCTCAGCGCCGGAGCGGTCAACTTCCGCATCAGGACCTCCGAGATCCGCTTCCGCGACCAGGACGACCCGGTCGCCACTTCCGATGAATCCCAGTTCTTCCCCGATGTCGGCGTCGGTATTTTTTACTACCAGATGGTCGGACGCAACGATGACTTCTTCTACGCAGGAGCTTCCGTACCTCAGGTCATCGGGCTGGACCTCACCATTCAGAACGAACAGGGCGAATACGTCACCCAGCGCGTCCAGCACTTTTACGGCATGCTCGGCTTCTACAAGTTTTTCGATAACAACAGCTTTCTGGAGCCTTCCGTATGGGTGAAATACGCCAAGGGCGCCCCCGTGAATGCCGATTTCAACCTCCGTTACTACCTGCCGGTCAACTTCTGGGTCGGCGCAGGCGGTTCCACGGCGGGCACCGTTCACCTCGAAACGGGTATCCTGCTCGGCGATACGGCCGGCTTCGACAACACCTTCAAGGTGGGATACGGCTTCGGTTATTCTTTCAGCTCTTTCGGCCCTACCGCCGGTACGACGCATGAGATCAACCTGGCCTATTCGCTGTTCCGTTAAACGGAGGCCTCATTCACTCATTCACTCATTTACTCAAAGGGATAAGACGATCCTGAAAACTGGCTTAGTCCCATGAAGAACAAGGTCATACCTCCCAAATTCATAATTTCAATGAAGAAGATATTAGCAACGCTGGTTGTCGGGCTGGCTTTGACAACGGCAGCCTTTGCGCAACCTACGATCAATATCGTCCCTCCTGAGGGCGATCCCCCGTGTACCGGCGATGAGATCTGCATGGATATTATGGTTGCCAACTTTACTGACATCCTTTCCACCCGGTTTTTTATACAGTGGGATTCTACCGTCCTGGACTTTAACTCTGTCGGCGCTTACAGCCTGCCCAATATGGGTTCGGGGAACTTCACCCAGGTGAATAACAGCCGTCTGCTGGTCGACTGGGAAGCTATGCCCGGCATTGATTGCAATAACCCCACGGTAAACGGGGTGACCATTGCCGACGGCACCATCATTTTCCAGGTCTGTTTTACCGTTCTGGGAAGTTACGGAGACGCTACCCAGGTCATCATTCCGGCAACTGCCACGCCGATCACGCCTGACATCAAGCGGAAAGGCGCCGGCTGCACAAATATTGGTATTGAAGATGCGGAGATTGACACCGCACTGGTCTCCAACTGCGTGCGCCCTTTCATTATAGACATATCCGATGAACAGGGCAACGAAGGCGACCTGGTCTGTATCGACTTCCGGGTGTTCGGTATGGATGCCCTCACCGGCTTTCAGTTCCCCATCGTCTGGGACCCCACCAAGGCGGATTTTGAGAATATCGTCATTTCTCAGAACCTGCCCAACCTGGCGCTGAGCAGCTTCGGCGTCCCGGGCCAGGCGGCCGGCGTGCTGCCGGGCAGCGTTACGATATCCTGGAACGCCCCGGTGCCACAGAACGGGATCTCCCTGCCGGATTCTACCGTCATCTTCCAGTTGTGCCTCCGCCTCAAACCCGGGTCCTGTAATATGATGTTCCCGGTGGAGATCGGCGCCCAGCAACCGGGCCAGCCCTCCTTCCGGCCGGAGGCCTCCAATGACTTCCAGAGTGGTTTCAACGATATTGCCGTAGGGCAGTATGCCGGCGAAGTCACCGTCGGACCCTGTAACCCGACCGGCGTACAGCTTAGTACCGACTGTGGCCCGGCCGTTGACGTCAATGCCCAGGTCTGCGTACCGGTGCTGGCCGGAGGGAACTTCCAGAACGTGACCGACCTGAGCTTCCTCATCGAGTGGAACCCCAATATCCTGTCTTTTACCGGCACCCAGAGCCTGGGCCTGCCCGGCGGCATCAACTTCAATACCGCCAACACCGGTAACGGTATCCTCGCCATGGCCTGGGACGGCAACCCCACCAACCGCAACAACGGCGACGTCCTCTTCGAAGTCTGCTTCGATGTGGTCGGCCTGGGGGGCAACAGCCCCTTTACCCTGATCAATAACGAAGACGACGTCGCCCAGGTCAATAACGGCGCCAATATCGGAATCAACCCCACCAACTGTGAGGTGACGGTCAACCAGCCGCTCGGGGTGATCATGGATATCACTGACGACCTGCAGGGCCGCCCCGGAGATACCCTTTGCTTTGACTTCAGCGTCTTCAACTTCGAGGAAGTGGAGTCCATGCAGTTCTCTCTGGTCTGGGAGCCCAATGACCTGGAGTTCATTCTGGCCGGAGGTATTCAGAACCTGACGCTTCCCGGCGCTACGATCAGCAACTTCAACCTGTTCAGTACAGGCGCCGGGCAGATCACGTTCACCTGGACAGCGCCCTCGCCGGTGACCCTTCCTCCCGGCGAACAGATATTCACCCTCTGCTTCCGGGTGGCCGACGGCGCCACGCCGGGCACTTGCGACCTGCTGCAGATCGCTGACGTTCCCATCGAGGCTGAAGTGATCACCTCCAACTCCAACGGTGAAAACATCGGCCTGACCGACTCCGACAGCCGCTATTGTATTCTCAGCCCGGAAGGATTTTATATGGAGATTGGCTCCGTAACCGGAGAGATCGGGGATACGGTATGTATTCCGGTCAAGGTATCGGAATTTGACGGTATCACCGGCAGTAACTTTACCCTCAACTGGAGCCCCGGCGCTCTGGGCCTTATCGATGTCGCTGACCAGGGCGCCATTCCGGGCCTGAACATCAACCTTAGCGGCCAGCCGGTCGGTAGCGTCGATTTTGACTTCAACGCTCCCGCCGGCCTGACGCTGGCCGACAGCACCGTGATCCTCGAATTGTGTTTCGAGTTGCAGGGAACACCCGATAGCTGTTACGCCATAACGGTAAATGATACTCCTCCGCCCACCGTTACCACTCTTAATGGTAGCGGCAGCCTGCTGGACAGCCCCGGCGAGGCCTGCATCAAGGACCGCCTCATCATTGTACAGACGATCATCAACCCGGAAACCTGCCCCGGCGTCGGCGATGGATCCGCCAAAGTAGTAGTGGAAGGCGGCAGAGGCCCGTATATCTACAGCTGGCAGACCCAACCGCCGCAGTTCGTAGACTCCGTCCGTTTCCTATCCGAAGGGTTTGTGGTGGTTACCATCCTCGACCAGTCGGCCCCGCCGCTGCGGGTCACCGATACGCTGTATATCCCCGCCCTGGGCGCCGACCTTTTCGCCAACGCCGGGCCGGATAAGGTGTCCAGTTGCGACCCGCCCTGTACCTTCGTCAGCCCGCAGGCCAGCCAGGGGGCCAATATCATGTACACCTGGACGGCCAGCCAGGGCGGCCAGGTCTGCAGCAACCCGAATGACCGCGTGCTCCTGGGCCGCGGGCCGGGCCGGTTCGTCCTCGAAGTCAAAGACATCAATACCGGCTGTGCCGTCACCGATGAGGTGATGCTGTTGCCGCCCGTCCTGCCCAACGCCGAGGCCGGCGATTCGCCCAGCCTCACCTGCGTGCGGGATGAGGTGACGCTCGACGGCTCCGCTTCCACCCGGGGCGATACCATGCTGTACACCTGGCGGGACCCGATGAACAACATCATCGCCGGCCCCTCCAATGCGGCCGTTACCGCTACCGGGCAGGACACCGGATTCTATTACCTGGAAGTGGAGATCGCCACTACCGGCTGTATCGCTATTGATTCCGTCGAAGTCGTCCTGGATACCATCGCTCCGACGGCAGTGGCCAGCCCGGGCACCGACACCACCTTCCTGGGCTGCAACGAAATGGCCACCCTGACGGGCTTCGCCGGTGATGTCACCGACGCCCTCAGCTACGCCTGGGTGGACAGCAACGGAGACACCCTTACTACCGATTCCGTGTACATGACCAACCAGGTCGGCACCTACACTTTCCAGGTGCTCAATGAAGAAAACGGCTGTTTCAATTCGGATAATACGGTGGTGGTTACCGATTCGGCGGTGGCGGTAGTCAATATAGAAGGCGACCCCTCCACCGACTTTACCTGTAACGGCCAGAACGTTACCCTGAGAGGGGTAGTCACCAATATCACTCCCGATGCGTATACCTTTGAATGGATGGCCTCCAACGGGGCAGTCATCGAGCCGGGTACCGAAACCAGCCTGACTCCCGAGATTACGGCCCCCGGTACGGTCGAGCTGGTTGTAACCAGCGACCTGAACGGCTGCGTCTCGTCGGCATCCGTAGAAGTGGGGGTCAATAACGACCCGCCTGCCATCAGCGTTAGCCCTCCCGATACGCTGGACTGCATTCAGGAGTCCATCACGCTGGATGCTTCCGGGTCCGCCCAGAACGGCGCCTACCGGTACGAGTGGCGCCACGTTAACCTCAACGTACAGGTAAGTACAGAGCTTACCGCCGAAACGGCCCTGGAAGGTACATATATCTTCTCGGTACTGGATACGATCTCCGGCTGCTCCGCCGCCGATACGGTCATGGTCGTCCGAGACGCCATGCCGCCTTCTTTCTCAACCGGTATTCCGGAAGACCTGACCTGCCTGAACGAGACTACGGAGGTGAGCACTTTCGTCGACCTGCCCTTTGGCACTTATTCTATCCAATGGACGGCGGCGGATGGGGGCAATATCGTGAGCGGCGCTACGGATACGGTTACCGTATTCAATGCTGCCGGTACTTATGTGCTGGAAGTGACGGATAACGTCAGCGGATGCTCCGGAACCATAGAACGCATCGTAGAGTCCTTCCAGGATTTTCCCGACGCCATAATTTCCAACAACGGCCTGGAACTCACCTGTGTGAATGACCTGGACACCCTCGATGCCAGGGCTTCCACTCCGAACGATTCCATCATCACGGTGACCTACCAGTGGAACGCCATCGAAGGCGCCATTACCGGCGATGCCACCCGCAACTTCCTGCCGGTTACCGGCGCGGGTATTTTTGAGTTTGTGGTCACCAATGTGAACTCCCAGTGTGTCTCCAGAGATACTGCTGTCGTTTTTGAGAACCGGGAAGAGCCGGTTGCCGACGCGGGCGCTCCGCTTTCTCTGGCGTGTACCAATACGGAAGGCGTGCTCGATGGCAGCGGTTCTACACCGCCGGGCGGCAACATCTCTTACTTCTGGACCAATGAAGAAGGAGATACTCTTGGCACAGGTGTGACCTTGCCGGTGACTTTGCCGGGAGTATACTTCATACAGGTGTTGAACACGGATAATGGTTGTGTGAATACTGATGCCGTGGCTGTCAGTGCCGAGGGAGAACCGGCCCAGATCGTCTTTGGTGCCCCCACCAATGCCGGCCTGCTCGACCTGGACTGCAGTATGGATACCATAGCCGTCAGTTTCAGCATCGCCAATGATGACACCGTTGATGTCAACAACCTCGTCTTCGAATGGGATGGCGATATACTGACGACTGACGACCCCTTCACCGTTCAGGTGTATACTGGCGGCGTATTCACAGTGATGGCAACAGACACCAGCACAGGCTGTGTGGGTATGAACGAACTGGTCGTGAATGACCTGCGTGAACTTCCCGATATTGCCGTAGCTTCTTCCGGCGATATCGACTGCAACCAGAGCATGGTGATGCTGAATGGCGAAGGGTCTGCCACCGGCGACACCATTCAGTATCAGTGGCTGGGCCCGGATGGCATGGAGATCGGCGCCGGCCTGCAGGCCAATGCTACCGTCCCGGGTACTTACCAGTTCCGGGTGACCAATACCAATACGAACTGCGTGGCTTCCGAAACGGTCGAGGTGGCTGAAGATTTTGATCCGCCCGCCATCATATTCGATGTTACCGACACCATCTTCCAGTGCCGTGACGAATCGCTCCTGCTGATCGCTTCGGACTCGGGCCTTCCGGGCAACTTCTCCGAGATCAGCTGGTCTACTGTGGATGGAGGGGTGGTGACACCCATCGAGAATACCCTGACGGCCAGTGTGAACGGCCCCGGCGCCTATCAGCTGACCCTGGTCAGCTCTGCCAACGGTTGTGATTCTACGGCGGTGATCTCTATTGCCGCCGACACCCTGGCGCCCAGCATCAACGTGGCGGAACCGCCTCTGGTGGGCTGCCCCGGCCAGTCGGTTTCCCTGGATGCTTCCCAGAGCGGCAGCCCAAGTGACTTTGAAACCATCAGTTGGACGGTGGCCGGCGGCTCGGGTAATGTAACGCCTTCTACCGGCTCTCTGGTCGTCGATGTTGATGACGCCGGAACTTATATTTTGACCCTTATCAGTGAAGATAACGGCTGCGAGGCCACTCAGGAAATCGTGGTCGAACTGGATCCCAATGCGCCGGTTGCCGAAGCTACCGCCAGCAGCCAGTTCGTGGGTTGCGGGGATGCGGTCACCCTCGACGGGTCGGCTTCCAGCCAGGGGGCGCTCTACGATTACCAGTGGGTATCCCTCTCCGGCGGTACGGTAACTCCCGAGCCGGGCAATGAGTCAATCGGCTCGGTGACTATGGCCGGAACTTATCAGCTGATCGTCTTCAACATGCAAACCATGTGTTCGGATACGTCGGCTGCCATTGAGCTGGCTCTGGATCCCAGCCTGGTGGCTGCTATTGCCAGCCAGGATGCTGCGGCCTGCGGCGATGAAGTGCCGGTTTCCGGCAACGCCGGCGAGCTTCCGGCAAATACTACCGGACGCTGGTCAACACTTGGCGGCGCCGTCATAGCCGATGAAGGCAGCCCCACAACCACTGTGAGCGGCCTGCTGGATGGAGAGAACATCCTGATATGGTCCCTGTCTCAGGAAGAATGCCCGAACTACAGCTCGGATACCTTGTTCATCGTTCCGGAAAAAGCTCCGGAAGCAGTAGGTGACCTTCTTACTATTGAAAGAGGAGAAAACAGGGCGACGATCGACGTAGCCGGCAACGACCAGTTGCTGGACGTGAGCGACTGGACAGTTAGCGTGGTTTCCAACCCCACGCTGGGCAGTGTAACTGAGGAAGGAGACGGCAGCCTCACTTATTCACTGTCGGTCTCGTTGTTGTCGCCGGCATCCGATGAGTTCACCTACGAGATCTGTAACGCCCTTTGCCCGGAACTCTGCTCCGAAGCACTCGTGGAGGTCGAAATTGACCGGGACACCACCGGCAAGTTTGACATACCGAACGGCATTACGCCGAACGGCGACGGGCTGAACGACCAGCTGATCTTCGACCAGCTCTTACTGAACCCGGATAAATTCCCGGATAACGAACTGATCATCTTCAACCGTTGGGGGGACATCGTGTATACGGCTCAGCCCTATAACAACGACTGGCAGGGCACCACGAATAACGGCGATGAACTGCCGGACGGCACCTACTACTACGTGCTGCGCCTCAACATCGGAGAGGGTGAGATCATTCGAGGTGATATAACCGTCATTAAAGCAAGGCAATAGCACCTATTAACAGATCATAGTCTTGAGGCCCTTCCTTCAGGAGGGGCCTCTTTTTTTTGGACGGGCTACTTTTAAGTGGCCCGTAATCAATTAAAAGGAACTGCCAGCTCCCTGCCTCCTCCTTCAAACATCTCCGCACCTCTTCCCGTTCCGAAGATAGGGAGCAAGGATACCAGAAACAGCTTCCGGGATGGGACAAAAAATACAGGCCGATACAGCTTTTGTCTACTTCGACAATACGGCCTATGGCCAGGCGGTGGAGAATTGCCGGCAGTTTCAGGAGATCTTGCAGATGAGGGGATCTTCAGCAGGGTTGGGGCGGCACGGCAGGATATAAAACGTTTTCAAAAACTCAAAAATAGCCCGGAAATGATCAAAAAACAGATCTTGGCCGGCCTTATATTGCTGGCTGGCATTTTCAGCCACGCTCAGGCTCCATCAGAGCCTGGATATTTCCTTGCCGAAAATGAGCGTGCGCCGCTTTCTGTCAATATCCACATCAAACCAGGGCTGGCGTGGACTGCTCTTTCCATTTTCCGAGAGGGAGAATATGTTGATCTTGGAGAGAAACGTAGCCCCCGGCTGGGGGTGGAAGTTGAACTGATTTTGCCTTTCAACCGGGGCAAATGGGCCTTATTCCTGGAGCCGGCTTTCCAATTCTACGACTCATCAGCGCCGACAAGAGGCACGCACATCAGTGCAGATTACAATTCGATCGAATTTTCGGCCGGGGCCCGGCATTATTTTTTCCTGGGTAAAAGCTCGGGAATATTTGTCAATGGCGCCTTGAGTTATGAAGTAGCTCTGGACCCCGATATCAATTACGAGCCCAGGATCTTACTGGATGTCCGGCCCGTGTTTGGCGCCTCAGCCGGCCTGGGTTATAAGTACAAGAACACCCTGGGCGCTGAGCTGAGGTACAATTTCGAGCGGGACATTTTGGCCTACCGGGATTACTGGCATTCCGATCATACCCGGTTTGCGGTGATCCTGAGCTATAATCTTTGCGGGAGGTGGCAGCGAAGAGGAGCCTAAATCCCTCCCGGCCGGTTGCTACTCTCAAGCGAAACATGCAGGTGGTCCGCAGTGCCCACATGGCGCAGGGTGTTGAAGCCCATAAGCCGGAAGTAAGCGGTTACGAGGGCATTCCGAAGTTCGCCCCGCCGGAGGGTGCGCAGGTCCACAGCATGGGCATAGCCGCTGCTCTGCCGGTAGTGCAGGGAGTGGCTGTTGGCGGGTAGCCCCATCCTCTCGTAGTCCTCCGGTTGCCTGTCGGCATCGGTAACCACCAGTCCTTTATCCAGGAAGGTGAGCGTACTCACGCCCAGGCGGAGTATGGGGTGCAGGCGGGTAAATTCCCGGCGCACCGGCTCGTGCTTGGCATTGGAGGCCGACAGGTAGAACAGCCCCGGCAGGCAGTAGACGGCCACCAGGGCAAATGCCAGCCCGTAGGTGCGGCGGGCATTGCCGGCCCTGCCCGTAAGCCGGCCCTGAAGGTGGTTGAGGTAGAAGAAAAGGAGCGCGGCGCTCATCAAAATACCGCCCAGTATGGAGCCCCAGGCCGGCAGCGTATAGGTTTCGTGCAGAAACACCGAACCGCGGATCAGCAGGAAAAAGGGCAGGGCGAAGAGGAAAAGCAATTTGCCCAATAGAAAGAGTAAACGATTTAACATGAATATTTTTTTGGCAAAACTCGTGGCCATTATCTCAAATCCCCTTGTTCCCCGTCCAAAGCCTTGCCTGCCTTCAAATCCGCGCCAATCCGCCTGACCCGCTTTGATCCGCGTTCTTTCTATCCTCTAATAACTCGTCTCATCCAGTTCCACCTTTCCCCGGAACGTCCAGAACACAAAAGCCGTATAGCTCAGCACCAGCGGCGCCCCGATGGCAGCGATCAGCAGCATGATACCCAGGGCCTTGCTCGATGAGGCGGCGTTATAGATGGTAATGCTATAGGTTTTGTCAACAGTGGAAAGGATGAGCACCGGGTACAGCTCGATGGCCACCACGATGAGCAGGAGCGCCATGGTCAGGCCGGAAAAGAAAAAGGCCTGCCCGTACCGGCGTTTCGATATCAGCCGCGGAATATTGGCGATGCTCAGGAAGGCCAGCACCGGCACGATGAACAACCATTGTATATCCTTGAACCGGTCCGACAGGTGAGGGATGTAGATCAGGGTGTACAGCGTCAGCAGGGCGAAAGTGGTGATGAAAAAGATCATCGCCCGCCGCGCCAGGATGGTTAGCTTGGCATAAAGCCTACCCTCCGTCTTCATAAGGAGGTACAGTGCGCCATGGGTGGAGAACAGGGCCAGGGTAGTAAGCCCCACCAGCAGGGCATAAGGGTTGAGGAATTCCACCCAGTTGCCTTCAAATTCCTGGCTCGGGCCGATCTCCATGCCCAGGAGCACGTTGCCCAGCACCACGCCCAGCAGTACGGCCAGCATGGCGCTTGAAATGCTGTAGCTTACGTCCCACATCTGCCGCCACCACTTCATCTTTTCCTTGCTCCTGAACTCGATGGATACCGCCCTGAAGATCAGAAAAGCCAGGAAGAGCATGAAGGGGATATACATGCCGGAGAAAAGGGTGGCGTACAGCACCGGAAAACCCGCAAACAGCGCTCCGCCGCCGATGACCAGCCACACCTCGTTGCCGTCCCATACCGGCCCGATGGCGTTAAGGGCGATGCGGCGGCTCTCTTCCTTGCGGAAGAACAGGTGCAGGGCGCCGGCTCCCAGGTCAAACCCGTCCAGGATGGCGTACCCGCTGAACAGGCCGCCGACGACCAGGAACCAGAGGGTGGGGTAGTCTATTCCGAGGAGAGTGGGCATGGCTGGAGTCTTTTTGTGTTTGAGTGCATTAGTGTATTAGTGTATTGGTGTATTGGTGTATTGGTGTATTGGTGTATTAGTGTTCGATACTCATGGCTGAAGTGAATATTCAATGGGTTCGGGGGCCTTATTTCCCCTTTCTGTACAAGTAGCGGATCAATCCCATTGTCTGCTTGATGGCCTTGTCGGCATCAAGGTGAAGTTCGAGAATCGTTTCAGGAGGCAACAAATTCAAGTCTTCGAACAAATATAACATACTTTTTACCTCCATTTCCCGAGCTGGTGGAGATCTCCAGAAACCGGATCTTTTCCCGATCACTGAACCGGGTGAAGCCTTCCGCTATATTGTTCATGACCGACAACGCCGCTCTTCTGAATTGAGAACGGGTATCCCAGTCTTTACCTAACTCTCCCTGTTTGCTGTAAACAAACACCTTTCGGGCGAGTACTCTCGCAGCCTGCCAGCAGTGCAGATCTTCAAAACGCGTTACTTTTTCCATAGTCATAGAATTTTAGGTTTCTATAAAAGCAGTCGCAAAACCCTCGAAATTCCATAAAGAAAAAGCAACTTTTTTTCTGGAAGATTTCATTAATTCTGCAAAATGAATTGATAATCAGTTTTTTATATGGGAAAATTATTTTCTCCTGAATTCCAACTACTATAGAAATGCACGAATACACGAATACACGAATACACGAATGCACGAATACACGAATACACGAATACACGAATACACGAATGCACGAATACACGAATGCACGAATACACCTACCCCCGTTCCCCCAGCGCTTTTACCATCCCCTCCTGCCGGTGCCGCTCCTCGATCATTCCTTCCGTCCCCGGCCCCGCTTTGATCTTTTTATTCAGCAGGTAGAGGAAAAGTACAAAAAGCAGGGAATAGATGATAGCGAAGAGGACAAGAGAGAACAGGACCTGGTCGGCGGTCACGGCGGCCGACAGGGCGTCGCTGGTGCGCAGCAGGCCGTAGACGACCCATGGCTGGCGCCCCATTTCGGCGGCGAACCAGCCCACCTGGTTGGCGATGTTGGGCAGCAGCACGGCAAAGACGAAAACCCAAAGCAGCCAGCGTTTATCGAACAGCCGGCCCCTCCACCACTGGAAGGAGGCGAAGAGGGTCAGGGCGATCAGCACCATGCCGATGGCCACCATCAGGTGGTAGAACTGAAAGATGGCGTTCAGGGCGGTGGGGCGCTCGTCTTCCGGAAAGGAGTTGAGGCCTCTTACCGGGGTTTCAAAATCGTAGTGCAGCAGGTAGCTCAGCCCGCCCGGCACCTTCAGCCCCGCCACTTTCTGGTTTTCTTTATCTACCCAGCCGAAGATGTAAGCGTCGGCCACGGACAGGCTGTCGAAGTGGCCCTCCAGGGCGGCCAGCTTGGCGGGCTGGTTTACCGCCACGCCTTCGGCCGAATGGTGGCCGGTGAAGAGCTGGGCCAGAGAGAATACTGTCGCTACGCCCAGGGCGATCTTGAATGCTTTTTTTGAAAGTTCTACATGGCGCCCCTTCAGCAGGTAGAACGCATGGACGCTGAGCACCAGGAAGGCGCCCGCCAGGAAAGCGCCGATCCATACGTGCAGCAGGCGGTCGACGCTCGACGGGTTGAAAACCATGGCCCAAAAGTCGGTGATCTCGGCGCGGGCCTTCATCCCTTCGCCTACCACGTGGAAGCCGGCCGGCGTCTGCTGCCAGGAGTTGGCCACCACGATCCACACTGCGCTGAACAGGGAGCCGAAGAATACGCCCACAGTGGAAATGAAATGCACCCGGGGGCTCACCCGGTTCCAGCCAAAAAGAAGAACGCCGAGGAAGCCGCTTTCCAGGGCGAAGGCAAAGATGCCCTCCGCCGCCAGAGCGCTGCCGAAGACGTCGCCTACATAGCGGGAATAAGTGGCCCAGTTGGTGCCGAACTCAAACTCCATTACAATGCCCGTGGCCACGCCGATGCCGAAGGTCAGTGCAAAGATCTTCGTCCAGAAGCGCGCCATCTGCTCGTACATGGGCTCCTTCGTCCGGAGGTACTGCCCCTCCATGATCACCATGATCAGGCCCAGGCCAATACTCAGCGGCGGATAGATGTAGTGGAAAGCAATGGTGAAAGCAAATTGTATGCGCGATAGTATTTCGACGTCCATCAGTATCGGCTTTGGAGATTATGAACCGAAATATGGGGTTTATTCGGATGACTGGCAAGAGCGTATGGCCGGAGATTAATTATTTAGAATGACTCCAGGTTAATTTTTTTGACTTGACAAGTTTCCGGCGGGCCGCTCTGAACAAAACTTGTCAAGTCTGGCAAAAGCGATAAATTTAGAATCCGGATTTGGAGTATCTTTTCACTCAAACCGACTTCAAATGAAAAATGCACTTGCCCTTTTAGCTTCTGCCTTTCTCCTGTTCCAGGCCTGCAACCGCCATCCGGTGGAAGCCTCCTTTTCCACCTCGGCCTTTGAAGTGGAACTGGACAGCCGCGGGTTCATCACCCGTCTGGCCAGCCTGCCGGATGGGGCAGACTGGCTGGCGAATGACACTATCGCTCCATTTTTAAGCGTGCGCGCCGGGGGGGAGGTGTTACTGCCGGAAGGCCTGGAATATGATCCGGCGCAGGGCCTCCTCCACCTGGCCTTTCCCGGCGGTTTGTCGGCGGAAGTGAAAGTGGAAGTAAAAGAATCTCATCTGGCTTTCGAACTGGCGGCCCTTTCGGATACCGGCCGGGTGGAACTCATCATCTGGGGGCCCTATCCCCTGGCCATGGATGAGGTGATCGGGGAAACGGTGGGCGTGGTGCAGGAAGGCGTTTTCAGTGTCGGCATCCAGGCGCTCAACCCCAAAACCCTGGGGGGCTACCCCTGGAATGAAAACGACTGCATGCCCCAGATCGACATCTTCGGCCAGGACGATTACTCCGACCTGAAGGAAGGTGGAGATAAACGCTACGTTCTCTACCGGGTCGAGGCGGCCAAGCCGACAAGCTACGGCAACAGCCTTCAGGCCTACTGCCGCAACCGCAACCGCGAGCGGGTGGTGGAAAACTGGGGCCACACGCACTATACCGTCCCTCCCTTCGATGACGGGGGAGTGGTGGGCTCCCGCATCGCCCTGTTCGGCTGCCCGCGGAACGCCGCCCTGGCTACCATCGGGGAGATCGAACGGGCCGAAGGGCTGCCCCACCCGATGATCGACGGCCAATGGGGGAAAACGGCCCGTTCCGCTTCGGCGGCCTACCTCATCCTGCCCTTCACGGAAGCCAACATCGAAGAGGCGCTGGCCATCACCCGCCGCGCCGGCTTACGCTACCTCTACCATCCCGGGCCGTTCAAAAACTGGGGGCATTTCGAGCTGGATGAAACGGCCTTCCCTTCCGGCCGGGACGGGCTGAAGCGGTGCGCCCAAATTGCCCGCGACAGCGGCGTCTTCCTCGGCGTCCACACCTTGTCCAACTTCATCACCACCAACGATCCCTACGTAACACCCGTGCCCGACCCGCGCCTGGCGGCAGTGGGCGCCTCGGCCCTCACAGAGGCCATCTCTGCGGATGCAACGGAAATACCCGTGGCCAGCCCCGTATTTTTTAACCAGTTTGACAACAACAACCTGAAAACCGTGCAGGTGGGAGAGGAACTGATCCGCTACGGCGGTGTCAGCGAGCAGGACCCCTGGAAGCTGACGGACTGCCAGCGGGGCGCTTTCGGCACCACTGCGGCAGCCCATCCTCAGGGAGCCCCCATCCGTAAACTGGCGGACCATGCCTACAAGGTCTTTCTAACCAACTCTGCATTGAGTCAGGAAATGGCCGAACGGCTCGCCGGCCTGTTCAACGACTGCGATCTGCATCAGATCTCTTTCGACGGCATTGAAGGTAACCGCTCCACCGGAATGGGCAATTACGGAGAGATACTGTACGCCAACTGGTGGTATTCCGCTCTTTCTGAGGATGTAAAGTCCCACCTGATCATCGACGCCAGCCGCACGAGCCACTATTTCTGGCACATCTACTCCCGCATGAACTGGGGAGAACCCTGGTACGCCGGCTTCCGGGAAAGCCAGACGGAATACCGCATGGCCAACCAGGCCTATTTCCGCCGTAATCTCATGCCCGGCATGCTGGGCTGGTTCCAGCTCACAGAAAGCAACTCTCTGCAGGATGTGGAATGGATGCTGGCCCGCTCCGCCGGCTACGATGCCGGCTACGGTTTTGTGATGAACCTGGAAACGCTGGAAAAGAACCACCTCTCAGAGGCTATCCTGGACAAGCTGGGCCAGTGGGAGGCCGCCCGCATGCAGGGAGCTTTCCCTCCGGAGCTGAAAGAACGCCTGCAGGATATCGGCAACGAGTTCGAGCTGCTACAAACCGGGGTAGGGGAGTGGCAGCTGCGGGAAGTGCAGGTTGCCCACTTCCGCCATGAGCACCGGGTGCGGCAGCCCGGCGAGCCCCTGCATTCTACCTTCAGCTTCGAAAGCCCGAAGAGCGAGCAGCCGGCCGCCTTCCTGATCTCGGCCCAGGGCGCCGGCATTGAGGCTATGCGCCTGGAGCTCGATAATTACAAAACGATCGGGATCCCGGGCCGGCTAAACAAAGGCGAGGTGTTGTGGTATCAGGGCGGGGACGAGGCGGCAGTATATTCCGCCAGCTGGGAAAAGCTGCGTGAGGCGCCGGTTAGCCTGCAGGAGTTTACCCTTAAGGAAGGGCCGCATCGGTTGCTGTTCGATTGTACGTTCATTTCGCCGGAGGAGGGGGCTCAGGCCCGTTTGGAGTGGCGGCTGCCGGGTAAGGCGCACCGGATCGGCAGGGTTGAAAACCGCTGAAAATGGAAAAGAGGCTATAGCTAAAGCCTTCGTGCGGCTTTTGTGCTTTTGTGCTTTTGTGGCAGGGTTAGAGAACTTTATTTTTTTTCCGTGGCAGTTATTAATTATCTCTCCCTTTCTTCCTCTTCATCAGCTCCTCCGCGATCATCTCGCCCACCCGGTCGAGGTGGCCTTTGCCCCCAAAGTAGCTGTAGATGAAAGCCAGGCCGGCGAAGAACACTACAAAGGAAAGCGGAAAGAGGGCCAGGCTGAGCAGGGCCAGATATTTCAGTTTCAGGAAGGCAAGCAGGTAATATCCGCCGATCCAAACCGGCGAGATGGCCACGATGCGGATCACCAGCTTTTGGAAAGCCTTAAAGAGGTAGTTCTTGACCTCCCACTGCCCCCGCAGGCGCAGCAACTGCTCGGTGGTAAAGAACTCCGGCCCGACTGACTCGAGGTGGGCCAGCTCGTCCGAGGCATTGTCCTCCAGGTGCTTGATGATGCCGTCGATGTTGCGGATGGCCATGAACGGTGCGGTTTGTTTCAGTTACAACTGCCGGCGTTGCGGTTAGGTTGTCTGAAAGAGGCCTTTTGTTACAGGGGCGTTATTGATTTTTGAGAGGGATCCGGGTAATGGCCTCCCAATACGTGCTCAAGGCTCCAATGAGAAACCACTGACCCGTTGGGTGATTTCTTTTCGCTGATACCAGTCGTTGAAAACCAATTCCAGTTCCCTCACCTGGCAAGCCCCGAAATTGGTGCTCCGGTGCTTCCTTGCCAAAACAGAAAAGGGCTCCGGGGCTTTCAGGGGTTCCGAAAAACGGACAACGGTCAGGTGGGCCGTCCGGATACGGTACCGCCTATCGATGCTGTGTTCGAGGCCGGAGCTTTTGAAGTTCTCCCGGAGTTGGTGGCGTAGCTTGTTCAAATTGCCGCTTTCGTCAAATCCCTGTACCATGATGGCGCCAGGGGATGCGGTAATGCCTGTGAAAACCAGGCGGAAGGGGGATGCCAGTTTCACAGCGTTACCGATCAGCTTTTCATATTCCTGCGGATTAATCCGATCCAGGCTAAAACCCGGGTAGCAGGAAATGATGGACAGAATGGTCAGGTGAATATCCTCTTCGGGATAATAATACTGGTTCGGCTCGATGCAGCGGGCTTCGCGGAGGAAGGCCCGGGTGTGGTTCACCACAGGAGCCGGGGGCCGGAAAAGCAATGTCAATCCCCGGCGGGTATCCTGTTCGGAACCGATCAGCGGGTCTGTCTCCACCTGCCCTTTGCTGATGAGCGGCCAGGACTGCCGCCACATATCTTCGTATATTTTGGAGGCCCTGCTCATGCTATAAAACTAAATCAAATCCTTTGCGCATAAAACCCATTTGAAAGTTTGAATTCTCCCAAAATAAGCGTTATTTTCACTCTTGTAAAATAAGTGTAAAAAATACACTTATAAAAATACGAGCGAAAGGTTAAGTTTCATACATTAGTTGCCGTGGCAGTCCACAGTGAGTGCATTGCCACTTTTTTTTATCCCCTTTTCAGGAAAGCGCAACCATGGAAAAAATTCAAAAAGAGCCGGATAATCATCAAAAGCGCCTGGCGCAGGCTCCCGGCAGGATCAACCTGATCGGAGAGCATACCGACTACAACGACGGCTTTGTGTTACCGGCGGCGGTAGATAAGAAAATGACCGTTCAGCTGGAACGGAATGGCCACCCTTTCCTGTGCAGGATCACCGCCGGTGACCTTAAGGAAGAATTTGAGTTTTCCCTGCAAGGGTTTTCTCCTTTGGATAGCGGCTGGCAAAACTACGTCATGGGCGTAGTGCACGAGTTACAGCAATTGGGAGCCGGCCTGCAGGGTTTCGATTGCCGTTTTGAAGGGGACGTCCCAATAGGCAGTGGGATGAGCTCCTCGGCTGCCCTCGAATGCAGCCTGGCCTGTGGCCTGAATGAGTTGTTCGGGCTGGGCTTCAGCGAATGGCAGCTCATCAAGGCCGCTCAAATGGCGGAGCATCATTTTGTCGGAACCAAATGCGGCATCATGGACCAGTTTGCCAGCATCATGGGGAAAAAGGGCCAGGCCATGCTGTTGGACTGCCGAAGCCTCGAATATGAATATTTCCCGCTGGAATTGGGGGGCTACCAACTGCTGCTGCTGAACACCAACGTTTCCCATTCGCTCGCCACTTCGGAGTACAATACGCGCCGGGAGGAGTGCGGACAGGGGGTTGCCATCCTGAAAAAAGAATTCCCGGGCATTACCAGTTTACGAGATATAAGCCCGGAACAATTGCTGGCCGGCAAAGGCAAAATGCCGGAACACATTTACCGCCGCTGCCGACACGTTGTTTCCGAGAACCAGCGCGTGCTGGAGGCCGCCAGAGCACTTTCAGAGGGCAAGCACAAAGCCCTCGGCCAATTGATATACCAGTCCCATTTCAGCCTGCAGCATGATTACGAAGTGAGCTGCCCGGAGCTCGATTTTCTGGTGCAGCAGGCCCTTGATAAAGATTATATTCTCGGCAGCCGGATGATGGGGGGCGGCTTCGGCGGCTGTACCATCAGCATCCTGGAAAAGAGGCAGGCAGCGCAGTTCGTAGAAGAGGTATCCCGGAAGTACAGGGAGCGTTTTGGGATTGCCCCGACGCCCATTGCCGTTTCCATCGAAGACGGCGCCAAGGTTATCGAGTAAACATTTCAAAAAAGAGACTGATGCTCAATTTTTCCAACGACCCACACCGACGCTACAACATCCTGTCCGGAGAGTGGGTCCTCGTGTCGCCCCACCGTACGCAGCGCCCCTGGCAGGGAAGGTCTGAAAAGGTTTCCAACGAAAAAGGCCCTTCCTATGATCCCGGCTGTTACCTGTGCCCGGGCAATACCAGAGCGGGCGGCCATCAGAACCCGGATTATGCCGACACCTTTGTTTTTACTAATGACTTCGCGGCCCTCAAACCGGACAGTGCGGATGATGGATTCGAAAAAGGGCTGTTGATCGCAAAGGGCGAACGGGGCATCTGCAGGGTCATCTGTTTTTCGCCGGGCCATTCGCTGACGCTCCCGGATATGAGTGTGGAGGCCATTGAAAAGGTAGTCGCCCTGTGGCAAAAGGAGTACCTCGAACTCGGGAGCCTGGACTTCATCAACCACGTGCAGATCTTTGAGAACAAGGGCGCCATCATGGGCTGCAGCAACCCGCACCCGCACGGGCAGGTTTGGGCGCAAGGTTCGGTTCCGCAGGAAGTGGCGAAGAAAGGGGCCCGGCAACTGGAATATTGGCAAAAAAAGGAGCGCAGCCTCCTTCAGGACTACCTTGAACAGGAACTGGCCGAAGAAGAGCGCCTCATCTGCCAGAATGAGCACTTTGTAGCGCTGGCGCCCTTCTGGGCGGTCTGGCCCTACGAAGCGATGATCATTCCCCGGCGGCACTTTCAGCACATCGGCCAGATGACAGCAGGCGAGAAACGTTCCTTTGCCGCCATTCTCAGGGAACTGACCCAGCGGTTCGACGGGCTGTTCGAAACTTCTTTTCCGTATTCTTCCGGCATTCACCAAAGCCCCACCGATGGGCACGAGCACCCCGAATGGCATTTCCACATGGCTTTCTATCCGCCCCTGCTCCGGTCGGCCACGGTGAAGAAGTTCATGGTAGGATACGAGATGTTCGCCAGCCCGCAAAGAGATATTACAGCGGAAATGGCGGCGGAGAAATTGAGGAGTATTATCGTTTAATTCCGAAACAATGTGAGCCGGGTAGCCTTTTCTGTAGAGGCTGCCCGGCTCTGTGGACAGTTGCTGATACAACAGGGAACGAATCCCGAATCAACGAATCAACCAATCCCGAATCAACGAATCAACCAATCCCGAATCAACGAATCACACCAATCCCGAATCAACGAATCACACCAATCAACCAATCCCACACTACTCATTCGTCTGCAGCACATACTTCTCCCAGCTCTGCCTGTCTTTCTCATCGAATTTATCTACGGCATGCTGTATGCGCATAAACAGGTTGTCCTCGCCGATCTTGTCGATCAGGCCGCCCCGGACGAGGATGTCTCGCACCGGGCCTTTCACGCTGGCTATGTTGAACGCTATGCCCTGAGCTTTGCAGTAGTCGATGATCTCCTCCAGGGCGTGCATGCCGCTGCTGTCCAGGCCGTTGATGCTGTTGGCGTCGAGAATGAAGAGCTTCAGCTTTTTGCCCTTCCTGGCTATCTCCCCTTCGATCTTATCTTTGAAGTAGTTGACGTTGGCGAAGTAGAGGCGGGCGTCGAAACGCATGATCAGAATATCGTCGCGGACCTCCAGGTCGTCGAAGCGGGTGATGTTCTTGTAGTGGGGCTTGTCCGGTATCTTGCCCAGCACGGCGAAGTGGGGCATGGTCGTGCGGAAGATGATGATGGCGATGGAAAGGACTACGCCGATGAGGATGCCTTGCTCGATGCCCAGGGCCAGGGTGCCGATGAAGGTAACGATCAGCATCCAGAAGTCGGAGCGGTCGGCATGCCACAGGTGGACGGCCTCCTTGATGTCGATCAGCCCGAAGACGGCCACCATGATCACGGAGGCCAGGATGGCGTTGGGCAGGTAGTAGAACAGCCCGGTCAGGAAGAGGAGCGTCAGAGCAATGAGCACGGCGCTGATGACGGCGGCCAGTCCGGTCCTGGCGCCTGCCTGGTCGTTGACCGCCGTACGGCTGAACCCGCCGGTCGTGGGGTACGACTGGAAGAAGCTACCGCCGATGTTGGCGATACCCAGCCCGATGAGTTCCTGGTTGGCGTCTACTTTATAGTCCTTGTGTTTGGCCTGAATGGCCTTGGCCACGGCAATGCTCTCCATGAAGCTGACCAGGGCGATGGCCAGGGCGATGGGAAGCAGGGCGTTGAAGTTTTCCATATTAAGGTCGGGCATAACCAAAGAAGGCAACCCTTTGGGCACTTCTCCCACGATCTTTACCCCCTGCCCGGTCAGCCCAAAACCCCAGACGGCAAGAATACCGAAAACCACCGCCAGCAGCGGCCCGGGAATGGCTTTATTGATCTTTTTAACGCCCATGATCAGGACGATGCCCAGTATGCCGATGGCGACCGTGATCAGGTTGGCCTCCCCGATTCGGGAACCGGCCTCGATCAGGATCTCATGGACGTAGTGGCTGCGTTCCAGCTTGATGCCCAGCAGGTGCTTCAGCTGAGACAACCCGATGATGAGGGCCGCCGCCGAGGTGAAACCGCTGATCACCGGGTGTGAGAGGAAATTGACCAGAAAACCCAGCCGGAAGGCCCCCAGCAGAAATTGTATCATGCCGACAAAAAATGCCAGCGTAATGGCCAGCAGGATGTAAGTCTCCGTACCGCCATCCGCTAATGCGCCGATACCGGTGGCCGTCAGCAGGGAGACCATAGCCACCGGCCCGACGGCCAGTTGCCGCGAAGTGCCGAAGATGGCGTAGAGGATCAGCGGAATGGTGGAAGCATAAAGCCCGTAAATGGGGGGCAGCCCCGCGATCATTGCATAGGCCATGCCCTGAGGAATGAGCATTACCCCTACGGTCAACCCCGCGGCAAGGTCGCCCTTTAGGTTGTCCGGTTTATAATTGGGAAGCCACTCCAGTATAGGTAAGAATTTCTTGAACTGCATCGCTTGTGTGGTTTTTTTACTGCAAAGGTGGGCTTCCTGGGGGAAAGGTGCAGTGATGAAGGTCACAGGGGAAGTGTAAAGGTATAAGCGTGCTTAAGTGTATGCGTGAGTGAGTGTATAGGTGTATTGGTGCAATGGTGCGGCCCCGGGACATATACACCTATACACGCATACGCCTATACACCCTTAAAGCAGCTCAATCCTGTTCCTCCCCAGTTCCACTTCGCCTTCCTTTTCCAGTTGTTTGAGCAGGCGGGAGACGGCCTCGCGGGAGGCGTTTAGGTCATAGGCGATCTCCTGATGGGTGGTATTGATGGTGCGCGACTGGTTGGCCTCGGCTTTCTTCTCCAGGTAGTCGAGCAGCCGTTCGTCCATTTTTTTAAAGGCGATACTGTCGATGGTGCGGATGAGCTCGAGCATGCGGTTGTCGTAGGAAAGCATGACGAAGTTCTTCCAACTCGGGTAGCGGCTCATCCATTCGTCCATATAGCGGGTGGGAATACCGATGAGGGTGGTGTCTTCTTCGGCGACGGTCCGGATCTCGCTCTTTTTGTTCATCATGCAGCAGGTGAACGACATGGAGCAGGTCTCTCCGGGCTGCAGGTAGTAGAGGAAGAGTTCATTGCCCTCTTCATCCTCCCGGGAGACTTTGATGCTGCCCTGAATAATCAGTGGAACGATCTTAACATAACTTCCAAAGTCCATGATCATTTCTCCCGTTCTGAATTGCATCAGCTTGCCCACCTGGGCGATCTCGTCCTGCAGGGCCCGTTCGGCGATCTGCGGGTAATGCTTGCGCACTAGGTTGAGCACTTCCTGGTTGAGGTCTTGTACGGGCATGAGCTCTATGATTTTTGATTTGCGATTTTTGATTTTTGATTTGCAGCCGGGGGTTATTTGCCGGCGAGTTTCTCCTCGATCCTTTCCAGTCGCTTTTCCAGCTGCAACAGCTTCTGCAGGATGATGATGTGGGTCTTCTTGGCATCGATCCCCACCGGGCTGTCATCGCTCTGAATGATCTTCGCAATGGCGTCGTACACTTCTTTTTCGACTTTGAGGCTTTCCATATTTAATGGTTTAAGTGCTGTATTGTTATATTGCTGTATTTTTATATGGCTAATAGCTGTATATGATGCCCCCATTTCCCGTCAACCCGTCCAACCATCCCCTCACACCCTGGCCTTATTCGGGTCATATTTGTAGTTGATATTCAACCAGATAGACCGGGCCAGGCGGAAAAAATATACGAAGAAGATGGCGCAGACGGCAATGAGCGCCGCGAAGGAGGCGGCGGTGCTCCAGTCCAGCACCCAGTGCAGGAACAGGACGAAAAGGATACAGAACCACGCGGTAAAAATATAGGAAATGAACATGGCGCCGTAATAAAAACCGGGTTCCGGCATGAAGTCCTGCCCGCAGTGAGGGCACTCGCCTTTCATGTCAAACGGCTTGTTGAAGCTGAAGGACCCCGTGTCGAAGAGGTCTTCCTCGTGGCATTTGGGGCATTTCAGGTTGAAAATGCTGTAGGCTTTTGTTCCTTTTTTCAAAATGCTCATGATGTTAGTAGCTTTGATAATTGCCGGCCTTACCGGCGGGCGCCCAGCAGTCGTACTACCCGTGCCGGCCCGTTGTGATAAGGCCCTTCGGAGAATACGATTTCTGTTTCTTCCAGTAATTCAATATGAAGGCCGGAGAAATCCTTCGCGAGTTCTTCCTTGCTGAAGAGCATGTCTTCCCGTTTTGGCCCTCCGCTATCCAGCTCCAGTTGCGCTTTGGAGAAAGCTTCCAGGATAATGGTTCCTCCGGGGTGGAGGCTTCGCATGGCCTTCCGGTGCAGGAATTGCCGGGTTTCCGGGGGCAGGTGGGCGAAAAAGAGGCCTACCATGCTGAAGGCAGCTTCGGGGTAGGGGTAGCTCTCGATCCCGGAAATCTGGTATTCTATTCTCACTCCCCGTTCTCTGGCCAGCGCCTCGGCCTTACGGCAGGCGGCTTCGCTGTAGTCGAAGGCAGTGGATTCCCAGCCCAGCGATGCGGCATAAACGGCATTTCTGCCTTCTCCTTCGGCCGGGAATAAAGCCTTACCCGGCCTTCGGCCCTCCAGGCTTTCCTTCAGGAAGGCGTTCGGCGACTTACCGTAGACGTAGCCCGCCACTGCGTATCTTTGGTTCCAGAATTCTTTCATTGTATTTCAAAACCGTTTCCTCCCCGCGCGAACAGGAGAAAACAGCCTTTAAAGAGGTGTCGGGGCTTTTGCCCGTAAAAAAGCACTCCGGAAAGTGCCTTCGGTTTATTACATGTTGCACTGGCAATTTTCCAGGCACTCAATTATGAGCGATACATCCCTTTCTTTCAGGGAGTACATCATGCTGCGGCCCTCCCGCTTGACACTCAGGATGCCCTTCAGGCGCATGTTCTGAAGGTGATGAGAGGTCAGGGACTGCTCGCTGCCCAGCTTCTCACAGATCTCCGAAACGGAAAGGCGGGGATATTGTTCCAGCAGGTGGATGACGCCCAGCCGAAGCGGGTGCGCTACCGTTTTTAGAATAAAGGCTATGCGTTCCAGCTTTTCCGCTTCTTTTTCTTTGAGTATTCCTGTGTTACTTTCCATAATTGTCTGCAAAGATATGAATATATGTTCATGAAACAAAGCATTGGGGCGAATGGTTGAAGCGGCCATGGCCTTATGTGGCGTGCCTGACAGGTATTTGCGTTTTCCCCTGCTGATCCGGGCAAAGGGCATGGCCGGGGACGAACAGGGCCGGCCATAACAATTTAACCATATAACAGCGTGCCTTCTGCGGTTACCACAGCAGCCACCGTTGAAGCAGCCCCTGGAATTTCTTGCGGGGGGCCACCGTCAATGGGCGGATCGCCGTCTGGCTGCCGATGCTGGCCCAGGCGTTGTATTCACCGGCGGGAAGATGGTGGATTTTAAAGCTAACTTCGTTATCGCCTTTTTTTAAAGGAATCTGCTGGTGAAGAAATGAACGGCCCAGCCGGTCCAGGAGATCAATGGTCAGGGTGCAGGACTGGGGGCAGTAGCAGTACAATGTAGCTTTCTCTTGATGTTGATTGTCCAGGGATAATCTCCCGATTTTTGCCTCTGTCATTTTCAAGTTCGGTTCTAAGGTCAAACGAATTGTTTGGGAAAAATGAGCGTAGGTTGTAAGGCAGTAATAACAGGGCTTCTATCGTTTTCTCAGTATTCTCTTAGTTTTATAAGACGCAATTTAAGGCAAAAAGTTACCTTTTTCAGGAAAAAAAACACTTTTACGCCAGTAGCGAAGGAATTGCCGGGGTTCTTCCCTCTCAATCCGAAGTTTCTTTGAGAAAGGTTTGGATATCCTCCATTTTACCAAACAGCACCAGTGTGTCCTGAGGTTGGAATACCATGTCGGGCTGGGGCACGCCCACCACTTCGCTGCGTTCTACTTTGACGCCCAGCAGGTTGCGCCGCTCCCGTTTTTTTAGTATGGTAACGATGCTGACGTCGTATTTCTCCCTCAGGCCGGCTTCGGCTACGGTAAGGCCCTCAAGGCTGGACGGCAGGTTGGCTTCCACGATCTCGAACTTGCTGTCGAGCACCAGCGTTTTCAGCGCACCGTCAACGATCAGGCGGGTGGCCAGCTGGTCGGCGAAATCCGCTTCCGGATGAATAATGTCCTTGATCCCCATTGCCTCCAGAATGGTATGGTGCACCGGTGAGATGGCCCGGCTGATGATCTTGGTATCACAGTATTTTTTGATGAGGGCCGTAGTCGTTACCGAGGCGCCGATATCCTCGCCGATGCTGATAATGACGACGTCGGTATCGGAAAGGGGAAGGCGCTGGATGGCCAGTTCGTCGGTGGTGTCCATACTGATGGTATGGGTTAGCTTTTCCTGGAACATATTGACGATGCTCAGGTTTTCATCTACCCCCAGCACTTCGTGTCCGTCTTCCACCAGGCGCAGGCCAAGAGTGGATCCGAAATTGCCCAGCCCAATAATGATGAATTTCATGGTTTACTTTTTTTAGTTACATAGGGTTCAGGAGTTCACTGTTTGTTCAGGGCTTTGCTACCGTTAGTATACGATGTACGTGGCCTGGCCGGGAACCCAAAGATGTACGGTGTACGATTGTGCCGTCCACCGCCAACCGTCAATTGATCAAAATATCTTCCTCCGGATAACGCAGCGGGTCGTGGGTTCGTGGCGCAAACTGCCGCGCAATGCCCGTTAGTACCGTCAGGAAACTCACCCTGCCCACGAACATGGCCAGTACCAGCGCCACCTTACTGGGCGCTGAGAGGCTGGCGGTGATGCCCATGCTCAGGCCTACGGTGCTGTAGGCCGAAATGCACTCGAAGGCGATGGGCATAAACCCCAGGTGGCCGTCGAAGTAAATGATCGAAAAAATAGCCGCCCCTATTCCCAGTATGGACAGAATGATCACGGCCATGGCCCGCTGCAGGGCCTGCCCCGGGATCTGTTTCCAGCCGACAATGATGCGGTCCTGCCCCAGGACCTGCCGGTAGATGGCCATCAGGGTAAGAGCAAAGGTCGTGGTTTTTATCCCTCCGCCGGTAGAGCCGGGCGAGGCGCCGATCCACATCAGTAATAAAAATATCATCAGAGTGGGCAGTGCCAGAGCGCCGGTATCTACGGTATTGAACCCTGCCGTCCGGGTAGTGGCCGAGCCGAAGAGAGCGGTTACTCCCTTGCCCCATCCGTGGTGCTCTGCCAGCGTATTGTCGTATTCCAGGAGGTAGAAGGCTGTTGCCCCGGCCAGCACCAGAAACAGAGAGGTGTACAGGACGATCCGGGTATTGACGCTGATATTCGGTTTGTGATAAACCACCTTTTCTTTGGGCCGGAACAGTCGCCGGTAATAGTACCTGAGGGTGGTCTTCAGATAACTGTAAATATTAATGAAAACACTGTACCCGATCCCGCCCAGAATGATCAGCGCGGCAATAACCAGGTGAAGGGGGTAGTTGTAGCGGAACTCTTCCTCGTAGAAGGAGTTGCTCAGGGTGGAAAACCCGGCGTTGCCGAATGCCGATATTGCGTGAAAGACGGAGAAGAACAACCGCCCTTCCTGCCCCGGATAGCCGGCCCCCAGGTTGTAGTAGATCAGTATAGCCCCCAGGGCTTCTATGGCGAAGGTGAACGTGACGATCTTGACCAGGGTCTTGAAGGTGTCGCCGATATCTTTGGCGTTGATCATATCTTTCACCATCAGGCGGTTGCGGTAAGAACCGTAGCCCCGGAAAAACAACCCGAAGAGGTTGGTGAATGTGAGCATCCCCAGGGCGCCCAGCTGTATGAGCAACAGGATGATGAACTGCCCGAATAAGGTAAAATCTGACCCGGTATCCAGCACGATCAGCCCGGTAACGCACACAGCGCTGGTGGCGGTGAACAAGGCGTCGACAAAAGAGATGCCGGACGGTGTGGCCAGAGGCAACAACAGGAGCATCGTGCCCAGGCAGATCAGCAGGAAAAAGCTCAGGACGAAAGCGAGGGCCGGGTGCAGGGTCTGGCGCTCGATGGCGTAAATGCGCCCCGATAGGTCTATCGTGGCCAACAGCAGAACCAGGCCCGCCGTAGGCCGGATGAATTCCTTATCCATCAGCACAAACTCCAGCAGGTTGAGCAGAGCTAAGGCGATCAGTACTGCTGCCCCCGCCAGTATGAGGTAGCGGCTTATCCGCCAGGCCCGCCCCGGCGCCGGGTTCTCCGCAATGATCCGGCGGACGCGGGAGAAGAACAGCATACCGTAAACCAGATAATAAACATCCGTCGCGGTTTGGTGCCAGGCATTATTCTGAAATCCGAAATCAAAAACCAGGGCCGTGAAAGCAATAACGCTTCCCAGGAAGAGGAGGTGGTCTTGAAGGAAGGGGCGTTCCTTCCTCAAAGAGGGGCGGCCGATGGGTTTGTTCTCTGGCAAAACGATTGGTTGTGTATGGCCTAAG
>CAYQKY010000059.1:0-25375 GCA_964418125.1 uncultured Phaeodactylibacter sp.
AATTCCCGGTTCCTGGTCAATTACCAGTTTGTGAATGATCAACCGGCTTTGAAAAATGATCAGCATGATAGAAAATCAATTCCCCAGGCGGCAGGGTTTCCTATAATTCAACACCCTTTCAAAGATCTTCTAAACTATCACCTTTCCATTGACCTCGCGCACAACGGCCGGCGCATGTGCTGTAGCGGTGCTTAACCGCTATTGCATATGCGCATTGTTGGGTGCCGGCTCATAAATTCTCATTCCTTATCTCTAATAAAATATATTCAAGATTCTCTTCGGTTTTTTCAATTTTATTCAAAAAGTCATTTAGAATTTGAATTATGTCACTAAGAACTTGAATTACACTTTTTTTAGCTCTCTTTATTTTGCTGGTCAAATTTGCTAATTTCTTTATTTCAATTTCAAAACTATATATACTGTTTTTTGTTCCTTTTGAAGCAACTTTCAGTTCATTTATTGTTTCTGTAATATGTGAAAAGCTATCCTCTTCCACGTTCAACTTGTTTTCGTAGATTATCTCTATATACTTCAAAATATAGTCGATGCCAGAATTAGCATCTTTCTTTAAAATCGGAATTTCTCGATTCATTTGCTTGTAGTAATTGTCCATTCTCTTTGCAAATTCATCTAGTACCCTTTTTATTGCACTTCTGTCTTCAAAATTTCCAATTTTTTGGATTAATTTAACTTCTTCTCCGCTTTTTGAAAATGCTTCTCCAACCTCGGTCGTATATTCTGTCATTTTTACAAGAGTATTAGAAAAACTGGTAAAAGACTCATTTATCAACTCTTCACAATCAATTAACCCAATATCTTCATCGTCTATTAATTCTACAAGATTTGAAGATAATTTATCTGATGTTTCAATATCACTCTCATCAAGGTCATTGATTAAACTCATCATTGCACCTTTGATTTTTGCTAATTCGACATTTTTGTCTAGATAGTTAATTAAGTTATTCTCAGATTCTCTTTTTAGTTCCTGGTATCTTGATGTAATCAAAATATAATTGTCAAATAATTTAGAATCTGTTTTCAGGCATTCATCTAAAGTTTGAAAAACATCTTCTATGTTACTCCTCAATTTTAATTTTAAATCTATCTTTATCTCCTCCATTTTCTATTATCATTTTAAGCTGGCGCACAACGTCCAGCGTATATGCCGTAGCCGACGCATGGAGGCTATGGAATATACGCATTGTTAGTCGCGTTTTTTAAATAAGCTTTTTGGATTACACTATTCTCAATCTGATTTTTAAATGTGTCTAATAGAGATAAGACTGTATCTCTTAACTCAAAAACGTCATCCTTATCTATATCAAGAAATTCTCCATGGGCAATATGATTTCTTTTGTCCAGCATTTTGGAGTTAATTAACTTTTCTTTTGATTCATAAGGAGAGTAATCAAGACCTAGACACCAAACGATCTCCCGTAGAACATTGGAAGAGAGATTTGATTCCGTATCAACTATTTCCTTATAGGGGATTTTCGCTCTTGAATCTATTTTGTTTTCAAAAAAATCTGTAATGCCATGGAATGAAGAATACTTTTTTGAATTAGATTGAATTTCACAACTACTTATCATTGAAATGGTTAAGAAATTGCTCTTCAACTCTGAATTTTTTATCTCTCTTTGAGAGGCTAAATATTCTAAATAATATCTACCTGCAGCTTTAATGAATCCTTCCCAATGTGCATAAATTATAGTAATAGCACTTCTGAGAAGAACATTTTTCCTAGTTTCAGAGATTCCTGAAGTTTCAATTAAGTATTTGATATCAGAAAGCTCCTTTTTTCTCCAAGCTAATTGAGCAGATAATAAATCTGATAAATGGTTAATTGTACGTATTTTCATCAGCCTTTAAATATTTCCCTTCCAAGTGGAATTAAATGAGGCAAACGAGAATTTGCTCGAACACCTGAACCAGACCATTTAACATAAATTGAATTAGTATGTAAATCTTTAATTTTTTGTACGATTTCAATGTTATTTGGTAAATTTTGATAGTTGAACCCTATCCCAAATGCTATAACCTCAAAAGGAGTAAGTAAAAAACCTCCTTTAAACTTACCGCCTGAATACCTTCTAAATGAATCTTCACTAGTAGTATTTCTTAAAGTTTCAAAAGTTGTCTTAAACCTTGTACTCATCTGACCTCTATTAAAACTGTCATCACTAAATATTTCAATCATTTTACTTGTAAGAAATTCACCTACATCAGATGATTTGTCATACTCCTCCATGTCGAGTGTTGAAAATATGATGAAACGAAGAGCTAATTCCATATCATACTGTTCGATAAGATTTTTATCTGACAAAGAAATACACTCTTGGAAAGAATCTTCACTCGATAAGTCTCTTAACCATTCATAAGCAGATTTATCTAACATGACTAAAATACAATTTCTGACTTCTTGGGAAGTTAAACTAGATCCTCCGGTATTTAATCTTTGAAATAATTCAAATTTTGCCATGGTATCGCTTTCTCGTAGGATGATACTAACGCTTAGCTTTGATCTCTTTATCAGCAATTTTTGCTCTTGAGATAGGCTGCCTCCACTTCCATCTGAGGATTCCCATTTTTTACCTTCCAGTGAAGGAAGATATTTTGTTTTTTCCAATGTCAATCCTGGTACGGAATTTCCAGAATCATCTTTTAACACCCCAACAAATTCAAAAATTGTTGATAATCTTTGAAGACCGTCAACAACATCCCAAATCCCATCTTTCCGTTGGCTAACAAAAATGGGTGGTATTGGAATACCTAATAATATTGATTCAATCAAATTACTTTTTTGTACTTTATCCCACCTATAAAATCTTTGAAATTCCGGATGTATATCTAACTCTCCAGATTCATATAAACTAATCCATTCACCAATGGACATGGCATAGTTATCTGTCCTTATTTCATTTCGCCATGTCTTGATTTCATTTTCTAGTGACATTGTTTCAAGTTTTTCACAAAAAAATAATCCCATTAAAATGATAAATATTATAGCACTATGATTAATTGCGACTAACGGTTGGCGCATGGGCTGTAGCGGTGATTAACCGCTATTGCCTATGCGCAATGTTGGTGGCTTTGCCGGGCATTTTGAATTACTTAATAATCTTGATTTTGATTACATCGAAGTATTCACCATCCAAATGGTCGAAATCGTTATCTGTGGTAATCAATTTTGATTCGGTTACTGTAGTAGTCGCAGCTATCCATAAGTCATTTTTACCCATATTCCTTGATGTCATTCCCAATCTTTTCTCCTTAATCTTATCTTGGCTATAGGCATCAATTTCTGCATATTTCTCTATCACTTCTTCGTATTTAACGTCTAGGATTATCAATTTATTCATCAAATTTTCAACAGCTATCAATCTCCTATCACCCCAATAATTTCTTCTCGCTATCGATTGTATCTCTCCCACCGTTACTACTGAAATCATAGGGTTATTATCTCCACCCATAGGGTCATACTCATCTTCAATAAGCGATTTTGTTTTCTCGTCTTTGAGATATATCAACAAGATATTGGTATCCAATATGTAATTCATCCTCTTATACTTAAATCATCTCTAGCAATTCTTCAATTGGTTCTTGAATATCTGCCTCCTTTATTAACCTTTCTATTTCTGCCTTGTCAATTGGTTGAAAATCTTGTTCCTTTTTAACTTTTTCTATATCAAGCTTCTTCTCAATCGGCTTTGACATTTTTCTTAATATCGAATGAATATCTTTCTCTGGCCGTTCACCAACTAATTCATCAATCCTATCGATGATTGATTCATCATCTATTTCCATTATTCTCTTGATTAGATGGAGTTTTTTCGTCTCTATGGTCATAACTTACATTTTTTGGTTCTCCTAATATACAAATTCAGCTTCTCATCCAGTTTCATTGAACTGCCATTTTTTATATTCTGAATTTAAAAGTTTAATTATCAGATCGTTATAAATTATATTTTATTTTTAATTCTCTTCCTCATGACCCGGCATTGCCACCAACGGGCGGGTGCAAACGACGGCCCGACGTTAAGGAGGGCTGGCCGTTTTGCACGGTGTTGTGCGCGTTCCCGGGCACTTTTTGAATAATCCATTTTTTTCTTTATCTCCGGCGGCCCCGGTTCCGGTTATCTGTTCTCCTCTTGTCAAAACCAGCTTGATTTAACGTAAACCAACTTTGTCTGCTGGCGTAGCCGCCTTTAATCATCTGGATAAATTTGCCCTTTCTTTTCCAAATTATCAACCCCGGTTTGAATAGACAGCACCTGCCGCCTTTTGATTATCCTTCTCTTTTGGAGGATTATCAACCTGGTTTGTAAATGATCAACATGATTGAGGCTAATCCAAATTTATCTTGATCCAATCCAACTGGTTAAAGATCATCAGATTCAAATCGACAGAGTCTCTGAATTATCAGCTTGATTTGAAATTATCCAATAGTGTCTGGGAAAAATCCACCGAGTTAAAAAATGATCAGCCAAATTCCATAAATCCAATTCCCGGTTCCTGGTCAATTACCAGTTTGTGAATGATCAACCGGCTTTGAAAAATGATCAGCATGATAGAAAATCAATTCCCCAGGCGGCAGGGTTTCCTATAATTCAACACCTTTTCAAAAATCTTATGAAATATCCCCAACCAACTGACCTCACGCACAACATTTGTATAAACTTCTCCCCATCATTGCGTTTAAACCACTTATGTGTAGCCCCTAAATTAACCCTTTTCATCATCACCGACAATGTTGCCATCACATTTTTTCAGAAAATCCAGTGGGCTGCGAAGCTTGCGGCGGCGGTGCTCCGTAATGTGGGTATAGATCTCCGTAGTCTTGGAGGAGTTGTGGCCCAAAAGATACTGAATGTATCGGGAATCCGTGCCCCGTTCAATGAGGTGAGTGGCAAAGCTGTGCCGTAACGTATGCAGAGTAGCCTCAGGGTTGATGCCTGCCGCTTCGGTAGCACGCCGGAAAACCTGCTGCGCGCTGCGCCGGGAATATTGCCCTCCAGACTGCCCCTCAAAAAGCCAGTAATCGGGGCGGTAAACCTCCAGGTAACGCTGCAGGGTTTCCCATAGTACCGGAGATAGCACGGTATAACGGTCCTTCTTGCCCTTGCCGGCAGAAACGAATACCTCCATGCTTCCGGGATGGATGTCTGCTTTTCGGAGGTTGATTACCTCGCCAAGCCTCAAGCCTGCACTGTAAACAGTCATTAGTAAGGCCCGGTGCTTCAGGTTATCCGTTACTTCAAACAGGCGTAATACCTCTTCTTCGTCAAGAACAGTGGGCAGGCGGCGGCTTTTTTTGGGCCGCGGCAATTCGTAAAAGGTGCGTGGCCGCTTCAGTACTTGTTCGTAGTAGAATTTCAGGGCGTTGATGGCGGTATTTTGAGTTGATTCCGCCCATTGTTTTTTCTTTATCCGGGCCTCCATGTAGGAAAGGATATCTTCCTTTTCTGCTTCGGCGGGATGGCGGCCGTCCAGGAAAGAGAGGAAGTCCCTGAATAGGCTCCGGTAACTTTTTAATGTACTATGGCTGTACCGCTTAAGCACCAACAGTTGCTCCAGCCTGGCTACTTCGCTTTCGTGGAGGAATGGAGGCGGCGTTACCTTGGGTTTTGCTTTCTTTTCCGGCGAAGGAGATACAGGCGATTCAGGGATCTCGGCAGGTATGTTCTCCGGCACCCGGGTGTTCTCTCCCAATATGAAGCGGGCCTGCCGAATTGTTTCTTTAGTTAAAGGAATACTCCATTGCTTGAGGGCAGGATGCCATTGCCGATAGGGAATCTCCTTTACCTTGCGGAGGTTCTGAGGGTTAAATTCCGGCATTTCGACCAAAAGCCGGTCCGGCCGGCCGGGAAAGGGGGAAAGGGTAAATACAGACATATTCTATCAGAGTTTCCACCAAATTTAAACCAAACTACATCCATAATCAACAGAAAACCATTAACTTGCGTTTGTAATCGATTATTATCGGATAATAATCGATTACTATCGGATAAAATCTATTAATGGTTCATCTTTTTAAAAAGAGTATATACATGGTACGTTCATGCCTGAATTGCGGGAAGAAACTTCAGGGGCGCTCTGATAAAAAATACTGCTCGCTGGAGTGCAAGAATTCTTTCAATGCTGCCCGCCGGCAGGAGACACGCTCCGTGACGCGTGATGTGGACCGCATCCTGCACCGTAACCGGGAGATCATCGAAACCATTATGGGGGAAAACCGGAACAAAATGGTGATCCCCCGCCTGGAATTGACGAACATGGGCTTCAATTTCGATTACATCACCGGCATCTATTTCAATAAGGAAGGGAAAATGTACCACAACCTCTACGACTTCGCCTGGATGGCATTTTCTACTCAGGACATCCTTATCGTGCGCAGTAAAAAACAAAAAGGCGGGAGTAATTGATTACAAAAGTAATGGTTACAAATGTAATCATTATAAAAATGATAATTACTTTTGTAACGGCCATCCATTCACCCTCTCCTCCTTTCACCCCTTCTCCCCATCTCCATCTCCCCCACTTCCTGTCTGCCACTCACCAAAAAATCCTTTTCCCATTCCCTCGGAAAAATTAATAATTCTAACTTGCGTTTCTTTTTGGGAAAAGCAGGGGCTGCCATGTCCTCTGCCCATTTGGGCCTGAGGTACCTGGTTGTTCAGGAAATTTGAAGAAACCAGTAACCCAAAACAGCAACTCAACCGACAGCCCTGCGTAAAGCATAATCATGAAGCACATATATACGACTGCCCTGCTGCTGGCCAGCACTTGTTTCTCCCTCATCGCCCAGGAAAGCCCGCGCGCTGTCATCACCGGCCTGGTGACTGATGCCGTGACCGGACGTCCGATCGACCTGGCGACCGTGTTCATCGAGGGCACCAATAAGGCAGTGGAAACCAGCGCCAACGGCCGCTACAGCATTACCGTGCCGGCCAATGAGGATTTCACCCTGTCCTTTTCCCGCCTCGGCTACCAGAAAGCGAAAGCGGAGATCACCGCTATGCCGGCACGCAGCAGCAGGCAGGTTGACGTAGCCCTGGCTCCTGCCAATTCAGAGATCGAGGTAGTTGTGCGGGCAAGTAAGATACAGGACGCCGGCATCATCCGGGAAGACGTGCAGCAACTGAAACTGCTCCCCACAACTACCGGCAACCTGGAAAGCCTCCTGCCGCATATCGCCCTGGGCACCAGCAGCGGTACGGGAGGGGAACTGAGCTCCCAGTACAACGTCCGGGGCGGCAACTACGATGAGAACCTGGTCTACGTCAACGATTTTGAGATATACCGCCCTCAGCTCATCCGCGCCGGGCAGCAGGAAGGGCTCACCTTCGCTAATGTGGACCTCATCCGTGACCTGTCCTTCTCCTCGGGCGGTTTCGAAGCGAAGTATGGCGATAAGCTCTCCTCCGTACTGGATATCCGCTATAAGCGCCCGGACAGCCTCCGGGCTTCCGTGGGGATGAGTTTCCTCGGCGGTTCCGCTCATGTGGAGGGCAGCTTCGATGCCGGCAAGGACGGCTACCGCAAACTGCGCTACCTGGCCGGCGCCCGCTACAAGACCACCCGTTACCTGCTGGGGACGCTGGACGTACAGGGCGAATACATCCCCAACTTCGCCGACATCCAGGCCTACGTCACCTATGACCTCAGCCAGGACTGGCAGGTGGGCCTGATGGGTAATTACAACAGCAGTGTCTACCGTTTCCGCCCAACCCAGCGAAGCACTGCCCTGGGGCTGATCAATTTCGCCCTGGAACTCTTCAGCGTCTTTGACGGGCAGGAAGTAGATGACTTCACTACCTCCATGGGAGGGCTGTCGTTGACCTACCTGCCGGACCGGGAGCACAACCCGCTCTTCCTGAAATTCCTGGCCTCTACCTTCCGCAGCGACGAGAACGAACGCATCGATATCATCGGCAATTACAGCCTGCGGCAGATCGAGACCGGCCTGGGCAGTGAAGACTTCGGAGAGGTGCTGGCAGAACTGGGGACCGGCACACAGCATCAGTCGGTACGCAACTTCCTCGACCTGCAGATAACCAATTTCCAGCACAAAGGCGGGATAGAATTCCAGATCGGCCACGAGGATAACGAGGTGACGAGCAGCCACTTCCTCCACTGGAGCGTCAAGTTGCAGAACGAACGCGTCGAAGACCTGATCAATGAATGGGAACGGCTGGACTCGGCAGGCTATTCCCTGCCGTACGATACAACGGAAGTGCTGCTCTTCAATGTGCTGAAAACCCGGAATAACCTCAATTCCAACCGGATCATGGGCTATTTCCAGGATACGTATACCTTCCGGAGAGAAAGCAAAGGAGAGTTCCGCGTTTCGGCAGGGGTTCGGGCGTCGTACTGGGACCTCAATCAGGAGTTCCTCATTTCCCCACGCGTACAGCTTTTGTACAAACCGCTGGCCGGGAAAACGGACATTTCCTACCGGCTGGCCGGAGGCTATTATTTCCAGCCGCCTTTTTACCGGGAACTGCGCCGCCCCGACGGGAGCGTCAACGAAGGCCTGCTGGCCCAGAAATCCGCCCATATCGTCGGCGGCTTTACCCTCGACTTCTACCTGGGGAAGAACAACCCCAAGAAATTCCGCTTCATTACCGAAGCCTATTATAAAACGTTGTGGGATATGGTGTCCTACGAGATCGAGAACGTACGGATCCGCTACTCGGGAGAGAACGACGCCACGGGCTACGTCACCGGTATAGACTTCCGCCTGAACGGCGAGTTTGTTCCCGGAGCGGAGTCCTGGATCAACCTTTCCTTCCTGCGCGCCCGCGAACAGCTGAAAGGGGTGCAGCACCTGGTGCGAGAAGTAGGCCAGGAGGTAGGCCAGCCGGTCGATGATGTGCCCCGGCCCACCGACCAGCTGATGACCTTGTCCATGTTCTTCCAGGATTACCTGCCCAAGAGCGAGAGCTTCCGCATGCACCTCAACTTCACGGTAGGCACCGGCCTGCCGTTTGGCCTGCAGGGCAACAACCGGGTGTATCGCAATACCTACCGCTTTTCCCCCTACCACCGGGTGGACATCGGATTCTCCCTGCAGCTGTACGACCACGCCAAACGGGCGAAGAAGCCCAACCACTTCCTGCGCTTCACGCGCGGCGCCTGGCTCAGCCTCGAAGTCTTCAACCTAATGCAGGTACAAAACCAGGCCGGCAACACCTGGATCAAAACCATCTTTAACCAGCAATATGCAATCCCTAATTACCTGACCTCCCGCCGGATCAACCTGCGGATGAGGATGGAGTTTTGATGATGCATTGGTGTTTACGTGTATTCGTGCATTTGTTGTATAGTGGTATTCCCAGGGCCTCCCTCGCGAATCCCTGCCGTATCTCCCTCAAATTTCCTAAATTTGAAAAAATCTGATCTTCACAACCCCCAAAATCGTAAACCATGTCTGAATCAGGAAGGCCTAAACGCCGCCTCCTCTCCGGATGGGACCGCCTCTGGCTCATCATCGTAGCTTTAATCATGCTGTACATCATCCTCAAACAGTTTGGGGTAGACCTGGTGTACCGTACCGAACAGGAAGAACTCATACAGCATCCACACCGGGATTGAGAGTATGTTTGGAGGCCTGAACCCTTTGCCTATTTTTCCAGGATCTTCCCAAGCGCCACCTCCATCCTTTCATTAAACTCCTCCGGTTTCTCGATCATCGGATAATGGCCGGTAGCGTGGATGGGGATGATTTCGAACCCGCCTTTACAGTATTTCGCCAGAGCTTCCTCGTCAGTTTCGGTGTAGTCACTGTTGATGAGATATAGCTTTTTATCCAGCTTTTGCAGTTGTTCCGTTTCCTTTCTGGCGTAATGGATCAGCGATTCGATAGAACCGATAGCTACGTTCGGGCGCGCCGACTTGAAATCCTCGATCACCCGATCTTTATAGCCTGCAGGTGTATCCGGGTGGAATAGCTGAGCTTCGGCTCCTGCGGCCACGACGTTGGCATAATCCGCTCGCAAAGCAGCCAGGAACTGCTTCAGCCCCTCTTCTTCTTCCGGAGAATATCCCGGGCGAGGGTCCTTGAAGTTGTCAATACCGATCAGGCCGATGACTCTTTCCGGGGCCTTCAGCGCTGCCTCCAGGATGATATCGCCCCCCATGGAATGGCCGATGAGGATGACTTTCTCCAGCTTCAGCGCCTCCATAGCCCGCACTACATCTTCGCCGAATGCTTCCACCGTCCAGGCTTCCCGCTCCGCCTCCGGCTGCCAGAAGCCCGGCAAGTCAATGGCCACTACCCGATAATCCGGACAGAAATGATCGAGCTGGGCCTTCCAGTATTCCCTGTTGATGTTCCAGCCGTGGACGAACAACAGGGTAACCGGCCCTGCTCCACAGTCAGAATACTCAATGGTGGCGCCGTCGCGTTCGATAACAGGATCGTTGGCCTCCTGGGCAGGGATGGCTGCCAGAAGCCCAAAAACAAAAAGAGTAGTCAGAAAGATGTTTTTCATAACTTTTATTCGGGTTGATTTCTAGTACTTCAAAACCCTTATCGTCCACCATCCTTCCGCATTGACAAACTGCAGCAGATATGGCCCCGCCGGGTACGGCGCCAGGCTCCATTCCCTGTCCTGTGGTGCAATGCCTGAATCCATGACCTGCCCCTGAGCGTTCAGCAACCGCCATTGCACCGGGTACCAGCTCTGCCGCTCACTCTGCAGCCTGAGTTGGCCGGCGGTCGGGTTGGGGAAGAGTTTGATATCTGCCGGTAAAGAGTGTTCTTCTACCCCGCTGGGTTGTATGTACACATTCTGCCCGTTGGCGCGGGTACACTGGCCCTGGTTCGACACGTTGAGGGTGACGTCGTAATTGCCGGGGCCGGGGAAGGTGTGTACGGGGTTCTCTTCATTACTCGTAGTACCGTCGCCAAAGTTCCAGGTGTAATCGGTGGCGTTGGCAGACAGGTTGGTGAAGGTGGCGGTGAGGCCGTCCAGCACAAAAGTAAAGGCCGGCTGAGGGCGCTCCAGAATGGTAACGGCCTGGGGCCGGGAAAGCACCTCTTCCCCTTCCGGCCAGTAGAGGGTGAGCCGCACCGGATACTGCCCGGGCGTGTTGTACACTACTTCCGGATCGGGGATATCGGTAGTGGCCGGCATACCCCCCGGAAATTCCCACCGCAGGCTGTCGTAATCGCCCGTGGACTCGTTGACGAAGTACACGGTATAGGGGGCGCAGCCGCTAAGAGGGTTTTCGGTGGAATACAGGGGAGCCGGACGCTGCAGTACAGTAACCGGCGCCACCATCACATCGCTGCCACAGGCATTCGTCACGGTGAGGCTGACCTCGTAATCGCCGGAGGCGCTGTAGGTATGAATGGGATTGGGAACAGTAGACGTATTACCGTCGCCAAAATCCCAGAGCAGGCCGCCGGCATTGGTGGAAAGGTTCACCAGTGTAATGGTAAGGCCGTCTTCCACCAGGGTGAAATCAGCCGTCGGGGCAGCGCCAACCTGTACAGCGCCGCTGATCGTCAGGGTATCGCTGCCGGCGCTGTTGGTGACGATGAGGGTGGCGTCGAAAGCGCCGGGGGTATTGTAGTTCACAACAGGCGCGCCATCCGTCGATGAGGCGGGAGAGCCGCCGGGGAAGGACCACTGATAGGTGGCGCCGCTGCCGCCGGCGCTGGTATTGCTGAACAGGACGGACAGGGGGGCGCAACCACTTGCCGGCATGGGCTGGAAGGCGGCTTCCGGGGCCTGCTGTACCAGGGTTTCTACCGTAAGGGTGTCGCTGCAGGCGCCGTTGCCGGCTATCAGCGTCACTTCATAAGTGCCGGTGGAACCGAAAGTATGCACCGGGTCCTCCTCATTACTGGTGCCCCCGTCGCCGAAGTCCCAATTGTAGTTGCCGGCGTTGGTGGACAGGTTGGTAAAAGTGGCCTGTAGCCCGTCGAGATCATAGGAGAAGCCGGCTACCGGCCCCTCAAGTACGGTAACGGCCTGCACCTGGGAAAGCATCTCCTCCCCTTCCAGCCAGAAGAGCGTGAGCCGCACGGTGTACTGGCCCGGGGCGCCGTAAATGACTTCCGGGTTGGGAAGGCCGGATTCCGACGGCATGCCTCCCGGAAATTCCCACCGCAGGCTGTCATAATCCCCGGTGGATTCATTGACGAAGTAGACGGTATGGGGTGAGCAGCCGGTGGTTGTGTTTTCGGTAGAATATAGAGGCGTAGGGCGCTGGGCAACGCTGATGGGCAGGACGGAAACATCGCTTCCACAAGAATTGGTGACCGTGATGCTGACCTCGTAATCGCCGGCACTGTCATAGGTGTGCGTGGGGTTGGGATCGGTGGAGGTATTCCCGTCCCCGAAATCCCAGAGGTAGGTATCGGCATTAGGAGAGAGGTTCGTCAGGGTAACGGTGCGGTTGTCGGTGGCCAGTTCGAAATCGGCTGTGGGAGCGGCGCCGGCCTGTACGGCTGAGGTAATTGTCAGGGTATCGCTGCCGGCGCTGTTGGTGGCGATGAGGGTTACATCAAAGGCGCCGGGGTTGTCGTAGTTTACGATGGGGGCGCCGTCCGTAGAGGTAGCGGGGTCGCCGCCGGGGAAGAACCATTGGTAGGTGGTTCCGCTGCCGCCGGTGCTGGTGTTGCTGAACAGAACGGAAAACGGGGCACAGCCGGCGGCCGGCATGGGCTGGAAGGCAGCCTGGGGCGCCTGGGCCACCGTGATCTCCACCTGAGTGGTGAATGAGGCGGTGTCTCCACAGGTGCTGCTGGCGGCAGAAAGCGTAACGTCATAAATACCGGGACCGGAGAAGGTGTGAGAGGGTTCGAATGCAGTACTGCTGTTCCCGTCACCGAAATCCCAGGTGTAGCCGTCGGCATTGGTGGAGGTGTTGGTAAAACTGGCTGTCAGCCCGTTGACGGCAAAGGAAAAGGAAGCCGCTGGCCCGGGCACGACGGTTAACGTCAGCGGGTCGGTGTAAACCGTATCGATGCACTCACTACTGATGAGCAGGCGGTACCGGTTGCCGTTCATAGCGTTGGCGACGGTATTGATGAGCAGGCCGGGCACATTGGTGGCGCCGTATTCGAAGCCACTTTGGAGGTCATTGAAGCCGGCGCCTTCGTCCAGCTGCCACTGGAAGCTGAGCCCGGAACCCTGTACCGACACCGGCAAAGTGAGCGGAAGGCCGGGGCAGGTAGTGGTGTCTCCGGTTTGGGACAGCAAGCTGTAGGGGGTAAACGGCCCATCACTCTCGGGCAGGTTCTCAAATGTTTGACTGGCGCCGGCATTGCCCGGAGCCGCATTATTGGCGCCCACTCCGCATACGTTGGAATTGGTGCTAAGCCCGGATTGCCCTCCGGCAAGGGCGACGGTGGCCATGGCTGCCCCGGAGCGGAGTATTCTTCCCCCGCCGCCGCCGCCGCCCGGCCCGAAGCACTGGTCGGTATTGTTGTTGTTGGCGTCGCCTCCGCGGCCGCCTCTGGCTTCCAGGAGCAGGCCGCTGCCATCGCCGTTTTCGAGAGACAGGACGATGGCGCCGCCGCCGCCGCCGCCGCCGGCTCCGTCTCCTATAGAATTAGCCGCCGCGGCGCCATTGGCGAAGATGCCGAAGCCATTGGCGGTGATACCGGCGGCGCTGATGATGATAATGCCGCCGCCGTTGCCGCCGGCTGATGCGACGTTATTGTTCCCATGGCCGGCGCCGCCGCCCCCGCCCATGAAGATCCGATCAGTGGAAATTCCATTAATGGCTTTGCCACCCTGGCCGGGGTTGCGGCCGTCACAGCCAAAAAAGCTGGGGTTGTCATTCTCTCCGCCCTGGCCGCCGGCGGTGAGGTTGCCGCCGCCGCCGCCGCCCGCGTTGTGGTCGTTGCCGCCGCCGCCGCCATTGGCCTGAGAGCCCCGCCCACGCGCCTGGCTGCTCAGGATTGCACTGATGCCCTGCCCCTTGCGGCCGGCACGAATGCTGCCCTCATCATAAGCGAAGGCGTTGAAGTTGTCCAGAAAATTGCAATTCCCCGTATAGTCGAGGGCAGCGGAACCACCCCGGAAACCCTGGCCGCTGGCATCGATGGGCGCCTGCAAAGTGATATCGGCCGCCTCAAGGGCGAGTACACCGCCGGTACTGCCGTCCCAGGCTTTTGCTTTCAAAGTATCCGATACTACCGCTCCGGAAGGATAATCGGGCATGTTGACAACCTGCACAGCCCCATCGGTATCATATTCATTGAGCAGCATATTCTCCAGTGTGATCTCCAGCCCATCGACCGAGGCGATCACCGCCCGTTCATACAGGCCTGCTTGTCCGAGATCCGTAACATTTCCGAAGGAGGCGGAATTGCTCCGGTCGATGGCAGCGCCCTGCATCTGAATGATGATCAGCGCATCCCCCGCAGCATAACCGGCGGTATCGGAAACCAGAAGCGTATTGTTGCAGTAATCAATGGATTGGACCGCCGCGTAGGCGTTGATGATGCCGGAGATGTCCTCCTGGGCTTTTACAGAACAAAAGGTAAGGCCGGCCAGGGCCAGCAGTATAGCTCTTTTCATAGCAAACAGTTTTTGGGCTGCCGTAAAGGTAGGAAAGAATTTATGGATTCGGGGTTTCGTTAACGTGTTGAAAATATCTTTTCGCCAGCCTTGAAGGGAAGGCAGAAGTATGTCTATTTTGTTGCCAAATTACCAGCTATGGATCTCAAACAGGCACTACTCCGGGAACATTCCAAAACCAATACCCTGGCTATCGCCCGGTACATTCTGGCCGGAGGGGGCGCTATCGAAGAACTCTGGGAATTGATAAGAAACGGAGAGCCGCCTCTGCCTCAACGCGCCAGCTGGGTGCTCGACGCCGTCACCGAGGAATCACCGGAAAGCCTGCAACCTTACCTGCCTGAAGCCGTTGCCCTCCTCCAACAGCCCAACCACAACGCGGTGCACCGCAACCTGCTGAAAGCCCTGGAGCGCACCGCCATCCCCGAAGAACTGCAGGGCGAGCTATACGACTTCTGCCTCAACATCCTGATGAACCCCCGATCCCTTCCGGCCATTCAGGCCTTCAGCATGTCGCTGGCCGCCAAAATAGCGAAAGGCATACCGGAACTGGAAGAGGAACTGGCCCTGGTCATCGAGAGCCAGATGGAATTTAACAGTGCCGCATTCAAAGCCAGAGGGCGAAGGATTTTGTCGGTTCTCCAAAAAAGCTGATCTTTGCGGCCTGCTCTTGCCAAATATTCCAAAACTTTTCTTCTTTAAAAGTGTACTCAACAAGTGAATGGCCTCACTTTCAAGGTAATTGTACATGCGTAAGACAACCGAAACACAAGAAGAAGTAACCATAAAGTTTGCCGGTGATTCCGGAGACGGGATGCAGCTGACGGGCACGCTCTTTACCGACAACACCGCCCTGAGCGGCAGTGACCTGGCGACCTTCCCCGATTTTCCGGCAGAGATACGGGCGCCGCAGGGGACCCTCGCCGGCGTCTCGGGCTTTCAGCTGCACTTCGGCAGCCGGGAGATCCTCACCCCCGGTGACGAGTACGATGTGCTGGTGGCCATGAACGCCGCCGCCCTCAAGGCCAACCTGGACAGGATGGAGCCCGGAAGCACCGTCATCGTCAATACGGACGGGTTCGATAAAAAAAACCTGCGCCTGGCAAAATACGATGAAAGCCGGAATCCCCTGGAAGACGGCAGCCTGGATGTTTTCCAGGTGTATAAGATACCGGTTACCAAACTCACCCGGGAAGCACTGCAAGGCTCCCCGCTGAGCACCAAGGAGAAAGACCTGGTGAAGAACATGTTCGTCCTGGGCTTCCTCTACTGGCGCTACAACCGGCAGATGGATTCGACCATAGAATTCCTCAGCTCCAAGTTCGGGCGCAAGCCGGATATCCTCGACGCCAACATCGCCGTGCTCAAGGCAGGCTACCACTACGGAGAGACGACCGAAACCTTCACCACCCGCTACGACGTGAAAGCGGCCCCCCTGGAAAAGGGCACCTACCGCAACGTCATGGGGAATGAAGCCCTGGTCATCGGCCTGATCACTGCCGCTCAAAAGGCGGGCCTGCCGCTCTTCTATGGCAGCTATCCGATCACCCCGGCTTCCGACGTACTGCATGGCCTTGCCCAGTACAAGCACTTCGGCGTTCGCACTTTCCAGGCGGAAGACGAGATCGCCGCCATCTGCGCCGCCATCGGGGCGGCCTACGGCGGCAACCTGGCAGTGACCGGCACCTCCGGCCCGGGAATGGCCCTGAAAACGGAAGCCATGGGCCTGGCCCTCATGCTGGAACTGCCCCTGCTGATCTGCGACATACAGCGCGGCGGCCCCTCCACCGGCCTGCCGACCAAGACGGAACAGTCGGACCTGCTGCAGGCCCTCTACGGCCGCAACGGCGAAAGCCCCATGCCAGTGATCTCCGCCAGCTCGCCGGCCGATTGCTTCGAAGCCGCCTTCGAGGCCGCCCGCATCGCCCTGCAGCATATGACGCCGGTCATCCTGCTCAGCGACGGCTACATCGCCAACGGGGCGGAACCCTGGAAGTTCCCGAAAGCGAAAGATATTCCCGAAATAAAAGTGGAGTTCAAAAAACCTCCGGAAAACGGAGCGCCCTTCCTGCCCTACGATCGCGATGAGCGCTATGTGCGCGAATGGGCCATCCCCGGAACCCAGGGGCTGGCGCACCGCATCGGCGGGCTGGAAAAACAGGCGGGCACCGGCGAGGTGTCCTACGACCCGGCCAACCACGAGTACATGGTCAAGATCCGGGAGGCAAAAGTGGAAAAGATCGCCGACTTCATTCCGGAGCAGGAACTGTCCGCCGGGCCGGAAAAGGGCAAGGCCCTCTTCCTGGGCTGGGGCTCCACCTACGGGGTGATCAAGTCGGTGGTGCAAAGCCTGCTGGACGAAGGGTACGAGGTCGCACACGCCCACCTGCGGCACCTGCGCCCCTTCCCGCGCAACCTGGAGGCTATACTCGACAATTACGAAACCATCATCATCCCCGAGATCAATAACGGCCAGCTGTCAAAGGTCATCCGGGAAAAATTCCTGCGGGAGGTGGTGCCTTACAATAAGATACAGGGAGTGCCGATCACGAAAGCAGAGCTGAGGGGGTTTGCGAAGCAGGTTTTGGGAAGATGATCGTGTATTGGTGCATTCGTGCATTTGTGTATAAGTTCGTTCCCTGAGTATTCACTCAATCACTCAATCACTCATTCAGTCATTAGCAACATGCCGACAACGAACGGAACCACAATATTGACCGCCAAAGATTTTGCAACCGACCAGGACGTGCGCTGGTGCCCGGGCTGCGGGGACTATTCCATCCTCAAGCAGGTACAGACGGTATTCGCCGAGCTGGGCCTCGACCGCGACCAGGTGGCCATCATTTCAGGCATCGGCTGTTCTTCCCGCTTTCCTTATTATATGGAGACGTATGGGATGCACTCCATCCACGGGCGCGCCCCGGCGGTGGCCTCCGGCCTGAAGATGGCCAACCCGGGCCTCCACGTCTGGGTGATCACCGGCGACGGGGACGGGCTGTCCATCGGCGGCAACCACCTGCTGCACCTGCTGCGGCGTAATTTCAACGTCAACGTCCTGCTGTTCAACAACCAGATCTACGGACTGACCAAGGGGCAGTACTCACCGACCTCCGAAGAGCATAAGGTAACCAAGTCTACGCCCCTGGGCTCCCTCGACCACCCGGTCAACCCGCTGGCCTTTGCCCTCGGCGCCGAAGGCTCCTTCGTCGCCCGCGGTATGGACCGCGACCCCAAGCACCTCAAGGAGATGATCCGCCGCTGCCACGAGCACAAAGGGACCTCCTTCCTGGAGATCTATCAGAACTGCAACATCTTCAACGACGGGGCTTTCTTTACCTTTACCGATAAGGACACCAAGCAGGAAACCACCGTCTTCCTGGAGCACGGCCAGCCTCTGCGATTCGGTAAGAATATGGAAAAAGGTATCCGCCTCGATTGCCTCCGGCCCCAGGTGGTCGACCTCGAAAAGGACGGCTATTCGCCCGGCGACCTGTGGATACATGACGAGACGGACATCCACAAGGCGCATATACTGTCACGCTTCTTTGACGCCCCCAACCAGCACCGGCCATCTTCCCTGCCGCGCCCCTTCGGCGTGCTCTACGCCGCCGAGCGCCCCTGCTATGAGGACCTGCTCTACGATCAGCTTAAGGAAGCTGTTGGTAAAAAAGGAGAAGGGCGGCTGGATGAGCTGCTGGCGGGGGGAACGACGTGGGAGATCGGGTGAGAGCATGTTTGGTAAATCCTGCTGCAAAGAATGGGCAAATCCAAACTAGTATCTGGGAACAACAAACTTTCCACTTGTTATTTGGCGCCCATTCGAGTCAAACACCTTAATGAAATATAATCCTGAAGAAAAGGATGAGGTATTCACAATAGTGTACTTGCCCATTGTCCCAGGAGCAGGCCCAACAGGTTGCCCCAAACTATTGTATATCTGATAACTGCAACCGGATTCTCTTCCTTCAGCTTCGAGTTCAATATGCAGCCTTGTAAAGGCTGGATTAGGATATAAGCGCAATTGGTAATTGCTTGCGCTGCCTCCTGACGGGAATGTTTTTTGGAGGGCACTGTCTTGTGTAAGCCCTGATCCGCCACAGGTAAAATAGAGGGCATGAATTTGATCATTTTCTCCTTTGTAAAAAACCTGGTTGGCGTGGCTGACGGCGATATGGCCGTCCATCTTGTGAGCGGTTGAATTAGTAAGCACTTCGTGTTTTCTCCCATTAGGTTGGATGTCGTATATGAGGTGAACTTGCTGGCCGTTGAGCCCTTCATAAAATATTTCATCTTCCGCAGAAACAGTGAACTTTCCACCGATATCGTCATCCGGCGCATTGGGTGAGGCCGCATAGAACCCTTCCCAACTTTCTCCATTCCAATCAACATATTTCACTTCGGAATCATGTTTATAAAAAACCTTGTTTGATCGTGAAACTTCAATTTGCCCATCCGGGTCTATTAAGAATCCGTTTCCTGAATCGTCAGCTACTAAATAAACACTCGGGCTTGTCGTAGCCAGCCCCGTAACCTGGTACATCATTCCATTTGAACTTCTGAAATACAATTGATTATTGTAACTAGCCGCCAGATCGCCGTCTATATCCGGATCCTGGGCGCCAGTCAGTGGATTAAATGCCCAGGATGGGCCGTTCCAGGTTAGTCTGTTTATAACATCTCCTACTCCATGGTATACTACTTCATTATGAGAGGTTACTTCAATATCTCCTAAGCAAACTTGCCAACTATTCCAGGTCAATTTTGAGTGTTGTGCGCCATCTGGGCCAATACCGTACAACTGGTGTATTTGACGATCTGCACCCCTGTAGAATACTTGTCCGGCTGCACTGACGGCCAGGTTGGTATTAATGTCTGCTTTTTCCGCATTGCCGCTTGTTAGTTCATCATGGGCCCAACCGTTGTCGTGCCATCGCAAAATGTGAATATGTTGATCACTCCCTACGTAGATAACCGAATTATCCGGAGTTACTTTGACATCTCCCGCAACTTCTTCCCAGAAATTCCACGTTTCCTGAGCATGATCCCATTTCGGTACGGCATTACTTCCCGGAGGCTCCATCAACTTAACGCAAAAACCGTAATCCGGAGCTTCAAAACCAACAGCGTCTGCCCGTGCAATAAGAGACGGAATATTAACCGTGGCCTTCCCGTTAATTGCAGTAACTGTCTGTGTATAATCCGCTATTATTCCTCCATCATCAGGATTTCCATTGCCATCAACGTCAAGGCCGAAGTATGTATACCACCATTCCACTTTATAACTTCCGCCACAATCCAGGCCGGTAATTTCCATCGTCTCATTTATTAGCGGAGTGACCGTATGGCCACCACCGGTTAGTCCGGGGTTATAGGAGCAAAAAGTGGATTCATTGCTGGATGGAGCCCTGTATAAATTATACCAGAAATTCGTCTTGTTGTGAACCCATCCGCAAACCATGTAAGGGTTTCTCAAGGCAAATACTTCAATCTCATCATCGTTTGATGTCGTAATATCAGATGATAAAAACTCTCTTCTGTAATCATATTTTCTGGAAAAGCCTGAATATTGAAAACCCGGATCTGCAAAGCCTGCACTGCATCCATCAGTAAGATCACAACCGACTGAAAAAGGTGGGGATGCCCCTAAAGTACAATCATCAACAGGCTCGCTACATTCGCAGTTCGGGGAATCGATAAGCGCTCCTGGAAATGCAGACTCAACAGCACTCTCTGCATTACCCACAGGCACGAAACTATTGATCCCGGTTTCACCAAGAGGGATCTGCGCGATAAACCTGCTTAAAGGCCGGAAATACCTGAACAACCTTCCCGCCCCATAACACGGATGATGAAAATGGGAGTCGTAAGAAAGGTTTACTCCCGCTCCCATTGCACCTGTAAAGGTTGATGACCAAAGCCAATTATGCCACTTAACGGCATTAGATTCATTGGTTTGTACGGCTACCCTGTTGGCAGTACAATCATCAGTTTCCTGTAAATGAAACGGCTTGGGGTGCCTGCCTAACTGTCTTTTTGCAAAAAAATCCCTCTGGTGTTCAGCATTGTAAGAACAGGAATAAAAGTGCCCTTTGGTATAATCAAAAACAAATTCCTGCTGATCAGGGCCCGGCTCGGTATGCATGTCATCTCCATTCGCTACCATTCCGGCGCTTACCGTCTTCAGGATATGAGGGGCAAGCTCCTCCAGGTAATTGGCCATTTCTGTATGCCAGGCCGATATAGCGGGCCTGTTTTCTTGCCAGAACTTCCACCTTACTTCATTACCTTGATGCGTTGACCGGATAAAATCTACTTCATTAATAAACTCAACCGAGAATACATTTGGAGAATACCCCCACCGCGCTACAAAATAATATAGCTTTTTCTTATAATGATCCCTGGCAATGTCTTCTGTAAAGAATTCAGCTGGTGTAAGAAAGCCCGCACCTTCCGGCGGCATTATCCGGGAATAAGGCGTATCATCCCAGCAATCTGTAAATCCATCACAATCAGCATAGTCTGAATCGAAAATCCCATTGTCTGATAATACCACGTGAAAATAAATACCTTCCTGATTACCTGATTCGACTATAGCATCAAGATCAAACATTCGATTCTGCCTCTGATCATAACTTCCTAATTGTTCCCACTCAAATTCAAAGGAGGTTGGCAAAAACCATAGCCTGATGAAGTTTCCTCCCTCCTGAGCAATATCTTTTAAAACCCTCCTGAAATGTGAAAATACATACGGTGAGTAACACGGGGCCGGATCTGCCCAGCATATGTCGCCAGATGATAACAGATCCGAATGGTTTTGATTGCAATTTTGAGAACCAACATAGGTGGCGTCAGGCATTAAACCGCCTCTGTCTCCAAAGAAACCAGCCATATTCTCCCCTATCGGGAAATAAATTTCCTCATTGTCGAACTGAAGGTATCGCCTGTTTTCATGTACCGACACAAATCCCGGTTTTCCGGAAGGGTGACAGGTGAAATCACCGGTGTAAAGATGTTTTCTTACTCTGTTGCCAGAACCCGCGGGGAAAGAATAATCTACATATACCATAAAAGTCCAGTCCCCAATCTTATCCGGAGAGAATCTTATTCTCCATGTTTGTGAATGGATTTCTTTCCAGTAATCATCCGGGGCAACAGGAGGATTATATAGAACAGATTCATCTACATCATAGCCTGTATAATGAAACCCCGGCCTGTAATGATCGTGATCTGAAAAATTGTTTCCAGGGCCATAAAAAAGTGCATATACGCTTACTTCATCGGGGTCATAGGGATTGGCGTAGGTTGGGCTGGCTAAATTAAACGCAAACTCAAATTTCTCGTAAAGGCCCGCATCGTTGTATTCAATATTGGCAATATCATTTTGTTGAGAAAGCGCTTTGGGAATAATTGTCAGGCACAGGGGCCAAACATATAAGAGACAGAATAACCTCATGATTAAGCGTTTGTTAAAAAAGGTTTTTTGGCAACTGATGTTTGTTATTCAACCAGTCCGCATTCGTCGTAGTATTTTCTCCAAAAAGATGTGATCAAAGATTGAAATATTCGGCTACCTGTCTAACGTTGGACAGGCCCGTACACCGTACATGCCCGTGGGCTGCCATTGCCCCGTACATCATACACGCCCCCGGAGCTTTCTGTCCAGCCTTAGGCAGATGCCCAAATATTCTCCATTGTTGCCTTACCTCCTTACTATCCCTGGCCATTTAATGGCCGCCGGATACGTTAAATTACTGCTATTCCATTAAAGTAAAGAACGGCAAGGCATTTTTAAAGAACAACAACCGCTCAGTGGTGGAGGTGGAATGCCGGAAGCAGAGTGCTTCGGAAAGATGACAATGAGCCGGACATTGCCCTGGAAGATATGGTAAGAGAATCGGGGGAAGGCGTTTTTTAATCAACCCTAACATACTTCTGCTTGCAGGGCTCTATGCAGATAAGGTTCAGAATGAGCTCCCGGCCGCTCAGCTCGAAAGTGATGGCTCTGCTTTCTCCCGCACAGTTTTCCGGAGTTATCGTGTTCCTATCCATGGAGTAGGTTCCGGTTCCCTGGCCGGAGCTGCCCGGCGCCATCTGGCACAGGCTGAAGGTGGCCGTAAAAGTTCCGTCCCGAAAAAATTCGATGGACTGTTGAGAAGTGGCCTCTTTAAACTCCCCCTTGCCGTCTCCGATATCGATCAGTTCTTCCGTCAGTTTCCATTTTCCAACTATGCCGGTATCCTCGGTTCTCGGACAAGCGAACAACACAAAAGAGGTGAGGGCGATGATGATCAGTTTTTTCATTGAAAATGAGTTTAGTGGCGTCAATTAACAACCTGTAAGACAGACTTTATGAATGGCTGGCCACAAAACTATGACAATTCCTGCTTTTGCACACGACCCTGTGCCGTGGAGTATTTCATTTTCACTCGCTCCTGGCCGTTCACACCTTACACATTTAAACCGCCCGGCGGGCTTCTTCCCTACTCCACCACCACCCGCCGGTACGCCTTTCTCTCTCCGGCTAGTACCTCCAGCACATACACGCCCGCCGGTAGCCCTTCCAGCTTCAGCTGCTGCTGCCAGTACCCGGTATGGAAGCTGTCTTCCAACTCAAACACCCGCTGCCCTACTACATTCAACAGCCTCAACTGCAACTGCTCCGCCGGCTGCCCCTGCAGGCGTACAGTGAAGGTTCCCCCGTTCGGGTTCGGGAAGAGGCTCAACTCTTCCAGCCAGGATTCATCCGCCAGGCCGGTAACGACAGCCACCACCGTTTCCTCCGCAACGGACTCCCCGCAGACGTTGGTGACGGTGAGCACGACCTTGTATTCTCCCGCTTCGGCATAGCTGTGCTCCGGGTTTCCTTCCATGCTGCTGTTGCCGTCTCCGAAATCCCAGTTGTAAGACAGGCCGTCTCCCGTTGAGGTGTTCGTCAAAGACAGGGACAGTTCCTGGATGGTATAGGAAAATGAAGCCTGCGGCAGGTCAATAACTGTGATCAGTCCGGTTTCCTCCTGGCTGCTTTCCCCAAAGGCATTGCCCACCGTGAGGCTGACATCGTACACGCCCGGCTGCTCGTATACCACCGTGGGGTTGGGCTCTGCGGAACTGTCCGGCATGCCGCCCGGGAAGGACCATGACCAACTGGTAACCGTTCCTTCCGCATTTCCGTCGAAGCTGACAGTGAAAGGCGCGCAACCGCTTTCAGCGGAGGCCGAGAGGTTCGGCGCAGGCGCTGAACCGGTGAGGGTAATGGTTTGGAAGGCCGTATCGGTACCGCATTCGTTGGTGGACAGCAGCAGGACGGTGTATTCACCCCCTGCGCTGTAGGTGTGCTCCGGTTCTTCGACATCGCTGCTGTTGCCGTCGCCAAAACGCCAGAAGAAGCTGTCGGCATCTTCCGTAGTATTGGTGAAGGAAACCGTGGCCCCATTGGTGACGTAATCGAAATTACCCTGCGGAGGCCCACCCGCTACGATGATGTTCTGCCGGGTCAGGGCGCCCGAGCCGGCGGGGTTGATGGCCATGAGGATTACCGAGTAGATGCCCGGGGTTTCGTAAGTGACCGTGGGGTTGGGCTCCGTTGAGGTGGCCGGCGTGCCGCCGGGGAATGTCCAGGAATAGCTCTCGGCATTCTCCGAACTGTTTTCAAACGTGACGGTAAGCGGCGCACAGCCCTGGTTGCCGGAAGCCGTGAAGTTGGCCACCGGCGCCGCCAGGTCGATCTTTACGGTGTCGACCATCGTAGCTTCGCCACATTCATTGGCGGCGGTAAGGGTGACGATATACTCTCCCGGCTCATCGAAGCTGTGCGTAGGGCTGGCTTCCTCGCTCCCGTCGCCATCCCCAAAATCCCATGCATAACTGAGGCTGTTGACGGAACTGTTGGAAAACTGCGCATCCAGGCCATTGACCTGGAAAGTGAAGCCGGGCTCCGGGCCACTGTTGACGAAGACTTCAATAGAGTCCAGGCTCACCCCGGCGGCATTGGAGGCTTCCAGGAAGACGGTGTAGGTGCCGGGAGCGGTAAAGGTGAAGCTGGGATTCCGCTCATTTGATGTCTCCGGCGAGGCGCCGGGGGCGGACCAGCTCCAGGCCGTGGTATTGCTGCTGGACAGGTCATTGGCCTGTACAGTAAAGGGCACGCAGCCACTGGCGGCCGCCAGCTCAAAGGCAGCCGCCGGAGCGGTAACCACCGTCACTTCCTGGCTGCTGGTATCGCTGCCGCAGGGGTTGGTGGCGATGAGTTGTACGGTATAGGTTCCGTCCTGAGCATAGCTGTGGGCCGGTTCGGTTGCGGTACTGGCGCTGCCGTCGCCGAAGTCCCAGGCGTAGCTGTCGGCGCCCTGGCTTTGGTTGGTTAGGGCCAGCGTGGTTTCGCCCAGGGCGACAGCGGCGGTAAAGGCGGACTGCGGGGCATCACCTACGGTTACGGACAGGCTGTTGGCGCTCACCCCGGCGGCATTGGAGGCTTCCAGCGTGATGGTGTATGTTCCGGCGGATCCAAAAGTGAAGCTGGGGTTCTGGCCGGTAGACGTTTCCGGCGTTGCGCCGGGGGCCGACCAGTTCCAGTCTCTGGTATTGCCGCTGGACAGGTCACTGGCCTGTACGGTGAAGGGCACGCAGCCACTGGTGGCGTCCAGCTCGAAAGCAGCCGTCGGGGCGGTAACCACCGTCACTTCCCGGGCGCTGGTGTCGCTGCCGCAGGCGTTGGTGGCGATAAGCTGTACGGTATAGGTTCCGTCCTGAGCATAACTGTGGGCCGGTTCGGTTGCGGTGCTGGCGCTGCCGTCGCCGAAGTCCCAGGCGTAGCTGTCGGCGCCCTGGCTTTGGT
>CAYQKY010000059.1:25475-41486 GCA_964418125.1 uncultured Phaeodactylibacter sp.
CGGATCCAAAAGTGAAGCTGGGGTTCTGGCCGGTAGACGTTTCCGGCGTTGCGCCCGGGGCCGACCAGTTCCAGGCCGTGGTATTGCTGCTCGACAGGTCACTGGCCTGTACAGTGAAGGGTACGCAGCCACTGGTGGCATCCAGATCAAAGGCCGCCGTCGGGGCGGTAACCACCGTCACCTCCTGGGCGCTGGTGTCGCTGCCGCAGGCATTGGTGGCGATGAGCGCCACCTGGTATACGCCGTCCGAACCGAAATCATAAACCGGGTTGTCTTCGGTGCTGGTATCTCCGTTCCCGAAATCCCACAGGATGGAATCGGCATTTCCGGATTGATTGTTGAAGACGGCTTCCGTATCCCCCGGCGTATAATCGATAGAAAAAGCACTCTGCGGGCCGCCTTCGATCACTACACTTTGGGTAGTGGTGTCGCTGCCGGCAGGGTTCCAGGCGATCAACCTCACGGTATAAGCGCCGGGGGTATTAAAGGTGATAACCGGATCGGATAGCGTAGAAGACGCCGGCGTTCCTCCCTGGAAGCTCCACTGGAAGGAGGTGGCATTGGCGCTGGACCCGTTGTTGAACTGTACCGACAGCGGCGCACACCCTGAGAGGACATCGGCCGAGAAGGCGGCGCTGGGCGGAGTAAACGCCTCAACGGCCTGGGCGGCTACATCCTCTCCACAGGGGCCGTAGGCCGTGAGCGAAACGGAATAGGCGCCTTCAGTGGCATAGGTATGAGTGGGGTTTCGGGCAGCGCTGTTCTCCCCGTCCCCGAAATCCCAGAACCAGCTGTCGGCTCCGGAAGAAGTATTGTTGAACTCTACAGTAAGCCCCCCCGGGAGGTACCGGGCAGTATAAGCGGCCACCGGTTCCGGGAAGATCTCTATATACTGCTGTTGTACGGCATTGCTGACGGTGCCCAAAGCATTGGTGGTAGACAGGGTGACCGTATACAGTCCGGGATTTTGGTAAGTGACCGTAGGGTTGGGGGCGGTGGAAGTAGCAGGTGTTCCTCCTTCAAATGTCCAGTTCCAGGATACCGGCAGTCCGGTGGTCTGATCAGCAAAAGAAACCCGGGCTCCGGGGCACCCCTGCTGAGCGTCTGCGGAAAAGGCGGCCTGCATCGGCATTTCCACCACGATGAATTGCTCGAAAGTAACGGCGCCACACCCACTGCTGGCGGCCAGGGTAACTTCATAAAGGCCGTCGGCGGGGTACGTATGGGAGGGCGAAGTAAGGTTGCTGAAGGAACCGTCGCCGAAATCCCACTGAAAATCCTGGGCGTTAGCAGAAGTATTGTTGAAATAAACCGTCAGCCCGTCTACCATAACGGTAAAGGAGGCAACCGGCTGGGGCTCGACGACGATATAATCATCCATGACAACGGTATTGTCGCCTCCGGAATTAGAGACGGTAAGGATCACATCGTAAACACCCGGAGTATTATAGGTAACTGTGGGAAAGAAACTGCTGGAAGTTGCCGGCGTCCCTCCGGGAAATTCCCAGCTGACAAGGTCTACCTGGCCGGTGGAGAGATTGCTGAAATTGACGGCCAGCGGAGCGCATCCGCTGGTGGGGCTTCCCGACAGGGCGGCAACAGGTGGGTCGACGACGCTGCCGCAAGTGCTGAGGCAGCCTGGTATGCCGGTCAATGCATTGATAAACGAATTGATCCTCGAAAGGGAGGCGCCAGACCACGTGTTTGAGGTGTTGACCGAGGGGGCCATGATAAAGTTGGAGCCCGGGGCGTCGTGGCCGGCGTTGAAGTTGTGCCCGAATTCATGGGCCTGCAAAACGCGGAGCAGGGCGGCGTTGGTGCTGAACCTTTGCAGCACATTATACTTACCGTTGGTGCAGACGCTGCCCACCCAGGCCACGCCAATGGCATCGCCGGTGAAGTCGCGGTTGCTCCACAGGGAGGCCAGGTCAAAACTGGCGCCGAAGCCGCCGGAATTACCCCAGCCGGTAAAGCTGTCGAGCAGAGCGCCGGCATTCCGGGAGGTTGTCCATGGGTCACAGCTGGAGCAGGAGGAAACGTACAGCGTGGCCACAGTAAAGAAAACCTGGTGGTTGAACTCGTTGTCATAATTGGTTTGAACGTTGTTCAAAACGCCCAGCATGAAGCTTTCCACCCCGCTGACTGAGCCGTACTGCTGAACCATAGAATAATCGGCGGCCAACGCCACATCGGCTTCATAGCAGGCCAGGGCGAAGTTTTTGGCCTGGGGCGCCGGCAGATGCCGGGGTTGTGGCATCGGTTCGCCCTCCCATCCACAGGTATATGCACCGGTATCGATCACGGAGCCGGCGGGATAGGCCAGGTAAGTATCCTTTCCCAGCCCGGGGTCGAAATGCCAGGCCGGTTCCAGGTAATAGGTTTCATCCCCTGATTCTACAAACCCGTAGATGAAGCCCTCGTCCAGTGTAAGACGGGCTTCCCCGCCCTGCGGGCCGAGTTCCCTGCCGCGGAAGGTCTTGTTTTCAGAACGCGGCATGTGCTCTTCCCCTTCGGCCGTGAGGGCCGTCAGGCGATAATCTGCAGAGCGGATGTCAACCCCTTCGAGCTCCAGCATCCACTCATAGGCGCCGTCCAGCCGCAATTCCAGACGGAAAACACCCTCATTGCTTTTGGCATACCGGCTCAGCGCCCCGGCATCGGCCTTGAAAAGATGATACTCCGTGAAATGGCGGTTGAAGTTTTCCGGAGCGGATGGGGAAGCTGCCGTGCCCCGGAAGGCCGGCTGGGCATACAGGAATGTGGAATTAAACAGCAAAAACAATGCGATGAAATAGACGTGCTTCATCTCCAATCTGTGTTTAAATGATTTCGGCTGGCAATGGCGCCGGCACTGAAACTTCAGCGGAATAACGTGAGATTGATTTTCGGTTACAACCATTCAAGGCCTTGGGGGAGAGGTTTTAGGGCCAGAGGCCGAAATTAAGAGTAAATTCCCGATTGAGAAAGTGGAAGTGGCAATTAGTCGCCCATCTAACCGGCAAATCCTAAGTTTTTGTTAAAAAGCGGCCATGGGAGCAACTTGTTCTTCCCCAGAGGTTACTTATTCAGGAGAGGCAAAAGGGCCGAATTTTATCCGCCATCCGTCGAATTGCGGTGTAATTTATCTATGCCGGGCCCTAAAACTGCCACACAAGTATATCTTTGCAACAAAATTCCGGTTTCACATGAAAAGGATCATTCAATTCAGCTTTCTTTTGTTTGCACTGCTTTTTGCCTTTCAGGTGGATAGTTATGCCCAGCGGGGAGGAAAAAAGAAGCAGGATGTCGATAAGTACTTTGACGAGAGCGGCGGCTTTGCCCACCGGTTGTGGTACGGCGGTGGGTTTACCTTGGGCTTTTCAGGCAATAACCTCGAAAGTATTTTTCAGATCGGGATCTCCCCTATGGTAGGGTATAAGATAACCGAAGAGTTTTCGGTTGGCCCCCGCGCCAACTTAACTTATTTCCTCTACCGGGGAGAGACCTTCACCCCGGCCGGAGTGCAAGGCGCCAACCTCTTCGAATACGGCCTGGGCGCATTTACCCGATATAAGATCGTGCGTTCCATTTTTCTCCATCTGGAATATGGCTTCGACAATGAGGTGAGGATAGCCGGCTACGACCAAACCGCCCGGGACTGGGTGACGGACCGGCGGATCAGGAATAATGCCTTCATCGGTGGCGGGTATAATGACGGCAGCGGTGTTTGGGGGTATGAGATCTATATTCTCTATAATGTCCTCCAGGAAGAGAACAACCTGGCCCTTCCCATCGATTTCCGCTTTGGGTTGACATATAACTTTTAGGCTCGGCCGAGGGAAAAATAGAACGCGGATGGCGCGGATGTTGCGGATCTGCGCGGATTCAGGCTCTTTACTGCCAGATCTGCGAAAATCCGATGCATCCGCGTCATCCGCGTTCCATCATTCTACACTAGTAGGGTTTACCGCCGCGCAACCATAAGTTTGCGGGCTTTAATCTCCGTTCCATTGATCAGATAGGCGACGTACAGGCCGCCGGCCCAGTTGCCAACCTGCACCTCATAGCGGTTCTCGCCCGGTAGAGAAGCCACCCGTTCTGCCTGAAGCATGCGGCCGTTGCCGTCCATGATACGGAGGGTGCTTACCGGCTCGGCATCAGCACTCAGGGTAAAGCGGACCACGGCATAGTCTACCGCCGGGTTGGGCGCAATCTCCATGGACTGTATGGCGCCCGGCTGGCCCGCAACCGGGGCCGGCCGCTGCGGGCCGTCCAGGCGGGTCACGGTGACGAAATTGTCCGAGAGGTCCCAGCAGTCGTCGGTCAGCATAGCGATATTCGCCGTGTCGCCCGGCATGGCAAGCAGGTTGCCGGTGTAGGCCAGGCCCCAGACGCGGCACACGCCCGGCGCCGCTCCTTCAAAGTCGAACGTATCGCCGGTGAACGTATCGATGATCACATTGTCCTCGTCCGTAATGACATATACGAAATTGGAGTTGGAGGCTCCGAGGCTGATGAAGCTTACCTCATCGGGTACACCATCTCCAACCACAACGCTCACCGCATCCGAGGTGTCACTGGTGAAGACCGTGCCGCCTTCCGGCGCCTCCCGGATGACCGTGATGAAGTTGGCGGACAACTGGTAACAGTCTTCCGATACTGGTACGGCCAGCAGGTTATCGTTGAAACCGATAGTGACCGGCCCGGTAATGGAAACTCCCCATACACGGTAGGCGCCCGGCGCCGCTCCTTCAAAGTCGATCACAGGGTTGATAACCTCCGGAACGATGACCCGGTTATTGGTATTGGTGATGATGTAACGGTATACCAGGTCCTGGCTGCTCGTCTGCATCTGCACCAGGTCGGCCACGCCGTCGCCCGGGCACTGGAAGATGGTGTCCAAACCACTGGCGGCAGACACCTCTCCGCCATTGACCTCCGGGCCGCGGACGACATAGACGAAGTTGTCGGAAATATCGAAACAACTGGTCGACAAGACGCCGTTTACAGCATCTTCCCCGATGATATTGTTCAGCATGCCGGTGTAGGACAGGCCGATCACCAGATAGTCGTCTTCGGCAAGCTGGGCGAAATCGACCGCTCCATCCTCGTACACGTCGAGAATAACGAAGTTCGTATCGGTAAGCAGGTAGACATAGGGGTTGACCGTTGTACTGGTGGTGGTGAAGTCCACTACCCCTCCATCCGGAGTGATGCAGACGAGGATATCATCCTCTCCGTCATCGGTGGAAACCAGGCCGCCTTCCGGGAAGTCGCGTACCACCGTGATCACGTTATCGGAAATATCATAACAACCATCCGACAAGGGGCCGGCGGTGATCACCTGGCCGACGTTGAGCGTCAGGTTGCCCGTGTAGGAAATGCCCCATACTTTGGCGATACCCGGCCCGGTAAGTTCGAAGTTGAAACTGTTGGAAGCCGGAAGGAAGCCGATGACAACGTCATTTTCGTTGGTGATGGCAAAGGTATAGCTGGCGCTCAGGGCGCTGGTCGTTGTCGTAAACTGAAGTTCATCCGCAACGCCGTCTCCGACACAAAGATTGATCTCGTTTACGCCCACCCCTACGTTAGTGAATATGGTGGCTCCGTCCACACCGGTGGCTATGATCTCCACGAAGTTGTCCGTAAGGTCGTAACAGTCCGTGGAAAGGTCAACCTGGAAGAGGTTGTCTCCAGGGATGGTGACCGGCTGGCCGGTATAGGCCAGGCCATAGATGTGGTAGGTGCCGGCCTGGGCATTGCCAAAGTCGAAGGTGGGATCGTCCAGGGCGCTGATGATGAAGTCGTTCTCATCCGTGACAACGAAGATGTAGTTGTTACTGGAGGCGCCGTTAACAATGAAGGTTACGCTGTCAGGAACGGCGTCCCCGACGCAGATGTCCAGGCTGACGGGGCCGGCAAGAGTGCCGATCGTTCCGGCTTCCGGCGTTTCCTTGATGATGGTAATGTAGTTGCCGGACAGTTCGAAACAGTCATCACTTAACGCCATACTCAGGACATTGTCTCCCAGCTCTCCCGTAAGGTTTCCGGTGTAGGCCAGCCCGTAGACGCGGCATTCTCCAAGCGGAGAGCTGTCGAAATCATAGCTGTCGCCATCCGGCAGAGCGATGATGTCATTATCTTCATCCGTGATCACATAAATATACTGGCCTACAGTGCCGCTGCTGTCGAACTCCACGATATCCGGGGTGCCGTCACCGGGGCAGATGAAACGGGTTTCGTCGCCATTGGGCAGGGAAACGGTACCTCCCACGGGTACGTCCCGGATGATGGTGATGTAGTTGTCGGACAGGTCCCAGCAGTCAGTAGTAAGAACGGCGGTTGCCGCATTTTGCCCAACCTGGGCAATGATGGTGCCGGAGTAGGCCAATCCCCATACCCTGCATTCTCCCGGAGGCGCATCTTCAAAATCGAAGCTGTCGCCGGGAGGCAGCGCAAGGATATTATTGTCGTCATCGGTGATCACGTAGGCAAACAACCCATCGGCGCCGGTGCTGTCGAACTGTACGACGTCCGGGTTACCGTCGCCGGGGCAGGTATAGCGGATGGTGTTGCCATCGGGCATGGCTACCGTACCGCCCTCGGGCACCTCGCGAATGACGGTGATGAAGTTGTCAGACAGGTCGAAGCAGTCATCGCTCAGGGCGACAGCGGCAGCGTCATCACCCGGAACAGCCGTGATGCTTCCGGTATAGGCCAGGCCCCAGACGCGGCTGACGCCAATACCGGCCATATCGAAGTCGACACTGTCGGCAGGCGACAGCGCCAGGATGATGTTGTCTTCATCAGTCACAACGTAAACATACTGTCCGGCAGTGCCACTGCTGTCAAAGCGGACGATATCCGGGTTGCCGTCGCCGGGGCAGATGGTTACTTCGTCTCCTCCGTCCTCAGTAGCTACCGTTCCGCCTTCGGGTACCTCGCGGATCACGGTAATGAAATTGGCAGACAGGCTGAAGCAGTCATCGCTCAGGGCGACAGCGGCGGCGTTATCACCTACCATGGCGGTGACATTACCGGTGTAGGCCAGCCCCCAGACGCGGCAGGCGCCGGCGGGCGCGCCGTCGAAGTCGAAACTATCGCCGGCGGGAAAGGCCAGGATATTGTTGTCCTCGTCGGTGACGACATAAGCGTACGGGCCGCCGGACGTTCCGGTACTGTCGAACATCACAATGTCCGGAGTGCCGTCACCGGGGCAGGTATAGACAATGGTTTCCCCGTTCGGCATCTGCACCGTACCGCCTTCGGGAACTTCCCGAATAACGGTAATGAAGTTGTCGGACAAGTCGTAGCAGTCGTCGCTCAGAGCAACCGCGGAGGCGTCATCACCCACCATAGCGGTGAGGTTGCCGGTATAGGCCAGCCCCCAGGCGCGGCAGGTGCCGGCGGGCGCGCCGTCGAAGTCGAAACTGTCGCCGGCGGGTATGTCCAGGATGATATTGTTCTCGTCGGTGATCACATAAGTAAAGGGGGTAATGCCGGCGCCAATGCTGTCAAACATGACGATATCCGGAGTGCCGTCGCCCGGGCAGGTATAGACGGTGGTTTCTCCGTTCGGCATTTCCACCAGGCCGGCCTGTGGCTGCTGCCGCACCACGGCGATGAAGTTGTCGGACAGGTCATAGCAGTCATCCGTCAGCACGGCGGTAGATGCCGTATCGCCCACCATAGCAGTGAGGTTGCCGGTGTAGGCCAATCCCCAGACCCGGCAGATGCCCGCCGGGGCGCCATCGAAATCAAAGCTGTCGCCGGCAGGAACGTCCAGGATGATGTTCTGCTCATCGGTGATGACATAGGTGAAGGAGGGCCCGGCCGTGCCGGTGCTGTCGAACATGAGAATATCCGGGTTGCCGTCGCCGGGGCAGGTAAAGGCAAGATCAGTGCCGTCGCTCAGGGAGACGGTTCCTCCGTCGGGCTGCTGGCGGATGACGGTGATGAAGTTGTCGGACAGGCCGAAACAGTCATCGCTCAGGGCCACGGCGGCGGCATCATCGCCTACCATAGCGGTGACGTTGCCGGTGTAGGCCAGCCCCCAGACGCGGCAGGTGCCGGCGGGCGCGCCGTCGAAGTCAAAGCTGTCGCCGGCCGGGAAGGCCAGGATGATGTTGTCCTCATCGGTGACCACATAGGCGTACGGGCCGCTGGAGGTTCCGGTGCTGTCGAACATCACGATATCCGGGTTGCCGTCGCCGGGGCAGGTATAGACGGTGGTTTCTCCGTTCGGCATTTGCACCGTGCCGCCTTCCGGCGTTTCGCGGACGACGGTGATGAAGTTGTCGGACAAGTCGAAGCATTCATCCGTGAGGGCAACGGCAGCGGCATCGTCGCCTACCATAGCGGTTACGTTGCCGGTGTAAGCCAACCCCCAGACACGGCAGGCGCCGGCGGGCGCGCCGTCGAAGTCGAAACTGTCGCCGGCAGGAAAGGCCAGGATGATGTTGTCCTCATCCGTGACCACATAGGCGTACGGGCCGCTGGAGGTTCCGGTGCTGTCGAACATCACGATATCCGGGTTGCCGTCGCCGGGGCAGGTATAGACGGTGGTTTCTCCGTTCGGCATTTGCACCGTGCCGCCTTCCGGCGTTTCGCGGACGACGGTGATGAAGTTGTCGGACAAGTCGAAGCATTCATCCGTGAGGGCAACGGCAGCGGCATCGTCGCCTACCATAGCGGTTACGTTGCCGGTGTAAGCCAACCCCCAGACACGGCAGGCGCCGGCGGGCGCGCCGTCGAAGTCGAAACTGTCGCCGGCAGGAAAGGCCAGGATGATGTTGTCCTCATCCGTGACCACATAGGCATAAGACCCCGTACCTGAACCGGTATTGGTGAACATCACGATATCCGGGTTGCCGTCGCCGGGGCAGGTGTAGGTGATGGTTTCTCCGCCGGGCATCGATACCGTACCTCCATCTACGCTCTCCCGGCGAATGGTGATGAAGTTGTCGGAAAGGCCATAACAGCCGTCGGCGAGTAAGGCAGCCGCGGCGTCATCGCCCACTTGTGCCAGCAAGGCGCCGCCGTAGGCCAGCCCCCAGACGCGGCAAATGCCGACATCCGCCCCTTCGAAGTCGAAAGAGCCGTCGTCGTCAATAGCCAGGATGATGTTGTCCTCATCGGTGATCAGATAGGTGTAATTGTCGGCGCCGACGGAAGTATTGGTGAAGTTGAAAATATCGGGCGAGCCATCGCCCACACAGGCCACGGCGTCCGTATCGCCGTTGTCAAGGGCAACGGCACCTCCGTCGGCCTCCTGGCGGATGACCTCGATGAAGTTTTCGGATAACTCAAAGCAGTCGTCACTCAACGCCACGGCAGCGGCGTCGCCGCCCGGGGCCGCGGTGAGGTTTCCGGTGTACGACAGCCCCCAGATACGGCTGATGCCAGCGCCCGCCCCCTCGAAGTTGGCCGAGTTGCCGTCGGGAATGTCAAGGATGATGTTATTCTCGTCGGTGATAATAAAGGTATAGGCGGCCGGCGAGCTCGTCTGGTTGGTAAAGGAAAGGATGTCATCCTGGCCGTCACCGACACAAACGGTAGCGGTGGTCTCCCCATTGGTAAGCTCAACGGTGCCACCGTCGGGCTGGGAGCGGATGACCTCGATGAAGTTTTCGGACAGGCCGAAACAGTTATCGGAAAGCTGGGAAACGCCAACGGTATCGCCCACCATGGCCGTGAGGTTGCCGGCGTAGGAGATCCCCCAGACGTGGCTGATGCCAGCCCCGGCGCCGTCGAAATCGAAACTGTCGCCGGAAGGGACGGTGATGACGATGTTGTTTTCGTCGGTGATGATGTAAGCGTAGTTCTGAGGCGCGGATGCAGTCGTGGTGAAGTTGACCACATCGGGAACGCCGTCGCCAACGCATACGGTTACGGAGGTGCTGCCGTCATCGGTAGATACGGCGCCTCCGTCGGGTGTGAAATTCGTTACGGTGATGAAGTTGTCACTCAAATTACCGCAAAAGGAACCCAGGCCGGCCGTAGTGGCGTTCTGCCCTTGCCGGGCGGTTATCTGCCCCAGCCAGGAAAAAGCGTAAACGCGGAAAGTACCCACGCCGAGGCCTTCGAAGGTGAGCATCCCCCGGACGCTAACCTTGAGAATGATGTCATTTTCATCGGTGATCAGGAAACTGACCGGCATGGCCAGAGAGGTTGCGGAGAAATTTATGGTTTCGGCAATGCCGTCTCCTTCACAGGTAACCACCTGGCCTCCTCCGCCTTCCACGGTGACCAATACGTCAATACATCGGGCTGGGAATTGAGCATAGGCATTCTGGCCCACGAAAAGAAGGAGGCCAAAAGCCAGAAGTAAAACTCTGAGCATCATAGTAAGATGTGATTTTACCAGTTTGATAAATAATGTTCCAGGCAAACGAACGCAGGCATACAGCGTGTTTCGTTGCAAAAACAGGGGGGGAATAATAGCACCTTGCGTCCCGCGAAGCATTTGGTGAAAGGGCGCATTACGGTTCAGAGTAGGTCTCTCAAAGTGGGGCCGGGAGTATTGCTTCGCTATACAGGAATAATTTCGCCTTTCTTGCCGGCGCAATAGCACCAGCGAAATTATTATATTTTTTTCTATAATAAAAGAGCTGTTACGGGAAAATTTCAGCACCTGGAGTTTTTACAAAGGCCGGGAGGCAACGATTGGATTTCAACCCTTTAAATTAGAAAAAAAATCAGATAAAACCAAGGCCTTCGCCACTTTCTATTCGATAAGATTGATCAGCGTACGGTAATCGTCGAATGGGGCATCACCGTCCTTCATCTCCAGAATGTCCATCAGGTTCTGATCCTGGTAGGCGTCCTCGAGGCTCATGCGGGTGTGTTCACAGCGTATTTCCACTTCTCCCCGGCGGATCTGGCCCATTCGCCACCGGTAGGTGGCTTCCATCCGGGAAAGAATCCTCTGGTGAGCCTCAATGAGGCCTTCCCCGGGCGCCACGGCGTTGATGTCGCGGAAGGCATCGTTATTGCGGGCCAGGAGCAGCCCTTTTTCCATGATGAAGTAGGCGGTGTGGGCCCAGCTGTGGCCCTGGCCCAGCAGGTGGGAATAGAGCACCAGCTGGAGGTCCTCCTCGTTGCGGATGCTCTGTTCGCGGTAGCGGGCTCCCCTCCATTTGAGGTCGATGACCGCCCGTTCTTCCCCCCGGCGAAGGACGAGGTCGGCCCGGCCGTTGATGGCGATGTCCATAAAGCGGCCTTCCAGGGGCTGCTCCGTTTCCAGTACCTCCCATCCGTTTTCCCGTATGTGCCGGACCAGGCTCCAGGCAGCGTACTTTACCCGCTGTACGAAACTGGCCCGCTCCGGTTCTTTGCCGTAAAGCAGCATTACGGCGCCCTCGCGGCGCAACAGGCCTTCCGTTTCCCGGTCGATGAATGCTTCAACCTGTTCCTTGTCCCAGTATTGTATGTCTTCCCGCAGGAGCTTTTCGAAATACCGGTGGGCCAGGTTGCCCATCAGCGTATTCTCCTTGACAATGCTGAGAATTGAGGATTTGCGCAGGCGGATCTGGTGTTTGAAGACCCATTGATAGGGGTAGTAGAACAAGTCGGCCAGGCTGCTGAAGGTCTCTTCCTCACGACGCCCAAGCCTGGAGGCGGAGCGTATCCTGAGGAAAGGGCGGGGGCGGCCGAGCCTCCGGTGTTCGAGGCGGGTATGGCCTGGGAGTTGGAAAAGGGTGGTAAAAGGAGCAGGAGGAGCGCTGTCGATATCGAGGGTGATGGCATCCAGCCCGCTAAAGGCGGCCTGCAGGTCGCCGAACAGAGGATGAGGATGAGCTTCCTGCCCGTTGGCCATTTCCGGGAGGGCGAGCACCAACCTGTCCCTGCAATGAAGGATGGGTTGTTTGCGCTGCCAGATGAGGCGGGCATTTTCCAGGGCCGGCCCCTGCAGTTCAACGCGCCTTTCTTTCAGATAGCGGATCTCGGGCTGATACCAGCGGGAAAAGAAGTGGACGGGTTCGTTCTGGGTGAAGCTCCACCATAGCAACTCCGCAGCTTCGCCGATGATGGCGTTGGGTTGCTGTGCATACGGCAGGAAACCACACTCCCTGCCCCGCAGCTGCACAGGCGCCGGCTCGTAAATGGTGCGTACGATACGCTCCAGCTCCAGGTTGGATAAACGTTCCTCCGGCAGAGCCTCCAGCAACTCCCGGATCCTTTTCGCCTGTTCGCTGAGCACCAGCAGGGAATTGTTCTTACTGCCTTCCTCCTCGAAACATTCAAAGGCCCACCGGGCCAGGTAACCGAATATCTCGATGACTTCCTCTTTAGGCACCATCTGGGACATTTCGTAACGCCTGCGGCGAAACCAGAAGAAGTACTGGTATTCGATCTTTTTCAGGTCTACGGTGGGGTCCTGCTCCGCCCGTTCGCGCATGTCGTCAAAATACCGGGCGATGGTGGCGCGCCAGCCGTCACTGTCGATACCCGGCGTTTGGGCCATTTGGGCGGCAATGCGGTTGGCCAGTTCTTTTTCCAGGGGTTTGACGGACAGGGAAACAAATTCCATGATCTTGTAGGGATCGATGGGCTCCCAGAGGAACACGGTAACGAGCTTGAGGACCTGCAGGGTGGGGCGGGCCAGGGAAGCCGAGAGCTGGCCCAGGCCGGGGAGCCCTTCCTGAATGAGGGCATGGCCGAAAGTGCTGTCCTGCCCGGAAAGGAGGCAGGCAGGCCGGAAGCCGGGGTTGAGGCGCAGCAACTGGGCCAGGTAGGAAGCCAGGCTCGATTCGCGTTTTCCCCGGATCAACAGCAGGGAGCCGTCGCCGGCCAGGGGCTTTTTGCCGGGCCCGGCATCCTGGCCGGCCAAGATGCGTTGGAAATTTGCCAGGTCGGAATTGCCGGTGATCTCTGGTTCCGGAAGTTGCTGAATTTTGGCGCCTTGCTCTTCCAGCAATGTAAAGAGGTGTTGGATATGAATGGGCAGAAGTTCCCGGGGTTCTTTGATACAGATGGTTTCGGCAGGCAGGCGACGGTAGGGCGCGGCCTTCAGTACCGCAGTGAAACGCCCGGCGTAACCCGGCGCCAGGCGGAGGCCTCCTTTGCCTTCGCGCAGCAGGGCCTCCAGGCCGGCAAGGCAACGCAGGCGCTCCGGAATGTCCGGGCCGGCCTGGAAATCCCAGCCGGAAAGCAGCAATTCGTCGCGCCGTTCCAGCAGGTTGGTGGCGGTGGCAAACTGGTCGGCCCGGAATGAGGCTTCGTAAAACAGGCCGGAGGCGGATTCCAACTGCCGGCGTATGGCCTGCCGGTATTGTTCGATGCGCAGGTATTCGTCATCCGAAGGATGCCCCAGCAAACCCAGGTGGGACTCCAGGAAGAAGAGCAGGCCCTGCGGGCCGAGATATAACTCCCCTCCGGCGGTGTGCTCCGGCAGCGGAAAAGCGGAGTCGTCAAGAGCCATTCCGAAAAAAACTTTCATAATCCTCCGGTATTTGCGATGTTTGTGTAAAGTTTTATGCTCTTTTTCCGGCAAGCCTGCGAGGTAGCGACGGCCGAAAAAACTCGGGCCGGTCCGGCGCACCGGATACTGTAGCCGCACCTGGTATCACCGATTTGCGTAATAAAGGTAATTATTTTGGTGGTGCCCCGGGGAAATGTTTCAAAAAAAATCTTTCTACCCATGAAGACAGGACACAACATCTGGATGGCTTTTCTAATGTTGCTCTTTTTTGCCGGAGGCATTCAGGCGGCGGCGGTTCGGGTATCCCCTTCTGTTCAGGTGGAGGAACAATTTTCGGCAGATGAGAAGCGCCTGGAAAAGGCAAGGGCAAAACTGGAGCGAAACAGCAGGAAGTACGAAAAACAGATGAACCGCCTGGAACGGAAAATGAAAAAGCGCGGCCTGACGGCAGAGGAGCAGGGGCAGGACGTCTGGAATGATGACAAATTTCGCCTCGGGTTGCTGCTGTTGCTGGTAGCCATCGGGCTGGGCATCATCGGGGCCATCATTTCTCTGGGAGGGCTGTTCGGATTCATGGCCGGCCTGTTTGCCCTGGCGGGCGTAGTACTGGTCATCTGGAGCCTGGTGGAGAATTATGGCTAGGCAAGCCGGAAGCCAGAAGTGGGAATGTCGCCTGGCTGGATGCGGCGGAAGCAGAACGGAGTACAAAATACCGGCCATCCTATCGGAAAATATTTTTATCTTGAAGGCGCATACCAGGTGTACAGCAGACAGCATGAGGTTGGGCTTCAGGCCACCGGTGAAGAATTCCCCTTTGCTTATCCCCCCAGTTTACACAGCCCTTCCCGAAAAAATTCTGATCAGGATTTCTTAAATAAACTCCAGTTGATATGACACAACACATCAAGGCCCTGTTATTTACAACGCTTATCATGTTTTGCGCTACGCTCAGCCATGCCGCCGTAAGGATCACCGAGCCCGCTTCCGAAGAAGGAGCGGAACAGGTACTCGTTTCCCCGGAGGATGCGGAATCGCCTGCTGCATCGAGCTGGGCAGGCCGCAAATGGGACAATCTGAAAAAGCGCATAGAGCGCAAACGGGACAAATGGGAAAAAAGGCTGGCCAGAAAGAAAGCCAAACGAGGCGACGGGGATGAAGGGGGGAACCTATGGGGGACGCTTGCTTTCGTGCTGGGCATTGCGTTTCTGCTTGGAGGGGTCATTCTCGGCATTGCCGCTTTCAGCAACCCGTTGGGTGGTTTTTTCCATCTGCTGGCGGGCTTGCTGATAGTTGCCGGTATCGTAATGATCCTTTTCACTGTATTGCGCAACACGGCTGCCTGAGCACAGGCCCCTTTCAAAAGAGAAAGCCATCCCGGCACTTTTCGGGATGGCTTTCTCTTTCGGATAGGACGGTCCTTATCCGCCGGTTTCTTTTCTCAGTTCCTGAAGCTGGCTGTCCCAGAGTTGCTTCTGGTCATCGAGTTCATCAGCATCACAGAAATCAGTAATGACGAGTATGGTTTCACCGGTGACGGGCGATTTGGAAATGTCAAACTCCAGGTATTCCTCTTCGTTATCCGCATCCAGCCAACGGAATCGAATGCGTTCGTCTTCGACATCTTCAATGACTTCAGCTACCTCTTCGGAACCGCTCCAGAAGAAAGAAAAGACTTGCCCCTGAATGTCAACCTCGTCACAAAACCAGCGAACGAGGCAGGCCGGGGTCGTCAAAAACTTGTACAGAATACTCGGAGAAGCCCGAAAGATGTATTCCATTGAAAACTGTACGCGTTCCATACCTTGGTTATTGATTAAAGTACCCTGAGCAGTACTGCCCTGCCGGACGATGAAACAATACCGGCCGTCCAGTTGTTACTGCCTCAGTACTGGTGGCGATGCTCACACGGCAATCCATCCCGCTTGGGCTCAGGGCACTGTAAAAGACAGGCGCTGAGGCCCCGGATGGCCGCACCACAATAAAAAATAAAAAAATGATTTTTCCAAAAAAATAGGAAAGATGCACCGGAATAGCCCTGCGCTCAGCCTGGGGCCTGAAGCGAAAGCAGAAAGAAGGCTGGGCATGAACTGCCGGCCGCCCCTAACAAACAACCAAACAGCTTTCTGGCCAGTTGCCCGGGAACCAAATTTTACCTTGCCCGGGCGAAAAATCCGGGGCTTCCGGAAAAAACAGGAAGGCAGGGAACCAAATAAAATGCTAATTTGTTAAAACGTCTGATGTTAACTTAATATTACGCAGCCCTTGACATGAATGGGGTAAACCCTTATTTTTGTAGGCTGTAATTCGTAACCTAATGGGTATAAATCAGCAGTGGGTAACATTACTTCAAAATTCATTTCACATCATTTTTACTGAAACAACGACCAAGAACTATTATCCCACTACCTTATCCCTGTCATATCCTCCCTATTACCCGCTTTCATCACGTTTTCATTTTCCATTGTAAACTTCAAAACAATTTGCGTACATGAGACAGCTTAAGATCACTAAGTCTATTACGAACCGAGAAAGTCAATCCCTGGAGAAGTACCTCCAGGAAATAGGAAAAGTTGACCTCCTCACCCCGGAAGAAGAAGTGGAGCTGGCCA
>CAYQKY010000060.1:0-41362 GCA_964418125.1 uncultured Phaeodactylibacter sp.
TAGAACCCAGGAGGCGCAGGGAATGCGCCACCTGGGGTGCCACGCCAGGGTGCGGTTTTCCACCGTGCCCTGGCTTAAGGGCAGCCCGGTCACCAGGCCCCTTGTCCAACCTTAGCCAGATACCCGTTTGGACCTTGCTCCTACTGCAAATCAGGGACTTATGAACCTGGCGTCGTTTTTCGTTGCTTATTTGTCCCGCCAAACGCGCAACGACTTTCCCATACTTTTGAGGTATCTCAACCTGCTGGGTAGGCCCTGTGGAATAATCGCTTGGCGAATTCCACCGGGTAGGTGCAGCCTGCCTGCTCGCCAGCTCAATGGTAGGCAGGCGCACCGTAATATTAACCGTTGGCCGCCAGATCCACATTACGGTGCGCTGCACCTGTGAAAAATTTCGCTCCTTATTTTTCTACCAACATTATCGGTGCTCTGCACCTCGGGCCTAAGCTGGCTCAAGCTTAAAAACCGGGGGGAGTTTTTTATCCTATTTTGAACAGCCTACCTGCCGGGTTTTCAGCCAGGCGCCAGGCCAGTTAACCCGGCAGCGCCAGCCTGCTGTGCCAGCGGCCGGCAGGTTTGTCGGAGATGCTGGACAACGCCTTCTCGTTGCCCTTAGCAAAACGCTTCCAGGTTTTACAAACGCTGGAAGGTTACGGCCGCAATTAGCTTGGTGCATTGCTCAATGGTCTGGGATATTTTTACCAGCTTCAAAAGCCTTGCAGTAAAACCCGGGCGGGCGTTGATATGCCCGAAGCCCAAAAATACGGAGAACTTTTCTATTCTAATTTTGAACAGCCTACCCGGCAGGCATCGGCTCACCCTCCTTTAGAGAATTTTTCTGAAGCCAGTATCCCTTCACCTGCATAATACTGTAAAATATACATCCCTGCCGGCAGCTGGCGCACAGCGATCATGTGCGTCACTTCATCTAGTGGATCAATATTGTATGTTTCCAGCACCTTCCCTTCCATACTGAGTATACGAAGCTGTGGCTTCTTTCGCCCCGAAATCCGATTATCCTTCAGAAAAACATTCAGATATTCTGTAACTGGGTTGGGGTGAAGTAATAGCCTGGCTTGACGGAAATTTTGTTGTTCTTCTGTACCTACCAGCTGGCAACCAGGCGCCAGGCAACCATGCTCGTCCACCTTGATGATCCATGCTTGTTGCCTCGGAGGAGTAGTGGCGTAAATGTGTTCAACCTGGCCCACCATTATGAAACCTCCATCAGGAGCTTCAGCTATATCATATAGAAAATGCCAGTGGGACGGCCCCGGCTCTTCCCAAAAGCGTAGTTTACGGCTCCAAAGGCTATCTCCATGAGGAGACACTTTAAATATCCAGCCGTTTATATCTTCTACTACACCTGGTTCAAAATCCACATATTGCCCTGTGGCAACATATCCACTGCCGTCACTTACGGTTATCAATTTATTCACCTGGCTCAGAATAATATCTGGTGTAGGTTCTGTAAACTCTACTTCCCATTCCACCTCTCTGTCCGGTGACAGTTTATAGATCAGGCCATTACCCCATTCTAATCCACTACTACTTTGATTGATATAGAATTCTTCTCCCAATTGGCTGGCTACAATAAGGCTCCCATCTTCAAGGGCAACAATGCTCTTAGCACCATTACGTAGCTCTCCGGCAGGAGACAAATACTGCCACAACATTTGTCCAAGGCTGTCAACGGCGAAGATGTAATCTCGGCTGGTATAGTTTTGGTCTGTAATATTGCTATTGGTCCTTTGCGCCCCCAAGACAAAAGCTCCATTAGACAAATTTGCTATGGAAATAGGAATTTCTCTCAAAGAAGTTGCCCCAAAACTCTTTCTCCAAATAATAGTTCCTTCCAAATCTAAATACTGAAGTACAATTTCAGTATTGTTCAGGCTGTTGGGGTTACGTTCTCGGGTGGCCAATAAAAAGTGGTTGTGACTTTTAGAAAGGGCTGTTGACGTGATAAATTCATCCGCAGAAAAAAAATTTTCATACTCGACAAAATCACCTACCTCACCTTGCTGGTCAAAAAAAAGCAATAGAGCAGTTAGCGATGTATCTCCAATAGAATAACCATTGACAGCGTATCCGTCGCTCAAAATGGTTAGGTCGCCACGCCAGGTCTCAAAAGTTTTGACAGAATCTAAAAATGTTTTAGCATAATTGACCTCCCCTTCCTGGTTCAGTTGTACAAACAGAGCACCCGAATTATAGGGGGGAAGGCTATCCGCAACAAGGCCCGCCACATAAATATTGCTATCCACAACTACAAGGCTATGAAAAATTGCTACAGGGAACTCAAAATGGAGACGTTTATTAAAGGTGCCTTGTGGTGTAGCAATAAGAGGATATAAGATCAGGACAACGAACAGTAAATTTTTCATAATATACGAAAGATAAGGCCCTTCGGGCAAAACCCGAAGAGCGTGTTGGGAAATTTGGCCATTGTTGTGGGAATATCTTCAACACTCTAAGGGGTCGTAACTTCTCAATAAATATAAGTTCCGTAGGAACGAAAGGCCATTGCCAGGGCCGTCAGGCCCTGGTAGATGGGGTTCACGCCTGTTTAAGTCCCGTAGGGACGAAAGCCACCAGGGATTTATTGAGAAGTTACTAAGGGACCCTTCTCAGTCAAACAAATACTCAATATCCCCCCGGCTCCAGCTGGCCTTCTGCACCTCCCCGATGATATCCTCCGCCAGCTGAGATTTTTTCTCCTGCAGTTTAAGGATCTTTTCCTCTATGCTGTCTTTGGTGATGAACTTGATGGCGATGACATGCTTGTCCTGCCCGATGCGGTGGGCGCGGGCGATGGCCTGCTGTTCGGTGGTAGGGTTCCACCAGGGGTCGAGGATGAAGACGTAATCGGCGGCGGTCAGGTTGAGGCCCGTGCCGCCCGATTTGATGGAGACGAGGAAAGGCTGCACATTGGGGTTTTCCTGAAAGGCGCGGATGGCGGCCTCCCGCTGCTTGCTGTTCTGGCTTCCGGTGAGCCAGGCGTAGGGCAGGCCGTTGGTTTCAAACTCCCGGCGGTACAGTTCCAGGTGTTTAACAAAAGAGCTGAAGATGAGGGCTTTATGGCCGCCCCGGCGCACCACGTCCCAATGTTCCATGACGTCGTTGAACTTACCGCTGTCCTTTTCATAATTGTCCATGGCCATTTTGGGATGGTTGGCCAGTTGCCGCAGTTTGGTGAGGGACTGCAGCACCTGGAAGCGGAATTTCGGGTTGTCGGCCTGGAAATTATCCAGCAGGTAATTCCGGGCGGCCGATTTCTCCCGCTCGTAGAGGCGTTTCTGTTCCGGCGCCATCTCGGAGTAGAACAGCTTAACGGTCAGTTCCGGCAGGTCCTGGGCCACTTCTTCCTTGGTGCGGCGCAAAAGGTAAGGAGCGGCCAGGCGGCGCAGGCGGTTTTTCTTCTCTTCGTCGTTGTGCTTTTCGATGGGGGTGATGAATTCCCGTTTGAAGAAGTTGAAGCTGCCCAGCAGGTTGGGGTTGATGAACTGCATCTGCGCCCACAGGTCAGACAGGGAGTTTTCGATGGGCGTGCCGCTGAGGGAGATCTTGTGGCGGGCTTCCAACTCGTTGACGGCCCGGAACACCTTACTGTCCTTGTTTTTGATCTGCTGGCTTTCGTCCAGGATGATGTATTCGTATTCCAGCTTTTTCAGCAGCTCCACGTCGCGCAGGGCGGTCTGGTAGGTGGTCAGGATGACGTCGAAGCGCTGCAGCAGGCGCCGGTCGTTGTATCGCTTGGGGCCGGTATGGCGATACACCTGCAGGCTGGGGGCGAACTTTTGCAGCTCTGCTTCCCAGTTGAACACCAGGGAGGCGGGCAGGACGATCAGAGCATTGAGCGGCTTCAGGAAGTCGTGGTCGGCGGGCGCTTCGAACAGGCCGAGCTGCCGGCTGCCGGAAGATGGGCTTTCCTGCTGCTCACGTTGTTCTTTGGCATGGAGCAGGGCGGCGATGGTTTGCAGGGTCTTTCCCAGTCCCATATCGTCGGCCAGGCAGGCGCCCAGCTGGTTCTCGTAGAGTTGCACCAGCCATTTGACGCCTTCCAGCTGGTAAGGGCGCAATTGGGCTTTCAGCAGGGGAGAGGGGGTGAAATCAGAAAGGCTTTCGCTTTCTTGCAGCGCTTCCGCCCCTTCCTGAATGCCGATCTCATCCAGCAAGGTATACTGGCTTTTGGCCAGGCGTAGGTTATCCTTATCCTTCTTGCCGAACTGGAATATGGCTTTAAACCGGGCCATCCACTCCTGCGGGATGATAAAAACAGAACCGTTGGGCAGGGGGTAGAGCCGGTTGCCTTCCCGGATGTTTTTGGCCAGGGCGGTGAAGGGGAAGGAAAATTCTCCTACGGTTATCGTGCCGTGAAGGTCGAACCAATCATTATGCTGTTTAGTATCCAGGTTGAGCTCCGGTTGGTGGAGATAAACAGGCTGCCCGTCGACGGGCGGCGCCTCCACCGTGAAGCCTGCAACTTCCAGCGCCGGCCGCTGTTCGCTGAGCCATTCCAGTATAGCGAAGGCATCCTCCTGTTCTCCGGGAAGCTGAAAGTAACTTCCGGACCGGTTCTCCAGCCCGAAGGCCTGGAGCTTTTTCAGGAATTCACTTTCTGCTTCGGAGTCCCGTATGGCTTGCAGGATGCGGATATCCTCTCCATCGCCGAATTCCAGCGCGGTGCGTTTGTCCTTTTTGTCGCTCCAGTTGAATACCGCGCCCGGATATTCCATCCGCACGGCGAGCACCCAGTGGTTGTTGAACAGGTCCTGCACCGGTTCCAGCCGGCAGCCCAGCAGGTCATGGTGCTGAACGACATCAAAACCTTCCGCTTCGATATCTGCCCGGGCGGCCACCTTGAGGATAAACTTCTGAAAATAGGTTTTGACCGCTTTCCGGGGAATGAACACCTCTTCCTTTTTCCGGAAGGGCTTGGCCATATTGCCGTTGATCTCCGGCGCCCGGTACAGGCGGTAATCGACAAACAACCAGGCGGGGTTGTTGGTGATGGGGATGACATCCCGGGTATGAATGGGCCAGGGCCCTTTCTCATCGGCCAGCTGCAGGCGGTAACGCACGCCATCCGTTTCCCGGGCGAAGAAAAGGCGGGGTTCCAGCGGCTCCTCTTCCGGCCTGAGGAGGAAATCCTTGACGAGGACTTTCCGGTTGACCTGCCAGGTGAGCGGCAAGCCGTGCCGGGTAATGAGCTGCAGCAATTCGTCGAGCAGGCGGTGGGTGTAATTGGCGACGGTGCGCGCCATTTCTTTATCTTCCATCAGTACCGCCAGCTCTTTAGGCTTTTTTTTGGGGGGGGTGAACTGCTTTTCCAGGGTTTTGGGCTGCAGTTTATCAATGATCTGAAAGAGGCGCTCCTGTACCGGGCCGGTGGGCAGGTTCAGGGCGCGGGCGGTTTCCGGCAGGGCCTTTTGATGAATGTGTGTCAGTTCTCCGTCTTTTCCTTTGATCACGATGTAGCCCATAGGAAGGTAAAGGCCTTCCACTGCAGGGTAGAGGTCATAGACGATCTCGAGTTCGGCTTGTCTTTTCTGTTCGGAGAAGAGCTGCATTGGGGAGTGTTGCGTGTTGTTGGTTAATTGTTGTTTGTTGTTGGCGGAACGGACAACCGGCAACGATCAACCAGCAACAAACGTACCTGCCGGGAGGGCAAACTTAAGAAAAAAGCGGCCGAAAAGGTGCAATTGCCCCCAAAATCTTACCTTTGCTGCCGCACCAGGTAGTGATTAAGCCAACAACTCGTGAGTACCAAAGAACAGCCATCCAACAAGCCTTTTTTTACCCGCGAATCCGGAGGCGCCTTAATCCTTCTGGCCCTCATGGCGGCCCTACTGGTACTCCGTTTCCCCGATTTTTTCCAGGCCCCCAACAGCCGGGTTATCGAACCCTACGGCGATGGCTACAAGGTGTACGCCGTCATGGAATACCACGCCCGCTATGATACCTCCTGCACCTATTTTCAGGGGATGAACTATCCCTACGGAGAGCATGTGATCCCGGCCGACGCCCAGCCCCTGATCTCCAATACCATCAAATTCATCAGCGCTCACCTTGTGGACATCACGGGTTACACCCGGGCCATCCTGCATTTCAGCCTGTTGTTCTCCATCCTGTTGTGCGCCTTTTTTCTGTTTCGCCTGTTATACCGGCTGGAAAGCCCGGTGTGGTGGGCGGTGGCGGTGGCCGTGGGCATTACTTTCCTATCACCCCAGTTGCATCGCATGGTTTCTCACTATGGCCTTTCCCATGCTTCAGCCATGGCTATTGTATTGTACCTGCTGCTTCGCCTGGATGAAAGCAAGAGCTGGCGGATGAGCGCCTGGATCGGCCTTACGGTATTTTGCTTTTCCCTGCTCCACTTTTATTTCTTCGCCATATTGTCCTTTTTCCTTTCCTTCTACTTTCTGGCCAGTTTCCTGCGCCGCCCCCGCTGGCAGAAGATCCCGCGTTATGCCTTTCACTACAGCCTACAGGTGCTTTTGCCGCTGGCCTTCTTCTATTTCTGGATGTATCACGGCGACACGACGGAGGGGCGCACCGGCCAGCCCTGGGGCTTTTTTGTATTCCATTCTATCTGGGAAGGGGTATTCACCTCCCTGTTCCAGCCTCACTTTCAGTGGATACACGAGCAGGTGATCCGGATAGAACCGGTGCAGTACGAGGGTACGGCCTATGTGGGGCTGGTGGCCGGCATGGGGAGCCTCGTTCTGCTGGTGCGGTGGATCGCCGGGGGATTCCGAAAGCCCATTGTCCGCGCCGGCGGGCCGCGCAACGGCTACCTGAACAAGATCTTCTGGGCGGCCCTGGCCCTGTTGCTCTTTTCCTTTGGTTACCCCTTCACCATTCCCGGCCTGGAATGGATGCTGGACTATGCCGGGCCCATCCGGCAGTTCCGGTCCGTCGGGCGTTTCAACTGGGCTTTTTATTATGTGATCAACATCATCGTTTTTACAGAATTGTGGCAGTGGGCCAAGGCGAAGCCATGGCGGGTAGCGCTCTCCGCACTGGCCCTGGCGCTGCTTTACTTCGAAGCCTTCAACAGCATCTACGCGGTGAAGATCGACCTGGACGAAGTAAAGGAACTGCAGGCCGGCCATCGCTATTCGGAGATCGAAGGCATCAACTATTCCGAGTTTCAGGCTATCCTGACGGTTCCGTATTTTAATGTGGGGTCGGACAACCTGTGGTTTCACGGAGAGGGAGAGATCGTTCCGCGGGCCCTGACGCTTTCCACCCAAACCGGCCTGCCGACGACCAGCGCCATGCTGACCCGCACCCCGCTGGGGCAAACGATCAGGCAGGTGCAGCTCGTCCTGGAACCTTACCGCCTCCCCGCTATTTTGAATGACTTTCCAAACAATAAACCCCTGCTGCTCATGGTGGCCAACCACCAGTTCGAGCAGCAGAAGGAACGCTATCAGCATTTACTGGAAGGAACCCAGTTGTTGTACGAGACAGATCCCTACCGCCTGTTCCGGCTGCCGTTGTTCACTTTTCGGGAGCGCATCAGCGCCCGTACCCGGGCAATCGTTCATACCCTGAACACGGATACCCTGGCCCTGTTTGCCCATGGCCCCTTCCTGTCGAGAGACAGTAACCGGACATTTTATTACGAATCGTTCGACAGCCTGGCAACCGGCCTGTATTACCGGGGAGGAGGAGCCAAACATGGCCCTGCCGCCCAGGGAGTAGTGGCCTTTGACGGAAGGATACCCGATCAGGCCGCCCAGGGCTGGTATACCTTTTCGGTTTGGATGTACGTAGGAGCAGACCTGCGCGCCCGCTCCGAAGCCCAGATACTGGAATATCTTCCGGATGGAGAACGGGAGGTCTACCAGCAGCGCTTTCACGTGTACGGGCACCTGAGGGCCCTTGACAACGATGGTTGGGGGCTGCTGGAATTTCGGTTTATTCCTCAGCTGGCCGATTCCCGGATCCGCTTCACCATCAGAAATGAAGAGCTCGGAAAGCAGCCGCTGTACCTGGATGAATTGCTCATCCGCCAGGAGGTGGATGAGGTTTACCAGAGCGGGGATAATTACGTCTGGAAAAACAACCGGTGGTTCCCGTTGGAACTGGTTGATTAGTCGGCCAGGTTGATCTGGTAAAACGAGGTTTCAAACCAATTTTACCCTGAGCTCGCTGAAGTGGGCAACCAAATACCAAATATTTGAAAAAAAACTGGAGAATGGACGTATTGATCAAAAGCGCACTGGTAATCAGCCCTGAAAGCCCTCAAAACGGGCGACGCAGGGATATTTTTATTCGCGGGGGCAGGATAGAGTCCATAGGATCGGCGCTCAAGGTGGAAGGTATTCCGCTTCTCGAAGGGGAACAGCTGTGCATTTCGCCGGGATGGATGGATATGGGGGTACAAACCGGTGACCCGGGCTTCGAGCACCGCGAAAATCTTCCCTCGGCAGGGCAGGCAGCTGCCGCCGGCGGCTTTACGGCTATCGCCTGCCAGCCCAATACCGCTCCGGCCCTGCACTCCAAATCGGAAATACTGTACATTCTTCAAAATACCCGTGGCCAGTTGGTTGACTTTTATCCCATTGGAGCGCTGACGGACAGTTGTGCCGGCAAGGAGATCACCGAGATGATCGATATGCATACAGCCGGAGCGGTGGCCTTCTCGGATGGGAAAAAGGCTCTGCAGCACGATGGGCTGATGCTGCGCGCCCTGCAGTATGTCAAGGCTTTCGGAGGCCTTGTGGCCAATCAGCCGCTGGGCCTGCAGATCGGCGGAAACGGGCAGATGCACGAAGGGGAGGTCTCTACTTCTCTGGGCCTGCCCGGCATTCCGGCAATCGCTGAGGAACTCATGGTTCGGCGTGACCTGCACCTGCTGGAGTATACCGGCAGCCGCCTGCATCTGTCCAACCTGTCTACTGCCGGAGCCGTGCAGATGGTGCGGGAAGCAAAAAAACGAGGGCTCAACGTTACCGCTTCGGTGGCTGTGATGAACCTGGCCTTTGACGACAGCGCTCTGAGCGGCTTTGATTCCAACTACAAACTCATGCCTCCGCTGCGCAGCCCGGAAGACCGGGATGCCCTGAGGGAAGGTGTCCTCGACGGAACCATCGACGCCATCAGCGCCAACCATATCCCTCTGGAAGAAGAATTGAAGAAAAAGGAATTTTCCTATGCCGGGTTTGGCGCCACCGGCCTGGAAGTCCTGTATGGTATTTGTAAGACCTATCTCAGCGACTGGTTATCCGATGAACTGATCGTGGATAAGCTGGCTATCGGCCCCCGCCGCATCTTTGGCCTGCCCCGGCCCTCCGTAGCGGAAGGGCAGCCGGCCAACCTCACTGTTTTTGCTCCCGGACAGCTATGGGCTTACAGCCGGGATAAGGTGCGTTCACGTTCTTTCAATTCCCCCTTTCTGGACAAGGAACTCAAGGGCAGGCCGGTAGCTGTGATCAATAATGGCCAGTTGTTAAGGGTTTAGGAACAGGCTGATGCAATTTGCGGGCGCCCTCTTTGCCGATAGCCGCCAAACCCTCATTTCAATCGCCTATTATCGGCCATCCATAGAAAAAGCTTGACGCTTTGGCTCATTATAGGCAACTTTGAGTTGCTTTTTCCAACTTTAAACCTTAAACCTACCGTTATGAGTACTTTGGATAATCCTAATGATTACGTAGATCCTTCAAAAGTGTCGCCCTGGCCTACTGCCGGCCGATACGGATTGCTGGCGGGGCTGATCCTCGTCGTTCTAGGCCTGGTTACCCACCTTACCGGCATGGTTGATATGACCAACCGGGGCGGCTCGTCCAACTGGATCGTCAATATCCTCAACTGGGGCGTCACCATAGGTGCGATCGTTCTGGCAGTAAAACAACACCGCGATGAGGAGCTCGGCGGTTTTATTTCCTTCGGCCGGAGTTTCAACGTGGGCTTCATCGTCAGCCTGGCCATTGCCCTGATCTCGTTGGTGTGGGGTTACATCTTCTTCGCTTTCGTCGAACCGGGCCTCATTGAAGAGATCCTGGAAGCCTCCCGGGAACAGATGATCGAACAACAGGGCATGAGTGAGGAACAGGCCGAACAGGGGCTCAGTATGATGAGCTGGATGTTCACTCCTTTCATGATGTCTGTTATGGGAGGTATCTTCTCCCTGATCGCCGGCATCATTTTTTCCCTGATCGTTGGCGCTATTATGAAGAAAGAGAATCCGGCAACTGCCGCCTGACGTATTTTCTGCTATCTTTGCAGGCGCATAACTGTACTACAATGATAGCATCCCAGGCGGCAGTAAAATACGGACTGATAGCAGGAATAGGCACCGTGGCCTATTTCCTGCTATTTTATTTTATCAAGGAGGAACTGCTCTTCAACCCATTCGTATATTGGGCCTCTCTGGGGTTCTATCTGGCCCTGATGTGGAGAGCCCTGCAGGTAGAAGAACAGGCCCTCGGGGGAAGCCTGGGTTTCCGCAAGGCCCTGCAGGTGGCCTTCCTCGTTTTTGTGATCGCCAATTTCATTTACTACCTCTTCTATTATCTGCTTTTCGGGCTGATTGACCCGGAGTTGATAGGCCTGCAGCGGCAGGTTATTCGGGAAAGCCTGGAGCAGTCGGGCAACCTGTTGAGCGAGGAGCAACGGGAACAAATGATGGAATCCCTGGAGGGAGACAGCCTGATTCCAACTGCCGGTAAAGTTTTTTTTACTTTCGTCCGCAGCCTGATCGGCGGTTTTGCCGCCGCTCTGGGGATGGCTGCGCTGAAGGGTAGGGGGACGGGGGAGAAGGAATGAAGGAATGATGTTGCCTATTCATTCCTTCATTCCATCAATCATTTTTTAGTATGGATATTTCGATTGTCATACCGCTGTTCAACGAAGAAGAATCGCTGCCGGAGCTGGAGTCCTGGATCCGAAAGGTGATGGAAAAGGAGGGGTTCTCCTATGAGATCATCATGGTAGATGATGGCAGCCGGGATCGTTCCTGGCACATCATCGGGCAGCTGGCGGACCAGAACCCTCATGTACGAGGCATAAAATTTCAGCGCAACTACGGAAAGGCCGCCGCGCTCAATACCGGCTTTCACGCCGCCCGGGGCAGGGTAGTGGCCACCATGGATGCCGACCTGCAGGACAGCCCCGAGGAATTGCCCGGGCTCTATCGCATGATCGTCGATGAGGGATATGACATGGTATCCGGCTGGAAGAAAAAACGCAAGGACCCACTGCTGTCCAAAAACATCCCCAGCAAATTTTTCAACTGGACCGCCCGCCGCATGACCGGCATACACCTTCACGATTTCAACTGCGGCCTGAAAGCTTATAACCGGGACGTAGTGAAAAGCATCGAGGTATACGGAGAAATGCACCGCTACATTCCCGTTCTGGCCAAATGGGCCGGCTTTGATAAGATCGGTGAAAAAGTGGTGGCGCACCAGGAAAGAAAATACGGCGTCACCAAATTCGGCATAGAGCGCTTCATCCGCGGGCCGCTCGACCTGATGTCGGTGATCTTCATCTCACGGTTCAGCAAACGGCCCATGCACTTCTTCGGCGCTCTGGGCACCCTGATCTTTGTCCTCGGCTTTTTCGCCGCTCTCTACATCGGCATCAACAAATTGTACCGCCTGCATCAAAAAATGCCCACCATACTGGTTGCGGATAACCCTTACTTCTACATCTCGCTGACCTGCATGATCATCGGCGCCCTGCTCTTCGTCACCGGCTTCCTCGCCGAGCTGGTCTCCCGCAATGCCCCCGACCGGAATCAGTATCTGATCGAGGAAAGGATTGAAGGAAGGAGTGATTGAATGAGGTGCTCAACGATTGCCCTATTCATTCCATCATTCCATTATTCCTTTTTACCTCTGGTACAACTCCATTCCCGCCTGCTCATATTTGTCTCCCTTTCGCCATTGCGGCCGGCTGTCGGCATTGGCGATCAGGCGGGCGGTGCGGGCGAAGGCCTGGCAGAATTTGTGCAGGTAATCGTAATCGATGGTATCGGGGTTGTCGGTTACCTGGTGGTAATATTTGCTGATCTCCTCATCGAAGCCGGTGGTGCCGGGGGTGAACTGTATGGCGGGCACCCCTTTGCTGGCGAAGGAAACGTTATCGGAGCGGTCGTACAGGTTTTGCTCGGGCGCGGGGTTGGGGAATACGTCCAGCCCGAAGATATTGACGCCGGCTTCCACGAGGGCGTCGGTTCCGGTGCGCCCGAATCCCACCACGGAAACGTAGGAGACATCGTTGTAACCGGCGCCGTCGCTATTCAGGTTGAAGATGGTTTTTTCCAGCGGGATGAGCGGGTTTTCGGAATAGTACTTGCTGCCGAGGAGCCCCAACTCTTCGCCGGTGACGGCCAAGATGATGACGGAGCGCCGGGGGCGGTCTTTTGAAAGGGCTTTGGCGGCGCTGATGAGGGCGGTAGTGCCCATGCCGTTGTCGCGGGCCCCGTTGAATATGCTGTCCTGGGCCGTGAACATGCCGCCGCCGTTCTTACCCGTGCCGACATGGTCGTAATGGGCGGTCAGGAGCAGGTATTCGCCTTTCAGTTCAGGGTCTGTGCCTTCGATGATGCCAATGACATTCTGGGAATGGGAGGTGCGGCGGGAAAAGCCTTTGCTCATCAGTTCCGCCTTTACTTTTTTCCCTTCCTTCAGGCGTTCCATATTTCCATCCTTTTCCTCCTGCATCCAGCCGTAGACGATATCGGGCGCGGGGCTTTCCGGGCTGTCTTCATCGGCGAGGTTGAGGTTTTCCTTATCGAAGAAGGAGCGGAAAAAAGCCCAGGGAAACTGCAGGCGATACAGCTCGATGAGGGCGGCGGCGCCCTTTTCCTGAGCCAGTTTTCGCTTTTTCTTCATAGAATTGAAAACGGTCATGGGGTCCTGGCCGTCAGGAGTTCCGGGCAGGGCCAGGAGGACCTTGCCCTTTACATCCAGGCCCTGGTAGTCGTCATGGCCTGTTTCTTCATCTACCCAGCCGAAGTTGACAAAAACGGCTTCGGCCTTCAGGTTGTCGGCATTGCCGGTAAGGATGAGGAGGTTGTCGCCCTGCTTGTAGGTGGTTTTGTTGAGGGTTAAGGATGCTTCGGATGGAGGCTTTACGGCCTCGAAGCGGATCGGCTGGAAGTACCCGTCCAGGCCCGGGGCCGTTTTGAGGCCATAGGCCTCGAACTGGGCGGCGATATACCGGGCGGCAATGTCATTACCCGGTTCGGTAGTCCGGCGGCCCTGGAGCTCGTCCGAGGCTAGAAAACGGAGGTGGGCCTCGGTTTCCGACTTTTCGAGCTGGAATTCAGCGGGCATTCCGACGTCCTGGGAAAAGGTAAATAAAGGCAAAAGGGCAAAAACTATAAAACAATTTTTTTTCATTTTGATCTGTGGTTTGAATTTTGCGCAAAATAGGGATATAGGCAGAAAAATCAAGGGCCGATTCTACAGATTAAGAAAAGGGATTGGCCACTCGCTTCCCGGCCGCGGCCAACAAGAAATGCTTAATTTTTGAAATACTGCCTAAAACACTTTATTTTTGGATGCATTGTGCCCCGCCTTTTCCGTTTTACCACAACCGGGAACAAACGTTCAAGAGTGACGGGGAGGCTTTTGTATTTCAACCTGGATAAATGAAGCGGCTATACTTGCTCCTGGCGGTTACCCTGGCTGCAGTGAACATTCATGCTCAGAGTGTGCTGGAGCAGCCGGTGTCAGTCAGTGGGAAAGGCATCCTCCTGGAAGAAGCCCTCTACCGCCTGTCCGACCTCGAAGGGGTGAACCTATCCTTCAGCAATGACATCCTCCCGTATCGCCGTTTGGACGTGGATATCCGGGACCAGAGCCTGGCCCGGGCGCTGGATGTGTTATTTCGGGAAACAGCCCTGGAATACCGCGAGATAGGGCCCCAGGTAGTTATTTACCTGTCTTCCAGTCATTCTTTTACCATCAGTGGTTTTCTCCGGGATGCCAAAACGGGCGAACGGCTGATCAGCGCCAGTATCCAGGAATTGCATACCGGCAGGGGCACCGTTTCCAATGAATATGGTTTTTACTCTCTGGCCTTACCTGCCGGGCAGGTGAGCTTGTCATTCTCTTACCTGGGGTACAGCCCGGAGGCACGGCAGTTATTGCTGCAGGAAGATAAAGAACAGGATATTTACCTCCGCCCTTCTCTGACCCTCGACCCGGTGGAAGTCATAGGCCAGCGCCTGCCGGCCGGCCGGGGGGAGGTATCTTCCGCCTCCCGTCATGAGTTGTACGTTCAGCAGATAGAACGCCTTCCGGCGTTGGCCGGCGAGCCGGATGTCATCCGGATCGCACATTTGCTGCCGGGGGTTCAAACGGGGACCGACGGGGTAGGGGGCCTGCACGTCCGGGGCGGCAATAACGGGCAGAACCTGATTATGATCGACGGGGTTCCGGTTTACAATATATCTCATGCCGCCGGTATTTTTTCCGTTTTCAATACCAGCGCCATAAGCTCGGCCCGCCTGATCAAAGGGGGTTTTCCGGCGCGCTATGGCGGCCGGCTTTCCTCAGTGCTCGATATCCGCACCCGGGAAGGGAACCGCAATTCCTTTGGGTTCAGGGGAGACGTGGGCCTGCTTTCGGGCCGCTTGTCGGCCGAAGGGCCCATCGTCCGGGAGAAAAGCAGCTTCTTCGTTTCCGGCCGCTGGTCTTTCATCGACTGGTATCTTCAACCCCTGACCCGGAGCCTTAAAGCCGAAAAAGGGGAAGATGGCTTTGTGGGGTATCGTTTCCACGACCTGAATGCTAAAGCCAACTATTCCCTGTCAAAAAAAGACCATCTTTACCTGAGTTATTATTCCGGTTCGGATCACTATTCCAACAGCGGAAGCTCTTCAGATACCCTTAAGGCGCAGCCCGCCAATTCTCCCGGGCCAGCCTTTTTTGCCTTCGAAAAGAACTATTCCGACCGCATCCGCTGGGGGAACACGGTGGGCTCCCTGCGCTGGAACCATCTGTTCAGCGATAAACTATTTGCCAACCTGGCGGTAACCTACAGCAGACTGGATGTCAACATCAATTATTTTGCTGCGGATTCTCTGGTAGCCCTCGCCGGCCAGAATACGGTAGACCGCCTCTTCGATATTGGCGACTATTCCAGCAATATCACTGACCTGGGCCTTCGCCTGGACTTCGATTTCATTCCCAACGCCAACCACTATATTCGTTTTGGAGCGGCTCTTACCCACCACACTTTCCTGCCGGGAGTATTCGCCTATGATGTTATTGAGAAGTCCGGAAACAGCACTGTTTTCCCGGAAGGCCCCGAGAACAGGAACAAGGTTTCGGCGGTGGAATATTCAGCCTACTTTGAAGACGAGGCCCGCCTGGGCCGGCACCTCGTGTTGAACCTGGGAGTGCATCTGGCCGCCTTTCAGGTGCGGCAGAAGGCCTACTTTTCTCCTCAGCCCCGCCTTTCCCTGTCCTGGCAGGCAGGAGAGAATTGGAAACTGGAGGGCTACCTCAGCCGCATGCAGCAGTTCGTTCACCTGCTCTCCAACTCCGCCCTGGGCCTTCCCACCGAGATATGGGTGCCGTCCACGGAGAATGTGGCTCCGCAGGAAGGCTGGCAAACCGGCATTTCCTCTATCTGGAGCCTCAAAAAAGGGTGGGAACTGAACCTGGAGGCTTATGCTAAGGACATGAACCAGTTGCTGTCTTACTCCGAGGGCGCTCTGTTCCTCAATGACTGGGAAGCCAACGTTACAGCAGGCAGAGGCAGGGCTTACGGACTGGAAGGGATGCTGAGCAAACGGCTGGGAAAAACGAGTGGCTGGATAGCATACAGCCTTGCCTATGCCGACCGGCAGTATGAGTTCATCAATAACGGGCAGGCCTATCCTTATAAATATGACCGCCGCCACGATTTCAAGGTTGCCTTCAGCCACCGCCTTCAGGACTGGGTCCAAGTTTCCGCCAATTGGACATTTTCTTCGGGCTTTGCCTTTACCCTGCCCGCAGAGCAGTACGGAATCGTATTCCCCGAACCGGGCGGGCCGCCCATAACCGTCATTGAATACGGCAGCAAAAATGCCTACCGGATGCCGGTTTATCACCGCCTGGACCTGGGCGCTAATTTTTATTTCCATACCGATGACGTCCGGCATACCATCCATGTGGGGGTATACAATTTCTACAACAGGAGAAACCCTCTGTACTATGACCTGCGCAATCGCTATGAAGAGGAAAATGGCCAGCTTTTGCCCAAAAAGGAGTTCGTGCCGGTGTCAATTATCCCCATGCTCCCATCTCTGAACTATTCCATAAAATTTTAATTGTATATTTGTAAAAATTTCTCTATTCTTTTTTTTCGGGGGAGCGGGCAGGAAAATTGCCGGGGTTCTTTTCCAGGAAAAAAGAATAGCATTTGGTTTTCAGGCTCAGCCTCCTCCTCCGTGGGTTGGGGCCGCTGAAAGAAGCCAGCTTGGGGCCCTCAAGAAAAAATGGGATATGTCTCAGCAACTTTTACATATTGTTTTCTTCTTCGTACTCCTGGCCGCTTCCGGATGCCAGCAGCCTCCTTCATTCAGCCTGGAAACACCGGATGCCAAACTGGTGGTCGTCAGCAATTTCACCAGAGATAAAGCCGTTCAGGTTTTTGTCTCCAAATCCCAGTCTATCCTGGAGGAGGAACAACAGGAATACGTTCTCGATGCTACCGTAGAGATCTACGAAAACGATGTCTATCTGGAGACCCTGGAGCTGTCCGGTAATACCCATAACTTTAATACCCCACCATACTATACGACCAACAACCTGATCCCCAAAGTAAATACGACCTATACCATTCAGGTCGAGGCTTCCTGCTGTGCTCCGGTTACGGCTAAAAGCAGGATCCCCAACTCCATAAGCTTTTCCTCGGCAAGTGTTTCCGATTTCATGCTGGAAGAGGGCAAGGATGCCGAAGAGTTTGAGGTTACCTACCTGGTAAGGCTGAGTTTTGAAGACCCCAGCGAGGAGAAGAACTTCTATCACATCAGCCTGTTTCAACAGATCCACAGATACTCCCTTATTGAAGGGGATACGGTTATCACCAGCAGTTACCTGAAGTCACTGGTATTCGACCCGGGGTATAATGCAAATGGGAGAATTGCTCATATCAATGGAGGCCTGCTGGTGGAAGACAACCAAATGAACAACGGAAAAGAGATCTACTTCGAACTTCCGCTGAATATTAGCCTGAAGAAGAATGAAGAATTGCTGGGCAAACTCTTCCTGGAGCTTCGGGCGGTCACGGAAGAATACTACCGCTACTTCTCTGCCCTGAGCCGCCAGTTGCAATCTTCGGATTCTCCTTTTACTGAACCGGTGATCATCTATGACAACATCGATGGGGGATTGGGGGTCTTTGCCGGATACAACTCTACCCTGGACTCTCTCCACCTGCAGCAATGACCCGGAAAACATCTCTGATCCGGCTCAAAATGAACCTCGCCTGAAAAAAAAACATTTTTAAGATAGGGGAAGGGACAATGATTAGTGTCTCTAATGGTATATACGCAAAACAAAATGGGCGACAGTAGCCCCGAGGGCAAAATGTTTTGCAAGTGGCACAAAGCCCTCCCTACATATCATAAAAATATAACGTTATGAATGCTGAAGCAAAGACCTCATTTATCAGCCTCTTTCCGCTCTTCGACATGCTCCCGGAGGAAGAAAAGGCCCGCCTGGCCGATATGATGGAGTTTAAAGTAAAACCCAAGTATAGTTTCATTTACATGCCCGGAGATTCTTCGGAATACATTTATTTTCTGGCTAAAGGCACCGTTAAGATAGGGACTCACTCCAGCGACGGGAAGGAGATCATCAAATCTCTGATCCACCCCACCGCTATGTTTGGCGAACTGGGGTTGATCGGTGAAAAGGAGCGAACGGATTTTGCCCAGGCACTTAAAGAAGACGTTCATCTCTATCAGCTGAAAGTGGAAGACCTCAAAAAACTGATGCGTAATAACTTTGACCTCTGTAATTATATCATGAACCTCTTCGGCGGCCGCCTCATGAAAGCCGAAAGCAAGCTGGAATCTCTGATCTTCAAGGATGCCCGCACCCGGATCATCGAGTTCATTAAAGATTCGGTAAGCAAGCGGGGCCGCAGGGTAGGTTATGAAATGTTGCTGAAACACTCCCTCACCCACCAGGATATTGCAAACATTACCTGCACATCTCGCCAAACAGTCACATTGGTACTAAATGAATTGAAAAAATCGGACCTGATCTATTTCAATCGCGGTAAGATCCTGGTACGGGATATGGCCAAACTTGGATAGGCCAGCCGCACTTTCTGTGAATACAATTTGGAATCGGGGCCGCTCTCTAAATTCCGGGAGAGCGCCCTCATAAGGCTTTATTCCTACGATCGATCATTGCTGTGCCCTTCAGTCAATATCCTTCAACTCCATACGGATGCGCCATTCCTTCGGAAAGTAATTGTTTATTCTGTTCTTCAGTCCTTTTATCCAACCCAGGCCCAGGCCCTGATGCGTAACCAACGCCCACCCATCAGGTACTTCCTTCATGGCGAAATGCTCCTTTTTCAGGTATAGCAGCGCGGCTTCCCGTTCAAGTTCTACCCGGGGAATGCCATTTGCCGCCAGGATGCTGAGCGCCAGTGCGGGCTCGGGGACGAATCCGTTTCTTTTGAACTGCCCCAGCTCGGCGCCGGCCTGGAAACGGCTCAGGGCATGGCTGAGCTGGGCTGCCGGCTCCCGGAATTCCCGGGGAAAGGCAATGACTTTGCCGCCGGCATCCTGGAAAAATTCCAGCAAATCGGGCATATCTACCCATTGTTCCATTTCCTTTCTGAGTTTGGCGGGTAACGGCTGGTGGCCTTTGGGAACCAGCTCTCTCAGCCTGGGCCCTTTGTAGAATGCCCCTCCGTTTTTCCGGAAGGCAGCCAGGTAAAAACCCTCTCCTTTCACACGATGCGGATAAAACTGATACCCCAGGCCGGTACTGGCGATGCCCCAGCCCGCCTTCAGGCCCAGCGGCTCCGGTTTGAGCCCGAAGGTGTCTGCCAGCCAGGCAGCATTGCCTTCATTTTCCTGCCGGTTGTACGTACAGGTGCAGAAGAGCAGGATGCCTCCCGGGGCCAGTAACCTGACGGCGTCCGCCAGGATGCGCTTCTGCCTGCCGGCACAGAGCTGCACGTTATCAACCGACCATTCGCCGGTAGCTGCCGGATCTTTCCGGAACAATCCTTCTCCCGAACAGGGGGCATCCACCAGGATGAGCCCGAAAAAACCCTCGAGTCCGCTAAAGTCCCGGCTGTCGTGCATACTGCTGCAGGCATTAGGGTAGCCCCATTTGATCAGGTTGTGCCGCAGAGATTGATAACGGGAGCGGATCACTTCATTGGCCAGCACCAGGCTGTCGGGCGGAAGGCTGGACAACAGCAGGGTGCTCTTCCCGCCGGGAGCGGCGCACAGGTCCAGAACCCTTAACGGTACCTGATGGGAAACCAATTGGCGGACAGCCTCTCCGACAAACATCGAAGAGGCTTCCTGCACGTAATAGGCGCCGGCGTGAAAAGTGGGGTCAAGCGTAAATACAGGCCGTTCCGGAAGATAGAATCCGTCAGAATTCCATTTTACTTTGTCAAAATTTTCTCCCCAAGAAGAACCCTTATAAGGGTTAATGCGAATACTAACCGGAGGAGGGGCGTTCAGCGATTGGAGGAAAGCAGGCCATTCACTGCCGAGTTGGGCCTGCATCTGTTCGGAAAAAGCTTCGGGTAACTGCATCAGGAGGAGTGAATGATGATCTTTTTAACTAAAATGCCGGAATCTGTATGGACATGTATCAGGTACAACCCGGCTGCCAGCCCGGAAACGTCGACCTCATGGACACCGGGCGGAGCCGTTTCTGAGTATATCGTTTTGCCGGCAAGGGTGCAGAGGCTCAGCCGCCGGGCATTTGCGGGTATTTCTACCTGTACTTTCCCGGCTGCCGGGTTGGGAAATACCCGAAATTCCGGGTTGGCGCCTTCCGGCGCTTCCACTGCGGTGGCCACCAGGCTGTACAGAGGCTGTTCTATAACATTAAGCACCTGCCGTTCCGTGAGGTTATCGGTACTGTAGAGGGAAACGAAAACCACCAGGTTGACGTTGTCCTGATCCCAGATCCATGGCACGAAATAGTCATAGTGCCGGCTATAGGTTTGGCCGGGCTCGGGAACTCCGGGAAATACGCCGGCAGTGCCCCAGGTTCCGTCCACAATTTCGCGGACGACATGGTGGTGGGGATAAAAATAAATGGGCTGTCCCAGGCCTTGCAACGGGTGGCCCTCGACGTCATTGAAGTAATTGCTCTGGTCGAAACCAAAGCCGGCGTGGATGACGGAATCTTCGGTGATCATCAGGTTGAGCCGCAGTTCGCCGGCGGGTGGCCGCTGAGTGAAGGTACCGGACACCTCGATGGATAGTATGCGGGTGGATGGGTCAAAAGAGCCTTCGATGCCCAGCTCTACATAAGCTGGTTCATTGAGCTGTTCCTGTATCCTGTCCTCCCAGTTCGGGGCGAGGGTAGCGATCTGATTGGCGGTGGGCCCGTTGCGGTTAACCATGCCCATAGCCGTACCCGGGACGCCGAAGCTTTCCTGCCATTCCGTACTGTTGGGGTTCGCCATCCCGTCAACGGAGGAGTGGTGAAAGGCGAGTATCAGTTCCGGATAGGCCGCAGCCAGTTCTTCGGCGATGAGGTGCGCATTGGGGCAGGCGCCGCAAAAAGCCGAGGTGTATTTTTCCAGCAACACCCGCTTTTCCTGAGCATTGGATTGAAGCAACAACCCCGGCAGGAGGGTAAGTAATAATATTGTCCTTTTCATTTCAGGCAGATTTGCACGTTCAGTTTGCAAGATAAAAATATCTGCCGGAGGAAATCATTTTCACCCGTCCGCAGCCCGTATGGGCGAAGGCGGGCCTTCATTCCCTGATCCCTTCATTCAACCCCCAGTCGTATTCCTTATACTGCACACTGGCCTTTTCCCGTATTCGGGTTTCGGAATACCGGTTGAGGTAATCGATGATGTTCCCGAAATCGCCGGCGTACCATTCGAATATCTTCGAGATCTTAACCGCATCCGGGCTGATCTCATTGTACTTTGGGTTGTTGATGAAGCTGCGCGCCTGCTGTTCCAGATAGCGGTTGAGATTATCGGCGGTAAAGGCGCGGTTGAGCAGTGGAGGGCAGGAGCGGGCGGCGCAGTTGACGGCAAAATGAATGCGGGGTTCCTGGAACTTAGGCCGGATGATGTCATTTTCGATATTGTTGAGCGAGTAGCTTTTGTCTCCCAATTTGATCCATTTCACATCCCAGGGCTTGCCGCCGTGGATCTCGGTTATGCTGGAAACGGGGTAGTTATCCAGTATCAGTTTGATGGTAAAGGCGTTGTAGGCGTTGATCCAGTAAGCCAGCTGTTCGTTACGGTTCCAGCTTTTGCCGGGTGGGCTGGCCGCCAGTTCGTCGAGGTAGGCCTGCAGTTTGCCCTTATCGGCCAGAAACCCTTTATAATCGACTTTGCCGGAGGAAGAGACATGCTTCCGGAGCAGGGCGTCCCAGGCCTGGTGGCTGGGGGAAGCAATATTTTCAGTTAAAGGGGAGGGGAGTTTGGATGGCCTGGCTTCCCGGGCCTTATCTGTTTGGCCGGATGATGGTGAGCCTGCCCGCGGCTGTGCCCGCAGCGGCTCGGATTGGATCTCATCCTGGTTGTGGGCGGCAGCCACTTCCTCAGGAAGGGCCTCCTTCACCTGGGCTGGCCTGGCTCGTTCATGGAGAGTCATTGTGGTTACTGGCGGAGTGTTACCAGCAGGGGTTTCAGTGGTACCATCCTGACAGGCAAGCATAGGCAAAAGCGAGAGGAAAAGCAGTGAATACTTCATAGTTCTTTTGTTCGTTCCTTTTTATTCTCATTTAACTGCTTTTCCCGCTGACAGGTTGCCCGTGAGCAGGGGGAATTGTACGGAAGAAGACAACTCTGAAAGCTATTCATTTGCGGGGCCAGGCCGTTCCATCGCAGGTCATTTCTGCATAATAAGATCCACCACCTTTTCCCGGAATTCCAGAAAAACCGGTTTCAGCTCACTCTTGGCGTCCGTGCAGTCTTCCTTTGTCAATAGGCATAAACCATGGCCCTGGTATCATACACCCGTCCGTCGATGATTAGGCTGTAGTAATACGTCCCCCGCTGATAGTTGTGTTTTTCGTATCCGTACAAGATGTCGATCATCCCGGGTTTCAAGTCAACCGGGTAACGGGCCAGTTCCCTGCCCTGGGTGTCGACGACGCGGATGAATGCCTGTTTGTAACGCACCGGGCGTTCAACGAGTACGGAAATGGTCGTGGCCTCATCAAAGGGATTGGGGCGGTTTTGCAGCAGCGTGATCCCGTCTCCCGAGAGGTAAGGCTGTTCTTCCAGGCTGGTGGTGAAGAAGTTGAAAACTTCATTGGTGAAATGGCTTTCGATGCCCATGCTGTCCACCCTGGCGGCAGTAAGATAATAGATGGTGCTGGGCTCCAGGAAGTAAATGGTGTCGGCTTTTTCGGTGGTATACACCAGGGTGTCGAAGTAAATATTGGTATTGGTTCGGGCGCCGATCCGGTACAGGGCATTTTCGGTAGTATCGGTAATTTCGTAACGCAGCCCGTTATCGACCCTTTCGACGCTGAAGTCAAGAGGCGACGGGGGCCCCAGGGCGCTCATGGCCATTGAACTGCCATTGATGATGGCATTGCGGGCCAGGTAATTGAAGTCGACAAAGAAGCTGTCGATCACGCTGTCCCCATCTGTATCTAAACCCAGGACATCCTCCATGGTATGCTGGCGGTCTTCGTAGTTGGCCTGGCTGGGGTTGCCGTCGCCGTGTTCATTGGCGGAGGTGAATCGAAGGGCGGGAAAACCCCGTTGGCGGAAGGGGATATGGTCGCCGCCGCGCCCTACCCGGTCTTCCCTGCTCATGATGTTGAGCACGGTGGGGACGGGCATTTTGGGCAGTAGTTCTTCCTGGTATTCCAGGTGGGCGAAGCGGGCCAGGAGGCGCCCTGCTCCGCCGGAGTAGAGGCGCACGTTGATGCTGTCGATCTGGTTGAGGCCCGGGCAGCCGGGCGGGGAGGCGGTCTGCCCGCAGATGATGCCCCCTACGATATCGTTGTTGTAAACGGCGCGCACCGGGATCTGATTATTCTCGCAGTACAGGGCGAAGGCGTCCGCTCCGTACAGGCCCTGTTCTTCTCCGGTGGTGATGAGGAAAACCAGGGTCCGGTCGAAAGTAAAGCGGCTCATCACCCTTGCCAGTTCGAGCACAAGGGCGGTGCCGCTGCCGTTGTCTTCCATACCGTGGGCCAAACATTCGGTATCGCATACGTCTTCGCAGCGGCTGTCCATATGGCCTTCCACGAATACCAGCTCGTTGCGGTGGGGGCCGATGCCGGGGAGAACGGCAAAGACATTGCGGTGCCGCCCCATCCCGCAGATGTCCTGGTCGAACTGCAAATAGGAAACGCGCAGGCGGTTTTCCTGCCGGGAGCTGAAGGCTTCCAGCTTGCTGTATGCCCAGCGGCGGGCGGCCCCCATACCAAAAGTGGTGCTGCTGGTATCGGATCCTGTATTGCGGTTCCCAAAAGTGGCCAGGGTGAGCAGGTATTGCTTGAGGGAGTCGGGAGAGACATCCGCCAGGATGCCGTCGGTGATGTCCTCCGGGTGGTTGATGATGATGGAAGGAAGGAAAGCTTCCGGAGTGAAGTTGCCTGTGAGGATCTGATCCACTTCCGGATTGGTTACCGTTATGTTTTGCTGGGCGATCGCCGGGCAGGAACATCCGGCAAGGAAAGCCCAAAAGAGTAAGTATGCCTGCTTCATGGTTATCGGTTTTAATGTTTCATGCGAAGGCTGTCGCTGGCCTGCGGTTAATCTTAACAGAAAATTAATTATTTTGCTTTGTGGAAACCAAATAATTTCCTACTCTTCAGGTTGAACGGACAATTTTGCCGCCCGAAAATATGTTAACGGGCACACACAAACATACATTGAAAATGAAAAACAGCTTAGTCTTATTCATTATGGCCTGGGGCGCCGCCCTGTTTGCCCAAACGGATTGCTCTATGTTTTATCCGTTTAAAGAGGGGGTACGGATGGAGTACACTTATTTCGATAAGAAAGACAAAATGGAAACCAGGACGGTAAGCACCGTTAAAGCCGTCAAACAACTGCCCAACGGAGTAGAAGCTACCATTACGAATACGGTATTCGACAAAAAAGACAAAGAGCAGTTTTCCGGCGAATACCTGGTGCGCTGTGAGAATGGCGTCATCAAGATGGACGCCAGCGCCATGCTCAACCCGGCCATGCAACAGTCTTTTTCCAATATGGAAGTGGCAATAGAAGGGGAGGAACTGGCCATTCCGAAAAAACTGGAAGTGGGGCAGGAACTGCCCGATGCCAGCACCAACATCAGGGCCGGCACCGGCGGCATCAATATCGTCAACATGACCGTCAATATCACCGACAGGAAGGTCGTCGGGAAGGAAACCATAACTACGCCTGCCGGCACTTTCGATTGCTACAAGCTCTCCCAGACAACCGATGTGAAAATGATGCTGGGAAAATCCTTCTCTTCGGTGGAATACTACGCTGAAGGAGTGGGGGTTGTTCGTTCGGAAACCTATGACAAAAAAGGCGGCCTGGATGGGTATATGGTGCTGACGGCTTTTGAGAAATAAGATACGCCTACCTCCTCGTCAGCTTTTCCCAGTTGCCATCCAGGTAAAGCAGGACTTCCAGGATGAACTCCGAGGCCTGAGTGTAGAATTCCGGCATGATGCGCTCATAGTCATCTGTAGGCTCGTGGTAGTCTTCGTGGTCTTCCACCCCGAAGTACAGGAAAGGGATGTTCTTCTGATGGAATTTGCCATGGTCGGATGCCATCGTCCAGTCATCCCGCCGGGAAGGCTCCGGCTGTTCATGGCCGAAGAGAATGTTGAGAGGGCAGCCCGGCGCCAGTTTTTCGACCGGGGCCCGGAGGAAGGGGGTATGGCCGGCGCCTACGACGTAGAGTTCCCTGTTCTCATTTCGGCTGATCATGTCCATATTAATGTTGAGCAGGATGCTTTCCAGGGGAACCGGGCATTCTTCCAGGAAGTGATCGGCTCCGCGCAGGCCCATTTCTTCGGCGTCGAAGGCGGCGAAAATCACGGAGTGCCGGGGTGGGTGGTGGCTGAAGTACCGGGCCATTTCCAGGAGGGCGGCAGCGCCGGAGGCATTGTCGTCGGCCCCGTTGTACACCGCTCCATCCCGTATGCCTAAGTGGTCGTAATGGGCGCTGAGCACGATGTATCGTTTGGGGAATTCCGTCCCCGGCACATAGCCGATGATGTTGCGTCCGTTGTAGCCTTGCTTTTTCCACCGGCTGTAGAAGCTGAAAGGCTGGAGGTAGGTTGAGTCGAAGGCCTGCAGTTTAAAGCTGCTGAAGCGCCGGAGGATGTATTCTCCGGCCAGCAGGTTGCCCGCTTCCTGGGTGCGGCGCCCTTCGTATTTGTCGGAGGACAGCTCCTGCAGGTGGGCCAGCAGGCTGTCGGCAGGCAGGCGGGGCTGGGCCGGAAGAGAACACCCCAGCAGTGAAAAAATCAAAATGAAAAGGAAGTCTTTGCTATTCATTATTGGCCGGTTTTTGGCCTCCCTCCACGAAGAAAGCCCTGTTGTGAACCAATGCGGTTCCTGGTTGTCCCACTATTAGATAATAAGCCCAGGCGGATGCAAATATCCGAAATAGAAGCACTTAAAATGGGAAACCCTATGCGTTCTCTATTCCTTTTGCTCGTTTTTTTTATCTGTAATGGCCAGGGCGGCGCGCAGCCTTATGTCGAAGGCGGCAATACCCGCCACCGTTTTGCCCAGTTGCTGCTGGGCGCCGATTTCATGTACTTCCCATCCGGGGGGGCTACTTTTCAGGTCGATGGGCAGGATCGGCTGCTGCCTTTTACGCCTGGGGCCAGCCTGATCCCCAGGATCAACATCGCTGGAACCCATTTCTGGGGCCATGCCAATTTCTATGTTTCCATTCCGGTGGGCAACCTGCTGGACAGTTCCGTGCCCAACGGTGGAGAGATCACTTTCAACCCGGGGGTGGAAACCGGAGTGCGCCTCTATCCCTGGCGGATCGAGCGGGACAAAGTGCACCCTTTTGCCGGGGCAGCCTTCGGAATAGCCGACTGGCGGCAGAGCAGCAGCCGGGGAACGGGCGCCTTCGCCCACAAAACCAGATTACCGCTACAGGCAGGCCTGACCTACCAGCGCCGTTCCCTGCTCCTGGAGGCGGGCCTGGGCTATGATCCGGATAATATGGCCGCCTATTATGCCGACAGGGCGACCCCAACGGAGTTGGAACTGCCTCCTCTGTATTTTTGGATGGGTATCAACTATCAATTGGAAACCACTCTTGGTGCAGAAAAAAATTATCTGGACGGCGTTACGGAAGACCGCACCGGGCGCCTCGCCGCCGGTGGTGCACTCAACGGGTGGTCCGTTGCCATCGGGCCTTCTGCCGCTTTCGTCATTGGAGCCGCTCCCCGCAATGAAGCGCTTTATCCTTCTATTGGCCGGCATCGTACTCCGAACCTGTTCTTCGACCTGGGCCTGGGCTATTACCACTATAAAACCGACGCTCACCTGAACCTCGCCTACCGCGCCAACCGCTCGGAGCGCTCCGCCTATGGGATCGAGCAAAGCCTCCGCCGCCGCTCCCTGGCCCTGGAGGTATTCAAGTTCCTCTTCGACTTTCATGGCTTTGTGCCCTTCATCGGGCCTCACCTCAGCCGGGAATGGTATGAACTGGAGGAAAGCATCGACGGCAACCAGCAATATCAGGCCCGCCAGCAGCAATGGGCGGCGGGCCTTACCTTCGGCTGGGACATCCGCCCGGATGCCCTGCAGGGGGCGATCCTGCGTACCAACCTGCGCTATACGCCCACCCGGGACATCAGCCAGGTCTCCTTCCGCCAGTTGGAGTTCAACTTCATTCAGCTGGTGATCTATCCGGGAAGGGCAAAGCGGATCCGTGAAGGAATTTGACAATACGTCTTAAAATGCGTAATTTCTTACGTATGATCAAAGCGATTTAATTCAATGGATGCCAAATTAACCTTAAAACTTGATAAGGAGGTAATCGAACGGGCCTAACATCATTGTAGACTTTCTTACCAAACGGCAACCGTTTGACGTATCGGCAGCACAGCTCTTCAATAAGGCGATGCTGTTCAATGGCAGGCGGCTTTAGTTAACGGAGCAGAGTACTTCCTGCCCCGCAACCTGAAAGACTTCAAGCAAACTACTATTCCGGTGATGACAGCGGAAGCTTTCCTCCGGCAGTTTCCCTGAGTGAAGGGCCGCCCGGCATTCAGCCGGCCGGGCTACAGGGTGGCAAAGGCTGTCATTCCTTTCCCAACGCCCGGCAGAGAGAGGAATGCAGGCCAATAAACTACCCCACTACGATGTTGATCATGCGTTTGGGCACCACGATCACCTTGCGGATCGACTTCCCATCGATATACTTCTTCACCACGTCCAGCTCGCGGGCGGCCTTTTCCAGGTCTTCCTTGCTGGCGTCGGCCGGGAAGTCTACCGTTGCCCGGGTCTTGCCGTTGATGGCGATGGGGTACTTGACGGAATCCTCCACCAGGTACTGCGGGTTGAATGCGGGGTAGGCGGCGTCGCGGTGGACGCTGCCTTCGTTGCCCAGCCGGTGCCACAGGTCTTCCGCGATGTGGGGGGCAAAGGGGGCGATGAGCACCACCAGGTCCTGCAGGACGGCCTTTTTGTTGCACTCCAGCCTTTTCAGTTCATTGGTGGCGATCATGAAGCCGCTCACGCAGGTGTTGAAGCTGAAGCGTTCGATATCTTCCCGCACCTTTTTGATGGCGGTGTGCAGCGCTTTCAATTCCTCTTTGGAAGGCTCCTCTTCGCTCACGGCGAAAGCGCCCTGTTTGTTGAAGAACAGGCCCCAGAAGCGGCGCAGGAATTTGCTCACCCCGTCGATGCCCTGGGTATCCCACGGCTTGGCCTGCTCGATCGGCCCGAGGAACATCTCATACATGCGGAAGCAGTCGGCGCCGTAGCGCGCCACCACGTCGTCGGGGTTGACTACGTTGAAGTAGCGCTTCGACATCTTACCAACCTCGCTTTTGGTCACCAGGTGGCCTTCCTCATTGGTAACGAAATTGGCCTCCCGGAAATCGGGCCGCCATTCCCGGAACTGATCGATGCCCTTTTTATCCAGGTAGGAATGGTCTTTGCCGTATTCGCTGACGAAATCCACGTGAACAGGGATCATGGCCCACTCGGCATTCGGGTACTGATCCAGCCGGTCGGCGGAAACGAAGCGCTTTTCTTTGCCTTCTGATTTTTCCAGGTAGATGAATTCGATCACGCCCTGCACCATGCCCTGGTTGATCAGCTTTTTGGCGTATTCCCGTTCGGGGACCAGGCCCAGGTCATAGAGGAAGTGGTTCCAGAAACGGCTGTACAGCAGGTGGCCGACAGCGTGTTCGGAACCGCCGATGTACAGGTCCACATCGCGCCAGTACTGGATGGCGTCCTGGCCGGCGAAAGCCTCGGTATTGTGCGGGTCCATGTAGCGATACCAGTACCAGGAGGAGCCTGCCCATCCCGGCATGGTCGACAGTTCGTATTCGTATTTGCCCCGGTATTTCCAGTTTTCCGCCCGCCCCAGGGGCGGCTCGCCGGTTTCGGTGGGCAGGTATTTGTCCACCTGTGGCAGCAACAGGGGCAGTTCCGACTCTTCGATCAGGTAGGGCACGCCGTCCTTATAGTAAGCCGGGACGGGTTCGCCCCAGTAGCGTTGCCGGCTGAAGACGGCGTTGCGAATCCGGTACTGTATCTTTCCTCTGCCCAGGCCGCGTTCTTCCAGCCAATTGATCAGCTTGGGAATGGCCTCCTCATAAGTCAGGCCATTGATCATGCCGGAATTGATGTAGCTGCCCTCCTTGGTGTCGTCGGCAGCCTCGTCCATATTCTGCTGGGCGTCGAGGATGGGAACGATGGGCAGGCCGAAGTGCTTGGCGAAGTTCCAGTCGCGCTGGTCGCCCGAAGGCACGGCCATGACCGCTCCGGTGCCGTAACCGGCCAGGACGTAGTCGGCAATATAAATGGGCACCTTCTCCCCGTTGAAGGGGTTGATGCAATAACTGCCGGTAAATTCACCGGTCACCTGTTTCACCTCCGCCATGCGTTCGATCTCTGAGCGGGAAGCCGTCCATTTGATATATTTTTCTACCGCTTCCCGGTGTTCCGGTTGGGTGATGCGCTGCACAAGTTCGTGTTCGGGGGCCAGGCACATGAAGGTGACGCCGTAGATGGTGTCTACTCGTGTAGTGAATACCTCGATTCTGGTTCCGGGGTCCTCTTCCAGGGCGAAGCGGACGCTGGCGCCCTGCGAGCGGCCGATCCAGTTGCGCTGCTGTTCTTTCAGGCTTTCCGGCCAGTCGATCTCATCCAGGCCGGCCAGCAGGCGGTCGGCGTAGGCCGTGATGCGCATGCTCCATTGTTTCATCCGCTTGCGCTCGACGGGGTAACCGCCCCGCTCGCTGACGCCGTCCTTCACTTCGTCATTGGACAGTACCGTACCCAGGGCGGGACACCAGTTCACATAGCTCTCCTCCGGGAAGGTCAGGCGGTATTTCAGGAGGAACAGTTGCTGCTCCGCTTCGCTCATGGCGGTCCATTCTTCAGCGGTAATGGTGGGCGTCTCCTCGTCGCAAACGGCGTTGACGCCGGCATTGCCCTCCCTTGCAAAGCGCTCCACCAACCGGCTTACCGGCAGCGCTTTGCCGGCATCATTGTCGTAGTAGTGCTTGTACAACTGCATAAAGATCCACTGCGTCCACTTGTAATAGGCGGGGTCGCTGGTGCGGACCTCCCGGCTCCAGTCGAAAGAAAAGCCCAGGTTATCCAGCTGGGCGCGGAAGCTTTCTATGTTTTGCTCGGTGGAATCAGCCGGGTGGATGCCCGTCTGTATGGCATACTGTTCGGCCGGAAGGCCAAAAGAATCGTAACCCATTGGGTGCAGGACGTTGAACCCGTTCAACCGCTTGTAACGGGCAAAAATATCGGAGGCAATATATCCGATCGGGTGCCCGACATGCAGCCCGGCCCCGGAAGGGTAGGGGAACATGTCCAGAACATAGTACTTGGGCTTGTTGCTGTTGTTGCTGACTTTGTAAACGCCATTGTCATCCCAGTACCTTTTCCATTTCTTTTCAATGTCTCGTGGGTTATAATCCATGGTTCCTGTGTTTGCTGTCCTTTATTCTAAAAATTTCCGTATGGAAATGCCGCTGTCCGGTTAATCCCTGCCGGCCTGCGGCTCAGCAGGCGGGCTGTTAATCTTTGAATCCTGTCTACTGTCGTTTTCCAAGTGCTTTTTTTCTGAAAAAGTTCACTCCTGAGGGCATATTCGCAGCCCAGGGCTGAAAGGCGATATTGGCCTCCAAATATGCTCTGAAGGGGCGAAAATAGGTAAAATGCACAAGAATTGGATAGTTTTTGGCGCTTAGAACGTTAAGAGCATAGGACATCAGAAAATGGGGTGTTGAGCGCTCCAATTTTCCCGCGTGTTCTACTTTTTCGTAATTTTGAAAAAAACTAAAAACAACATGCTGAGAAGCTTAATTAAACTGGCCCTTTTTCTGGTGGCCGGCATCCTGGTGTACAACTACTTTTTCGGTACCCCCGAGGAAAAGGCCCAGTCCAAAGAGATCTTTTCCGATATCAAGGACCTGACCAAGTCGGCAGTGGGTTTACTGAAGACGGAAAAGCAGAAATTCGATGAAGGCAAGTACGACGACGCCGTCGACAAGGTCGGAGGGCTGATCGACAACCTCAAAGGCAAAGCCGAACAACTGGAAAACAACCGGGAACTGCTGGATCAGATCGCTGACCTGGAGCGGCAGCAACGCTCTCTGGAAACCAAATTAGGCAGCCCGGGAGTGGAATCTTACGGCAATGAAGGCCAGCGCATCGTTACCGACAGCGCGCAGCGGCGGGAACTGGAGGAAGACTGGAGAGCCCTGGTGGAAAAGACCGAGCGGGTCATGCAGGAAATGGAACAGCGGGCGGAGAGAGAGCAGTAGGGAAGAGGGAAGTGGGAAGGCATTGAGGTGCATAGGGGAACCAAAAGTCGGAAGTCGGAAGGCGGAACATTGTCTCGCCGGGGGGTGGCGGAAAGAGGGCGAAAGGGGCTTGGCACCATAAAAAATAGAGCTTCCTTAACAAAAGGAAGTTTGAAGTGGGAAGTCGGGAAGTGGGAAATTGGAACAGGCTCTGTGATGGCTGCTTTCTGCCAGCTTTTCCGCCTTCCGCCTTCCCATTTCCGACTTCCCGCTTAATCCAACGAGGCCCGCACACACTTCTTGATCGGAGAGATATTGTCGATCAGGATATTGCCCTGATAGGAGAAGGGGCCATCCTTGTAAAATGCTTCGATGAGGATGTACCGTATGCTTTGCTTGGGAACGAATTGCACTTCATACTTTTCCCAATCCGTGCTTTTGATCAGGCCTGTTTTAAAGATTTCCTGCCCTTTTTCGCACCTGGTGGCCCCGCCCCAGATGCGTACGCCCAGGGGCTTGTTGTATCCGGCGTAGGTATCGGAGTGGGACAGTTCGAGGGTGAACGTGTAGCATTCCTTGGGCTTGAGGGCCTGGGTCAGCCGCTGGCCGATACTTTCCCAGGAGCCGTCTTCCCGGGTGATGAGGCCGACGTAGGTGTCTCCTTCGGATGCCTCCTGATAAACCCCCCAGGGGCCCGGCATGATGTCGGGCGTTGTCCCCAGTTCGCAGGGAAACCAGCCGGCAGGTACGGTAGCATCCTGCGGAGTGCCTTCAAAAGAAGCGTTATTCAAATAGACCTGCCCGGATGAAAAGAGGGGCGTTATGGATAAGGCGATATAATAAGTCAGCCGTTTCATAATCTTGTAAGTGTAGTTTTTTTCTTTCCTCTGAGTATGGTGCGAAGTGGTTGTGTCCTTGCTGCTGTGTTCTACGTATCCTTTCCTCTGTGAGTTGCCCGCCGGCCTGTTTTTTTCGCGGCAATACTCCTGCAATGGAAGTATACAAAACGGGTTCTTCTGTAACAAAACCTGCAATTAGCCAGTATAATAACGCATTCACAGGCAATAAATTGAATGCAACGGGTATTACGATAGTGGATTAGCGTATATTTTATAATTTTGCGCAGCAATTTTAAGACAATGGTTGAAACCAGCGCACATACCACGGGGAGAATGAAGCCCAACTACTTCTATTCGATCATCAGTGTTGCACTGGTGCTGTTCGTTCTGGGTTTCTTCGCCATGGTGATCTTCAATGCCCGGCAGCTGGTACGCAGCCTTAAGGAGCGGGTAAACCTGATCGTGGAGCTGCAACCCGATGTGCAGAAATCGGAGGTTGAGGCCATACGGCAGGGGATAGAGCAAAGCATTTTTGCCATACCGGGTTCGGTGGAATTTACCAGTAAGGAGCAGGCAGCGGAAATGATGCGAGAGGATTTCGGGGAAGATTTTCTCAAGCTGGACCTTCCCAACCCACTTTACGATGTTTTCACCTTCAATGTGAAGGCCGTTTACCTGGCGCCCGACAGCCTGAAGGCGATCCGCACCCGGCTCATCGAGCAGCCGGGGGTTGTTGATGTCTATTACCAGGAAGGCCTGGTCAATGAGATCGCGGAAAATATTCGGTCGGTCAGCCTCATCGCCCTCGTTGTGCTGGCGTTTTTCATTTTTATCTCGATCGCGCTGATCCACAACACGGTTCGGCTGGCGCTGTATGCCAACCGTTTCCTCATCAAGAACATGGAACTGGTGGGCGCCTCATGGGAGTTCATTAGTCATCCGTATATCCAGCGCGGGGCCTGGCACGGGCTGCTCAGCGGCCTGATCGCCTCAGTTGGCTTGTTTTTACTTTTCCTGTGGGTACAAAGTGACATTCCCGGGCTGCGCAGCCTCGTCGACTGGGCGGGTATCGGGATGCTTTTTGCCCTGCTTCTGGCCCTGGGGATGGCGATCAATACCCTGAGTACCTACTATGTCGTGCGGAAATACCTGAAAATGAGAGTTGACGACCTGTATTGAAACCGGAACAAACATTCAAATAACAATAATGAGTAAGAGTAAACCACCCAAAAAGAAGGTTGTTGTAACGACCCAAAAGAAGAAACCTACTCCCACCACCTCCCGCCGGCGGGCGGCGGCCCCGGAATCCTCCCGCAAGGAAGAGCTGCAGTTCGGCCGCCAGAATTATCTTCTGATGGGCGCCGGCGCCTTGCTGATCGCTATCGGCCTGTTCCTGATGAGCGGGGGGGCGATGCCCAGCCCCGATGTCTGGGACGATAGCATCATTTATAGTACCCGCCGCACCCTCATCGCCCCCATGGTGATTTTGGCAGGGTTGATTATCGAGATCATTGCCATTTTTAAGCGAGCATAGATGAATGACCTACTTAGGGCCGCCATCCTGGGAGTTATACAGGGGCTGACGGAATTCCTGCCGGTGAGCAGCAGCGGCCATCTCGAACTGGCGAAGTACTACCTGGGGGATACTTCCCTGGCTGAAGAAAGCCTTTTGATGACGGTGACCCTGCACGCCGCTACGGCATTGAGCACCCTTGTCATCTTCCGGAAAGACGTTATCGATATTTTTAAGGGCCTGTTTCAGTTCAAGTGGAATGAAGAAACCCAGTTTTCCCTGAAGATCATCGTTTCCATGTTGCCGGCGGTAGCCGTAGGGTTGTTGCTGGAAAGCTACCTCGAACAGTTATTTGACCGCCAGATACTGCTGGTCGGCATGATGCTGGTCATCACTGGCCTGTTGCTCTTCCTGGCCGACCGGGCCCGGCTGACGAATAAAAAAGTGAGCTACTACAACGCTTTGATCATCGGTATTGCCCAGGCAATAGCTATTCTACCCGGCATTTCCAGGTCGGGGGCCACCATTTCTACTTCCGTCATGCTGGGAATCGACCGGGAGCGGTCCGCGCGCTTCTCCTTCCTGATGGTCGTACCGCTTATTCTCGGAAAAATGGCCATGGACCTGCTGAGCGGGGAGATTGCGCAGGCGAAGATCGGTTTCCTTCCCCTGGCCGTTGGTTTCACTGCTGCCTTCTTCACCGGCGCGCTGGCCTGCCTATGGATGATTAAGCTGGTAAAAAATAGCAAGTTGGCTTATTTTTCTCTATATTGTTTTATCATTGCGGCTATTGCGATTGCATCTTACGTTTTCAGTTAATAAAAATCCACATCGCCAAACATCAATGTAATGAATGCTGAAGATAACCCTCTTCCGCGATACGACTTTCTGGGGGGAGCTATGCTTCTGGCTGACAAACCTCAGGGCTGGACTTCCTTCGACGTAGTGAATAAGATCCGTTACAAACTCAAGCACCGGTTGAAGGTGAAAAAGATCAAGGTAGGCCATGCCGGCACCCTCGATCCCATGGCCACCGGCCTGCTGATAATCTGCACGGGCAAGTTCACCAAGAAGCTGGCCGAATATCAGGGCCTTCCCAAAGAATATACCGGAACCTTGCGCCTGGGAGCCACCACCCCTTCCTTCGATGCGGAAAGCGACGTGGAGGAATCCTTCCCCATCAACCACATTACACCGGAATTACTGGAACAGGCCCGTCAGCAATTCCTGGGCGATATAGAACAGGTGCCGCCTATTTTCAGCGCCATTAAGGTGGACGGGCAGCCCCTTTATAAGAAGGCCCGCAAGGGGGAAAAAGTGGAAGTGGAACCCCGCCCGGTCACGATCTATGAGTTCTCCCTCACCCGCATAGAACTGCCAGATGTGGACTTCAGGGTTCGCTGCAGCAAGGGTACCTACATACGCTCTCTGGCCCACGATTTCGGTAAGGCGGCCCGAAGCGGCGCCTACCTAACCGCCCTGCGGCGGACCCGGATCGGGGAGTTTCGCATCGAGGATGCCTGGGAGCTCGACGATCTGGTGGAGTATTTGGAGGAGACGCCGGTTGGGGTTGAAGGGAAGTGAAAGGCCTCGCCTAGCCCTTTCCTGGTGAGGGGCTAATTCTCTGATTCAATCTAAGCCTACTTTGTTAACTTAAAATAAAGCCGCGTAGCGGCGGTAGTCCATAGCCCGGAGAGTTAGCTCCGGGTTAGGGGCCACGGGGAAATAAGCTCCGTAGGAGCGACAGAGAGCTCCATTATTCTCGTTCTGTCACTCCTACGGAGCTTAGAGCATGTTTGGAGGCCAGCCTTTGAGCTAAAAAAGGCCACTTTCAAATCCGGCCTCCATCTCTTAATGCCCCCTCAATCATTTACCAGGGGCTGACGCCCCTGGCTATGAGCCCAGGGGTGTAATTGAGCTGCGTAGCAGCGGCACAGCCTTGGGCTTGGACAAATGACTAAATTTGAGCTTAAAAAAATAAAAATATGAAAAAAAGACATTAAGCCGAAGAGGGCTTCACCGTTATGCGGAACGTTATGGGCCCTTGTTCAAAGTGTATCGCCATAGCCATATAGAGAAAGCCAAAGATTTTCTTGAGGGCTTATTCCATGAAGGCAAGCACAATATTGAGCGGATGAACGAGCGGATCGAACAAAGCGATTATCAACAGTTGCAGTATTTTATCAGTGAACCTCCCTGGGATCACAAGCCGGTTCTGAGTGCTGTGCGCTGTGACATGAGCCAAATGTTCGAAGGCCGGGCTGAGCTGAAAGGCCTGATCTTAGATGAAAGCGGACACCTCAAAAGCGGCAAGGAATCGGTAGGAGTAGCCCGCCAGTATCTGGGCAGCATAGGCAAGGTAGATAATGGGCAGGTAGCTGTCCTGGCCGCTCTTAGCCAAGGGGATGACGTAGGTATGGTAAACGGGCGACTGTATTTGCCTAAGGAATGGGCATCTGAGATAAGAAAAGATGTAAGAAGGCAGGCATCCCCAAAGCGGAGCAAGTTTACAGAACCAAGCCGGAATTGGCCCTGGAAATGATCCAGGAGATGGAAGGGCAAATAAGCTATGATTGGGTTGGCGGGGACACATATATGGAAAGCTAAACGGCCGAATACGGATAAGGTAGAACACCTGCGCTTAATTATAAGCCGTAATGTGGACGGAAGTGAAGTGAAGTATAGCTTGACTAACGATGTGAGCTTATCCCAACAGCGCCTATCAGATTGGGGCGCACTGTACCGGCAGATGCAGCGCTACTGGGTAGAGAGAGGCATCCAAGACTGCAAAGATGTTTTAGGCATGACGGATTACCAGGTTAGAGGGTGGAGAGCATGGCATCACCATATCACCCTAACAATCATGGCCTTACATTACATCCTGGAACAAAAGGTACTCCATGAGCAAGGGGTGCCTCTGCTGTCTTGCCCGGATATCAAGTTCTTTTTGGCATCAACCTTGCCCCGCAAAGCCGCCTCTCAACAAGACGTCTGGGGCCTGATCCAAAAGAGGCATGAGCAGCGCCTGGCCGACCTCCGGCGCCACGGTTTTAAGTTAACAAAGTAGTAATAAGTAGCCGGGCAGAATTAATTTAAGTAAAAACCCGGGTAGAACCCAGGTGGTACAGGGAATGCACCACCTGGGTTCTGCCCGGGTGCGGTTTTCCACCGTGCCCTGGCTCGAGCCAAAATATGTCCGCCTACTTATTTTGAAGAAGGCTTGTTCATGGCTGCTGTCCTTACCCCTCCCGCCTTCTGTACGACAATTCCCACATCTTTTCTTTTCCGTATTATCAAGGCCAATACGTACCTTTAACCATACCTGGGATGCATTCAAATGTCATTTTTCCGAAAACAAAAACAGACATGATGAAAAGATACGCTGCTGCAGCCATGCTGGCTGCTTTGCTTGGTATGCTGCTTGTTTCCTGCGCGCAGCAAACCAGTGAAGGGGAACCCAAAAAGGGAGGCGCCGCACTGGCCATGGAGGCCTGGGCCCTCTATCGAGCTTACCCTCAGGGCCGGATCTGGCAGCGCAACTTCCACCAGGCTTTTGAACAAAAGCAACTGGCGGCCAGCTTCCGGGGAGCCAACCCGGAATGGGAGGCGCTGGGCCCCAAAAACTTCGGCGGCCGTACGCTCTGCCTCGCTTTTCACCCGAATGACCCCAACATCCTATATGCCGGTTCCGCCGGAGGCGGCCTGTGGAAGTCCACTACCGCCGGGGTAGGGGCGCAGGCCTGGGAGCGCGTTCCTCTGGGCCACCCCGTCATCGGCGTCAGCTCAATTGCCATCGACCCCTCCGACCCGGATGTGATGTATGTCGGTACGGGGGAAGTCTACAACTATGAGGTTGCCGCGCCCGGGGTATACGACCGACTGACCCGGGGCTCCTACGGCTCGGGCCTGCTCAAGACGACGGATGGCGGCCAGTCCTGGGAGAAATCCATCGACTGGAGCTATGAAGAAATGAAGGGCATCTGGGATGTGGTGGTTAATGAACAGAACCCCAATACGGTCTTTGCCGCAACCACCGAGGGTGTTTTCCGGTCACACAACGCGGGAGCGGACTGGGTACTGGTGCACGATTTTCCCATGGGAGTGGATGTCGAGATCCATCCCGTTGACACCAATATAATCTTCCTTTCTCATGGGGGGCACAACAGCCCCGGGGCTGGCATTTTCAAATCGGAAGACGGAGGCGACACGTTCCTCCTCCTGAATGAATTGCCTGATACCTTCACCGGCAGGTCGCTGATCTCCATCAGCCCTTCCAACCCGGATATCATTTATATTTCCATGGCAGATTCCCAGGTGGGTATCGGCCTGTTCCGCTCCGATGACGGAGGCGCAACCTGGGGCCTGGCCAATTCTTCCGACGTGGCCAGCTATCAGGGCTGGTATTCTCACGATGTGGCCATCAAACCCAATAACCCGGACAATGTGATATGGGCAGGGATCGACACCTATAAATCAACCAACGGAGGCCTTTCCATACAGAAAAAGTCCTTCTGGAACGCCTGGGATTTCGGCCAGACCCCGGTTGGCGGCCCGGAGGGCCCTCCTCATTACGTACATGCCGATATCCATGCAACTTATTATTCTCCCTTTGACAACGACGCCGTCTTTCTGGCAACCGACGGCGGCATCTTCTACTCCGGAGATAACGGCGAAAACTGGGAAGGGCGTAACGGGGGGTATCAGACTCAACAATTCTACGCCACTTTTGCCTGTTCGCCCACCAACCCGGACCTTGCCATGGGCGGCCTGCAGGACAATGCCACCGCCATCTACGTAGGCGATGATTCCTGGGTGCGCGTGATCGGTGGCGATGGGATGAGTTCGGCAATCAACCCCCTGGATAATGATATCCTCTACGGTTCCTGGCAACGGCTCAACATCATGAGGTCGGACAATGGCGGGCTGGACTTTTCCTATATTGCGCCACCTACTGCCCAGAACGAAGCCCGCAACTTCAACAGCCCCTTCATACTGGACCCTCAATCTCCGAACATTATCTACGTCGGTGCTCAGCGCCTGCACCGCTCGCTCAACGAGGGGAGCTTCTGGAACCCCACTTCAACCACTCCGGTAGACCCACAGCACGGTAACCCCATCCTTACCATTGCCGTTTCTCACCAGGATAACGATATTATGTTTGTCGGAACCGCACCGCTGAATGGCCCGGAGCCCAAAGTCTACCGCAGTACCAATGGAGGCCAATCCTGGGAAGCTATGGGCGGCCTTCCGGACCGCGTGCCTATGGACATCGTTTTTCATCCCGAAGATGACGATATCGTCTTTGTGGCCTTCTCCGGCTTTGGAAGCAGCCATCTTTACAAAACGGAAGACGGCGGAGAGAACTGGGCCGCCTCGGATAACGGCCTGCCCGACCTGCCTGCTAACGCCATTGCCATTGACCCGGAGCAACCTTCGGATATGTATGTTGGCAATGACCTGGGAGTTTATACTTCCTTTGACGGAGGGCAGAACTGGGAGCCATACTCCACAGATCTGGCAGAAGCGGTTATGGTTTACGACCTGGTGATCTCGCATTCGAACCGGAAGATCCGGGCGGTAACCCATGGCCTGGGGGTTTATGAGACAGATCTTCGGGAGCTCGTCTCCAGCCGGGAAGAGCCGGTGGCCAGCCTGGTACTTCGCCAGAACTATCCGAATCCGGTGCAGGATCAGACAACCATTCCCTTTGAATTGCCCGAAACCGCCCAGCTGAAGGTTCAGCTGCTCAATGGAAAAGGCCAGTTCGTCAGTACGCTGGCCCAAGGGCGTTTCGCGGCGGGGATACATCACCTGGAGGCTCGCCTGGGCCACCTGCCCGCCGGGGTATATGCTTATGTGGTGGAGGGGCGCTTTCAGGGGAGGAGACAGGGTATCCGGGAGGTGCGGACTTTTGTGAAACAGTAATGCGGAATCGCGTAGCGATCATCTTGATCGTATGTGTTTAGCGTTGAGGTGAGGTGACATCTAGGGTGTTCATTTTGAGGAATTCGGTTCCCACAAGTTTTAGTCCCCTTCAAGCCAGGGCACGCTGGGACACGAGCGTAGCGACTGATGGAATAAAGCGCACCCTGGCAGCCACTCCAGGTGGCGCTTTTCCAGCGCCTCCTGGAGTGCGCAAAGGACCAAGAGTTGTGAGAACGAAACCCTCGTAAGCAACTTGTTAATGAACACCCTAGGTGACATCTTTTTGCCCCCAGATCCCGGCGATACGCCCAAAGTCATTCCGACTTCCGGCTTCCGCGTTCCGACTTTGTCCAGCGCTATACTGATAGCCTTAAAACCGATTATGGCCCTAAAATGACAATACACCCAGTTATTCAGTCTTCCTGTAAATATGCACAAATCGGCGCCTTTCTCTACCTAATATTCGGTATGTGGCCACAAATTTGGGTATCTCTCTCAAAAGTTTCGGTATTGGTTTTTTTCTGCCCCTACATTAGTTTTGCACAATTCATTATTTAGACTTAATCTAATTTAACTTTAAGTTTACATGAAATCTGCAAAACACTTTAGCTTATTGGTATTGATTTGTATGCTGGCATTTTCCTCCTGCAATAAAGAGAACGAGGACAGCCTGTCCATTCCGGGTGCTTACAATTTTGAAAATGTAAATTACGACGGGCAAACCCAGCGCCTGGGTATGCTTCTGGAAATAAAGAATTACGTTACTACCGCCAATACCCCGGGGGTTGCCCTCGATGCGGAGCGCCTCAAGGCCATGTATGCCAATGATGCGGACAAAGCCGGCTGGCAGGGTACATACGAGGCGTCCAAGCAATTGAAAGGCAAAACCTTCGAATTCCATCAGGATATTTTCGATCAACTGATGGAAGCCATTGCCCTGGCCAGCGCTTCCACCGTTGCGGGCAGCCCGGGCCAGGCAGGCGTAGTGGCCAGCGCCGACGGCTCGAAGCAATACCTGTTGAATGAGAACGGTGTGGAATACGCCCAACTGATCGAGAAAGGGCTGATGGGCGCCTGCTTCTACTATCAGGCCACTGCCGTATACTTCGGTGATGAAAAGATGAATGTGGACAATACGACGGTAGAGCCGGGAGAAGGCACCGCTATGGAGCACCACTGGGATGAGGCTTTCGGTTACTACGGTGTCCCCCGCACTTTCCCCGCCGATACGGAACCGGTATTTTTCTGGGGCGTTTACTCCAACCGGCGCGACCCCATGCTGGCCTGCAACCAGAAAATGATGGACGGCTTTCTGAAAGGCAGGGCCGCCATTTCCGCCGGCAGGCTGGACGCCCGCGACGAAGCCATTGCCGAGGTGCGCGCCAACTGGGAAACTATCTCCGGCGCCACGGCCATCAGCTATATCAACTCCGCCCTGGACAATTTCGACGATACAGCCCTTCGTGCTCACGCGCTTTCGGAAGCCATCGCTTTCACCTATGCTCTGCAGTTCAACCCGGAGCGCAGCTTCACGGTGGAGGAGGTCAACCAGGCCCTGCGCCTCATCGGCGGCGGCTCGGACGATTTCTTTGAGATGAACCTGTATCAGGTGGAACGGGCGGAGCTCCAGCAGGCGCGCGAGCTCCTGGGCAAAGGCCTGGGCCTGGAAGATATGATGATGAACCTGTAAGCCAAGCCCCCTCCGCCTACGGCACCTCCCCCGATGGGGCAGAGGTGATTGGTTCTGGATAGAAAAGCCTCGGAGAGGCGAAATGTTGTTAGAAAAAAGTTTTGACTCGCCTTTAGCTCCAGCGGAGCGAAATGTTATTTGGAAATCTATTGATGATGATGGCCTACATTTCGCTACTCTGTAGCTGTTTTCGACGCCTGGCATCAATTACTAACAACATTAGGCTCCTCCGGAGCTGTGTTCAATAGAACCAATCGCCTCTGCC